>NZ_JBFUDH010000003.1:0-547058 GCF_056404815.1 Agromyces sp. P2_B3 | reverse complement strand
CCGGAGGGCTGGCCGTTGCGCGTGCGTCGCCGCGACCGCGAGCGGGGAGCCCGCTCGGCGTCGGCCTCGGCGCGGCCCTCGCTGCGACCGGCGGTGCTCGACCGCGTCGGCGCGACGGTGGCGGCCGGCTTCAAGCGGCCCTTCGTGCCCGCCGGGATGTCGAGGTCGCTGTACAGGTGCGGGCTCGACGAGTACGTCTCGGTCGGCTCGGGCTGCCCGAACTCGAGGGCGCGGTTGATGAGCGCCCACTTGTGCAGGTCGTCCCAGTCGACGAACGTCACGGCGATGCCCGTCTTGCCCGCGCGGCCCGTGCGGCCGACGCGGTGCAGGTACGCCTTGTCGTCGTCGGGGATCGTGTGGTTGATCACGTGGGTCACGTCGTCGACGTCGATGCCGCGGGCCGCGACATCCGTGGCGATCAGCACGTCCTTCTTGCCGGCCTTGAAGGCGGCCATGGCGCGCTCGCGCTGGTCCTGGTTGAGGTCGCCGTGCACGGCCGCCGCGTTGAAGCCGCGGTCGTTGAGCTCCTCGACGAGCTTGGCCGCCGCACGCTTCGTGCGGGTGAAGATCACGGTCTTGCCGCGGCCGTCGGCCTGGAGGATGCGCGAGATGACCTCGTCCTTGTCGAGCGAGTGCGCCCGGTAGACGAGGTGCTTGATGTTCGCCTGCGTGAGCCCCTCGTCGGGGTCGGTCGCGCGGATGTGGATCGGACGCAGCATGAAGCGGCGTGCGAGCGCGACGATCGGCCCGGGCATCGTGGCCGAGAAGAGCATCGTGTGACGGGTGGCCGGCGTCTGGGCCATGAGCTTCTCGATGTCGGCGAGGAAGCCGAGGTCGAGCATCTTGTCGGCCTCGTCGAGCACCATCTCCTGCACGTTCTTCAACGAGAGGAGACGCTGCGACGCGAGGTCGAGGAGTCGACCGGGGGTGCCGACGACGATCTGCGCGCCGGCCTTGAGCTGCTCGATCTGGCCCTCGTACGCCTTGCCGCCGTAGATCGAGACGATCTTGGTCGGGCGGTTCGAGGTCGCGAGCTCGAGGTCCTCGGTCACCTGCACGCACAGCTCGCGCGTGGGCACGACGACGAGCGCCTTCACGCCGCCCTCGGGGTCGTCTCCGAGGCGCTGGATGATCGGCAGGCCGAACCCGAAGGTCTTGCCCGTGCCGGTCTTCGCCTGGCCGATGATGTCCTGGCCCGCGAGGGCGAGGGGGATGGTCTGTTCCTGGATGGGGAAGGCATCGATGATGCCCTTCCCGGCGAGGGCGTCGACGATGTCGGACGCGACGCCGAGGTCACTGAAAGTGGTCAATATTCTGCCTGTCGGTCTTGCGGGAAACGAGGTGCGCCCTGCTTCGACCTGAGGCGCACGGCCACGGGTCCATCGCCCGTGTGCACCCCCAGCCTATCCGAGAGTGCCTGAGAGCCTCGGATAGGCTGTGTCGCGTGGTGTTCAGGACGAATCGGCGGGGGCTCCGGCCCGAGGCGCCGCGACTGCGTCCCCGCGTCACGCCGACCGAGCTGGCGAAGGTCGACTTCACCGAGCTGGTGCCCGAGCCGGTGCCCTTCCTCGGCCAGGCCGCCTACATCCAGCTCGAGTTCTTCGAGAACCTCGCGCGAGCCGTCGCGACCGCGCCCACGCTCCCCGCGAAGGAGGGGCTGAGCGCCGCGGCGGGTGTCGCCCTGCGCAAGCACCACGCGCTCATCGCCGAGATCCGCCGCCTCGGCGTGGAGCCCGACGACGTGATGGCGCCCTTCGCACCGGCGACCGATCGCTTCCAGCAGATCAGCTCCGGTGCCGACTGGTACGAGCTCCTGCTCGGCATCCATGTCACCGCGGGCATGCTCGACGGCTACTTCTCGCGCCTCGCAGGCGGGCTGCCCGCCGAGCTCGGGGCGCGCGTGCGGGCGATCCTCGACGAGGAGGGCGCCTCGGTCGTGCTCGAGTCCGAGCTGCGCGACGCCATCGCCGCCGACTCCCAGCTGGCCGATCGGCTCGCGCTCTGGGGGCGCAGCCTCGTCGGCGACACCCTGCTGATCGCTCGGTCGGCGCTGCGTGCGTCGGAGGCGCCGAGCACCACCCGAGCCGAGAAGGTCGAGCCGGTCTTCACCGAGCTCATCGCCGATCACACACGGCGCATGGACGCGTTGGGCCTCACGGCCTGAGCGTCGGGCGTCGGTGCCGTCGCGGCATCCGGTGCCGTCTGGGGCCCGGCGTCAGGTCAACGGCCCAGCGTCAGGCGGTGCGGCTGCCCGCACCCGGGCGGGCGAGCCGCTCGAACAGCTCGGCGTCCTGCCGCTCACGGCGCGGGCCGATGAGCCAGACGGCTGCCACGGAGGCGAGGCCGGCGACGACGAGGGTGGCGACCCAGATCCAGCCGCCGTCCCATGCCCAGCCGAGCCAGGTCAGGGCGACCCATACGACCGCCGCCACTCCGGCGCCGACGGCCGGCGCGAGGGCGCTGCCGTACGTGTGCCGACGGGGCAGCGCGTAGCGCGCGGCGAGCCCGAGGATCGCGCCGCCGAGCACCGCGAAGAGCAGCTCCACGTCAGGCCACGAACCCGACGTGGCGCGACTCCTCCGAGCCGATCTCGACATAGGCGAGTGCGGCAGCGGGCACCACGTAGACGGCGCCCTTCTTGTCGGAGAGCTTCAGGAGCGCGGACTGCCCGGCGAGGGCCGCCGCGACGGCCTGCTCCACCTCCGCCGCCGACTGCGAGGTCTCGAAGCTGATCTCACGGGGGGAGTTCTGGATGCCGATGCGAACGTCCACGATGCGCCTTTCTGCTTGTGCTCACACACTATGACACGGGCCGCGCCGGGCCGGTCGCGTTCACTGTCGGCGGAACGCGTTACCGTTCAGGCATGCCCGGCACCGCGACCCTCCTGCACCCCGTCGCGACCCTCGTCGACGGCGAGCACGCGGCGGTCTTCGGAGCCCCGGGCAGCGGCAAGACGAGGCTCGTCGTCGACCTCGTCGCCGACCGGGTGCAGCGGCTCGGCTACGGCACCGACGAGGTGCTCGTGCTCTGCGCGACGCGCGCGTCGGCCACGGCGTTGCGCGACGAGGTCGCGGTGCGCCTCGGCGTCACCACGCGGGGTCCGGTCGCGCGCACGGCGAACTCGCTGGCGTTCCAGCTCGTGCGCGCCTACACCGGGCAGCCCGTCACCCTGCTCACGGGCGCCGAGCACGACCAGATCGTCGGGGAGCTGCTCGAGGGCGGCGTCGACGACGGCTTCGGGCCCGAGTGGCCCGACCCGCTCACCCCCGAGGTGCGCGGGCTGCGCGGGTTCCGGTCCGAGCTGCGCGACCTCATGATGCGCGCCGTCGAGCACGGCGTCGACGGCGAGGCGCTGTCGCGGCTCGGGCGGCTCGCCATGCGTCCCGAGTGGCTTTCCGCGGGCGAGTTCCTCACCGAGTACGCCGAGGTGAAGGAGCAGCTCCGGCCCACACAGTTCGACTCGGCCGAGCTCGGCGCGTTCGCCGCGGCGGTGGTGCGGCGCAGCACGGTCGACCCCGCGGCATCCGCCGCCCTCGGCACGCTGGCCGGCCTGCGGCTGCTCATCGTCGACGACGCGCAGGAGGCCACCGAGGCGACGGCCGCGCTCCTCGGGGCGTTCGCGGCGCGCGGCGTCGCGGTGGTGGCGGTCGGCGATCCCGACGTGGCCAGCAACGGGTTCCGGGGTGGTCGGCCCGAGCTGCTCGGGTCCCTCGGGTCGGTGCTCGGAGGCGCGTCCGTGCGGCGGATCGACCTCGACGAGATCCACCGGGGGCGCGTCGAGATCCGCGAGGTGGTCCACGCCGTGACGGCGCACATCGGCACCGCGCTCGGCGGCAGGCACCGGCAGGCGCGACTCGCGGCGCTCGGCGACGTCGACGAGCTGCCGCTCGACCCCGACCCGCTCGCGCCGGTCCTCGGCATCGAGGCCGCATCGCACGCCGCGGAATGCCAGGCGGTGGCCGGCCTCCTGCGCGAACGCCACCTGCTGGGCGGCGTGCCCTGGTCGTCGATGGCGGTCGTGCTGCGGTCGGGTGCCGAAGTGCCCGCGTTCGAGCGCGGCCTCGCGCTCGCCGACGTTCCGACCGCGGGCGACGCCGCGCGCACCGCCCTGCGCGACGCGCCGGCCGCTGCGGCCCTGCTCGCCGCGGCGTCCCTCGTGCTGGGTCGTGAATCGCTCACGTCGGCCCTGGCGGTCGAGCTGCTCACCGGTCCCCTCGGCCGGCTCGACGGGGTCGGGCTCCGGCGACTGCGGCTGGCCCTGCGACACGAGGAGCTCGCAGCGGGGGGCAACCGCTCGGGCGACGAACTGCTGGTCGAGGCGCTCGGCGCCCCCGGCGGCTTCGAGACCGTCGACGCAGCGCCCGCCCGGCGCGCCGCGCGCCTCGCGAAGCTCCTCGATGCCGCGGCAGGCGTGGCCGCGTCGGGCGGCACGATCGAAGAGGTGCTCTGGTCGCTTTGGGAGGGCAGCGGGCTCGCCACCGAATGGGGCGCGCAGGCGCGCGGCACCGGCGTGCTCGCCGAAGAGGCCAACCGCGCCCTCGATGCCGCCGTGGCGCTCTTCGCCGCCGCGACCCGCTACGTCGAGCGCGAACCCGGCGCTCCCGCCGTGCGGTTCGTCGACGAGGTGCTCGCGAGCGAGCTGCCCGAAGACTCGCTGGCGCCCCGGCGAACCGCCGAGACGGTGCTGGTCACCACGCCGCCGGCGCTCATCGGCCGGGAGTTCGACGTCGTGGTGGTCGCCGGCCTCCAGGACGGCGTCTGGCCCAACCTCCGGCCGCGGGGCACGCTGCTGCACGCCGGACTCCTGCCACGCGTGGTGCAGGCCGCCCGCGCCGGGGCGCCGCTGCCGGCCCCCGAGTCGGTGTCCGAGGCGAGGGTCTCGGTGCGGGGCGACGAGCTGCGGCTGTTCGCGCTCGCCGCGTCGCGCGCCCGGCGACAGCTCGTGCTCAGCTGCACCTCCAACGACGACGAGCAACCCTCGATGCTGATGGCCTACGCCCCCGAGCGGGTGCGACCCCGACGACGACCGCTGCACCTCCGCGGCCTCGTGGGCGCGTTGCGGCGCGAGGCGTCCGCGACGCGCGACCTCGAGGCCGCCGCCGCCCTGGCGCTCCTCGCGGAGCAGGGCGTGCCGGGCGCGCACCCCGACGACTGGTACGGCCTGGCGGCACCGTCGACGACGGCCCCGCTCGTCGACCTCGACGCGGATCCCGAGGCCGTGGTGCCCGTGTCGCCGTCGCAGATCGACCGTGCCGAGGAGTCGCCGCTCGGCTGGTTCATCGATCACGTCGCATCGCCGCCCTCGGGGCTCGCCGCGTCGATCGGCACCCTGGTGCACGCCGTCGTCGAGGAGGCTGGCGCGCGCGCCGACGGCGACACCAGCATCGAGACGCTGTGGGCCGCGGTCGAGGAACGCTGGCGGGAGCTCCGCTTCGAAGCCGGATGGGTCGCCGAACGCGAGCGGCGGGGAGCGCGACGCATGGCCGAGGGGGCCGCCGACTACCTCACCGCCTTCGCCGACGACGGCAAGGTGCTGCTCGGTGCCGAGGGCCGGTTCACCCTCGTCGTCGACCGGGTGCGCATCACGGGCACGATCGACCGCGTCGAGGCCTCACCGGACGGCACCACGGTCATCGTCGACCTCAAGACCGGACGCACCCCGCCCACGGCGGAGCAGACGGCGAAGCATCCGCAGCTGGCCGCCTATCAGCTCGCCGCACGGGCAGGCGCCGTTCCCGACGCAGGGCGCGCCGGCGGCGCGAAGCTGGTGTACCTCGCCAAGCCCGTGCGCGGCATGGCCTTCACCGAACGGGCCCAGCAGCCGTTCGACGACGACGATGACGCCGCCTTCCGCGACCGGCTCGCCGCCGTCGCGCGCACGATGGCCGGCAGCGAATTCGAGGGTCCCGGCGAGCTGGGCTTCCGCTCCCGATTCGGCGCCTGGCTCTACCGGGTCCACCTCGTGCCGGCGGTGTCGGCGTGAGCGGGCGCATCGGTGCCGAGGAGATCGCCGTCCGGCTCGGGTTGCACCCCCCGACGGCGGAGCAGCGGTCGGTGATCGAGGCATCGCCGCACGGGGCGAGCATCGTCGTGGCCGGCGCCGGCAGCGGCAAGACCGAGACGATGGCCAACCGGGTCGTGTGGCTGCTGGCCAACGGGTTCGTCGCCGTGCCGGAGGTGCTCGGCCTCACGTTCACGCGGAAGGCCGCCGGCGAGCTGGCCGAACGCATCCGCGAGCGCGTCGGCCAGCTCGTGCGCGAGGGCATCGCCGAGGTGGAGCTCGACCCCCTCGAGTCGGCTGCGGTCGGCACGTACAACGCCTTCGCCAGCTCGATCTACCGTGAGCACGCGATGCTCATCGGGCGGGAGCCCGACGCGGCGGTGCTCGGTGAGGCGTCCGCGTGGCTGCTCGCGAGGTCGGTCGTCAGCGGGTCGACCGATCCGCGCCTCGTGGAGGTCGACGCCTCCCTCGACCGGGTCACCGGCGCGGTGCTGTCGCTCAGCCGCGCGCTCGCCGAGAACGTCGTCGACAGCCGAGACGTGCAGGCATTCGCCCGCGACTTCCTCGCGATGGACGGCCTCCCCATCGAGGCTCCGCGCAAGCGCACCGACTTCGAGACGTTCACGAGCGCGCTCGGGGTCGTCGGAGCGCTTCCGCCGCTGCTCGACCTGGCCGACGCCTACTCGGCGGCGAAGCGGGAGCGCGGCTACGTCGAGTTCTCCGACCAGGTCGCCCTCGCGCTGGCGATCTGCGAGCGCAACCCCGAGGTCGTCGCCGCGCATCGCGAACGTGCGCGCACCGTGCTGCTCGACGAGTACCAGGACACCAGCGTGGTGCAGACACGGCTCCTCGCGACCCTCTTCGGCGGTCACTCCGTGATGGCCGTCGGCGACCCCGACCAGTCGATCTACGGCTGGCGCGGCGCCAGCGCCGCGAACCTCGCCAGGTTCTCGAACGACTTCGCGCCCGAGTCGGAGGCGGGCGTCTTCGACCTCTCCACGAGCTGGCGCAACCCCGGCATCGTGCTCGACGCGGCGAACGCGCTCATCGAGCCGCTCGACGCCGGAATCCCGAAGGCGCCGCTGGCGCCGTCGCCGTTCGCGGGGCCCGGCGAGGTCGGCGTGCGGTGGGCCGAGACCATCGAGGACGAGGCCGACCTGGTCGCGCAGTGGTTCGCGGCCCGGCTGGGCCGGCCCGGCACAGGGGCAGCCCGGAGTGGCGCCCTGCTGTGCCGCACCTTCGCGAACGTCGGCGTCTTCACCACGGCCCTCCGAAACCACGGCGTCCCGACGCACGTGCTCGGCATCGCGGGCCTGCTCGACCAACCGGTCATCGCCGACCTCGTATGCGTCCTCCGCGTGCTGCACGACCCGACCGCGGGCTCCGAGCTCGTCCGCGTCCTCGGTGGGGCACGGTGGCGCATCGGCCCGGCCGACCTCGCGGCGCTCAACGGGCTCGCCAGGTGGCTTGCCGACCGCGATCTCGGCAGCCACCGCCTCGACGACGGGGTCCGACAGGGGCTCCGGGCGTCCATCGCCGCCGACGAGTCCCCGTCGATCGTCGACGCGCTCGACTTCCTCCTGACCGCCCCCGACAGCCACTCGGCGCTGCGGGCATTCAGCGAGACCGGGCTCGGCCGCATGCGTCGAGCCGGCGCGCAGCTGCAGGCGCTGCGACGTCGCGCCGGCCTCGGACTGGTCGACTTCGTCCATCTCGTGCAGCAGGAGCTGCTCCTCGACATCGAGGTCGCCGCGAACGCGGAGCAGCCACTCGGCGCGCCGAGCCTCGAGGCGTTCGACGAGCTGCTCGCGGGATTCGCCGACGTCGCCGAGCACCCCACGCTCGGCGCGTTCCTCGGATGGCTCACCGAGGCGGAGCAGCGCGACCGACTCGCACCCCGCCAGGACGAGCCCGAGCCCGGTGCGGTGCAGGTGCTGTCGATCCACGGGTCGAAGGGCCTCGAATGGGATGTCGTGGCGATCCCGCGCATGGTCGACGAGGAGCTGCCGTCGAAACCCCGCACCACGAAGGGCTGGCTGGCCTTCGGCGAACTGCCGAACGACTTCAAGGGCGATCGCGCCGAGCTCCCCGAACTCCAGTGGAGGGGAGTGCAGAGCCAGGCGGAGTTCGACGAGGCGGTGCGCGGCTTCGCCGACGAGAACCGGCAGCGGCACGCCGACGAGGAGCGGCGCCTGGCCTACGTGGCGCTCACGCGCACCCGGTCGGAACTCCTGCTCACGGGCTCCTGGTGGGCCTCGCAGAAGTCGCCCCGCAAGCCGAGCGTGTTCCTGCACGAGCTCGTGCGCGCCGGCATCCTCGAGGTCGGCGCCCTTCCCGTCGCCCCCGCCGACGACGAGAACCCGCGGGGCGGCGACACCGTTCGCCAGCGGTGGCCGCTCGACCCGCTCGGCTCCCGCCACGACGCCGTGCACGCCGCGGCCGACGCCGTGCGGGCGGCCGCAGGCCAACCGAGCGGCAGCGGCATCGGCCCGCGGCTCACCGAGGAGCTGCGGCTGCTCCTCGAGGACCGACGGCGCCGCATCGAGGGCCCGGCCGCGCCGTCGATCCCGGCCCGCGTACCGGCCTCACGGTTCAAGGACTACGTCGACGACCCCGCCGCCGTCGCCGAGCAGCTTCGCCGGCCGATGCCGCAGCGGCCCTTCCGGGCCACCCGCCTCGGCACGCTGTTCCACGCCTGGGTCGAGCACCGCTCGACGGGCGAGGGCGAGGCTGCCGCCGTCGACAATGCGTGGTTCGATGTGGCCGACGCGCCTGCAGAGACCTCCGACGGTGTGATCCCGGATGCCACCGACGAACGGCTGCGCACGCTGCAGGCGACCTTCGAGGCGTCCGAGTGGGGTCACCGCAAGCCCATCGCCGTGGAGCTCGAGCTGCACCTGCCCATCGAGGAGCACGTGTTCGTCTGCAAGCTCGACGCGGTCTACGAGGTGCCCGAGGGCGGGGAACTCGCCGCACGCGGCATCCGGCACCAGGTCGTCGACTGGAAGACCGGCAAGGCGCCGAAGGACGCGCACGACCTCGAGCTCAAGCAGACCCAGCTCGCGCTCTACCGGCTCGCCTATGCGAAGTGGGCCGGCATCGACCCCGACGCCGTCGACGCGGTGTTCTACTTCGTCGAGGACGACCGGGTCATCCGGCCCGAGCGGCTCTACGACGAGGCGGCGTTGCGGCGGGCATGGGCGTCGGTCACCGCGCCGGTCCCGTCGGTGCCGGTCGCCGGCTGATCCTGCGCACCCGATGACGGGGTCGCGTCGCCCCAGTCGCTGAGGTCGAGGGGGATGGGGGCGGTGGTATCCATCGAGATCGGCTCGCGCTCGCCGGCCTCGCGGCGTTCGAGCTCCGAGAAGTCGTAACTGTCGGTGAGCATCGTCGCCGCGCCCTCGCGAGAAGCGTGATCCCGAGGCGTGTCGTCGAGCAGCCGCTCGACGTCGCCGACCGTGAGGATCGGACCGGTCTCGGGCGAGAGCGGTTCGCTCGACCGGTCATGCACGCTGGCCGCCAGCCCGTCGAGCAGTGACACGGCGTCGGCGACGATCGCGTCGTCGCGCTGCTCCACGCCGTGCAGCAGCCAGCGTGCGAGCTCGAGCTCGCCGTACAGCAGCGCCCGCTGCGGCAGGTGCGCGTCGGCGCCGCCGTTGCGCCCGGTGATGTACGCGTCGAGCGCGGCCTCCGCGGAGGCGCCGCGCGACGTGAGCAGCCAGTGCAGGTCGCGCGCGGGGTCTCCCACGGCGAGCGAGGACCAGCCGACCACCGCGGTCACGGTGTCGCCCTCGACGAGGAACGAGTCGGCCGAGAGCGCGCCGTTGACGACCGTCGGGCGGAAACGCCAGAGGGCATCGTCGTCCGTGGCCTGCTCCCAGCGACGCAGGATGGCGGCGGGAAGGTGTCCGGTGTCGGCGGCGCGGCCGATGAGGTCGATCACGCCGTCACGCGACTCGTCGGCAGACTCGCGAGGCAGGCCCGCGTCGCCGACGAAGCCGCTCGGCAGGCTGTGCACGGCCGCGACGGCTGAGCCGACCGAGAAGGCGAGCCCGGGCAGCTCGGTGAGTTCGTCCGCGGTGCGCACGGCACCGGGGAGGAACTCGGTGACGATGGCGCGCGTGCCGTCGATCGGCGCCTGGCCGACGAAATCGGGCACGGCGAAGGGCAGGCGGGCACGGATGCCCGCCGTCATCGCGCGGATGGCGACGAGATCCGCCGACTGCTCGGTCTCGGCGTTCTGCGAACGCGGAGCTCGGATGACGAGGCGTCGGCCGTCGACGGAATGGAGCTCGACCGCGTCGTAGGCGCCGTGACTGCGACGCGTGTGGGCCCTGGCTGCCCGGACCTCGAGCCCGGGCACCGCCGCCGTGGCCAACGCGGCTAGAGTGAGTGGGGGTCTGGCCATGGCACACAGCTTAAGCAGGCGAATCCGCCTCCCGGGCGACCGCCACGCCTTCCCGCCGACTCCGCCCTGAAGCGCAGAGAGGTGGCCAGTGCCCGAATCGACTTCCCCGCCCCTCGCGCGCGCTGCCCTCGACCGCGACGGCGAGGCCCGCGGCGTCGACGGGTTCGCCGAGCGATTCGATGCCGACCCGGCGTCGCGGGTCATCGTCCTGCACCGCGGGCGGGCCCTGCTCGCCGAGCGCGTCGAGGGGTCCCCGCCGCGCCTGCAGTTCCTCGAGCCGGCAGCGGTGCCCGACTCGACGCTGCGGGCGTACCTCGGCCGTACCATCGCGATCTCATCGCCCGTCGCGAGCGCCGATGAGGGGTCGGCCGACGTGTCGATCGCCGCGAGCGACGACCTTCCGGAGGGCACGGCGATCGAGCTCCGCGTGCTCGACGACGCGGTCGCCGCCGACCTCGAACCCGAGGAGGCGCGATGGGCGAACCTGCGGGCGGCGGCTCCGGTGCTCGGCGATCGCGACGCCGGGCTCTTCACCGAGGCGCTCGCGCTCGCGAACTGGCATGCGGCCGCGCCGTTCTGCCCGCGATGCGGATCCACCACGACCGTGGTGCAGGCCGGATGGGCGCGCCGGTGCGACCGCGAGGGCAAGCTCTTGTTCCCGCGCACCGACCCCGCCGTGATCGTGCTCGTGACCGATGACGACGACCGGGTGCTGCTCGGCTCCAACGCCCTCTGGGAGCAGAATCGGTTCTCGCTCCTCGCCGGATTCGTCGAGCCCGGCGAGTCGCTCGAGGCCGCCGTCATCCGCGAGGTGGGCGAGGAGGCGGGACTGCGCGTCGACCGCGTCGAGTACGGTGCCTCCCAGCCATGGCCGCTCCCGGCCAGCCTGATGCTCGGGTTCACGGCTCGGGTGGCCGACGGCTCCACGCCGTCGACGGCGACGCCCGACGGGGTCGAGATCCTCGCGCTGCGGTGGTTCTCCCGCGACGAGCTCGCGGCCGCCGCGCAGGAGGTCGCGCTGCCGGGCGGCACCTCGATCGCCCGCTGGCTGCTCGAGCGGTGGTACGGCGGTCCCGTGCCCGAGTCGCGGCCGTGGACGACGACGTGAACGCGGCATCCGACCCGCTGCTCGCCGCCCTCGACGATGACCAACGGGTGGTGGCGGAGGCGCTCATCGGCCCGGTCTGCGTGCTCGCCGGCGCAGGCACCGGGAAGACGCGCGCGATCACCCACCGCATCGCCTACGGCGTGGCATCCGGTGCCTACGACCCGGCCCGCGTGATGGCGCTGACCTTCACCTCGCGGGCCGCCGCCGAACTGCGCGCGCGACTGCGGGCGCTCGGCGCCGAGGGCGTGGCGGCACGCACCTTCCACGCGGCCGCGCTCGCACAGCTGAACCACTTCTGGCCGCTCGTGGTGGGCGGCTCGGCGCCCAGGGTGCTGGACTACAAGGGGCGGGTGCTCGGCGAGGCGGCCGAGCGGCTGCGCCTGCGCGTCGACGTGCCGACGCTGCGCGACGTCGCCGCCGAGATCGAGTGGCGCAAGGTCAGCGCCGTCGGCATGGATGCGTACGAGCAGCGGCTCGCCTCCCGGGGTGCACCGGGCACGCTCACCGGCGACCAGATGCTCGCGCTCGTGGCCGGCTACGAGCAGCTGAAGGACGAGCGGCGCATGCTCGACTTCGAGGACGTGCTGCTCGCCGTCGCGGGCATGATCGAGTCGGAGCCGTCGGTGGCGATGCACGTGCGCGAGAGCTACCGTCACTTCGTCGTCGACGAGTACCAGGACGTCTCCCCGGCGCAACAGCAGCTCCTCGACCTGTGGCTCGGCGGTCGCCGCGACGTGTGCGTGGTCGGCGACGCCAGCCAGACGATCTACACCTTCGCCGGCGCGACTCCCGAGTACCTGCTCGGGTTCGAGCGCCGCTACGAGGACGCGACGCTCGTGCGGCTCGAGCGCAACTACCGCTCGACGCCCGAGGTCGTCGACGCCGCCAACCGGTTGATGCGCGGCCGGGCGGGTGCGCTGCAGCTGCACGCGGTCGCCTCGACGAGCGCGGGGTCGGCGGCGGATGCTGCGAAGCCGACGGATGCCGCGAGGTCCACGCATGCCGCGAGCCCGACGGAGGCCGCGAGGTCCACGGATGCCGCGAGCCGGACGGATGCCGCGAGGTCCACGCCGTCCTCGGCCGGCACGTCGCCGGAGCCGCTCGTGCTCGAGTTCACCGACGAGCTCGCCGAGGCGAGGGGAGTGGCCACCCGCATCCGCGACCGGATCGACGCGGGCGTGCGACCCGAGCACGTGGCGGTCCTCATGCGCGTGAACTCGCAGTCGGCCATCCTCGAACGCGCGCTCGACGAGGTCGGCGTCGGCTCGAGGGTGCGGGGATCGGCGCGGTTCTTCGACCGGCCCGAGGTGCGCGAGGCGGTTCACGCGCTGCGCGCCGCCGCGCTCACGATCGCGGGGGAGCCCCTGTTCAAGTCGGTCAGCGACGTGCTGCGCTCGATGGGCTGGACGGTGCAGCCGCCCGAGGGTCCGGGAGCAGTCCGAGCCAGGTGGGAGTCGCTGAACGCGCTCGCCCGCCTCGTGGACGACGCCCCCGTGGGAACAACCTTCCGCGAGTTCGCCGACGAGCTCCGGGCACGCGCGGAGGCGCAGCACGAGCCGACGGTGTCGGCCGTGACTCTCGCGACGCTGCACTCGGCGAAGGGGCTCGAGTGGGACGAGGTGCACATCGTCGGCCTCACCGAGGGTATGCTCCCGATCGCGTACGCGAAGGGCTTCGATGCGATCGACGAGGAGCGCCGCCTGCTCTACGTGGGCATCACGCGGGCACGGAAGCGGCTGACGCTCTCGTGGGCGCGGGCCGGCGGTGCGCATCGAGGCGAACGGGAGCCGTCGCGATTCCTCCAGGAGCTCGGCACCCGCACTCGGGATGCGGCTCGTGCCGGCGCCGGCGGGGGAGCGCGGCCGTTCGTTCGCGGCTGAGCAGGAGCGACGTCGACGCCAGGGCCTTCGAGCCGCACCGGAGCCGGTCGTCGATGACGCCCACCGCCAGGGCGGTCGCCTCGATGACGGCGAGGGTCGTCGCCGTCGCGGCCGGTCGACCGGCGAGCTGCGCCGCGATCACCGGCCACGCCGCGTCGTCATCGCGGCGGTCGAGGTCGACGCAGCGGAGGCACGGCCCGGAGCCGGGCTCCACGAGCGGGCCGATGCGCGCCCCGGTCTCGTCGAACACGACGGCGAGGTGCGGGATGTCGCGGCGGAGCCAGGGGAGGTGCCGCGCCGGCTGCACCACCCACGACGCGACGATCACGACGAGGTCGACCGCGTCGACGAGGTCGACCGCGTCGACGAGGTCGACCTCGTCGACCAGGTCGGTCGCGGCGCCGGCGCCGTCGGACTCACTCCCGCCCGTGCCACCCGCCACCGGGACGCACTCGATGAGCGCACCGCCGGGTTGGGTACGCAGCACCCGGTAGCCGAGTGACAGGAGGTCGCCGGCGAGCCGGCCGGCCACGAGGTCGTCGCCATCGACCAGGACCACCGGCGCGGCACCTCCTCGCGCGCGTGCGGTAGACGGCGGCACGGTTTCGAACGCCGGCTCCAGTGCCGCCACCAACTCGAGCACCTCGTCGCGCTCGCCACCGAGCCCGCTGCCGATCGTGCACAGCGTCTCGACGCTCGCCCCGTGCCGGAGCGCTGCGATCAGCCCCGTCTCGAGGTCGCCCGCGCCGCGCACCACGACGCGCGGCGAGGACGCGCCGAGCTGGAGGTCGAGGGGCGTGCGCCACACGAGGGGGAGGGCCGGATCGATGCGCGGTGACATGCCGAGAGCATGCCCGACGCGCGCGGTCGGCCGCGGCATCCGTCCACAGGGACGCCCGGCCTCAGGCCTCAGGCCTCAGGCCTTCGGGTCCTCGCCGTCCTCGCCGGGAGCCGCCGGCGTCTCGCCGCGCAGCAGCTGCTCGAGCGCCTGGTCGAACTCGTCGTCGGCAGCCGAATCGGCGGTCTCGACTCCGGTCAGCCGGGCGATCAGGGCGGTCGGGTCGTCGAGGTCGGCGCTCGTCGGGAGCAGGTCGGGGTGCGACCAGAGGGCGTCACGGCCCTCGACGCCGACGGCCTCGGTGACCGCGCGCCACATGGCCGCGGCCTCGCGCAGGCGGCGCGGACGCAGCTCGAGCCCCACGAGCGTGGCGAACGCCGACTCGGCCGGCCCGCCGGAGGCGCGTCGACGGCGGATCGACTCGGCGATCGCGTCGGATCGGGGCAGGCGGCCGGTGGCGTCGGCCGTGACCGCGTCGACCCAGCCCTCGACGAGGGCGAGCATCGTCTCGAGACGGCCCAGCGCGGCATCCTGCGCCTCGCTCTTCGGGCGGATGAGCGCGCCGTTCACGACGGCGTCGCGGAGCTCTTCGGTGTTCGAAGGGTCGAAGCCCTCGGCGAGCTGCTCGAGCCGGTCGGTGTCGATGTCGATGCCGCGGGCGAAGGCCGTGATCGCGCTGATCAGGTGCAGGCGCAGCCAGCGCGCGTGGCGGAACAGCCGGGCGTGCGCGATCTCGCGCACCGCGAGGTACAGCTCGACCTGGTCGGTGGGGATGTCGAGGCCGTTGCCGAACTCGGCGACGTTCTGCGGCACGAGCACGGCGCGGCCGTCGCTCTGCAGCGGGATGCCGATGTCGCCGCCCGAGACGACCTCGGTGGCGAGCTGCCCGACGACCTGTCCGAGCTGCATGGCGAAGAGCGCGCCGCCGATGCCCCGCATCATGCGGCTCGCACCCTGGATCATCGAGCGGAGCTCCTCGGGCGCCTGCTCGCTCATCACGCGCGTCAGCGAGTCGGAGATGCTGAGCGCGACCGGCTCGGCCAGCTGCGACCAGACCGGCATGGTGGCGGCGACCCACGCGCGCCGGGTGAGCAGCTCGGGAGTGTCGGGGAGCGCCGAGAAGTCGACGACCGGGTCGAGCCACAACGACGCGACCTGCAGGGCCTGGTCGAGTCGAGCGCGCTCCTCCGCGGTGATCTGCAGCTGTCCGGATGCCGCGCGCTCCTCGCCCTGGCGCACCGCGACACTCCAGTCGATGTCGTCGCCGCTCTGGTTCATGGCCGCCTGCAGCTGCCCGAAGAGCGCGGCGAGGCTCGCCGGGTCGTTCGGCAGCCCGGCGGCTCCCGCGAGCCGCGACGGATCGATGCCGCCGGAGCCCGAGAGGAGCTCCCGCAGCATGTCGCGGAACTCGTCTTCGGGGTTCTTGTCGCCAGGCTCGTCGTCCCGATCGGCCACGTGAGCCACCTCCAGTCGCGTCTGTTTCCACCGTAGTCCCGGGCCTCGGGCGCGTGTCTGGGAAATGGCCTAGGCTGGGCGTTCCGGGTGTCCGCCCTTCGCGAACAACGCCGGCCCCGGCGCTCGCACTCGGCGATTCGATCGCCCGGAAGGAACCACGGATGGCCCTCTTCGACGACGACCCGTCGCCGCGCCCGCAGGGCCGCCGTTCGCGTCGGGAGCGCATCGGGTGGACGGCGCTCGCCGTCGCCGTGGCCATCGGCATCCTCTTCGCCCTGCTTCCGTCTCCGTACGTGATCGAGCAGCCCGGGCCCGTCTTCGACACACTGGGCACCGCCGAGCACGACGGCGAGGAGGTGCCGCTCATCGAGATCCCCGATGCCGAGACCTTCCCCACCGACGGGGAGCTCAACCTGCTCACGGTCACCGTGCGCGGCCGGCCGGGGCAGACCCCCAACTGGCTCGAGGTCGTCGCCGCCTGGTTCGACCGCACACGGTCGGCCGTGCCGGTCGAGGCGATCTTCCCTCCGGGCGTGAGCGACACCGATCGCGACGCCCAGAACGAGGCGGCCATGGTGGACTCCCAGCAGGACGCGATCGCCGCCGCGCTCGTCGAGCTGGGCTACGACTTCCCGCGCGAGGTGACCGTGGCCGGCGTCGTCGACGACTCGCCCGCCGCGGGCGTGCTCGAGGAGGGCGACGTCATCGTCTCCGTCAACGGCACCGCCGTGAACTCCATCGACGAGCTCCGTTCCGCCGTGCGCGAGAACGGCGCCGACACCCCCGCGAGCCTCCTCGTGGTGCGCGACGGCGCCGAGCAGACGCTCGAGGTCACTCCCGTCGACCGCGACGGCACCGTGGTGCTCGGCGTGGGCGTGCGCATGCACTACGTGTTCCCCATCGATGTCGTGCTGCAGCTCGACAACGTCGGCGGCCCGAGCGCCGGCATGATGTTCGCCCTGGGCATCATCGACAAGCTCACGCCGGGTGAGATGACGGCTGGCGAGGTCTTCGCCGGCACCGGCACGATCGACTCGTCGGGCCAGGTCGGGCCCATCGGCGGCATCAGACAGAAGCTCTGGGGAGCCGACGAGGCGGGCGCCGACTGGTTCCTCGCCCCGGCCTCGAACTGCGACGAGGTCACCGGACATGTCCCCGACGGCATGCGAGTCTTCGCCGTGAAGACCCTCGACGAGGCGCGCTCGGTGGTCGAGGCGATCGGCGACGGCGAGGACACCTCAGCGTTCGCCTCCTGCCCCGCGGCCTGAACAGCAGTTTCAAAGGAACGCGACTCTAGGATGGAGTCTCGATCCCACAGCGACCGAACAAGAGGCGAAGAGTGTCTGCACAGCCGCACGAACCGAGGATGCCGCGCCGTCGCGCGCCGATCGCGATCACGATCGGGGTGGTGGCCCTGCTCCTCATCGCGTTCTTCGTGTTCGTGGGCCTCTACGCCGACGTGCTCTGGTACGACCAGCTCGGCTTCGTCGACGTGCTCACGACCGAGTGGGTGGCGCGCCTCGTCCTCTTCCTCATCGGGTTCCTCGCGATGGCGGTGCCCGTCTGGGCCTCCATCCAGATCGCCTACCGCACGCGTCCCGTCTACGCGAAGCTGAATTCGCAGCTCGACCGCTACCAGGAGGTGTTCGAGCCCCTTCGCCGCCTCGCGATGTACGGCATCCCCGTCGTGCTCGGCATCTTCGCGGGCGTCTCGACGTCCAGCCGGTGGGAACTCACCCTCACCTGGCTGAACCGCACCCCGTTCGGCACGAACGACCCGCAGTTCGGCTTCGACATCGGCTTCTTCGTCTTCGAGTTGCCGTTCTACCGCTCCATCGTCGGCTTCGCGTCGGCCGTGGTGCTGCTCTCGCTGCTCCTCGTCATCGCGACGAACTACCTCTACGGCTCCATTCGCGTGAGCGGCCGCGAGGTCGTCATCTCGAAGTCGGCTCGCATCCAGATCGCGGTGACCGCCGGCCTCTACCTGCTGCTCCAGGGCGTCAGCATCTGGTTCGACCAGTACGCGACCGTCACCGAGAACAGCACCCTCATCACCGGTGCGGGATACACCGACGTCAACGCCGTGATCCCGGGTCGCCAGATCCTCGCGGCGGCGGCGGTCGGCGTCGCGATCCTCTTCTTCGTCACCGCGCTCATCGGCCGCTGGCGGCTGCCGCTCGTGGGCGTCGCGCTCCTCGTGGTCTCGAGCCTGATCATCGGTTCCCTCTACCCCTGGATCATCCAGCGGTTCCAGGTCGACCCGAGCGCCCGCTCGCTCGAGGCGCCATACATCGAACGCTCCATCGACCTCACCCGTGAGGCCTACGGTGTCGCCGACATCGAGACGATCCCCTTCGAGGCGAAGACCGACGCCGAGCCCGGCGCGCTGCGCTCGGATGCCGCGACGACGGCGAACATCCGACTGATGGACCCGCTCGTGATCAGCCCGGCGTTCCAGCAGCTCGAGCAGTTCCGCCAGTACTACCAGTTCCCCGACGCGCTCGACGTGGACCGGTACGACATCGACGGCACCACGCAGGACACCGTGGTCGCGGTGCGCGACCTCGCACTCTCGGGCCTCGGCGACGCCGAGACCTGGTTCAACTCGCACGTCGTCTACACGCACGGCTACGGCCTGGTGGCCGCCGCCGGGAACCAGCGCTCGGTCGACGGCCAGCCGGTGTTCCTGCAGTCGGGCATCCCGTCGACGGGCACCCTCGGCGACTTCGAGCCGCGCGTCTACTTCGGCGAGGAGTCCCCGGCGTACTCGATCGTCGGCGCGCCCGAGGGCACCGACCCGGTCGAGCTCGACTACCCCGCGGGCGGCGAGAGCGACCAGCAGACGCAGACCACCTTCGAGGGCGACGGCGGGCCGAAGCTCGACAACGTCTTCACGAAGCTCGTGTACGCGCTGAAGTTCCAGTCGGAGCAGATCTTCCTCTCAGAGGCCGTCAACGACGACTCTCAGATCCTCTACGACCGGGATCCGATCGACCGCGTGAAGAAGGTCGCGCCGTACCTCACGATCGACTCCGACACGTATCCGTCGGTCGTCGACGGGCGCATCGTCTGGATCGTCGACGGCTACACCCTCACCGACCAGTACCCGTACTCCAACAAGGTCAGCATGAGCGAGGCCATCGCCGACAGCGAGGGCCTGCCGCAGTCGCTGCCCTTCGACGAGGTCAACTACATCCGCAACTCGGTGAAGGCCACGGTCGACGCCTACGACGGCTCGGTGACCCTCTACGCGTGGGACGACCAGGACCCCATCCTGCAGACGTGGCAGAAGGTCTTCCCGAACTCGATCAAGCCCATGAGCGAGATGTCGGGCGCGCTCATGAGCCACGTGCGGTACCCCGCCGACATGTTCAAGATGCAGCGCGCGGTGCTCGGCCGGTACCACGTGACCGACCCGTCCTCGTTCTACTCGCGTGAGGACGCGTGGACGACGCCGAACGACCCGACGGCCGGCGCGAACTCCACGCTGCTGCAACCGCCGTACTACCTGACGATGCAGATGCCCGGGCAGGAGGAGCCCGCGTACTCCCTGTACTCGACGTTCATCCCCGAGGCGCGAGGCGACCAGAGCCGGAACGTGCTGCGGGGCTACCTCGCGGTCGACTCCGATGCCGGAGCGAGCGACGGCGAGCGATCCGACGGCTACGGCAAGCTGAGGCTGCTGACGCTTCCCGAGGACGACAACGTGCCGGGTCCGGGCCAGGTGCAGAACACCTTCAACGGCGATCCGACCGTGTCGCAATCGCTGAACCTCCTGAAACAGGGGCAGTCCGAGGTGATCAACGGCAACCTGCTCACGGTGCCGGTGGGCGGCGGCCTGCTCTACGTGCAGCCCGTCTACGTGAAGTCGACCGGCAACACGAGCTACCCGCTGCTGCAGAAGGTGCTCGTCGCCTTCGGCGACCAGATCGCCTTCCAGGACACCCTCGACGCGGCGCTCGACGTGCTCTTCGGCGGCGACTCCGGTGCCCAGGCCGGCGACAACGCGGTGGATCCGAACGCGACGCCCACGACGCCGCCCGCCGACGGCAGCACCGCGACGCCGCAGCCGAGCGACGAGGTGCAGGCGCTCCTGAACCAGGCCTCGCAGGCCCTGAAGAACAAGCAGGCCGCGCTCTCCGAGGGCGATTGGGCGGCGTACGGCGCCGCCGACGCCCAGCTCGCGGAGATCATCGCCCAGTTGCTCGCGATCACCCAGGACCAGTGACGTGGTCGTCGACCTCCGCCACGGCGATTGGCTCGACGACAACCGCGCCAACTGGGACGAACGCGTGCCGCTGCACCTGGCGTCGGACTTCTACGACCAGGAGCCGCTCCGTCGCGGAGACATCGTGCTCGACCCGATCGCCCGGGCCGGCGTCGAACGACTGCACCCCGACGGCCTCGACGGATTACGGGTGCTGCACCTGCAGTGCCACTTCGGCTCGGACACGCTCTCGCTCGCGAACCGCGGCGCGACGGTCGTCGGACTCGACTTCTCGCGTCCCGCCGTCGAGGAGGCGCGACGCATGGCCGCAGAGCTCGGGCTCGGCGACCGCGCGCGATTCGTCGAGGCGAACCTCTACGACGCCCGCCACATGCTGCCCGAGCCCGGGTCGTTCGACCTCGTGTTCACGACCTGGGGCACCATCGGGTGGCTTCCGGATGTCGCCGAGTGGGCGCGCATCGTCGCGTGGTTCCTGAAGCCGGGCGGCCGCCTCTACTTCGCCGACGGGCATCCGGCGGCCTTCGTGTTCGACGGCGACGAGGGCCCGGGCGGCCTGCCGACCTTCCAGTACGCCTACGGCGGAGGCGAGCCCGACGTGCTCGATGACCCGTCCGACTACGCCGACCCCGACGCGAGGATCGCGCACGCCCGCACGTGGGAGTGGATGCATCCGATCGGTGAAGTGGTGGGCGCCGTCCGCGCCGCCGGACTGGTGATCGACGAGCTGGCCGAGCACTTCCAGGTGCCGTGGCGGATCTTCCCGATGACGGTGCCGCAGGGCGAGGGCATGTTCGGCTGGCCGGCCGAGCAGTGGCTGCCGCTCTCGTACGAGCTGGTCGCGCGGGCCCCCTCGTCCTGACGCCGACTCCGTCGATGCGCGGTTCGGCCGGGTGACATCCGATCTGGGGTCTTGTCCTGCTCCTCGGCGGCGAGGACACTGTGCCCATGAGCGTGGTCGCCCAGATCCTCGCGATCGTCGAAGGGCTCGGCGTCGCGTTCCTCGGGATCCTCTCCGCATTCTTCTTCCGCAGCCCGAGCATGCGCGGCGTCTTCCTCATCGAACCCGAGAACCAGGAGATCGTGCGTCCGTGGGCCATCTCCTACGGCTTCTCGAACCTCGCGTGGGGCACCGGGGCGCTCGCCGGCGTGGTGGCCGTGAACCTCGGGTTCGCCGAGGTCGGGCGCACGCTCGTCATCTTCGTGAGCATCGCCACCATCATCCGTGCGCTGGCCATCCTGTTCGGCGACCTCCGGTACTGGCGGCTGGTGGCGCCGATGGTGCTCGTGCCGGCGCTGGTGCTCGTGGCCATGGCGATCTGAGCATCGCCCGATCGGATTCCGCGTGGCAGTCGCCCTCGATTGGACGACGTTTCTGACGCATGCTAGTGTTGTCTCTTGTGCCGCGGGGTGGAGCAGTTCGGTAGCTCGCTGGGCTCATAACCCAGAGGTCGTAGGTTCAAATCCTGCCCCCGCAACCAAGAAGTCCCGGTCAGTTCCGGTTTCTCGACATCATTCGAGACAACTGGCTAGGCACGAATCCGGCGCAGCGCCACGCTGCGTCGGATTCTTTTGCGTCTGCCCTCATACCGCCGAGAGCTCGACGAGCACGGCGTTCTCGGGTGCGAGCAGCGGCACGGCCACGCCGACCTCGGCCAACACTCGCCCGGTGAGCTCGATCGTTCCCGCCTCGAACCACGGGGGAGCGGCGTCCTGCACCGTGCGCGGCGCCGGGCCGAGCTCGAGGCGACGCACCAGGTAGGTGCGGTCGGCGTCGAGTCCCGGCATCCGGATCGCCGGGGGCAGGGCCGCGCGTGCGGTGCCGAGCATCGCCACCGAGAAGATCGCGTGCGTTCGGTCGACCGAGACGACGCCGTGCACCACTTGGGCCGGGTCGTCTTGGTCGGCCCTCACGACGCGGCCGCTGTGCAGGAGGGGACGGAGACGGCGATACTCGCCCGCCCACGCCGCGATGTGGTCGAGCTCGGCGTCGCTCGCGTCGGCGAGGTTCCATTCGATGCCGGCGCTGCCGAAGAGCGCGGTCGCGAACCGGAAGGAGAGCTCTGACCGCCGCCCAGTGGTGTGCGCTCGTGCGGCTCCCAGGTGGGCGCCGAGGTACTCGGGCGGCACGAGGAGGCTCGTGTACCGGTGGATGCCCTGCCGCTCGAGCGGATCGTTGGTGTCGCTCGGCCACACCCGTTCGGTGCGCTCGAGGATGCCGAGGTCGATGCGCGCGCCGCCCGAGGCGCACGACTCGATCTCGACGCCGGGATGCGCGGTGCGAAGGCGGTCGATGAGCGCGTAGGTCGCGAGGGTCTGCGCGTGCGCCGACCCGCCGAGCAGGTCGCGGTTGTGGTCCCACTTCAGGTAGGCGATGTCGTTGTTCGCGAGCAGGTCGTCGAGGCGCGCGAAGATATGGTCGGCAGCGCCGGGCGCGGTGAGGTCGAGCACGTGCTGGTGACGCCAGGCGAAATCGCCCGGCCGGCCGAGCACCCACTCGGGATGTGCCCGTGCAAGGTCGGAGTCGAGGTTCACCATCTCGGGCTCGACCCAGAGGCCGAACTCCATGCCCGCTTCCTGCACGCGGGCGATGAGAGGACCGAGGCCTTCGGGCCAGTTGCCGGAATCCACGGTCCAGTCGCCGAGCGCGCGCCGATCGTCGTGCCGTCCGTGGAACCAGCCGTCGTCGAGCACGAACCGCTCGACGCCCACGCGGGCCGCGGCGTCGATGAGCGGTTCCAGTCGGTCGAGGGACTGGTCGAAGTACACGGCCTCCCAGGTGTTCAGCACGAGCGGCCGGTCCCGTCGGACCGTCGACCACGACCTGATCCACGGATGCAGCCGATCGGAGATGCCGTCGAGCCCGGCGTTCGAGTACACGGCGACGACCCACGGCGAGGTGTACGCGCCCCCAGCGGGCACAGTAACCTCGCCGGGCGTGAGGAGCTCGCCCCCGCCGAGCGTTGCAGGTCCGAGGGCCGACCGCTCGGCCCAGGCATCGGTGTCACCGCTCCAGGCGACGTGGGTCGCCCACACCTCGCCGCTGCGGAATCCGAACCCGGTGGTGCCGGCGGCCAGGAGGAACGCGTCGTCGTGGCCGCCTCGGCCATGGCGCCCCTCGCGGCTGTGGACGCCGTGTTCGAGGGTACGGCGGATCGGCCGGCGTTCGCGGCTCCACAGGCCGCTGAAGTCGAGGAGCTCGGTGGCGCGCGCCGGCACCGGCAGGATGACGGCCGCGCGGCCGATGCCGAGCGGCCCCCGCCCGCGGTTCTCGACGCGGTGCCGCAGCCGGAGGACGCCGCTGCCGGTGAGCTCGAGCTCGGTGACGACGGCGACGGATGCCGCGGCGTCGACGAGCTCCCAGGTGAGCGTCGACGGCGCTTCGGGGTCGTGGCGCACGTCACCGGCGAGCTCCAGCCGCGGCGCTGAGAGCGCGCGGGCGGCGGCGGGACCGTCGGCCCCTGCGGCATCCCGGAACACCTGGAGTCCGGGGCGGCCGCTCCAGCCCTCGCCGAAGGTGGGCAGCAGGCTCAGCCGGAGGGGCTCGTCGATGGAGGAGGGCGCCACCGAGGGCACCGTGGCGACGGCGAGGGAACTGAGGGCGGCCTCGTCGAGCGCGCCGAGGTCGGAACCCCAGTGCAGCACGGCGGGCACGCCCGTGCCGCGGGCGTCGACGACGACGCTGACGCCCGCGGCACGGAGGTGATGGATCACGGGGTGAGGTTACTCCGCGACCGGGATGGACTGGGCCTCGAGCGTCGAGATGGTCGTGGCCTGCCCCTTGGTGAGTGCGTCCACGAGCGTTCCGTCACCGCTCGCGGCGGCCTTGAAGCCGTCGGAGACGTCGGCGTAAGTCTGCGTCATGGTGGGGCCCCACGTGAAGTCGGGGCTCACCTGCGTGGCCGCCTCGGCGAACACATCGTAGATCTTCTGGCCGCCGTAGAAGTCGACGCCCTCCTTGAGCACGGGAAGCTCGAGGCCGGCGGTGGTGGCCGGGTAGATCTGGGCCGTCTGGTTCAGCGAGGTGAGCGCCTCCTCAGAGGTGTTCAGCCACAGCGCGAACTTGGCGGCCTCGTAGAGGTGCTCGGTGCCCTTGAAGACCGCGACCGACGAACCGCCCCAGTTGCCCGCGGTCTCGCCGCCGGCCTCCCACTGCGGGGCGAGCGCGACCGACCAGTTGCCGGCCGTGTCGGGTGCGCCGCTCAGGATCGAGTTGGCCCCCCACACGGCGGAGTTCCAGGTCCAGACCTCACCGGAGTTGTACGCGTTGTTCCACTCGTCGGTCCAAGCGGGGTAGGTCGAGACGAGGTCGTTCGCCATGAGGTCCTGCCAGTACTCGGCGACCTTCGTCGACTCCTGGCTCGTCAGGTCGACCGTCCACTCGTCGCCGTCGTTCTGGAACCACTGCCCGCCTGCCTGCCACACGAATCCGGCGAACTGGTTGATGTCGGTCTGCGAGAAGTTGGTGATGTATCCGCCGAGCGCGCGGATCTGCTCGGCCGCCGCCTTGTACTCCTCCCACGTGGTGGGAACGGCGATGCCGTTCTGCTCGAACAGGTCGCTGCGGTAGAAGAGACCCATGGGGCCCTGATCCTGCGGCACGCCGTAGAGCTCGTCGTCGGTGCCGAGGCTCGCCTGGCTCCAGGTCCACGGCAGGAACTGGTCCTCGGCGGCGACGATGTCCTCGCACGCGGCGAGGTTCTCGAGGCCGTCCTGCACGCGGAAGTTCGGCAGGGCGTCGTATTCGATCTGGCCGAGGTCGGGTGCGTTGCCGGCCTCGAGCTGGTTGAAGAAGTTCTGGTAGGTGCCGGCGTTGCCGGAGGGGCCCGTCTGCACCTCGACCTGGATGTCGGGGTTGTCCGCGTTCCAGATCGCCACGGCGTCCTCGATGCCGGGGATCCAGGAGGTGAAGGTGAGGTTGACGTCGCCGTCCGCCGGCTCGCAGGAGGCGGCGTCGCTGCCGCTCCCTCCGGCGGAGCATCCGACCATCGCGATCGCGACGGTGGTGAGCAGGGCTGCGGCGACCGCTCGTTTCGTGTGACGCATGGTGTTCCTTTTCTCGGTGTGGTGGTGCGGGGTGGGGATGGTGCTGGATGGGTGGCGTCCCGCTGTCGGGACGCGGTCCTACTTCAAGGCGCCCGTGCCGAGGCCGGTGCGCCAGTACCGCTGGAGCAGGAGGAAGGTGACGATCAGGGGGATGATCGACAGGAGCGCTCCGACGAGCACGAAGCTGCGGAGCTCGGGGAACTGGTTGATCGACGAGTTCCACGCGTAGAGCCCGAAGGTCACCGGGAACAGCTCCTCGCTGCGCAGCATGATGAGCGGCAGGAAGAAGTTGTTCCAGATCGCCACGAACTGGAAGAGGTACACGGTGACGAGCGCCGGGAACATCAGGCGGATGGAGACCGTGAAGAAGGTGCGCACCTCGCCGGCGCCGTCGAGGCGGCTCGCCTCGAGCAGTTCGTCGGGCACGGATGCCTCGGCGAACACCCGGGTGAGGTAGACGCCGAACGGGCTGACGACGCTCGGGAGGAAGACCGCCCAGAACGTGTTGGTCAGCTCCACTCGGCTGAACAGCAGGAAGAGCGGGAGGGCGAGGGCGGTGGCGGGCACGAGCACGCCGCCGAGCACGACGTTGAAGATCGTCTCGCGGCCCGGGAACCGGTACTTCGCGAGGGCGTAGCCGCACATCGCGGCGAGCAACGTGGCCACGAGCGCGCCGAGGCCGGCGTAGAGCACGCTGTTGAGCATCCACTTCAGGTAGACGCCGTCGCGATAGGCGAACAGCGCCGCCACGTTGTCGAAGAACGCGAAGTCGGCGAACCATAGGGGATTGGTGCCGAGGAAGTCGGCCCGGTCCTTCGTCGACGCGACGAGCAGCCACCAGATGGGGATGAGGAAGTAGAGCGTGAACACGCCCATGACGAGCATGGCTCCGGCGCGGGGCACGAACCGCTCCCGCGGCCCCCGTCCTGCGGGGGCGGCACCGCGGCCGCTGCGCCCGATGGGAGCTTCCGAGCCGATGCTGCCGTGCGCGGCATCCGTGTCGATCGCGGCGCTCATGCTTCGGCCTTCTTCCGGGTGATGCGCAGGAACGTGAACGAGAGGATGAACGTGGCCAGCGCAAGCACGACCGAGAAGGCCGCCGCGAGGTTGACGTTCGGGATCGAGGACGTCGCGTAGATGGTCATGTTCGGCGTGTACGTGCTCGTGACCGCCGAGCTGAACGAGCGGAACACCTGCGGTTCGGCGAGCAGCTGGAGGGTGCCGATGATCGAGAAGATGGCGGTGAGGATCAGCGCGGGGCGCACGAGCGGGATCTTGATCGACCAGGCGATGCGCCCCTGGCCGGCGCCGTCGAGTACCGCCGCCTCGTAGATCTCGGCCGGGATCGCGAGCAGCGACGAGTAGATGATGAGCATGTTGTAGCCGACGAACACCCACGTCACGACGTTCGCGATCGACCACAGCACCAGGTCGGCGCCGAGGAAGTCGACGTTGCGGGTCAGCTCCTGGAACGGGGAGAGGTTCGGGGAGAACAGGAAGCCCCACATGATCGCGGCGATGACGCCCGGCACCGCCTAGGGCACGAAGAACGCGAGGCGGAAGAACTTCTTGCCGCGCAGCAGCGGCGAGTCGAGCAGCAGCGCGAAGAGGAGCGCGAGGCCGAGCATGATGGGCACCTGCACCACGCCGAACGCGAGGACCCTGCCGACGGAGGTCCAGAACGGCTCGTTCTGGAAGACGAGCGCGTACTGGGTGAGCCCGCCGAACACCTCGGTGGCC
Organism: Agromyces sp. P2_B3; assembly: GCF_056404815.1. NCBI lineage: Bacteria > Bacillati > Actinomycetota > Actinomycetes > Micrococcales > Microbacteriaceae > Agromyces > Agromyces sp. P2_B3. The sequence continues at coordinate 520,356 of NZ_JBFUDH010000003.1, read as the reverse complement.
TCGCCGAACGTGCCTTCGCGCTCGACGACGAGCAGCGACTGGTAGATCGCGTACCCGATGGGCACGACGTAGAACAGCAGGTACAAAAGCCCGAACGGGGCGACGAACGCGACGATGGCTCCGGGGTGCTGCACGCGTCGGCGCGCCCGCGGCGCGGGGGAGGGACCGGCCTCGGTCCTTGGGGCCGCGGCGGCGCCGGTGGCGGTGACGGGGGCGGTCATGCCGCTCCTTCCTCTCTGATGACGCGCACGGCTCCGGCGGGGACGGCGCACGATCCGGCGATGGCGTCGCCGGTCACGAGTTCCGTTCCGCGGGCGACGACGTCGATGTCGTCGGTGCCGTGGTTGATGATGAAGCGGTACGAGCGCTCGGCGCCGACCCGGCGCACGACCTCCACCGACGCGGATGCCGCGGGGTCGGCCTCGACGCCGGCACCTTCGAGCACGCGGCCGACGAGGTCGCGCAGGGCGTTCTTCTCGAGCAGCGTGCCGAGGTACCAGGCGTCACCGGCGTCGGTTCCGGATGCCGCGGCGCGGCGGGTGATCGCGGGTCGCCCGGCGGCGGGGCCGTCGGCGAACCGGTCTACGACCGCGGCATCCGTCGCCTCGATGCGTTCGCTCCAGAGCGACGCGGAGGCACCGGACTCCAGGCCCAGCGGCGTGCCGGGCAGCACCGGGGCGAACTCCTCGACCCGCACGCCGAGCAGGTCGCGCCACACGCCGGGGTAGCCGCCGGGACGGACCCGGTCGGATTCGTCGACGATGCCGCTGTAGAAGGTGACGAGCACGTGGGCGCCTGCGGCGACGGCGTCGTCGAGGGTGGCGGCCTCGGCGTCGCGCACCGAGTAGAGGCCGGGAACGACGACGAGCCGGTACCCGGTGAGGTCGGCACCGGGCGGCACGACGTCGACCGTGACGCCCAGGTCGCGCAGTGCGCCGTACAGGGCGTGCACCTGATCGAGGTACTCGATCTCGTGGGTCGGGCGGTTCTCGGCGTCGCTCGCCCACCACGACTCCCAGCTGAAGAGCAGGGCGACGTCGGCGACCACGCGAGCACCGGCGACCTCGTCGAGTCGACCGACGATCGTGCCGAGCTCGACGGACTCGCGCCACAGCGCAGACGCCGTGCCGGCGTGCGGCAGGAGCGCCGAGTGGAACTTCTCGGATCCCTGCAGGGAGGCACGCCACTGGAAGAAGCAGACGGCGTCGGCGCCGCGGGCGACGTGCGTCAGGGAGTCGCGCAGCATCTGCCCGGGTTCCTTGGCGGCGTTGACGGGCTGCCAGTTGACCGATCCGGTCGAGTGCTCCATCAGGAGCCACGGCTGGCCGCCGGCGAGCCCGCGGGTGAGGTCGGCGGCGAAGGCGAGTTCGGCGCGGGGATCGTCGAGGCGGTGGTCGAGGTAGTGGTCGTTCGCCACCACGTCCATCTCGGGCGCCCAGGTCCAGTAGTCGAGGTTCCGGATGTGCGCGGTGACCATGAAGTTCGTGGTGATCGGCCGCTCGCTGCGGCTGCGGATGATCGCCGCCTCCGAGCGGTAGTACCCGAGCAGCTCGTCGGAGGAGAACCGGTGGAAGTCGAGCACCTGGCCGGGGTTGCGCGTCGAGACCGTGAGGCGCGGCGTGGCGATCTCGTTCCAGTCGGTGTAGCGCTGGCTCCAGAAGCTCGTGCCCCAGGCCCGGTTGAGCTCGGCGATGGTACCGTAACGCCGCTCGAGCCAGTCGCGGAACGCGCGGGTGCTCGCATCGCAGTGGCACAGGGCGTTGTGGCATCCGAGCTCGTTCGACACGTGCCAGAGCGCGACGGCGGGGTGCTCGCCGTATCGTTCGGCCACCGCATCGACCAGCGCGAGGGCGGAGGCCCGGAAGACGGGGGAGCTGGGGCACCAGGCCTGCCGGCCGCCCGGATGCCGCGTGGTGCCGTCGGCCATCACCGGGAGGATCTCGGGGTGGCGCGCGGTCAGCCACGGCGGGGGCGATGCGGTGCCGGTGCCGAGGTTCACCCGGATGCCCGCCTCGTGGAGGAGCTCGATCACGATGTCGAGGTCGGTGAAGTCGAACGAGCCGTCGGGACCCTGCAGGCGGGACCAGCCGAAGATGTTCACGGCCACGAGGTCGACGCCGGCCTCCTGCATGAGCGCGACGTCCTCGCGCCAGGTCGAGGGATCCCACTGTTCGGGGTTGTAGTCGCAGCCGAAGGCGACGCCCTCGTGCTGGAAGCGGGGACGCGAGGCGTCGGCGATGGGCTGCGGCGCCATCGTGGCGAGGTGGTCCATGTGCGCTCCGTCGATCGTGCTCGTGCATCTGTGAACGTGCACAGATCCGACGGCGACAACTCCCCGGCGAATGTCTGTGAACGTACACACATTCGCATCGTGTCGCCCGGATGTCAACTCCTCGAGGGCGATACAGTGAGTCTCGTGTCCACCCCGTCGCACTCGCCGAGGCGCGCCACCGTGCACGACGTCGCCACGGAGGCCGGCGTCTCGCGCGGCACGGTCAGCCGGTACGTGAACGGCGAGCGGTACGTCTCCGCGCACGCGCGAGAGGCCATCGAAGCGGCCATCCGCAAGGTCGGATACACGCCGAACACGGCCGCCCGCAACCTCGTCATGCAGCGCACGCAGGCCATCGGGTTCATCGTGCATGAACCCCACTCGCTGTTCGTCGAGGATCCCAACATCGGCTCGATCCTGCTCGGCGCCAACACGACGCTCTCCGAGGCGGACCACCAGATGGTGTGCCTGATCGTCGACTCCGACCGCGACACCGACCGCGTCGCCCGCTACCTCGGCGGCGGCTTCGTCGACGGCGTGATCATCGTCTCGGCTCGTGAGAACGACCCGATCACCCGGGTCGTGGAGCGGCTCGCCCTGCCCGCGGTGTACGTGGGGCACCCGCCGGGGCTCGTCTCGGGTGCGTACATCGGGATCGACAACCGGGGTGCGGCGCGCGCCATCACCGAACGGCTCATGGGCACCGGCCGCCGTCGCATCGGGATGATCGCGGCCGCCCTCGACCGGGACTCCGGGGCCGACCGACTCGCCGGGTTCACCGACGCGCTCGGCGACCGGTTCGACGAGCGGATCGTGGAGCCGATCCCGTTCTACTCGTACTCCGAGGGGCGGGCCGCGATGCTCGCACTCCTCGAACGGGATCCGGCGATCGACGGCGTGTTCGCGGCATCCGACGCCGTCGCGGCCGGCGCGATGGAGGCGCTGCGCTCGACGGGGCGGAGCGTGCCCGAGGACACGGGCGTCGTCGGCTTCGACGACAGCGCGTGGGCCACCCGCACCCAGCCCGCGCTCTCGACCGTGCGGCAGCCCGCCGCCGTGCTCGGCAGCCGCGCGGCCGCCCTCGTGCTCGATCGCCTCCGCGGCGACGTCGACACGAGCGGCCTCCTGCTCGACACCGAGATCGTCTGGCGGGATTCGGCCTGACCCGGGTCAGTCGACCGCGCTGCCCAATCGGCGTCGATACGCGGCCGGCGGCTCACCGCATCGCTCGCGGAAGCGGGCGTAGAACTGGCTCTGCGAGCGGAAGCCCGACGCGAATCCCACCTCGGGCACCGGCATCGTCGTCGCGAGCAGCAGGTGCTGTGCGCGGGCGATGCGGCACTGCGTGAGGTACTCGCCGATCGTGATGCCGAGGGCGTCGCGGAAGACGGACATCGCGTACTGCGGATGCAGGTGCACCTGGCGCGCGACCTCCGCCACGCGCACCTCCTCGTGCGCGTGCTCCGAGATCCACGCGGCCATCGCCGCGGCCTGGGGGCGGATGCCTGTTCCGGATGCCGCGGCGTTCGCAGCGGCATCCGCCGACGCCGCTCGCGCCACGCGCCGCGCGAACGCCTCGATCTCGAGGGCGGCCGTGCGGCGCTCGTCGTCGTCGCCCGCCAGTTCCGCCTGCCACCCCGGGACGCGGTCGCCGAGGCCGAGCGCCCCGTCGTGGTCGAGGAGCGCCAACTCACCGGCGAGCATCCGCTCGACGAAGCGGCGCGAGAGCCCCCATCCCAGCACGCGGTCGAGCGGGACCGTGAGCCAGGTGACCACCTGGCTGCCGGTCGCGCTCACGAGCTGATGCGGCCTCGCCGCCCAGAACACCGCGAGCCGCCCGGCCGGGATCGAGAACGGCCGGCCGTCGACGAGGTACTCGAGGTCCACGGTGGCGAGGTTGAACTCGACGTCGTCGTGGCGATGGGCCACCGTCATCGGACCTGCCTCGCCCTGCCAGCAGGCGAGCCCGAAGGAAGACCTGAGCATTCCGGAATTCTCGCACGTCAGACCGGAAGAACCGCGTGATCCTCCGATCTAGCGTCGTTATCGACCACTTCACTTTGACGAAGGAGACCGCTCATGAGCCAGACCGTCCACGCCCGCCCGCCGCAGGCGGAACTCGTCGCGCCGCGCGCGTACCACCTCACTCCCGAGGAGATCGAGCAGTTCGATGCGCGGGGATACCTCGTGCTGCGCGGCCGCATCCCCGCGCCGCTGCTCGAACGCCTGCGAGCCGCGGCCGACGGGTGGATCGCCGACGGTCGCGCGCTCGACGAGCAGGACCCCGCGGCATCCGACTACCAATGGGCCACGCGGGGTGGGGAACGCCGCATGTTCCGCGTCGACTACCTGCACGGCAAGGGGCGTGCTGCGTCGCTGGAGCTGCTCGGGAGCCCGGCCGTGCTCGGCATCGCCGAGAGCCTGGCCGGACCGAATCTCGTGCCCACCTATGAATCGCTCGTCTTCAAGGACGAGGGCGACGGCGCCGCGATCGACTGGCATCAGGACGCCGTCCACCCGCGCACCCACCGCATCTTCAACGTCGACGTCTACCTCGACGCGTCCCGTGCCGGCGAGGGCGCGCTGCGCGTGGCGCCCGGCTCCCACCTCGCCCCGGTCGACGTCTGCCAGCTCCAGGAGGAGTACGGGTGGGATGCGCCGGGCGTGATCCAGGTGGAGCTCGAACCGGGCGATGTCCTCGTGCACGACGTGATGGTCGTGCACGGGTCGGAGGCCGTGACCGGCAACCGGCTGCGCCGCACGATCTACTACGAGTTCCGCGCCGCCGAGCAGATCGCGGACGAGGGCCCGTGGGACGCCGAGTGGGTCGACCGGCGACTGCGGCTGCTGCCCGTGGCGCTGGGGGAGCACGAACGAGCGAATCCCGATGCGCCGCAGTTCACGTGGAACGTCGCCCCCGAGCTCGCGCCCGTGGTGGGCGACGATCACGACGAGGAACTCCGCATCGCGCACCTCGTGCACAGCCCCGGCTCCTACTGCAGCGCGGGGAGCGTGCCGTTCGCCGCGACGACCTGAGCATCCGCCCGGGGTCGCCGTGGCGAACGGCGGGCGCTCACTCAGCGCCGATATCGACCCGCAGCTGCTCGAACCCGCCGGTCGACCACCAGCTCGTCGCGCGGTCACGCGCGAGGGTCGTGCGGAACTGCGGCGCGGTCTCGAAGGTCGTGCCCCAGGCCGTCGTCGCCGAGGAGGCGACGAGCGCGGTGGCCAGGTCGCTGAGGGAGCCCGAGTTGCCCGGACCGTCGATCGAGTCCCAGACGTCGGCGGCCTCCGCGGGTCCGGCACCGGTTCCCGGCGCTGTGATCCGCTCCGCGCCGGGGATGGCCGTGCCGCGCGCGAAGTCGAACGCGTCGCCTGCGACGAGCCGGGTCCAGCGCACGTCGCGTGCGGTCTGTCCGCGCACGTCGCGGGGGTCGACGTCGATCACGGATGCGCCGGCCTCGCCGATCACCTGTCCGATGCGCGTGGAGCGGTCGTAGGCGAGGGCGGTCGTCTCGTCGACGCCGAGGATCCGGCGATGGTGCGTGTCGTCCGCGAGCCGGATCATGCGGGCCTGTCGGCCCCACGTGCCGAAGTGGCTGTCGAGCAGCGCCTCCTGGAAGAAGCCGAAGCCGCCGAACGGCAGCGATGCGAGCGCCGTCGGGTCGTCGAGGTACCCCGGCGAGCCGCCGTCCCGCCACGCCTGGTAGGACTCTCCGCCGGTCACCATGTCGGCGCCCTGCTGGATCGTCAGGCCGGCGCTGACCCCGGCGACGACGCCGTCGGCGCCCAGCACATCCCGGACGGCGCCGAGCACGGGCGTGTCGGCACACCGGCCGTAGGCCTCGTCGACCGGTGCTCCCGAGCAGTCGAGCAGGGTGCGGACGTACCGCATCTGGTCGCCCCCGCCGAGGAACACGCCCGTGGACTGCCGGACCTGGTCGGCGACGTCGGCACGGTCGGCATTGCCCGGCACGTAGGTGTCTCCGTCGAAGTCCACCGCCTCGTCGACGGGCACCACATAGGTCTCGGCTCCATACCGCCCGAACAGCTCGGCGTAGTAGAGGCCGTTGGCCTGGGCGTTGTTCTCGGCGGAATCGGATCCCTCAGCAGCGCTCTCCGCGGGCGCCGCCGCCGCCGTGATGATCGCGATGCGGGCAGCGGCCGGCCCGGTGCCGTCGGGATCGGCGAGCTCCACGATCTTGGAGAGGATGGCTTCGTCCTCCGAGAGGTTCCCGCCGATCAGCACGAGCGAGCCCGCGCGCGGGTCGGCGCCGTGTGCGCGCGGTCCGCCGGGAGCGGCGTGCGCCGGCACCGCGACGGCGACGAGGCCGACGGCCAACGTCGAGGCGAGAATGGGGGCAAGCATGCGATTCATGTCACTCCTTCGTGCCCGCCGGATGCGGGGATGGCCGCGACGCTACATTACAGAAACGGAAATCACTAGCATTTCTGTAACGGATGTTACATACTCGACCGCAAGCACACCCCACCTCCACGAACCGCACGAAGGGCATGTCATGTCGCGTTCCCCACTTCCCTCCGCAGGTCGCCTCACCGCGGCTCTCACGCTGGTCTCCGCAACGGCGCTGCTCGCCACGGGATGCACCGCCGCACCCGCCGAGGGTGAGCCCGCGGCATCCGAGCCGGTGAAGATCGCCGGCATCGAGATCACCGTCGACGACGACGCCGCGGCACTGCTGCCGCCCGAGATCGCGGACGCCGGCTCGGTCAAGGTGGCGACCGACGCCCCGTACGCGCCCTTCGAGATGTTCACCGAGGAGGGGTCCGATGAGCTGACCGGGGTCGACGTCGACCTCGGCCGCGCGATCGGCGCCAAGCTCGGCGTCGACTTCGAGTTCGAGCAGCAGGCGTTCGACGGCATCATCCCGGCACTCCAGGCCGGCAACTTCGACGCCACCATCACCGCCATGACCTCGAGCGTCGAGCGGATGGAGGTGCTCACCTTCGTCGACTACTCCGCGTCGGGCACCGGCATCCTCACCGCGGCCGGCAACCCTGAGGGCATCGAGGGCTTCCTCGACCTCTGCGGTGCCGACGTCGCCGTGCAGGCGGCGACGAGCCAGGTCGACCTGGTCAACGACGTCTGGCAGGGCGAATGCGAGGCGAACGGACTGGAGCCCATCGCGCTGTCGGAGTTCCCGTCCGACGCGGACGCCCAGCTCGCCATCACGAGCGGCAAGGCGATCGCCTCGCTGCTCACCAAGCCGAGCGCCGGATACGTGGCGAAGACGACCAACGACGGCAAGACGTTCGAGGTCGTCGAGGACCCCGAGGCCCCGAACGGCTACGACGCCACGCTGAACGGCATCGGCGTGCTCAAGGACGACTCGGCGTTCGCCGAGGCGATCCAGGCCGCGCTCCAGTCGCTCATGGACGACGGCACCTACGAGGCCATCCTCGACCAGTACGGCGTCACCGGCATCGGCATCGACGAAGCCACCATCAACGGCGCCGCCTCCTCGTGACCATCCCGGTCGCGACCGAACCGAAAGCACCACCCATGACCGCAACGAAGCCGTCAGCCCTGACGGCGCCCGAGGGACCGCGCGGCTCCTCGGGCGCCGCCCGCCCCCGCCCCGTGGAGGCCGTGCCCGTCCGGCATCCGGGCCGCTGGATCGCCGCAGTGCTCGTCCTCGTGATCGGCATCGCGACCCTGTCGTCGATCCTCCAGAACCCGAACCTCGACCTCCCGACGGTGGGGGAGTACCTCTTCAAGCCCCTCACGCTCAGCGGCGTCGTCATCACCCTCTGGCTCACCGCGGCATCCATGGTGGTGGGCGTCATCGGCGGCATCGTGGTCGCCGTCATGCGCCTCTCGCCGAACCCGGTGCTCTCGATCGCCGCCGCCCTCTTCATCTGGGTCTTCCGCGGCACACCGCTGCTGCTCCAGCTCATCTTCTGGGGCTTCATCGGCGCCTTCATCCCGAAGGTCGTCATCGGCGTGCCGTTGACCTCGGTGGAGTTCTGGTCGTTCACGACGAGCGACCTCATTCCGGCCACCGTGGCCGCGCTGCTCGCGCTCGGGCTCAACGAGATGGCCTACGCCGCGGAGATCGTGCGCGCGGGGATCCAGTCCGTGGATCCCGGCCAGACGGAAGCCGCCCACTCGCTGGGCATGTCCCCGTTGAAGACCCTGCGGCGGATCGTGCTCCCGCAGGCGATGCGCGTGATCATCCCGCCCATGGGCAACGAGACGATCACGATGCTCAAGAGCACCTCGCTCGTCGCCATCGTCGCCGGTGACGACCTGATGTCGAACATCCGCGAGGCGTACACCCAGAACTACAAGATCATCCCGCTGCTCATCGTCGCCGCGATCTGGTACCTGGCGCTCACCTCGATCCTCTCGATTCCCCAGATGTGGCTGGAGCGCCGCTACGGCCGCGGCTTCACCGGCGTGCGCCCCACGCTGGGGTCACGGGTCTCCACGTTCACCCAGAGCCTCACCCTGCCCGCGCGCGCCTCGAAGAAGGAGTCCGCCTCATGACCGCCGCCGCCCCACACGCCGCACCTCCTGCCGACGCCGCCGATCTCACCGCCGGCCCCATGGTCGAGGCCGTCGAGGTGCACAAGCGCTTCGGCAGCCTCGAGGTGCTGCAGGGCATCACGATGTCGGTCGAGCGCGGCCAGGTCGTGTGCCTGCTCGGCCCCTCGGGCTCGGGGAAGTCCACGTTCCTGCGCTGCATCAACCACCTGGAGCAGATCGACGCAGGCGTGATCCGCGTCGCCGGTGAGACGGTCGGCTACCGGGAGAAGGACGGCCGACTCTTCGAGCTGCGCGAGAAGGAGGTCGCCACCCAGCGCCGCAAGGTCGGCATGGTGTTCCAGCGGTTCAACCTGTTCCCCCACATGACCGCCCTCGAGAACGTGATGGAGGCACCGACCCAGGTGCTGGGGCGTTCGAGGGCCCAGTCGCGTGAAGACGGCGTTCGCCTGCTCGAACAGGTCGGGCTCGGCGACAAGGCCGGAACGTATCCGGCGCAGCTCTCGGGCGGCCAGCAGCAGCGGGTGGCCATCGCGCGAGCGCTCGCCATGGACCCCCAGGTCATGCTGTTCGACGAGCCGACGTCTGCGCTGGACCCCGAGCTCGTCGGCGACGTGCTCGACGTCATGCGCGGGCTCGCGGAGCGGGGCATGACCATGATCGTGGTGACCCACGAGATCGGGTTCGCCCGGGAGGTCGCCGACGTGGCGGTCTTCATGGACGGCGGGGTGGTCGTCGAGCAGGGCGATCCGCGGCAGGTGCTCGTCGAGCCGGCCGAGGAGCGCACCCGGTCATTCCTATCGAAGGTGCTCTGAGTGCCGCTCGATCTCTCGGGACCGGTCGGGCTTCGCACCGCCCTCCCGTCCGAATCGCCGACCTGGGTCGCGTCCCTTCGTGCCGCCGTCGAGGGAGCGGTCGCCGGCTACCGCACCGACCTCGCCGAACTCGTCTCGATCGACTCCGGCAGCGCCGACGTCGACGGCGTGAATCGCGTCGCCGACTGGTGCGCGAGCCGCCTGGCCGCCGACGGGCTCGCCGTCTCCCGCACGGCCACCGACCCCGTCGGCGGTGTCCGCCGCGGCGACGTCGTCGTGGCCCGTCGGCGTGGGACCGGCACGGCCACGGTGCTCCTCTTCGGGCACATGGACACGGTCTTCGCCGTCGGCGAGGCGGCACGTCGGCCGTATCGGGAGTCGGCCGGGCGGGCCTACGGACCGGGAGTCAGCGACGACAAGGGCGGGCTCCTGGCCGGCCTCGCCGCCGCCCGAGCCCTCGACGCCTGCGGGTGGCGCGGCTACGGCGAGCTCATCATCGCGCTCACCCCCGATGAGGAGGTCGGATCGCCCGCGAGCCGAGCGCAGCTCGCGGCGTTGGCCGGCGAGGCGGATGTCGCGCTGTCACTCGAGTGCGCGAGGGAGAACGGCGACCTCGTGTCGGCGAGGAAGGGCATCGCCGACGTGCGCCTGGAGGTCAGGGGCCGAGCGGCGCACTCCGGCATCGAGCCCGAGCGCGGCGCGAACGCAGCGGCGGAGGCCGCACACCTCGTGCTCGACCTGCTCGCCCTCAACGCGAGCCGCCCCGGCGTCACGGTGAACGTCGGCAACGTCTCGGCCGGGAGCCGCCCGAACATCGTCCCCGACGCGGCCGAGCTCCTCGTCGAGGTCCGCGCGCGAACCCTCGACGACCTCGAGGCGGTGCTCGACGCCATCGACGAGCGGGCGTCGGCCGTCAAGGTGGCGGGCACCAGCGTCCGCGCCGTCCGACAGGACGTCTGCCCGCCCCTGGAGGCCGCATCGACCGCCCCGGTCGTCGCCGCGGCTGCCGATGTCGCGGAGCGGCTGGGCTTCCGCGTGCAGGCCGGTCCGACCGGCGGCGCGTCCGATGCCAACTTCGTGGCTGCCGTGGGCGTGCCGACCCTCGACGGGCTCGGGCCGATCGGCGGCGACGACCACGCCGCGACGGAATGGCTCGACCTCGACAGCGTGCCCGAGCGGGTCGCGCTCCTCGCCGCGCTCATCGCCGACCTCGCGCACCGCCCGCCACTACGCTGTGACGTGATCTCGTGAGGGGAGCCGACGATGGCGAGTGAACCGGCGCCGGTCACGTCCGTGGCCGAGGCGATCCGTTCGCGCATGGGCGAGCTCTCGCCCGCCGAGCGGAAGGTCGGTCGGGCGCTTCTCAACGGCTACCCCTCCGCTGGGTTCGAGACGGTGGCGCGGCTGGCCTCCCGGGCCGGGGTGAGCGGGCCCACCGTGGTGCGATTCGCGACGAGGCTCGGCTACCGCGGATTCCCCGAGTTCCAGCAGGCGCTCAGGGACGACCTCGACCAGCGTTCGGCCTCACCGCTCGCGATCTACGACCGCGGGGTCGAGCACCCCTCGCCGGCGGAGCCGGCGGATCCCGCCGCCATCGCCGTGTCTTCCGTGGAGCGCACGTTCGCCACGGTGCCGCCCCACGACATCCAGGCGTGCGCGGAGGCGCTCGCAGATCCGCGAGCGCAGATCCGGCTCGCCGGCGGCCGCTACAGCCAGCTCCTCGCGCGGTTCCTCGAGCTGCACCTGCGCTCGATGCGCCCCGGCGCCGCGATGCTCCCCGACGAGACGAGCAGCCGGGCGGCGGAGATGGGCACCCTGACCCGTCGCGACGTGCTCGTGCTCTTCGACTTCCGTCGCTACGAGGAGCCGACCCGGGCGCTGGCCGAGTTCGCCGCCGCGAAGCGGACGCGGGTGGTGCTCTTCACCGACACCTGGATGTCACCGATCGCCTCCGTGGCGACGGTGGTGCTCCCGAGCGCCACGGACTCGTCGTCGCCATTCGATGCGATGACGCCGGCGATGGCCCTCGTCGAAGCGGTGATCGCCTCGTGCTTCGAGCGGCTCGGCGAGTCGGCGACCGAACGGATGCGCCACACCGAACGCGACGCACACGCACTCGGGTTGGTGTGAGGCACGGGTTGCGGCGAATGCGCTCATGCACATTCAACCAACACTCCTGACCCGAGATTGCCCGAGGGACCCGAGCTGATTGCACACGGCTGAAGGACTGAGTACACCTGCCAGCCAAGGAAGCCCTGACGCCGTCAAGCCCCGACCGCCCTACTCTGAAATCCTGCCTCATCGAGAATTCTTGTCCCGTATCGCGGCCTCTCCCGAACGGAATGTGCACGGGCGGGTTCGTCTGGTTTGGGATGTGACGGTGAGGCCGCCCGTTGGCGTCGCAGTTCCGGCTTGGCAAAGGTGGTGGGGTCGCTCGGCCCATTCTCCGCTCGGTCTCGGGAGCGTGAATGCTTGTTCGAGCTCGAAAGCGTATGGCCTGCCTTGATCGGGCGCTACTCCCGGGCGGGCCACCCGGGAATATCCGCTGGCAGGTTGTTCCCGGGGAGCTCGCCTGGAGCGCGTGAGGCGGTGGAGAACCGATCATCGGGCGGTGGCTCTCCGGAGTTGAGCGGCGAGTCAGCCGGCGGTTGCGCTCGAGCTTGCAACCTTTGGGCGAACCGGCGATCGGACGAGGTCGTCCTGGTCGGCTTGCCCTACTTGAGTTGAAGCAGCTCTCGCAAGACCTGTTCGAGGTCGTTGACGAGGGTGATGTGGCCCGCGTCGTAGAGGAGATGGGGGACCGCGCCGGGAACGTTCGATGCCAGCCATTCACCGTGGGCGAAGGGGACCGTCGCGTCCTTGCCACCCGCCCAGATGGCAACGGGCACATCGATGCTGTCCAGGTCGAATCCCCACGGGGCCACCAGGGCCAACCCGTCGTCGCGGGCGCCGACGACGCCTTGCGCGCCGGCGCGGTGCATCATTTCGGTCAACCATTGGGCCAGGCCCCGCGTGAACGCGGGGTCATCAGACGGGGTCAGCAAGGCAGCCAAGCCAGCGGCGACATCGCCCACTCCGGCGGAGGTCATCGGCAGGAAATACGTTTCCTGGAACGCGCCGTAAGCTTCCGGTCCCTCCAGTGCCGCGGTGAACTCGAGGACGTTGCCCGGTCCCATTCCGGCCATCCAGTCCAGGCCCACGGCGTCGTGCGGGGCAAGACTGGCGAGCGTCGCCGCGGCTCGGCATCTCGTCGGCAGCATGGCCGCGCATGCCAGGGCGCGCGGCCCACCGCCGGACCAACCAACGACGACGAACTCGTCGATCCGCAACTCGTCCGCAATGGCGACGATGTCCGGAACGTCGTCCACGATGCGAGGCCACTGATCCTGCACCGGTCGAGGCGAGGAGCCGCCGTACCCTGGCCGGGACCATGTCACCAGCCGAAGGTCGAGCTTCGTCGCGAGGTCGTCCAGTGGCGGGTAGTCGGCGACCGCCGACGGGCTTCCCGGGATCCACAGCCATGGGTAGCCGGTCGGGTCACCGGCCGTCAGCACTTCGAGCTCGCGACCGTCGGTCGTGGTCACGGTATGTCGAACACTGCCCATGCGATCCTCATCGGTCATCGATTCGAGCCTTGCAGCTCGCATCAGAGTATCGAGAACCACGCTTCGAACGTCAGGCCTGTGACCGGAAGCCGATCCCCTTTTGCTGCCAGTCGTCGGCCAGTTCGTTGGCGTCCCGACACATCGTGGCTCGGCTCAGTTCGCTTGGCTGCACTCGCTCGTGGACCGCATGGTGATCTGTGCCTGCCCATCATGGCCGCTCGCGGTGATGTTGGTCACGATAAGGTCCCGGCCGACAATGCGGATACCGAGGTTCTCCCGGGTATCGAGTGTCTTGACTCGCACTACCCAGCCGTCCGTTTGATGAAACGCCTCACTGAGTTTCGCCGCCCAGCTCACCCGATCGAGTTTGGGGTCGACAGAGACGACGCGCCGAATCTTCGCTTGGTCGCCGCGTTCCTCAGCTGGACACGCCTGCTGGGTCACCTCTTCTGCACGATCGAGCACGCTGCCCGCCGGCAATGTGCGTTCGACTTGATCGAGAATGCCAGTGACTTTCGCAGTCGCCGCTTCGACCGTCGCTGGCTGGGGGTCGGGCATGAAAAGGGTCGCGACCCAGACGGCGATGACGAGCATGCCGACTCCGACAGCCAACAGGATCGTCGCTTTCAAAGGACTCAATCGCGATCGCGGTGGCATCAAGCGATGCTATCGACTGGTCAAGCATCACATCGTGCCGCAAGTGGATCGCCCACCGGACGCCCGCAAGCCGATCCGTCTGCGGGCGTTCGATCTCCGACCCCTTGCAGACGTGGCGTTCTCGTTCTCGTGGTCCGGTGCTGTTGAGGCACTAGCGAGCGGTCAGTTGCCGTCGGGGGTGGGCATCAAGACGTACACGATCTCTTCGACGATGCGCCCCACGCCCGGCGCGAAGCCCGAATCGCGCGAGACCTCGGTGAATCCGCACTTCTCGAGCACATGACGTGACGCGTCGTTGTGCACGGCGACCCGCGCGCGCAGAGGCCGCACCGGCTCCGGCCAGAGCAGCAGCTGCAGCGCCTCAGTGGCAACGCCGCGGCCCCAGGCGTGCCGGGCGATCCAGTACGTGACTTCGCGGTCGGTCTCGACGTTGAAGGTCGCGGCGGTGCCGGCGAAGCCGCCGCGCTCGGTCACGACGAACTGCAGCACACCCTCGAGCGCGCGATTCCGCGCGATCCAGGCGTTGAATGCGTCGCGGTCATCGGGATCGGCGGCCGTGAAGGCTGCCATCCGGACCGCCTCCGGATCCCGCATCATCTCGAACACCGCATCGAGATCGTCGTCATTCAGAGCCCGCAGCTCGATTCGGCCCACCGCCCCACGGTATCGATGCGGCGCGGATCGGTCCACGCCGTGCAGTTGCAAATGCACTGCCTCGGCACGGGCGCCGTGATCGTGATCTGAACCAATCACGTGATCGTGGTCTGAACCAACCAACGGTATCCGAACGTGCGAATCGGCCGAAATGCCGGTTCCTCCCTTGGCCGTACTACAACCACGAGGGCTGAGCCGAAGCGGTCGGCAGGTCAGCACGGGTCGACTTGTCCGAGACCGTGACGACCATCGGGTCGCGCCGAAGGACGACTGGCCGTACCCGCTCCCGATTTCGCGCGCGCAGCTCGACGCCGGCCGCAAAGGGCCGGATGACTGGTCGCCGTGGTCATCTCAACGGCGCGTTCTCGAGCTGGCTGGTTCCAATCGGTGAGTGGGTGCTCGGCTTGGCGATCGCGATCGGCGGCATCGTCGCCAATCCGAGCACGAGGATGACGGCAGCCACGAACGCCAACACCAGTCCGACGGCCTTCTGGTCGCTCACCATGCCGGGGCTGAGGGGCGCCTGCGTTGCGGGTCGTCTCATGGGTTCGTCTCCGTTCGCAGTGGTCTCGCGTGTGGGGGCACAGGCTGGGCGACCTCGGGGAATGACCCGCTCGGGTGGGCGGGCGCTGGTCGGGTCCAGCCTGCGGCCGGGCGTTCCCCACTCCCGGCACGTTCCGTTGTACGTGGCGGACCGCTGCGGACCAACCCCTTGACACTTCTCGCCACATGACTCACCTCGGCACTCTTGGCGACCGTCGACCCCCGCGTCAGCGCGCGTCAACGAGAACGGCGGCGTCGTGGAGATCCTGGGAGCGAGCGAACGCGTGGGCGCGAGCTTCGGTCGAACACGCCATGAACGCGGTCGAACACCCCATGAACGGGGGATTGACCGGGTCATTTCGGCACAACAGACTTTGGGCCTTGGCGGCGTACCCGAGCGCCGCTATTCCCGGAGGTTCTCATGCGCGCTTCCAGCGGCATTTCGACGAGACGAGTTCGTATTCGCGAGGGCCGCACGCGCGGCTGGCTCGCCGTGATCGCATCGGGGGCGGTGGTCGCGGCCATGCTCAGTGGCATGCCGGCCTTCGCTTCGACCGTCACGACCGCGACGTTCACCGGGGGTGCCGGCACCGTCTCGTCGGGCGGCACGCTGTATGCGAAGCAGGGTGGTGCGCTGACGCTCACAGTCATCACGAGCAGCGACACCAAGTGCGTGGATGTCGCCGGCGCGTTCACCGCGCACGAGCAATCTGCCGGGGCCAAGACGAACTGGACCTTCACGACGACGGCCGGTGCGGGCGACGGTGCCCAGGGCGTGACCGTGTTCGCCTCGCCCAACGTGAACGCCCAAGGGAAATGCACGGGCCAAACCAATTCGTTGCAGGCATCGTTCACCCTCGACAACACGGGGCCAGTACTGACCGCGTCCCTTGCGCCTGCCGCCAACGCCGCCGGGTGGAACAAGGCCAACGTCGGTATCACGTGGTCGGCAACGGATGCCGGTTCGGGGATCGGCGCCGGCCCCACCCCCGCCACGGACAACGTGAACTCGAACACGGCGGGCGTCACGAAGAACGCCACGGCAAGCGACCGACTGGGCAACAGCGGCGCCGGCGCGGTGGTCGTCAAGCTCGACAAGATGAACCCGACCATCACGGGAAGCGCCGCTCCAGCGGCGAACGCGGCGGGTTGGAACAACTCCAATGTCACGGTCTCGCTCACCTGCGCGGACGCGCTCTCCGGGATCAAGTCCTGCACCGGTGGCGGCACGGTAGTGCTCTCGACCGAGGGAGCGAACCAGTCGGTGTCCGGAACAGCAGTGGACAATGCAGACAACTCTGCGAGTGCCGGTGTCTCAGGCATCAGCATCGACAAGACGGCGCCGACCCTCACGGGCACGCCGACCACCTCGGCCAACGGCAACGGCTGGTACAAGGGCGATGTCGCGATCGGATGGTCCGGGGTCGACGCACTGTCCGGGATCAACCCGTCGACGCAGCCCGCGAATGGCCTCATCACCGGTGAGGGCAGCGCATTGACCGCAAGCGCGTCGATCGCGGACAAGGCCGGGAACACGAGGACGGCGTCGAGTGTGCCGGTGAATGTCGACCGGACGGCTCCGGTGACGGGAGTGAGCGGGTCCTCGAACAGTTGGACGAACGGCAGTGTGACGTTGGCGTTGTCGCCGTCCGACAATCTGTCGGGCGTCGGGTCGACGTCGTATGCGATCGATGGCGGAGCGGTGCAGAGCGGGACGAGCGTGATCCTGTCGAGCGAGGGCGATCACTCGGTCTCATTCTTCAGCACCGATCGGGCGGGCAACGTGGAGGCCACGCAAACGGCCCACGTGAAGATCGACAAGACGGCCCCGACGATCGGTCACTCGTTCACGCCGCTGACGTACTCGGAGGGTGCGTGGTCGAACCAGGGCGTGACGGTCACGTTCGCGTGTGCCGACGCCGGTTCCGGTGTCGCGTCGTGCACGGCACCCGTGACGCAGTCGTCTGAGGGTCTTTCTCAGCAGGTGACGGGCACCGCGACCGACAATGCGGGGAACTCCGCGTCGGACACGGCCGTGGTGAGCATCGACAAGACTGCGCCGACGATCTCGGCTTCGGCTGATCGGGGGCCCAACGGCGCCGGTTGGTATCGGGATGCCGTGACGGTGAGTTTCTCGGCGAACGATGCGCTCTCGGGCTTGGCCTCCGCGTCGGGTGCCCAGATCGTCGGCGAGGGTGCGAACCAGTCGGTGACTGGCACCGCGACGGATGCGGCTGGGAACAGCGCGAGCGCCGGGGTGTCGGGGATCAACGTCGACACGACGGCTCCGGTCCTCGCTGCGGTGTTCTCACCTGGTTGGCATGCCGATGATGTGACGGTGCTCTGGTCATGCACGGATGCGCTGTCCGGGGTTGCAGCGGGGCCGGCGGATGACACGGTCACGGGTGAGGGCGGCAACCTGGCGTCGTCGGCCACATGCACGGACGTCGCCGGGAACACAGCAAGCACGACGGTGGACGGCATCCAGATCGACCGCACCGCACCGACCACCACCGCGACGCTTCCCGACCCGCTCCCGAGCGGTTGGTACGCCGCGGCAGTCCCGGTCGCGCTGACCGGACACGACACGCTCTCCGGCGTGGCGGCGACGTATTACCGGATCGACGGGGCCGCGGCCCAGCTCTACACCGGCGCCTTCTCATTCACCCAGAAGGGCACGCACACCATCGCGTTCTGGAGCACGGATGTCGCGGGCAACAGCGAAGACGCGAGCGTCAACAGCGTCACGCTCAAGATCGACGACGTCCCGCCGGTCACGACGATGACCAACCCGATCTCGCCGGCCAGCGGCTGGTTCGTCATGAGCGGCATCCCGGTCGCGTTCGACGCTGACGATGCCGAGTCGGGCATTTCGGCGACCTACTACGAGATCGACGGTGGCGGAACCCAGACGTACGGCGTGCCGTTCACCGCGGAGCTCGCCACAGGGAGCCACTCCATCACCTACTGGAGCGTCGACCTCGCCGGCAACGCGGAGGCGAAGCGGACGACCATCGTGAACGTCGACGATGTCGCCCCATTCATCGTCGGCGTGGCGTCTCCGGCGGCGAACGGTTTCGGCTGGAACAACACGGACGTCGACGTGACCTTCACGTGCACCGACGCCGAGTCAGGAGTCGCCGGTTGCGGTCCCGATGGAACGCTCAGCAGCGAGGGCGGCGACCAGCAGGTCCAGGGCGACACCAAGGACGTCGCCGGCAATGTGAATTCGACGATCGTCGACCACATCAATATCGACAAGACCGCGCCGACGCTCGTCGGCGCCGCGACCGTCGATGCCAACGGCGCCGGCTGGTACAACGGCGATGTCACGATCGAGTGGACGGGGAACGACGCACTCTCGGGCATCGACCCGTCGACGCAACCGGCCGATAGCACGATCAGCGGCGAGGGCACCGACCTGGGTGCCTCAGCCGGCATCCTCGACAAGGCGGGGAACAAGGCGACGGCATCGGTGAACGGAATCAACATCGACCGCACCGCGCCGCACATCGACGGCGGTCCGACGACGACTCCGAATGCCGCCGGCTGGTACCGCGACCAGGTCGTGCTGGACTTCACCTGCACGGATGCACTGTCAGGGGTGGCATCCTGCCCGACCAGCGCGGTGATCTCCGGCGACGGAGCTGGCCAGGCCATCACCAGCGACCCGGCCAGCGACAAGGCGGGCAACCTCAGCGCCGGCAGGACCGTCGGCGGCATCAACATCGACGGATCAGCCCCGAGCACGACAGCCAACAACCAGTGCACCAAGACGAACGGCTGGTGCACGGGCGCGACGGCCAATGTCGTGCTGGCGGCCACTGACCAGGCCGGTCTGTCGGGGGTCAAGGAGATCCACTACAGGATCGACGGCGGCGCCGAGCAGGTGGCAGCAGGTGCAGCCAAGACGGTCAGTGTCCCGCTCGACGGAAGCGGTATCGGCACCGTGCACTACTGGGCGGTCGATATCGCGGGCAACACCGAGGCCTCGAACGCTGTCGCCCTCAAGTGGGACAACATCGCCCCGATGGTCACCCACACGCTGTCACCCGTGCCCAACGCGAACGACTGGAACAGGAGCGACGTCACGGTCACCTTCGGTGCCAAGGACGACGATGCCGGATCCGGCGTTGCCGACGTTACTGCCCCCGTGACGGTCTCCACCGAGACCGACGGACAGGTCTTGGTCGGATCGGCCACCGATACCGCAGGCAACGTGGGAACCGACGCGGTCACCATCAGACTCGACAAGACGGCGCCGACCATCAGCGGTGCTGTCATCAGTGGCACGCTGGGTGGCAACGGTTGGTATGTGGGGCCGGTCACGGTGCACTTCACCTGCTCCGATGGCCGCTCTGGAGTGGCCACCTGCCCCGATGATGTGATCCTCACCGCCAACGGTGCGAACGCTGCAAGCGGCACCGCGACCGACAAAGCCGGCAACACGGCAGTCACCGCGGTTTCCGGAATCAACATCGACACCGAGGCGCCCACCATCGCCGTGGTCAACGTCGCCGGCGGCACCTACACGCTCGGCGCCGTACCTGCAGCAAGCTGCACGGCCGGCGATGGCTTCTCCGGCCTTGCGGGATCGTGCGTGGTCACGATCTCCGGAGGAACTCCCAACGGGGTCGGTACCTTCACGTACACCGCGAGGGCGACGGACACGGCCGGGAACACGGCGACGACGACGGGGAGCTACCGGGTGATCTACCGGTTCGACGGATTCCTGCAGCCGATCAACGACACCGCGCACCAGGTCGGCACCTCGACGAGCGTCTTCAAGGGCGGGAGCACGATTCCGGTCAAGCTCCAGCTCATGAACGCGAGCGGCACGCTCGTACAGACGAATGTCGCACCGGCATGGCTGACTCCGGCCAAGGGCGCCTCCATGAACCTGCCCGTCGACGAGTCGCTCTACTCGGTGGCCGCCGACAGCGGCAGCACGTATCGAGTGGAGGGCTCCCAGTACAGCTACAACTGGAAGACCGCGTCGGGCGGCAACTACTATCGCATCGGCGTTCGTCTGGACGACGGGCAGACTTACTACGTCAACATCGGCTTGCGATAGCGGCCTGCGGGGGACGCCCGTCTGCGGGAGCAGCGGACGGGCACGTCCAGCCGTATCGAGGGGATCTGGCGGGCGACCTTGCTTGGTCGAGGTCGAGCGAGGTCGAGAGTTGTCGTAGACTGGCTACATCGCACGCAGCCCGATCGAGAGATTACGAGCTGATCGGTGATATCGCGAGGAGTGACTGCCGCACGGGAGTCAGCGTCGCGGGGTGGAGCAGTTCGGTAGCTCGCTGGGCTCATAACCCAGAGGTCGTAGGTTCAAATCCTGCCCCCGCAACCGAAACAGAAGATCCCGGTCTCGAACAGAGGCCGGGATCTTCTGCATTTCCAGGGCGTCCCGATCCCGGGGTCAGCCCGCCGAGGCATCCGTGCGGTTGGCTGTCGGCGCACCCAGCCGATAGAACAGGAAGGGGATCGCCGAGAGCAGGCAGCTGGCCGCGGGCACGAGGGTGATCGCCACGAAGACCGTCTGCTGCATCTCGGGCGTGACCGTCACGCCGGCCTCGTACCCCGCCATCACCACGAACGCCCCGAACACGAGCACGGCCAGCGCGTTCATGATCTTCGTGGCGAAGGTGAGGCTGGCGAAGGAGATGCCGTCGTTGCGAACCCCGAGTCGGCGCTCCGTGTCGTCGACGGAGTCGGCGATCATCGTCGCCTGCGTGACGAGGAAGATGCCGAGGGTGAGTCCGGTGAGGAAGATGAACACCAGGATGGCGGCGAGGTTCGCGAACCCGACGAGGTACATGGCGACGTAGAGCACGGCGGCGACGAGCGAACTGCCCACGATGAGCGTGCGCCCCGAGATGCGGCGCAGCAGGAGCGGCGTCGCGAAGGACGAGACGACCATGCCCAGGATGATCGCGGCTCCGACGAGGGTGAAGGTGCCCTCGTTCCCGTACGCGATCACCACGAAGACCGCACCGCCCGCCTGGACGATGAACCGTCCGAAGCCGAGCACGGAACCGAGCAGCACCATGAGCAACGGCGTGTTCCGGAACAGCGCGGTCACGAGCTGACGCAGGGAGAGCCCCGTCGAGGCGGCCGCGGTCCGTCGCTCCCGGGTGAAGAAGAAGGCGAGCAGGAAGACGCCCATGCCGAGGAACGACGTGATGAACACGGCCAGCGACCATCCACTGCTCGTCGTCTCGGGCCCGAAGCTCAGCAGGCGCGCCACCCACGGCATCCCGAGCGTCGCGACTCCGAGCGCGATGGCTCCGAAGGCGCGGACGTTTCCGATCACTCGCGTGCGCTCCGCCGGGTCGGCGAAGGCAGAACCGATGAGACCCCAGAACGGCACGTCGCACACCGTGTACGCGAGGCTCCACAGCACGTAGCAGACCCCGAAGTACACGAGCTTGAGCGGCTCGGCCGTATCGGGCACGGTGAAGAGGAGCCCCGAGAGCAACGCGACGGGCGCGGCGGAGAACAGGATGTACGGCCGGAGCTTGCCCCACCGGGTGCGGGTCATGTCGATGATGCTGCCCATGACCGGGTCGAGGATCGCGTCGACGACCTTCGAGACGGTGATGATGATCGTGACCACCGCGAGGCCCGCGGTGCTGATCCCCGCATACTGCAGCAGGTACACGAGGATGAACGTCGACACCGTGGTGAGCACGATGTTCTGGCCGAATCCCGCCGTGATCACGGCGATCCGCTGCCGCCTCGGAGGGACGACGCCCTCGGTCGCGTCCTGGTTCGCCGTTGCCGTCACCGCTCAGTCCTCCAGCAGGATCGTCTTGATCTCGAACGGCCCGAAGTCGATCCGATCGAGGTCGGCCGCACCGCGAGGTCGCTCGAGCAGGTCGGTCTCGTGCGCCGCACGATACGCCCGGTCGACCCGCAGCGAGACCGTGGTCGGACGCCCGACGCTCTCGTACAGCCGGAGCACGATGCCATCGCCGTGCTCCGCCCGCTTGACCGTCTCCACGATGACACCGGGTTCGTCGACACCGACCAGGCTGTCGAACGCCACACCGTCGGTGATCCGCAGCGGGTTGTTGAGCCGGTAGCCCTCGCGCACCACCTTGCCCAGATCGCCGCGTTCGAACGGGCAGAACGCATAGGTGAAGTGGTGGATGCCGCGGTCGGCCGTCTGGTCGGGGAACGACGGGGAGCGCAGCAGGTTGAGGCTCAGCAGTCCGTTCTTGGCCCGGTGCCCGTACTTGCCGTCGTTGAGCAGGGCGAATCCGCCGCCGGCATCCTCCGTGGCGATCCACTTGTGCGCGCAGACCTCGAACTGGGCCTTCTCCACCGAGTCGCGCTCGGTGGTCACCCGCTCGATGTGTCCGAACTGGATCTCGCACCGCACGGTCTCGCCGAAGTGGACCGGGCGGAACTCCGCACGCAGCATCCGGTGCCGCGTGTGCCAGTCGACCTCGGTCTCGAACCGCACGACGTCGCTGCCCGCCTCGAGCACGACGCGCTGGTCGATCGTGACGCCGCGTCCACGGAGCACCTGGCGACGAACGACCGACGCGCCGTCGACGGTGGTCTCGACGTGGCTGACCCGAAGCATGCGCGGCGTCTTCCCGACGTAGTCGGCCTTGATGTCCCACGCGTTGAAGGGCCACACGTAGGGATCGCTGTGCACGACGAGGCGGTTGAGTCCGTCGGCGGCGTGCTCGGCGCCGTGCCGATCCCGACACGACACGATCTCGCCGCTGGAACGGTCGAACCGCAGGGTGAGGATGCCATTGCCGAGCGTGTCCTCCGAGGAGACGAGCCCCGGCTGCGCTCCCGCCGGTGCCAGCGGCGCCGCGCCGTACGGCGCGACCTCGGCGTGGAACCAGCCCTCGTCGGTCTTCACGAACTCGCTTCGCGGCAGGCTCGTCAGGTTCACGGCGGTGGGCGTTCCCGGCCGGCTCGGGAGTCGGTCGACGAGCCCCTCGGCGTAGTCGTCGAGTGCCGCCTCGATCCGCTCGTAGGTGTCGATCGCCTCGCGGTTGACGCGGGCGATCGACGAGCCGGGCAGGATGTCGTGGAACTGATGCAGCAGCACGTCGCGCCAGTGCTGTTCGAGCACGGGCCTGCTGTCGTCGCCCGCGAGCACCGCGAGGGCCTCGACCTCGTGCAGCTTGCGCTCGACGAGGCGGTTGTGCCGCTTGATCCGCCCCTGCGTCGTGTACGTGCCCTGGTGCGTCTCGAGGTAGAGCTCGCCGACGTGGGTGTGGGGGATGTCGCGCTGCTCGAGCGAACGGAAGAAGTCGCCCGCCGAGGAGTACCCGACCCTGGGAAGGCCCCGCAGGTTCCGCTCGCGAGCGGTGACCTCGTGGTGGATCTCGTTCGGCCCGCCACCGCCGTCGCCCGAGCCGTAGACGAGGAGCGCCGTGTTCAACGCGAGCTCGGGGTACTGCTTCAGGCCGGTGAGCAGGTTGTCGGCCGCCCCGCGGCTGTTGTAGTCGCCTTCGGGCGGCATGTGCACGAGCACGGTGGACCCGTCGATGCCCTGCCAGTGGAAGGTGCGGTGCGGGAAGTCGTTGACCCTGTTCCAGGCGAGCTTGATCGTCTGGAACCAATCCATCCCGGTCCCCCGGAGGATCTGCGGCAGGTTGCCGTTGTAGCCGAAGGTGTCGGGCAGCCAGCAGAGACGCAGCTGCTCGTCGGTGAGCCCGAACTCCTCTCGGAGGAACCGGCGGCCGACGAGCGCCTGCCGCACGAGCGACTCGCCCGACGGAAGGTTCGTGTCGGGTTCGACCCAGAACGAGCCCTGCAGTTCCATGCGGCCCTCGGCGACGGCGCGCCGCATCCGGTCGTAGAGGGCCGGATGCCGCTGCTGCATCCACGCCATCTGCTGCGGTTGCGAGGTGCCGTAGACGTAGTCGCCGCGCCGGTCGATCGCGTTGAGGGCGCGGACGTACGTGCGCGCGGCCTTGCGGCGGGTCTCGCGCAGCGGCCACAGCCAAGCCATGTCGAGGTGGCCGTGCCCGACGGCGCTGTAGACGAACTCGCTCGCAGACGGCGCCGAGAGCTGCTCGGCGAGGATCGCGCGAGCCCCGGCGACGTCGCCCGTGGTGAAGGAGCGGTACGCCGCATTCAGCGCGCGCCGCAGATCGACCTCGAGTGCCGCATCCTCGGTGGCGCCGGCGAGCACGAGCAGGGTGAGGTAGTCGTAGAAGAGCGCGTACGCCTCGTCGTCGCGGGTCGCCAGGTGCGCGCCGTGGTAGACCGCGCGGCCCACCTCGTAGAGGATCCAGCCGTTGTACGTCACATCGGCGAAGAACTCGACCCGGCCCGCCGACGTGTCGACGTGCTGGACGGGGCGATAGCGTGCGCCCCCGCTCTGCGGCAGGTCGCCCTGCTGGA
The DNA here is from genome assembly GCF_056404815.1 of Agromyces sp. P2_B3. NCBI lineage: Bacteria > Bacillati > Actinomycetota > Actinomycetes > Micrococcales > Microbacteriaceae > Agromyces > Agromyces sp. P2_B3. The sequence goes on along the minus strand of NZ_JBFUDH010000003.1, from coordinate 495,918 downwards.
AGACCGTGCTCACGGAGTCGAGCAGCTCGCCGTCGGCAGCATGCACGAGGCCTTCGCCGCGGATGCCGAGCATGACCACGGGGTTCTCGATCCCGGTCGGCACGTCGCCCGTGATGCGCAGCCAGGCGCAGTCGAACACCTTGCCCCAGTGCGTGCCAGGCCGCAGCGGACGGAACTCGGACCGGTCGAGCTCCTCGAACGGAATCGGCTCCGCAGACCGGATGATCTCGGCATCGAGTCGCGCGACGGGGGTGTGCACGCTGCGACGGATGCGCATGAGCCGTCGGTACTCACGGGGTTGCTGGACGCGAAGGCCGAAGAGCCACGCCGCGAACCCCGCCATCCACGTCCCCTTGCCTGAAGCCGACCGCCCGGACGCCCGCCGCTCCGATGCGGGGTGGGTGCGAGCGTCGGCTCGCCGGTGGTCAGTCTAGGGCAGGTGATCACCCCGGGCGGCGAGCGCGATATGCTCCAAGACGACCGGACCGAGGAGGTGAGACCCATCAACGTGCAGACCACGTGGGCGCTCCCTCGAGAGACGGCCTAGCCGCATCGGCAGCCGCGGAGCGTCCCTGACGCATCCGAAAGGCAGCACCATGCAGTTCACCTCAGAGACCGTCGACGACGGGCTCATCGAACGACGTTTCACCGTCGGCGACGTGCCGGGCATCCTGTGGACGCCGGCCGGCGATCACGACCCGCGCCCGCTGATCCTCCTCGGCCACGGCGGCGGCCAGCACAAGGCCGCCCCGGGCATCGTGGCCCGCGCCCGGCGCTTCGCGGCGGATGGCTTCGCGGTCGCGGCGATCGATGCTCCGGGCCACGGCGACCGGCCGCGAACGGATCGCGAGCGGCGATTCTCGGCCGGCATGGCCGAGCGGATGTCGGCGGGCGAGCCGGTCGCGGCCTACGTCGGCGAATATCACGCCGCGGTCGCCGAGCAGGCGGCCGGCGAGTGGAAGTCCGTGCTCGACGCACTGCAGGAGGAACTGGGGGAGGGAGGAGTGGGCTACTGGGGCGTGTCGCTCGGCACCGCCATCGGCCTGCCGTTCGTCGCCGCCGATTCCCGGATCCGGGCGGCCGTGGTCGGGCTCGTCGGCGGCGACCTCGTCCCGGTCAGGGCGTCGCGCATCACCATCCCGGTCGAGTTCCTCGTGCAGTGGGACGACGAACTCGTGCCGCGGCAGGCCGCGCTCGACCTCTTCGACGCCCTCGCCTCCTCCGAGAAGACCCTGCACGCCAATCCGGGGCCGCACGCCGGCGTTCCCAGGTTCGAGGTCGAGAGCGCCGCACGGTTCTTCCTGCGTCACCTCGCCTGAGGCGACGCGGCCACGCGTCGCGCAACCGGCCGCATGCAGAGCGCGGCGGCCTGCACCGTGGTGCAGGCCGCCGCCCCGCGGCATCCGGGAACTAGCCCTTCTTGCCGTTGCCGCTGTTGGTGACCGAGAGCACGTACCCCGCGTCGAGGTACGTCAGGTCGCCCGTCGGCAGGTTCGACACGAGCGTCGCGAAGTCGCGGTTCTTGCCGTTCGCGCACTTCGTGTTGAAGCCGCCCTGCGAGATGGCGTCGCCCTCGAGCCGGTAGACGTAGTTGCCGGCGCCGTCGGAGATCTCGTAGGGCGAGTCCACCCCGGGCGTGAGGTCGCAGCTCGCGACCACCTGCAGGGTCCAGTTGTTGTCCTGCAGGCCGTTCGTCTCGAACCACTCGCCCTCGGCCGACGAGAGGGTGGCGGCGGCGCCGTTCACCATCACGTCGTCCACGAACCATCCGGTGTCGAGGTAGGCGGCGTCCGTGGAGTACCGGAAGCGCACGTCGGTGGCGCCGGCGGGCAGCTGTGCGGTGTAGTGCACGTACACCGGGTCGTCGACGAAGTACTCGCCGCCCGACGTGCCGGTGATGCCGTTGCCCTCGGTGTTGCCGCCGTGCGGGTCGTCGTTCGTCGTGACCGTCGCGCCCGAGTCGTCGACCACGGGAACCGTGACCCACTCGCCGTTCACGAGCGCCTCGACGAATCCGTAGTCCCAGCCCTCCTCGATGAAGTGCCACGTCCAGAAGTCGAGCGACGTGACCGCGCCCGCGACATCCACGTCGAGGATGTTGTCGGACTGGCTCTCGTAGCCCGCGTACCAGTGCGTGTCACCCGAGTGCGGCGCGACCTGCGTGGAGTCCTCGCCGTCGAGCGAGATGGTGACGTTCGGTCCCGGGTTGCGGAACCGCTCCACCTGCAGGCCGTAGGGCACCGCCACCGGGCTCTGCGCGTTGGTGCGCTTCAGCCACTTCGACTCGGGCTGGGCGCCCTGGCTCGAACCGCGGCCCTCCCAGAACTGGTCGTCGGCGATGTCGATCGTCCACGTCGTCGAGGCGGGGTCGCCGAAGTCGACGGCCTTGATGTCGAAGCGGTCGGATGCCTCGTCGTCGAGGTACACGGCCACGGCCCAGTCCTGGTACAGCACCTTGGCCGCGCGCAGCCCTGCGCCGGTCTGCGCGTTGAACTCGTCGATGGCGGCCTGGACGCCGTCCATGCCGTCGGCCTGGTTCTCGAAGATCAGCTTGATCAGCAGGTCGCCGCCGGCGCCGTCGTACTGCAGGTCGGGCGTGAACGTGCCGTCGCCATTGCCGCCGGCCTGCTCCCAGAGGTACTGGAAGAAGGTGTAGGCGGCACCGTAGTTCTGCAGGCCGCCCGCCCAGCGGGTGAGCGAGGTGTCGGCGTAGAAGACCTGATGGTAGGTGAGGTGCGATCCGCCGACGTCGTAGCCGTTGAGGAACACCGCGAAGTCCGCGAGGCCCTCATCCACCCATGACAGCTCGCCCGGGTCGCTGTAGTTGTGCAGCAGGTGCTCGAGCTCATGGGCGATCACGCCCTCGTACAGGGTGGGCTGGTCGTTGTCGGGGTCATCGTCGTTCCACTCCGAGTCCGCGGGTCCGACGCGGTTCGCCCAGTCGAAGGCGTCGACGACGATCGCGTTCATGCCCGACGACTCGATGTAGTCCGGCGCGAAGTAGCCGGCCGTGTAGGTCGACTCGGCGCAGTCGTAGTAGTTCGCGTCCTGCACGTTGTAGACGAGCATCACGAGCGAGTCGCTCGCCGGCTCACTGGGATCCGCGGCATCCATCGGGCCGTAGTGCTCCTCGTCGACCGCGACGATCTGGCTCGAGAGCTCGTTGCCGAGGTAGTCGATCTGCGCCTGCGTGAGGATGTAGTCCTCCGCGCTGGCGTCCGCGCACGGCACGAACTCGTCATCCGGGTTGGGATCGAAGGCGGGGTCGAGGCTCGCGACGCCGGTCGGCGCAGAGCCGTCGAGCGGGGTGCCGGCCGGCACGTAGATGTAGACGGGCGTGCCGTCGGGGGTCGCCCCCGCGTAGGCGCGCACGAAGTCCTGATCGTAGGTGCCGCCCGCCTCGCTGTCGTTGATCGGCAGGGTGAGCGTGGGTTCACCGGGCATGTTGTCTGGCGCGGCGTTGGCCGGCCCTGCGGATGTCGCGATCATCGCGACGGCGACGACACCCGTCACCGCGGCGCCGATCACTCGGGTTGGAACTCGGAGCACGACGTTGTCTCCCTCTTGTCATGGCCCCCGAGGAGACGATCAGCCTCCCCGCAGGGCCGTCGTATGGGGGCCGCGTGGTCGCGGTCCCCGATGTAACCGAGTCAGTACAGCACGCGGAATTCGCGCGCAAAAGGGCTTGCGCGCGAGCATCGAGGCATCCTCACGACACGCTCGCCACCGTTCGGCGAGCCGCCTGAAGCCCGTCGCGAGCGCAACCCGCCGAGTACGCTGGCGGCATGTCCGATCACGCCGGGAGCGCCTTCGCCGTCGCCGTCGCGCAGTTCGCGCCCGGTGCCGATCCTGCCGCGAACCTCACAGAGATCGACCGGCTCGCGGCGCTCGCCGCCGCCCGCGGAGCGCGCCTCGTCGTCTTCCCCGAGTACTCGAGCTACTTCACGCCCGAGCCCGGCTGGGACTGGCAGGAGGCCTCGGAGGAGATCGGGGGCCGGTTCACCGAGGCGCTCGGCGCCATCGCGACGCGCCTCGACGTGCACCTCGTCGCGGGCATGATCGAGCGGCTCGGAGGCGACGAGCGCCGCGTCGGCAACACGGTCGTGGCGATCGCCCCCCACGACGGGGTTGTGGCGCGGTACCGCAAGCTGCACCTCTACGACGCCTTCGGGCAGCGCGAGTCGGAGTGGGTGGCGCCGGGCGACGTCGCGCCGCCCGAGCTGTTCGAGGCCGGAGGCATCCGCTTCGGCCTGCAGACCTGCTATGACGCCCGCTTCCCCGAGGTGACCCGCCGCATCGTCGACGCCGGGGCCGACGTGGTCTGCATGCCCGCCGAGTGGGTGCGGGGCCCGCTGAAGGAGGCGCACTGGCGGGTGCTGACCACCGCGCGCGCCCTCGAGAACACCATGTACGTGCTGGCGGCCGACCACGCCCCGCCGGTCGGCGCCGGCAACAGCATGATCGTCGACCCCATGGGCGTCGAGATCGCGACGATCGGCGAGGCGACGGATGTCGCGGTGGCCTGGGTCTCGCGTGAGCGCATCGACGCCGTGCGCCGGGTCAACCCCGCGCTCGCGCTGCGCCGCTTCGACGTGACCGAGCGGATCAACCCGCGCTCGCGGTGAGCGCCGCGAGGCGAGCGGATGCCTCCTCGAGCACCTCACGGCGCTTGCAGAACGCGAAGCGCACGAGGCTGCGGTAGGCATCCTGGCGGTCGGGGTGCACGAACGCCGACACCGGAACGCCAACCACGCCCGCCAGTTCGGGCAGCCGACGGCAGAGCGCCGCGCCGTCGTCGTAGCCGAGCGGGCGGGCATCCGCGACGATGAAGTACCCGGCGTCGGGCAGCAACACCGAGAAGCCGGCGGCGGTGAGGCCGTCGGCGAGCAGGTCGCGCTTCGCGCGGAGCTCGGCCGCGGCATCCGTGAACACCGCATCGGGCAGCCCGAGGCCGGTGGCGATGGCCGGCTGGAACGGTGCGCCGTTCACGAACGTGAGGTACTGCTTCACCGCCAGCACGCTCGTGACGAGCGCGGCGGGTGCGGTGAGCCAGCCGATCTTCCAGCCGGTGGTGCTGAACGTCTTGCCGCCCGACGAGATCGACACGGTGCGTTCGCGAGCGCCGGGCAGCGTCGCGATCGGCGTGTGCGGCACGCCGAACGTGAGGTGCTCGTACACCTCGTCGGTCACGATGATCGCGTCGTGCCGCTCGGCGAGGCGCACGATCAGCGCGAGCGTGTCGGCGTCGAGCACCGCGCCCGTCGGGTTGTGCGGTGAGTTCACGAGGATGAGGCGCGTGCGGTCGGTGACGGCCGCCTCGAGCTCGGCGTGGTCGGGCCGCCAGTCGGGCCTGTGCTGCGTTGAAGACCAGTGAAGCGGCACGGTGCGGTGCACGCCCCCCGCCTGGGCGATGAGGGCCGCGTACGCGTCGTAGTAGGGCTCGAACGTCACGACCTCCTCGCCCTCGTCGACGAGGGCGAGGATGGTGGCGGCGAGCGCCTCGGTCGCCCCGGCGGTCACGAGCACCTCGGATGCCGCGTCGACCTCGAGCCCGTAGAACCGACGTTGGTGCTCGGCGATGGCCTCCCGCAGCACGGGCATGCCGATCCCCGGCGGGTACTGGTTCACGCCGTCCGCGATGGCCTGGCGCGCGGCCTCGAGCACCTCGGCCGGTCCGTCCTCGTCGGGGAACCCCTGACCGAGGTTGATCGCGCCGGTGCGCGCCGCGAGCGCGCTCATCTCGGCGAAGATCGTGGCGGCGATGCTGCCGTCGGGCGCCAGCAGGCCGGCGCCTGCGGCGGTGCGCTGCCACGGCCGCAGGGCTGGCGAGGGGGAGAAGTCGCTCACGCTCTCACCGTACGTCAGGGTGGGGCCGCTACGCTGGCGCACGGCGACCAGGACGGCCCGATCCGCATTCGGACGAATCACCGCCACCGGATAGCCGGTTCATAGACTTCGCCGATGCCGTGCACAGCTTGCAGCGGGATGCTGGCATCGCTTTGGAAGGAGCACACCATGACGGACATCACTGACGGCACCTCGGGCGAGGCCCGCGACGGCGACGTCGCGGCGACGACGGCCACCAACGAGACCGCCGCGAACCCGGCGGCCCAGACCGCCCCCGCGACCTCCACCGAGCCCGCCGCCACGGCCGCTCCGGCTCCGACCAACGAGGGCGTGACCGCAGCCGCCGGGCCGGCACAGGCGCCCGCCGATGCCGCCCCCGCCGCGACCGGCACCGTGTACGAGCCCGGCCAGGACCCGCAGCCCTATCGGGCACCCGCCACCGCGGCGGCTCCCGCCGCGGCGCCCGCTCCGGCCGCAGCCCCCGCCGCGGCTCCCGCAGCCGTGGCAGCTCCGGTGGCGGCCACCGCCACGCAGACGCAGCCGACCGCGCCGACGCAGCCCGTCTCGGGCCAGGTCCCGCCGGCCTTCGGCGGCCCCCGCCCGGGCGAGACCCAGCCCACGACCCCGGTGGCCGGCGTTCCGCCGTACGGCACGCCGCCCGGCCAGCCGGCCGTCGCCGGCCAGCCCGCGCCGAAGCAGCGCCGGGTCGGCCTCGGCGTCGCCGCGGCGATCGTCGCCGCCGCCCTGATCGGCGGCGCCTCGGGCGCCGGCATCAACGCGCTCATCGCGGGCAATGACGCGCCCGCGTCGTCCGAGAGCGCGGGCAGCGCCCAGAACATCGTCGTGAACGACACCGACTCCGTGAACCAGATCACCGCGGTCGCCGCGAAGGCGAGCCCCAGCGTCGTGACCATCTCGGTCACCGGCGGCCAGGCCGGCGGCACCGGTTCCGGCATCATCCTCTCCGAGGACGGCTACGTGCTCACCAACACCCACGTGGTGACCCTCGACGGCGCGACCGGCGACCCGACCATCCAGGTGAAGACGAACGACGGCCACCTCTACGACGCCGAGCTCGTGGGCACCGATCCGCTCTCCGACCTCGCGGTCATCAAGCTGGTGGATGCCTCAGGCCTCGCGCCGCTCGACTTCGCGGACTCCGACAAGCTCAACGTCGGCGACACCGCCATCGCGATCGGCGCGCCGCTCGGCCTGTCGGGCACCGTCACCAACGGCATCGTGAGTGCGCTGAACCGCTCGATCGATGTCGCGTCCTCGGCGGCGCCGGCGACGCCCGACGACTCGACCGAGGGCGACAGCGGCCAGGGCGACAGCGGCCAGGGCGACAGCGGCGACGGCTCCGAGCAGAGCCCGTTCGACTTCTTCTTCGACCTGCCGAACCCCGACGGCTCGCAGCCCGAGGCGCCCCAGGCACAGGCCTCGGGCCAGGTGTCGCTCCCGGTCATCCAGACGGATGCCGCGATCAACCCCGGCAACTCCGGTGGCGCGCTCCTGAACTCCGAGGGCGAGCTCATCGGCGTCAACGTCGCCATCCTCTCGGCCGGCGGCTCGAGCGGCGAGGCCGGCAACATCGGCGTGGGCTTCGCGGTCCCGTCGAACCTGGCCGAGCGCATCGCCAAGGAGATCATCGACAACGGGGCGGCCACGCACGGCCTCCTCGGCGCGACGGTCACCTCGGCGGAGTCGGACGCCGACAGCAACACGGTCGGCGCCCTCATCTCCGAGGTGAGCGCAGGCGGAGCGGCCGAGCAGGCCGGCCTGCAGTCCGGCGACGTCGTCACCGAGTTCAACGGGGTGCCGATCACCGACCAGACCGACCTCACCGCCCAGGTGCGGGCGCTGCCCGGCGGCGAGAAGGCGCAGGTCACCTTCACCCGCGACGGCGACTCCAAGACCGTCACCGTGACGCTCGGCACCTTCGAGAGCTGACGCCTCGGCACGACCACGACGGCGGGGCCGGATCGACATCGATCCGGCCCCGCCGCCTGTGTGCTCCCACGGGCCTCACGGGGGCCGGCTGCTAGGCTCGATCGACTTCCGAGCGAGTGAGGAACATGCCCGAGCTGCCCCAACCGACGACTCCGTCGTCGCTCGTCGGCGTCTCGTATGTCATGCCCGTGCTCAACGACGCCTCGCACGTGCGCGCCGCGGTCGAGTCCATCCTCGCCCAGGACTACGACGGCCCCGTCGAGGTGCTCATCGCGGTCGGTCCCTCGATCGACGGCACGGGCGAACTGGTGGCCGACCTCGCCGCCCGCGACGCCCGCGTGCGCGTGCTCGAGAACGAGGTCGGGTCGACGCCGGCCGGCCTCAACATCGGCATCCGCGCGGCGCGCTACCCCGTCGTCGTGCGCGTCGACTCGCACTCGATGCTCCCCGTCGACTACGCCCGGGTGGCGGTCGAGGTGCTCGAGCGCACCGGCGCCGACAACGTGGGCGGCATCATGGACGCCCGGGGTGAGACCCCCTTCGAGCAGGCGGTGGCGCTGGCCTACACGACGAAGGTCGGCCTCGGCGGCTCGGCCTTCCACGTCGGCGGCCACGAGGGCCCCGCCGAGACGGTGTACCTGGGCGTCTTCCGCCGCACCTCGCTCGAGCGGGTGGGGCTCTTCGACGAGACGATCAAGCGCGGGCAGGACTGGGAGCTCAACCGCCGCCTCCGCGAGACCGGCGGCACGGTGTGGTTCACGCCGGCGCTCGCCGTCACCTACCGTCCGCGCTCCACCGTCGAGCGGCTCGCCCGGCAGATGTTCTCGACCGGGCTCTGGCGCGGTGAGCTCGCACGCCGGTTCCCGTCGGCGAACGGCATCCGCTACTTCATCCCGCCCGTCATGGTCGTGGGCGTGGCCGTCGGGCTCCTGCTCGGCATCGCGGGCATCGTGCAGGCCGCCGTGGGCGCGACGCCATGGCTGCTGCTCGGATTCCTCGTGCCGGTGGTGTACCTGCTGTTCGTCGTCGCCGCGACGCTCATGTACGCACGGCACCGCGGTGCGGCGGTGGCCGCCCGCTTTCTCGTAGTCTTGCCCTGCATACACGTCTCGTGGGGTGTGGGCTTCGTGCTCGGCTTCCTCTCGTTGACGAGCAACATCGCCAAGCACACGGGAAGGTGACGCGGATGTCACAAGCCGCCGGCCAGGCTCACGCCCGGCCCACGAGCATCGCCGAGCTCCGCGCCGTCGCCCAGCCGCCCGAGGTGCGCGGCCGGCGCAACGCCGAGCACTGGACGGCCTCGCTCTACCTCCGCAACCTCTCGCCCTACCTGACCTGGTGGCTGCTGAAGACCTCGATCTCGGCGAACGGCGTCACCGGCCTCATGATCCTCGTGGGCTGGTCGACGGCGGCCGCGCTGCTGATCCCGGGCATCTGGGGCGCGCTCCTCGCGGTCGTGCTCGGGCAGCTGCAGATGCTGGTCGACTGCTGCGACGGCGAGGTGGCGCGCTGGCGGCGCACGTCGTCGCCCGCCGGGGTCTTCCTCGACAAGGTGGGCCACTACACCACCGAGGCCCTCATCCCGCTCGCGCTCGGCATCCGCGCCGCCGCCTACCCGCTCGAGTTCCCCGCCGACTTCCTCTGGACCACGATCGGCGCCCTCCTCGCGCTCGTGATCGTGCTCAACAAGGCGCTCAACGACATGGTGCACGTCGCGCGGGCGAACGCCGGCCTGCCGAAGCTCACCGACACGCACGGCGAGACGGCACCGCGCGGCGGCCTCGTCGCGAAGCTGCGCAAGGCGGCCCGGTTCCTGCCGTTCCACCGGCTCTACCACTCGGTCGAGCTCACGCTCATCGCCTTCGGCGCGGCGCTCGTCGGCCTGTTCCTCGGCCAGCCGGTCGTCGACCGGTGGGTCGTCGGCCTGCTGCTGCCGCTTGCGATCCTCTCCCTGGTCGGCCACTTCGTGGCGATCATGGCGTCGCGACGTGTCCGTTCCTGACACGCAGGGCGATCGGGGCGGCGTGCGCCGTCACCCCGCCCGCCCGCGCGTCGGCGTCGTGGTGCTCACCATGGGCACGCGTCCCGACGACCTGGCCCGCGGCATCCGGAGCGTCCTCGACCAGCACGACGTGGTCGTCGACGTCGTGTGCGTCGGCAACGGCTGGGATCCCGCCACGGCCGAGCCGCGCCTGCCCGCGGGCGTGAAGACCCTGCATCTGCCCGAGAACCTCGGCATCCCCGCCGGGCGCAACCGCGGCGTGCCCGAGGTCGACGGCGACGTGCTGTTCTTCCTCGACGACGACGCGTTCCTGCCCGACCCGGGATTCCTGGCCACCGGATGCCGCATGCTGGCGCTGCGCCCCGAGCTCGGCCTCATCCAGCCCCGCGTCGTCGATCCCACGGGTCGCGTGTCACCGCGGCGGTGGATCCCGCGCATCCGCAAGGGCGACGCGTCGGACTCGAGCCGGGTGTTCTCCTGCTGGGAGGGGGCCGTGCTGATGCCGCGGGCGGTGTTCGACGCGACGGGCGGCTGGGCCGACCCGTTCTTCTACGCGCATGAGGGCATCGAGCTGGCGTGGCGCGTGTGGGACACCGGGCACGTCGCCTGGTATGCGGGCGACCTCGAGGCGGGGCATCCGGTCATCGACCCGGCGCGGCACGCCTACTACTACCGCCTCAACGCGAGGAACCGGGTGTGGCTGGCCCGGCGCAACCTGCCGCTGGTCCTCGTGCCGTTCTACGTGGGGTCGTGGACGGCGATCCAGGTGCTGCGCTGGGCGCGCCAGCCGGCCGCGTTGAAGGCCTGGTTCGCGGGCTGGCGCGCGGGCTGGCGGGAGCATCCGGGGGAGCGGCGTCCGATGCGGTGGCGCACCGTCTGGCGGATGACCCTCGCCGGGCGCCCCCCGATCGTCTGAGGCGCAGCCACCGCCCGCTACCCTTGGACGGTGGGATTGCGGAATGACACGCGGCGTGCCGTCAAGCTGGCCAAGGACATCATGTGGTCGCGGCGCGCCCAGCGCGAGCTGGTCACCAGGCTCGCCGAGCAGCCTCCGCTCGAGCCGCACCACTTCCGCATCGGCGTCTACTTCGCCGACGGGCGGGTGAACCTCTACCAGCTGCGGCAGTGGTACAAGCCGCTCCTCGAGCTGTCGAGGCGGCATCCGGTGCTCATCCTCAGCCGCGCCTCCGGCTCGGCGCTGGAACTGCTCGCGGAGTCGCCGCTGCCGGTGGCCTACGTGCGCCGCGTGGCGGATCTCGAGCAGGTGATCCAGGACCAGGACCTGCACGTGGTGTTCTACGTGAACCAGAACGCCAAGAACTTCCAGATGATGCGGTACGGGCGCCGGTGGCACGTGTTCATCAACCACGGCGAGTCCGACAAGATGTACATGACCACGAACCAGTTCAAGGCCTACGACTACGCCTTCATCGCGGGCGATGCGGCCAGGGCGCGGCTCGAGAAGGTGCTCTGGGACTACGACTTCGACAAGCGCGCCATCCCGATCGGGCGCCCGCAGGCCGACCACTACCTCGACGGCTCGCCGCTGCCGTACACGCCCGACGACCGCGAGGTGGTGCTCTACGCGCCGACGTGGGAGGGCGACCGCGGCGCCGCCGCCTACGGCTCGATCGCCTCGCACGGCGTCGGCTTGGTGCGCGGGCTCCTCGCCACCGGACGCCATCGCGTGATCTACCGCCCGCACCCGAGGTCGGGCGTCGTCGACCCCGCCTACGACGCGGCGAACCGGGAGATCATCGCGGCGATCGCGGCGGCCAATGCCGCGGATGCCACGGCGCAGCACGTCTTCGACGACGGGCCGTCGCTGGGCTGGCAACTGGCCGCCGCCGACGTGGCGATCGTCGACATCTCGGCGATGGTCTACGACCGCCTGGCGGCGGGCAAGCCGCTGCTCATCACGCGGCCCGCGAACCCCGAAGCGCAGATCGACACCGGCGGATACCTCCAGGCCTGCGAGTGGCTCGAGGTGTCGGATGCCGCGGCCATGGTCGCACGCGTCGACGAGGTCGCCCACGACGCCGACGCCCTCGAACGCCTCGGCGTGTGGGTGCAGCGGTACTTCGGCGACACCACGCCCGGGGTCACCACGGAGCGCTTCCACGCCGCCGTCGAGCACCTGATGCAGGAGTGGGAGCGGTTCGCCGCGCTGCACGCCGACGACGAGGACGTCGAGGAGTTCGAGGAGGACGACGAGGACGAGGCCGAGGCGCTCGGCGCCTAGCGCTCCACCTCGGGCGGCTTCGGATGCCGGCGGCTCCTGCGTGCCGCTCGCGATGCCGCAGCACGGAGGCCGCGACTCGTCTCCACGGCGAAACCGCCGAGGCCGGCGCCGGCGCGCGTCAGCCGCGAGGTCGCCGCCGTGAGCACGCCGTCGCCCTCCCGTGGCTCGAGCTCGAGCGGCAGCGTCGCCGGCGGGGTCCCGAACGCGAGGCGCGACTGCTGCAGCACCCGGCGCCCGAGGATGTGGTTGCCCGCGCCGCCGATGGCCGCGCCGATGCCGAACGGGATGGCCTTGCCGATGATGCCGGCGCCGCCGCGCACCGCGAACTGCCGCACGAACACGTGCCGGAGCCGGTCCACGACGGTGCCCATGACCGCCTTCGGCATGGTGTTCGTGATGAGCTCGCCCCAGTAGGCGTTGCGGGCGATGCCGCCGCCGGCGGCCTGCCCCGCGAACTGGCGCACAAGGTCGACGCCCTCGCGCCCGAGCATCAGCGTCATCACCAGTGCTCGCGCCCGCTCGGGGTTCTCGATGGCGATGCCGTGCACCTCGGCGACCGACTGCGCGAACAGGGCGGTGGCCTCGAGGAACCCGGCCGTCTCCACGCCCGAGAGCACGAGGGTCACGCCGGTGCCGATGCCGGGGATGACGGCCGTCGCGCCGACGGCGGCGCCGCCGGTCGTCACGGCGGTGAGGTAGCGGCGCTCGAGGATGCGCACGATCTGGTCGGGCGAGGCGTTCGGCACTCGTCGGCGGATGCCGCGCAGGTGCGCCACGACGACCGGTCGCTGGATCGACAGCACGGTGTCGATGCCGCGCTCCATGCCGTGGGCACGACCCTCGTCGGGGGCGCGGCCGCCGGGCCCGCCCGTGCCCGAGGGCTGGGACGTGCCGGCACCCGGCCCCGTGGTCGGCGAGTCGGACGGCTGACCCTCGCGGGGCGCGTCCCCGCCCAACGAGGTGATCCTGTGCACGCGTTCGGCCATGACGCCGATCCTAGATGCGGCGGCAGGGAGGTCGCCCGAAACGGGGAGGGCTCGCGCGCGCCCCGCCGATGAGGTATGCGAGGCGGGCGTCGCTACGCGGTGCCGTGCTCGGCGTTGTACCGGTCGAGGACCTCGTCGATGCCGGCGTCGAGCACGAGCGCGCCCTTGTCGAGGTAGAGCCCGCGCGTGCAGAACCGGCGCAGGTCGCGCTCGTTGTGGGAGACGAAGAACAGGGTGCGACCGCCGTCGAGGAGCTCCTCGATGCGGCGGTAGCACTTCTCGCGGAACGCCTTGTCGCCGACGGCGAGGACCTCGTCGACGAGCAGGATCGGCTCCTCGAGCTGCGAGATCACGGCGAACGCGATGCGCACCTTCATGCCGCTCGACAGGTGCTTGTAGGGCGTGTCGAGGAAGTCGCCGATGTCGGCGAACTCGATGATCTCCTCGAACTTCGCGTCGATCTGCGCCCGCGTCATGCCGTGCAGTCCGGCGGTGAGGTAGACGTTGTCGCGCACCGTGAGGTCGTCGACGAAGCCGCCCGTGATCTCGATGAGCGGGGCCACCCCGCCCGTGACCTCGACGGTGCCCTCGTCGGCGATCATGACCCCCGCCACGAGCTTCAGCAGCGTGGACTTGCCCTGCCCGTTGCGGCCCACCACGCCGATCGCCTCGCCCGGGCGCACGTCGATCGACACGTCGCGGAGCGCCCAGAACTCGCCGGGGCGGGTACGACGGCGGCGTCCGGCGAACAGGTCCTTGAAGCTGCGCCGACCCCGCCGGTTGCGACGGAACCTGACCCCGAGGCCGCGCACGCGGATGGCGTGCGTCTCCGTTGCGGCGAGCGCCGCCGCTGCGGCATCCGTCATCAGATCTCCTTCAGCACCTGGCGCACGCTGCCCCGGAAGACGAGGAGCCCGACGGCGAGGATGGCGATGGACATGACCGCGGCGATCGCGACGTTGAACCAGTCGAGCTCGTCGGGGAAGAAGGCCGAGCGGTAGAGGCCGAAGATGCCCGTGAGCGGGTTGAACGCGGCCCACACGTGCAGCTCGGGTGGGAGGTTCGTGACGCCGTAGATGATGGGCGACGCGTAGAAGAGGAAGCGCAGGATGAGCTTGACCGCGCGCTCGAGGTCGCGGAAGAACACCACGAGCGGCGCCACGATGAGTGCCACGCCCGCCGTCAGGATCGCCTGGAGCAGGATCGCGAGCGGGAACAGCACGAGCTGCCAGCCGACCTGGGCGCCGAAGACGATCGCGAACAGGGCGAGCACCGGAAGTGCGAGCAGGAACTCGATGCCCTTCGAGAGCACGATGCGGTTCACCCAGATGGTGCGGGGGATCATCGTCGAGCGCACGAGCTTCGCGTCCTTGAGGAACGCGCGCGTCGAATCCGACACGGCCCCGTTGAACCACATCCACGGCAGGAGCGCCGAGAGGAGGAACACGATGTAGGGCTGGGTGCCGACGGGACGCTCGAACACCTGCGTGAACACGAACCAGTAGATGCCCGCCATCACCAACGGGTCGAGCACCGACCACACGTAGCCGAGGGCCGACGTGGAGTAGCGCACCTTGAGGTCGCGCGTGGTGAGCAGCCAGAGCGAGTGCCGGTACCGCGCCATCGGCGTCCGCTGCAGCGGATGCGTGTCGGCGTAGCTCATCACGCTCTCATCGTAGATGCCGTGCGGCGGTAGGTTTGAACCGGGCCGACGGCGCGTGCCGTGCCCGTCCGGAAGGAGCGTCGTGCGCCGCACCAGTACCCGCGTTCTCTTGAGCTGCGCCGCGATCGGTGTGGCCGGAGGCCTCGTGGCCGGGGCATCCGGCTACCTCGCGGCGGCGTTCGCGGCCTTCGGCCCGCTGCTCTACGGACTGACGGTCGGCGTGCACTTCCTTCCGAGCGTCGTCGCGCTCGCGCTGCTGAGGCGCCCGGGCACCGCCGTGCTCGCCGGGGTCATCGCGGGCCTCGTCGGCACCGCCTTCGCCCCGTGGTGGATCGGGCGGTACCTCGGCACCGGCCTGCTCGTGGGCGCGCTCATCGAATTGCCGTTCCTCATCACGCGCTACCGGCGGTGGGACGCGTGGATGTTCTACGTGTCGGCGGCGTTCGCCGGCCTCGTGCTCGCCGTCGCCGTGTTCATCGGCCTCGGCGCCGAGCACTACGCGTGGTGGGCGTGGGCGATCGCGCTGCCGCTGTGGGTGCTGAGCCCGGTGCTGTTCACCTGGGTCGGCCGGGTCATCGCAGCGCGGCTCGCCAAGGCGGGCGTGGCGCAGTCGGTCTCTTCGGCCGACCGTTGAGTCGGCCGCCCACGGCGGAGTCGCCGGCCGACCTCTGAGATGCGAAGAGCGGATGCCGCGTGGCATCCGCTCTTCACTGCTGTGGTGCTGATCACACGAAGTGGTTCGCGCGCTCCAGGTCTTCGGCGAAGTCGATCTCGACCGCGTAGAGGTCGGAGATGTCCATCGGCTCGACGAGCATGCCGCTCTGCTCGATCGCGAGCTCGATGCCGCGCTCGAAGTAGTCCTGGTCGCCGACGCGGGCGAGGTGCCCGAGCAGGGCCGCCTTGTCGCGGCTCGACACGTAGTTGATGCCGACCGCCTCGCCGAGGCCGCCGCGCACCGTCTTGGAGAGCTCCTTGATGTAGCCCTCGGCGGTGGTCGTGTACTTGACCTCCTCGTCGGACACCTTGGCGGTGTTGACGGTGACGAACGACTGGTCGCGGGCGATGAACGGCAGCGCGCGGTCGAGGATGCGCGGGTCGAAGACGACGTCGCCGTTCATCCACAGCACGCCGCCGGCGTGCGAGGCGGAGAGGGCGCGCATGAGGCTCTTCGAGGTGTTCGTCTGGTCGTACTCCTCGTTGTAGACGAAGGACGCCTGCGGGAAGGCCTCGATGATGTGCTCGAGCTTGTAGCCGACGACGATCGTCACGGCGGCGCCTGCGCCGAACGCGTGCTCGATGTTGTCGAACTGCTGCCGCATGATGGTGCGGCCGTCGCTGAGCTCGGTGAGGGGCTTGGGGAGGGAACGCCCGAGCCGGCTCCCCATGCCGGCCGCGAGAATCACGATCTGGGTGGTCACTGCATCTCCTTCAATGGTCGGATGCCACGGGCGCTCGTTGCCGAGCGTTCCCCCCACGTTCATCCGGAAGTTCGAATGTGGACACGCCGTTATGCCGGGTCTCAGGATATCGGCTCCGCGCCCGCTGCGCCGACCCCTTGACGTGGTCGTAGCAGGATCGTGATCGAGAGCACAGGGGATGCACAGGTTCCCAGCGCGTCAACGGGTGACGTCACGACTGGGTTCGCGGCGCGGTGGTTGGTAGGTTTGCGTGGTGACTTCCGTTTCGCGCTCCGACCAGAACGACGAACAACCCGAAGGCACCGGCACCGGGGTGTCTGCCGATCGGGGGTCGTCGGCTGCGCCGCGGGCGTCGCGGAGCACGACGAGCGCACGGGCAGCGAGCCGTCCCGCCATCGCGGACAACGAGTCCGACAGCCCCGCGAAGCCGGCGGCCAAGCCCCGCTCCACGCGCTCGGCTGCGGCCAAGTCCACGGCCGCCACGTCGACGGCGGCGAAGTCCGCTGCCAAGACCACCGCCGCGAAGACGACCGCAGCGAAGACGACCGCGGCGAAGTCGAGCCCGGGGAAGACGACCGCCGCGAAGTCGACCGCCGCGAAGACGTCGGCCGGCAGATCCGCGGCCGCGAGGTCGACGGCCTCGACGAGCGCGACACCGAAGCCCGCTGAGGACGCGCCGGCCGTCGACGCCGAGCAGACCCCGCAGTCCAAGCGCACCGCGGCGTCGCGCACCGCCTCCGCGAAGGCGGCGTCGGCCCGTGGCGAGGCGGCCAAGTCGGCACGTGCCGCGCGTGCGGCGAGCACGACCAGCCCGGCCGCGCGCAGCCGTGCGGCCTCCGCGGCGACCTCGAAGCGCCAGGCGCAGCGCACGGCCGCCTCCCTCACCACCGAGACCACGACCGCCGAGCGGACGAGCCGCAAGCCGGCCCCCGCCGAGGCGGAGGCGCCCGTCGCCGAGACGGCTCCCGTCGCACCCGCTGCCGCGCAGGCCGCCGAGGCGGCTCCCGTCGCACCCGCTGCCGCGCCGGCCGCCGAGGCGGCACCCGTCGCACCCGCGGCCGGAGCGACTGCCGCCTCCGAGATCGACGAGACCACGCGCGAGCGGCCCGAGCGACAGGCCGCCGCCAGGGCTGCCGCCGTCGTCGCGGCCGCGGCGATCGCCGACGACGCGATCGCCGATCCGTCGCCGCGTGCCGAGAGCAAGGCGCCCGAGACGCCCACGGCAGCGGCCGAGGCTGCAGCCGCGGCATCCGCTGCCCCGGTCGTCAGCGATCACGTACCCGTCGACGGGGCTCCGGCCACGATGACCCTGGAGGACGTCCTCTCCGATGCGGGAGTCGAGGTCGACCTCGATGCGGCTGACGTGGCCGCTGCGACCACCGCGCCGCCCGAGACCGAGGCGGCCCCGGTCTCCACGGTCGACAGCGAGCCCGAGGCATCCGATGCCACCGTCGACCTGGCGGTCGCGGTCATCCCGGCGCCGCGCAAGGCGACCGCCCGCAAGAAGCGCACGCTCCGCGTCGCGCGGCCGGCGCCGTCGCCCGACGCACCCACGGTGCTCTCGATCGAGGGCCTCGTGAAGAAGTTCGGCGACAACACCGCCGTCGACGGCATCACCCTCGATGTGCGAGCCGGCTCGTTCTACGGCATCGTCGGTCCGAACGGCGCGGGCAAGACCACGACGCTCTCGATGGTCACCGGCCTGCTCCGACCCGACGCCGGCATGGTGCGCATCAACGGCATCGACGCGTGGGCCGACCAGCGCGCGGCCAAGCGCGCCACCGGCGTACTGCCCGACCGGCTGCGGCTCTTCGACCGCCTCACCGGTGCCCAGCTGCTCTACTACTCGGGGGTCCTGCGCGGCCTCGACAGTCGTACCGTGCGCGAACGGAGCACCGAGCTCATCGCCGCCTTCGGCCTCGAGGACGCCGTCGACCGGCTCGTCGCCGACTACTCCGCGGGCATGACGAAGAAGATCGCGCTCGCCTGCGCCATGATCCACGCTCCGCGTCTCCTCGTGCTCGACGAGCCCTTCGAGTCGGTCGATCCCGTCTCCGCGGCCAACCTCACGGAGATCCTCGAGCGGTACGTCGGCGGCGGCGGCACGGTGGTGCTCTCCAGCCACGGCATGGACCTCATCGAGCGCGTCTGCGACTCGGCGGCGATCATCGTGGGCGGCCGGGTGCTGGCATCCGGAACGCTCGACGAGGTGCGCGCCGGCGAGACGCTCGAAGACCGTTTCGTCGAGCTCGCCGGCGGACGCAAGGCAGCGGAAGGCATGGAATGGTTGCACAGTTTCTCCGACTGAAGCTGCGCCTGCTCGGGAACATCTTCCGGCGGAGCGTCTGGCAGGTCGTGGGGATCGTGCTCGGCCTCGTCTACGGACTGGGTCTCGCCGCGCTCCTGTTCATGACGCTCGTCGGGCTGCGCTTCGTCGGTGACGTCGAGCTCATCCGCGACGTGTTCATCGTCGCGGGCTCGGCGACGGTGATCGGCTTCGTGGTGCTCCCGCTGCTGTTCGGCGTCGACGACACCATGGACCCACGGCGGTTCGCGCTGTTCGGTCTGCCCGACCGCACCCTGGCGTTCGGCCTCGCGATCGCCGCCATGATCGGGATCCCCGCCTTCGTGCTCGCGATCGTGCTCGCCGGGACCGTCGTGACCTGGTCGCGTGGAGTGGGGGAGACCATCCTCGCGCTGCTCGCCGCGGCGCTCGCCTTCGCGACGTGCCTGCTGCTCGCCCGGGTCTCGACCTCACTCGCCTCCGTGCTGCTCGCCACGCGACGCGCGCGGGAGGTCAGCAGCGTGCTCGGCGTGCTCTTCATCGTGCTGATCTCGCCGATCATCGTGGTGCTCGCGACGCTCGACTGGGCCAGCTCCGGCCTCGGCGTGCTCGAGTCGCTCGCGGGCGTGCTCGGCTGGACCCCGCTCGGCGCCGCCTTCGCCGCACCCGGTGACGCGGCGGCCGGCGACTGGGGCGTCGCCATCCTGAAGTTCCTCGTGGCCGTGCTCACGCTCGGAGCGCTCTGGCTGGCCTGGCAGGCGGTCGTGGCGCGCATGCTCGTGACCCCGGGCCGCGAGGCCTCGGCGAAGAGCTACCGTGGCCTCGGCTGGTTCGACCGGATGCCGCACACGGCGACGGGTGCGGTGGCCGCCCGCAGCATCACCTACTGGTTCCGCGACGCCCGCTACTGGGTGTCGTTCATCATGATCCCGATCGTGCCGCTGCTGGTCATCGTGCCCCTCGGTCTCGCCGGCATCCCGCTCGCCTACACGGCCCTCATCCCGGTGCCGCTCATGTGCCTGCTGCTCGGATGGTCGCTGCACAACGACACCGCCTATGACAGCACCGCGGTGTGGCTGCACGTGGCCTCAGGGGTGCGCGGCGCATCCGATCGCGCAGGCCGGCTCGTGCCCGTGCTCATCGCCGGCATCCTCGTGATCGGTCTCGGCAGCTCCGTGACGGTGTTCGTCATCGACGACTGGCGGCTGCTGCCGTCGGTCATCGGCGTGAGCACCGCCCTGCTCCTCGGCGGGCTCGGGGTCGGCTCGATCACGTCGGCACGCTTCCCCTACCCGGCCGTGAAGCCGGGCGACAGCCCCTTCCAGCAGCCGCAGTCGACCGGCGCGATCACGGCGCTCGTGCAGTCGATCACCATGCTCGGATCACTGCTCGTGGCCGCCCCGGCACTCGCCTTCGCGACGCTCGGCTTCCTCGACGGCGACTCGACGTGGAACGCGGCGGCGTTCGCAGCGGGCACCGGGCTCGGCATCGCGATGCTCGTGCTCGGCATCCTGGCCGGCGGACGCGTGTTCGACCGGCGCGGGCCCGAGATCCTCGGCGCGGCGCTTCGCGCCTGAGTTCCTCGCCGCATCGCACGAGCCGGCTGCGGGATCGCGGGAAGGCCGGCACCGTGGCATCCGCGCGTAGAATCGAGCACATGATCGATCCTGCACGCGCGAGCATCGCCGACCCCGACGCCCCCGGTGGAGGCACCTCCGTGCTCGACCGCGAGCTCGAGAAGCTCCTGCAGGACGAGGCCATCGAGCCGGGCGACCACGAGCGGTTCTCGCACTACGTGAAGAAGGACCAGATCCTCGAGTCCGCGATCACCGGCAAGCCCGTCAAGGCGCTGTGCGGCAAGAAGTGGACGCCGGGGCGCGACCCCGAGAAGTTCCCGGTGTGCCCCACCTGCAAGGAGATCTACGAGCGGATGAAGTCGGCGTAGTCCTCCCGGCGGCGCGTCTCCCGGCGGTGCGTCGGCAGAGCGGTGCGCACGGTCAGCGGTAGGTCGTCGGGATCACCGGCTCGCCGCGTCCGAGGCGGAACGCCTCGATTGGCAGCTCCTGCATGACCTCGGCCCGGTGCTCGCGCGCCGCACGCGTGCCTTCGGCACCGAGGAACGCCGGGTCGGCGACGCCGTCGTGCATGAGGTGCACCATGAGCGGACGCAGTTGGCTGCCGGGTTCGAACTCGGCCTCGCCGTCGGGTCCGTCGCCGACGTAGACGACCTCCTCCCGCGCGGTGCGCGTGGAGTCGAGGCGCCGTGCCGCGTTCTTGCGGCCGCCGACGCTCGCCTTCTGCGTGGATGCCTTCGCCACCGCGACCCACTCGCCGGCGTCGTCGCGACGGGCGACGAGCTTGTACACCATGCCCGCCGCGGGGAATCCCGAGCCGGTCACGACGGCCGTGCCGACACCGTACGCGTCGACCGGGGCGCCCGAGAGGCCCGCGATCGTGAACTCGTCGAGGTCGCTCGTCACGGTGATGCGCGTGTCGACGGCGCCGAGCGAGTCGAGCTGCTCGCGGACGGCCGCCACCACCGTGGGCAGGTCGCCCGAGTCGATGCGCACGGCGCCGAGCCCCGTGCCGGCGACCCGCACGGCCGTCTCGACGCCCCTCGCGATGTCGTACGTGTCGACGAGCAGGGTCGTGTCGGGGCCGAAGGCCTCGACCTGTGCGCGGAACGCCGCCTCCTCCGAGTCGTGCAGCAGCGTGAACGCGTGGGCCGCGGTGCCCATCGTGGGCAGGCCCCAGGTGCGACCCGCCTCGAGGTTGGAGGTGGCGTCGAAGCCCGCGATGTAGGCGGCACGGGCCGCGGCGACCGCCGCCAACTCGCTCGTGCGACGCGAGCCCATCTCGGCGATCGGCCGCCCGAGGGCGACCGAGACCATGCGCGCGGCGGCGCTGGCCACCGACGAGTCGTAGTTCAGCGTCGACAGCACCACGGTCTCGAGCATCACGGCCTCGGCGAACGTCGCCTGGATGGTCAGCAGGGGCGAACCCGGGAAGTACGCCTCGCCCTCGCGATACCCCCAGATGTCGCCACGGAAGCGGTAGTCGGCGAGCCAGTCGAGCGTCTCGGGTCGAACGACCTCGTTCGACCGCAGCCATTCGAGCTCGGCGTCCTCGAAGCGGAACCGCTGCACGAGCTCCAGGAGCCGCCCCGTGCCGGCGACGACGCCGTAGCGGCGCCCGTCGGGCAGGCGGCGCGCGAACGCCTCGAACAGGCTCTCGCGGTGCGCCGTGCCGTCTCGCAGTGCGGCATCCACCATCGTGAGCTCGTAACGGTCGGTGAAGAGCGCAGCTGACCCGGTCACACGGTCAGCCTACTGGTCGGCCGCGGGCGGGCCGGTGCCACGCGACGCTCGCCTAAGCTTGAGGACCGTGACGGATGCACCGATCGGGATCTTCGACTCCGGCGTCGGCGGTCTCACGGTCGCCCGTGCCGTGAAGGACCAGCTGCCGCACGAGTCGATCGTCTACATCGGCGACCTCGAGCACTCGCCGTACGGCCCGAAGAAGATCGCCGACGTGCGCGGCTATGCGCTCGCCGTGCTCGACGACCTCGTGGCGCAGGGCGTGAAGATGCTCGTGATCGCCTGCAACACCGCGTCGTCGGCGATGCTCCGCGATGCCCGCGAACGCTACGACGTGCCGGTCGTCGAGGTGATCCAGCCGGCAGTGCGCCGGGCGGTGGCCACCACCCGCAACGGTCGCGTGGGCGTGATCGGCACGGTCGGCACGGTGCAGTCGCGCGCGTACGACGACGCGTTCGCCGCGGCCCCGCACCTCGAGCTGTTCTCCGCGGCGTGCCCCCGGTTCGTCGAGTTCGTCGAGGCGGGCGTGACGAGCGGCGACGAACTGCTGGCCGTCGCCGAGGAGTACCTCGCGCCCCTTCGCGACGCCAACGTCGACACGCTCGTGCTCGGCTGCACCCACTACCCGTTCCTGAAGGGCGCCATCTCGTACGTGATGGGGGAGCAGGTCGCCCTCGTCTCGAGCGACGTCGAGACGGCGAACGACGTGTACCGGGTGCTCGTGTCGAACGGCATGGAGCGTCGATCGGCGCTGCCGCCGACCTACCGCTACGAGGCGACGGGCGGCTCCACGAGCGCGTTCCTCGACCTCGCGCACCGCCTGATCGCCCCCGAGATCCCGAGCGTCGAGCTCGTCGAGACGGGCGCCCTCACCCTTCCCCACCCCGCATGGCTTCGACAGGAGAACGCATGACCGAGGCATCCGACCCCCAGGCGAACCTGGTTCGCACCGACGGCCGTGCCGCCGACGAGCTGCGGAAGGTGACCTTCGAACGCGGCTGGAGCGCGCATGCCGAGGGCAGCGCGCTGGTCTCGTTCGGTGAGACGAAGGTGCTCTGCACGGCGTCGTTCACGAACGGCGTGCCGCGCTGGATGAACGGCAAGGGCCGCGGCTGGGTCACCGCCGAGTACGCGATGCTGCCACGGGCGACCAACACGCGGAACGACCGCGAGTCGGTGAAGGGCCGCATCGGCGGTCGCACGCACGAGATCAGCCGGCTCATCGGCCGGAGCCTGCGTGCCGTCGTCGACACGAAGGGCCTCGGCGAGAACACCATCCAGATCGACTGCGACGTGCTGCAGGCCGACGGCGGCACCCGCACGGCCGCGATCACCGGCGCCTACCTCGCGCTCGCCGACGCCATCGAATGGGCCCGCACCCAGAAGTTCATCGGGCAGAAGGCGAAGCCGCTCATCGACACCGTCTCGGCCGTGTCGGTCGGCATCATCGACGGCACGCCGATGCTCGACCTCGCCTACGTCGAGGACGTTCGCGCCGAGACCGACATGAACGTCGTCGCCACCGGTCGGGGGCTGTTCGTCGAGGTGCAGGGCACCGCCGAGGGCGCGCCGTTCGATCGTCGCGAACTCGACGCCCTCCTCGACCTCGCCCTCTCGGGCACGGCGGAACTCACGAGGCTGCAGCTGGCCGCGCTCGCCGCCGGCGAGGAGGCGGCCCGCGCATGAGCCTCGAGTTCGTGCTCGCCACGCACAATGCGAAGAAGGTGCGCGAGTTCCAGCGCATCATCGGCGAGCGGATGCCGGAGGCGGTCGTGCTGCCGTACGACGGCCCCGAACCCGTCGAGGACGGCCTGACGTTCGCCGAGAACGCCTTCATCAAGGCGCGCACGGCCGCGGAGCACACCGGCCGGATCGCGCTCGCCGACGACTCGGGCATCATGGTGGACGTGCTCGGCGGCGCCCCCGGGATCTTCTCGGCGCGCTGGGCGGGCGAGGCCGCCGGCGACGAGGCCAACGTGCAGCTGCTGCTCGGGCAGCTCGCCGACGTGCGCCGACCGAACCGCGGCGCCGAGTTCCACTGCACCATCGCGCTGGTCGTGCCCGACTCGGTGCTGGCCGGCGGGCACGAGTTCGTCGCCGAGGGCTCCTGGCGCGGCAGCCTGGCCTACGAGGCGCGCGGCTCGCACGGATTCGGCTACGACCCGATCTTCGAGCCCGAGGGCCTCGAGATCACCGCCGCCGAACTGCAGCCCGCGGAGAAGGACGCGCGGAGCCACCGCGCGCTGGCGTTCGTGGAGCTGCTGCCCGAGCTCGAGCGCATCGCGGCCCGACTCGACGGCTGAGCCCTGGCGCGACGCACGGCGTGCACGCGGCGGCATCCGGATCGGAGCAGTTTCGGAGAAGCGCCCGAAGATCGCGGCTCGCTAGCCTGAGTTCGACGGCCCCGATGCAGGGTCGCAGACGAGCAGGATCCGCGAAGGGAACACCACGATGGCCAAGAGCGACACGTCCGGAGGGCTGACCGCCGAGGAGCGCGATGCGGTCAAGCAGCGCGCCAAGGAGCTGCGCGAGCAGGAGAAGGCCGGCAAGAACCGTGAGGCGGGCGACAAGGCCGTGCGCGATGCGATCGCGGAGATGGAGCCCGACGACAAGGTGCTCGCCGAGGGCCTCTACAAGGTCGTGACCGAGGTCGCGCCCGACCTCGTGCCGAAGACGTACTACGGCATGCCCGGGTTCGCGAACGCCGAGGGCAAGATCGTCGTCTTCATCCAGGCCGCGGCCAAGTTCAAGACCCGCTACGCGACCATCGGCTTCGAGGACCGCGCGCGACTCGACGACGGCGACCTGTGGCCCATCGGCTACGCGATCCGCAGCTGGACGCCGGCAGTGGAGCAGCAGATCACGCAGCTCGTCCGCAAGGCGGTCGGCTGAGGCGCGCCGAGCCTCGACAGCTCGGGAATGGAGTCCCAGATGGCCGAAGCGACGGGCGGAGCCGACTGGATCTCCGCCGCCGAGTTCCACCGAGCACCGGGCGTCTCCGACTGGCGAGTCACGGGAACCGGGCCGCAGGCGGTCTTCAGGGCGAGCTCCCTGGGCCACGCGGCCGGCCTCGTGGCCCCGGTCGTCGCCGCCGCCGAGCGATTCGGCGTGCAGCCAGACGTGGACCTCCGCCCAGAGGGCGTCGTGGTTCGCATTCCGTACCGCGGCCCGGAGGGAATCTCCGCGGTCGCACCGGATTTCGCTGCTGCCGTGTCCCGCGCAGCCGCCGAACTGATGCTGACGCCTGATCCCTCGATGGCGCAGTCGATCGGCATCTACGTCGCCCAGCAGTCCGAGGCCGACGTCCGACCGTTCTTCATCGCCGCGCTGGGCTACGAGGAGTTCGGAGACACGGATGCCGTCGACCCGATGCGCTGCGGACCGCAGCTGGCCTTCAACCCGATCAGCGGCGACGCTCGGGGCAGAGGCCGCACGCATCTCGACGTCTTCGTGCCGGCCGACCGGGCCCAGGTGCGGGTGGATGCCGCACTGGCCGCCGGCGGACGACTCGTCGACGATTCCCACGCCCCCTCGTGGTGGACGCTCGCGTCGCCCGACAACCACGGCGTGGACATCGCGTCCTGGACCGACACCGACGACTGACGCCTGCTTCGAGCCAGGACGTGCCGTCGGCGGGGACGGGTGAATCAGGCGCGATCGTGGAGGGTCACGTGGTAGCCGTCGGGGTCGGCGAAGGTGAAGGTGCGGCCGAATGGGCCGTCGACGGGTCCCGCGACGATCGTGTGCCCGTCGGCGACGAGCGCATCGTGGATGGCCTGGACGCCGGTCGCGTGGAGCCAGATCGCGACGCCGATACCGGGCTGGGCAACCGACGCGAGATCGGTGCCGGGAACGAGCTCCCGGAGAGCGAACGCGATCGGGGTCGTCTTGAAGACGACCGCGTGGGGAGGGCCCACGGGTGAACGGACGAGGCCCAGGTACTGCTCGTAGAACGCCTGCGATGCGGCGAGGTCGCGAGCCTGGAGGGAGATGAAGTCTGGGCCGGTGACGGGCATGGTGTCGCTCCTTGCGATCGGTGTCAGTTATCTGACATTCGTAGACTATGTCAGAATACTGACATGAGTCGAAACGGCGTCGACCTGGAGACCTCGCTGGGCTATCTGCTGAAAGAGGCATCGAGCGCCCTCCGCGCTGCCATGGAGGCGGTCCTGCGCCCGCTCGGCATGACCGTGACGCACTACTCCTGCCTCGAACTGCTCGCGCAGCGCCCGGGCCTGTCCAACTCGGAACTCGCGCGAGGCGCGTTCGTGACGCGGCAATCGATGAACGTGCTCCTCCAGGCCCTGGAACGGGACGGATATGTCACCCGACCGGTGGAGGCTCGGGTGGGCAAGGTCCTTCCTACGCAGCTCACGGCACGCGGGCGACGGAGCCTCGAGCAGGCATCCGCTGCGGTTCGGTCCGTCGAGGTCAGGATGCTCAGCGGCATGACGCAGGACGAGCAGTCCGCTGCATCCGCGATGCTGCGGAGCATGATCCACGCGCTACGCAGCGACGACGAGGGCGGCGCGGCGCCTCGAGTGGGCGGGTGACAGCCTGATCGACAGAGCGCGAGCCCAGCGGCATCCGGAATCATCCGAATCCCGCTGAGCTCGCTGGCGGAGGCGACCGCCGTGGTGGCCGGCGCCTCGGGCTCGGGTCAGTTGCCGGGCCACACCGTTTCGTCGAGGTTGGCCAGCGTTCCCGGGCTCAGGTTCTCGGTGTCCTTCGCGGTCAGGTGACCCGGGCCGAAGCCCGCCATCGGACCCGAGACGGGGAGGTTGAGCTTCGAGCCGCTGAGGTCGACCGTGTAGGTCGTCGCTGCGGTGTCGACCGCCAGGACGCCGTTGCGGCTGCCACTGATCACCACGCCGAGCTGGTGGCCTGCCGGCACGACGACGTCGTTGGCGGCCAGTTCGACGGTGACCTTGTGGTTGCCGGCCCCGTCCAGGCGAGCCCAGCCCCGGGCCAGCACTTGCAGCTCAGTGCTCGAGAGGCGCTTGGCGACGTCGAAGTAGCAGGCGTCGTCGGTTGCCGTCGCCGGTCCCCAGCAGGATTCCGTGCCCAGGGTCTGCGCGCCGTCGCCGGAAGTGCTGACGCGGTCCATCACGCCGTAGTCGACGAGCATGACCGACACCTGCCCGACCGGGGCGCCGTGCGTGACGTCGAGGTCGAGCGTCGGCGTGCCCGAGATCCGGACGTCGTGCTTGGTCGTGCCGGTGAGGAACTGCAGACGGTTGGCGTTGTCGCCGATCTTGACCGCGTTCGCCTCGCTCAGCGACGTGGAGTTGACGTAGCTGGCCGTGGAACGGTCCTGCCTGCCCAGCATCAGCGTGCCGTCGGCGTGCAGGTTCAGCGTCTGGGTCCGGGCCGAGGAGATCGGCCAGGTCGGCGACTGCTCCCACTGGTTCGGTGCGGTCTCGACGCTGACGGCGGGCTCACGGTCGATGCCGTTGTCGATGTCCATGAGCTCGTGGTCGAACCATCGGTGGAGCGTGTCGACCCAGAGGGCGCGCTCGGAGTCGAAGGGGTCCACGTGCCCGAGGCGGGTGAGCCACATCTTGCGGAGGACCCCCTGCTGGCCGAGGCCGTCCCACCACTTCGAGGCGTTCATCGTCTTGACGTTCGTGTCCTGCAGTCCGTGCACGATGAAGACGCTGGCCTTGACCTTGGACACGTCGTAGGAGGTGCCCGCCCGGTAGTCGCGCTCGGCCCAGAAGTCGGTGTAGGCACCGGTCTCATCGCCGTCGTTGGCGTTCATCCAGTTCAGCCGCGCCGAGCAGTCGGTCTCGATGGTCCGATTGGATGCGACGGACCGGGACAGGCTGCTCGGGTAGTTGTTGGACTTCACTGCGCCCTGCCAGCGGTTGTAGTCGTACCAGGAGCTGATGGCGCTGATCGGCACGATCGTCTTCAAGCCGTCGACGCCGGTGGCGGCGACGCCGTTGGCGAGGGTCCCGTCGTAGGACTTGCCGATCATGCCGGTCTTGCCGTTGCTCCAGTCCGCCTCGACCACCGTGCCGCTCGCGTCGTACGCGACGCCCTGGCCGTCCAGCCACTCCACGACGGCCTTGACCGACTCGATGTCGGAGCGGCCTCCTTCGTCGGTGCAACCGGTCGAACGGGCGGTGCCGGCCATGTCGACGGCGACGTAGGCGTAGCCGCGCGGCACGAAGTAGTTGTCGTAGTACAGCGGGAACTTGACGAGGTTGCCGGCCGCGTCGTACTCCTTGCGCTCAGCCTCGTTCCCTCGCCCGGAGCTCAGGTAGTAGGGGCTCGCGTCCATGATGATCGGGACGCGGGCGTTGCCGTCCAGTTCCCGGGGCCGGATGATGTCGGTGGCGATCCGCTCGTCGACACCATCGCCGTCGAGGTCGGGGGCGTCGACCCATACCGTCTCACGGATGGCGTCGGCGTAGTCGTAGATCGGGGCAGTGGTGTTGTCGACGAGCGTGACCGGCGGGTTGTCGGTCGGGGCCGCGCTGGCCGCACCCGCCGTGCCGAGTGCCAGGGGTACGGCGATGGCCACCGAGCCTGCGATGGCGAGAACTCTGGATTTCACTGAGGTCCTTCCGTCCGAGGAGAGCGCTTTCCGCGAGGGGGACAACGCTGTCCCGCTGCGGCTACTTAGGAACCTACGGTGCGCGCGAAGATTGATCAACAATCTCGCCCGGATCGGTTCAGAACCGGGATGTGCCGCCACGCCGGTCAGTCGTGAGGTGGGCGGCGAAGTCGCTTGACGTCGGTGCGCCGCTTCTTGGCGTCCAAGCGCCGTTCCTTCGCGCCGCGACTCGGACGCGTCGGGCGTCGCGACGGTGGCGGTGGTCGCAGCGCCTCGGCCACGACGGCGGCGAGGCGAGCGCGCGCGGCGTCCCGGTTGCGCAATTGCGCGCGATGCTCGGAGGCCGTGACCGTCAGCACGCCGTCGACGAGCCGGCCGCTCAGGCGCTCGAGGAGCCGCTCCCGCTGGTACGGAGCGAGGGTCGCCGAGCCCGCGACATCCCACACGAGCTCTGCTCGGGAGTCGGCCGTGTTCACACCCTGCCCGCCGGGACCGGAGGACCTGGAGAACCGCCAGGACAGCTCGGACTCGGGGATCGTGAGTGTCGAGTCGACCCGGAGACCGGGACGGTGGGCGGCGGGCATCGGTCTCCGCTCGGTCAGCGACGCACCTGGAATCGCAGGTGGAGCACCCGCTCGCCCTGGATCACCGCGTCTGGATCCTCCAGCAGGTGCTGCGCGTCGACCGACCCGAAGTAGCGCTTGCCGGACCCGAACACGACGGGTACGACGTCCATGCGCACCTCGTCGACCAGGCCCGCGGCGAGTGCCTGGCCACCGAGCTCGCCGGCGGCGACCTCGACCATGCGTTCACCCGCTAGCTCCTTCGCCTTGGCCACGGCTGCTTCGACGCCGTCGACGAAGTGGAACGGCGCTTCGGGGTCCCAACCCTCGGGCGGAGGCCGGTGCGTCACGACGACCACGTGGTCGATCCCGCTCGGAGGCTTCCCGTCCCAGCCGTCCGTCAGGTCGAAGACGTGGCGGCCGGCGACGGTCACCCCGATCTGGTCCCAGTACGACCGGGTGTAGTCGTAGGACGCCTGCGACACCTTCAGCACGCCGCTCTCGTCCAACGGCACGTCACCGCTGACCAACCAGTCGAACAGGGGCCCGGGCTGGTCGTGCTCGTCGGCGATGAAGCCGTCGATCGACACCGAGCTGTACATGACCACCTTGCCCATCGGGCTCTCCTCTCCGTTGCGGTGCCCCCAAGGTAGCGCGTCCTGAGCCGCTGCTCCGGTGAGAATCGGTCCCGCCCTAGTGATCGCCCGAGACGAGCGCGTTCAGGTCGCCGACGGGGCCGAGATGGCGGAGCTTGTCGGGATTGAGCTGGTTGCCCACCACGGAGATCCGGCCATCGTCGACGTGCACCATGAGCAGGCTCAGCGTGGCGCCGTCGGGGCCGCTCACCCGCAGGGCGGGGTCGCCGTTCATCGACGTGCGCTCCATGCGCACCCGCATGCCAACGCCGCGACGCACGAGCCCGGCCAGGAACCGTGCCACGGTGACGTTGCCGTGCAGCGGATGCCGCACCGCGGGCGCCTTTCCGCCGCCATCGGCGTAGAACGCCACGTCGTCGGCGAGGACGCTCGCGAGCGCGTCGACGTCGCCCGCGTCGAGCGCAGCGAAGAACGTGTCGAGGAGTGCGGCGTCGCGAGCGGCATCCGTCTTCGACCGTGGCCGGCCGTCGGCGATGCGCGCCCGGGCGCGGTGCAGGATCTGCCGGCAGGCCGCCTCGTCGCGTTCGACGATCGCGGCGATGTCGGCGTAGTCCATCACGAACACCTCGCGCAGCAGGAAGACGGCGCGCTCGACCGGTCCGAGCCGCTCGAGCACGGCGAGGAAGGCGAACGAGAGCGTCTCGTCGCGTTCGACGCGATGCGCGGGATCCTGGTCGTCATCGGGCAGCGGTTCAGGAAGCCAGGTCCCCAGGTACACCTCGTGACGGCGGCGCGCGGAACGAAGCGCGTCGATCGCGAGCCGTGTCGCGACGGTCGACGCGAACGCCTCGGGGCGCTCGATCGGCTCGCCAGACCGTGACCGCTCGTGCAGGCGCAGGGACGCCTCCTGCACGACGTCCTCGGCGTCCGACACGCTGCCGAGCATGCGATACGCGATCGAGAACATGAGGGGCCGGAGCTCGCCGAGCCCCGCGGTCGAGGTCGCCATGCTCCGAGCATTGCACAGCCGATTCGTGCTGTTCCCACGCGAATCGGCGTGCGCCGGTCACAGACCGGGTGGCCGATCCGTCGGAGGGGGTGACAGGAAGGGAAGCACATGCGAGTCTTCATCGCCGGCGCCACCGGCGCCATCGGATCGAGGTTGGTGCCGCTCCTCGTGGCCGACGGGCACGACGTCGTCGGCACATCGCGGACACCCGAGCGCCTCGCGGGTATCGACGCGGCTGGGGCGACGGGGATGACCATGGACGCCCTCGACGCGGCATCCGTGCGCACCGCCGTGCTCGCGGCGCACCCCGACGTGATCGTGCACGAACTCACCGGGCTCAGCGCCCTGGCGGGCGACGTCAAGCACTTCGACGAGGAGTTCGCCGCGACCAACGCGCTGCGCACCGTCGGCACCGACCACCTGCTCGCCGCCGCACGCGAGGCCGGCGTCGACCGGTTCATCGCGCAGAGCTACGCGGGCTGGCCGAACGCACGCACCGGCGGTCCGGTCAAGACCGAGGAGGACCCGCTCGACCCGGCGCCGACCGCCGCGTCACGGCAGTCGATCGCGGCGATCCGGCACGTCGAGCGGGCGACGACGGATGCCGCGGGGCTCGTGCTCCGCTATGGCAACCTGTACGGCCCGGGCAACGCCATCGGCCGGGGCGGCGCGATGCTGGAGATGGTCCGTGCCCGCAAGTTGCCGCTCGTCGGCGGTGGCACGGGCGTCTGGTCGTTCCTGCACGTCGAGGATGCGGCATCCGCCACCGCGCTCGCCGTCACTCGCGGCGCCCCGGGCATCTACAACATCGTGGACGACGACCCGGCGCCGGTCTCCGAGTGGCTGCCGGAGCTCGCCCGGATCACCGGCGCCAGGCCGCCCCTGCACGTCCCCGCACTGGTGGCCCGCGCACTCATCGGCGAGCACGGCGTCTCGATGATGACCGAGGTCCGGGGTTCGTCGAACGCCAAGGCCAAGCGCGAGCTCGGATGGGAGCCGCGGTATCCGAGCTGGCGGGAGGGGTTCCGCACCGGGCTCGGCTGAGCCGGGCTCGGCTGAGCCGGGCTCGGCTGAGAAGGGGACTCATTCCCATCAGGGGCGGCACGCGGCATCCGCGCCTACCCTTGAGGTGATGGCACACTCCCACGACCACGCGCACGCCCACGGGGCGACCGCGAACCGCACCAGGCTGCTGGTGGCGATCGCGATCATCGGCGCGTTCCTCGTCGTGCAGGTGGTGGGCGGCGTGCTCAGCGGCTCGCTCTCGCTGCTCGCCGACGCCGGCCACATGGCGAGCGACCTCATCGGCCTCGTGGTCGCGCTCGTGGCGGCGATGGTCGCCGCGCGCCCAGCGACCGACCGGCAGACGTACGGATACCGCCGGGCGGAGGTGCTCGGTGCCCTCGTGAACGGCGTCATCCTCATCGTCGTGGCCGTGACCGTGCTGGTCTCGGCGATCGGGCGGCTCGTGTCGGGCGCCGAGGGGGAGGCGCACGAGGTGCGCGGCGGGGTGATGCTCGTCGTCGCCGTGCTCGGGCTGCTCGCGAACCTCGCCGCCATGCTCGTGCTGCGGGCTGGGGCGAAGGACTCGATCAACGTGCGCGGCGCCTACCTCGAGGTGCTCGGCGACCTCATCGGGTCAGGGCTCGTCATCGTCGCGGCCGTCGTCATCCTCACGACCGGGTTCGACGCTGCCGACCCGATCGCGTCGATGGCGATCGCCGTGCTCATCGTGCCGCGCGCGCTCATGCTGCTCCGCGACGTCATGCACGTGCTCTTCGAGTCGGCCCCCGCCGACACCGACGTCGCCGAGATCCGCGAGCACCTGCTCGGCACGCCGGGCGTGGTGGCCGTACACGACGTGCACGTCTGGCAGATCACCTCGGGGTCGCCGGTGTTCAGCGCCCATGTGGAGGTCGACGCCGACGTGTTCGAGTCGGGTCGCGCGGGTGCGCTGCTCGACGAGCTCGGCGGATGCCTCTCCGAGCACTTCGACGTGGCCCACTCGACGTTCCAGCTCGAGCCCGCCGGTCGCGCCGAGCAGGAGCCGACGCGGCATCCGTGAGCCTGGGGCCTTCCTCACACCGTGAGCAGCCGCGCGAAGTAGCTCCGGATGTCGCCGACGAGGTCGTCGGGCGCCTCCATCGCCGGGAAATGGCCGCCGTGCCGATGCTCGCTCCAGAACGCGAGATGCCCCTCGGGGTCGAGGATGCGGCGCATGAGCGGTTCGTCGCCGAACGCGGCGATGCCCTGCGGGCGGTCGTGGCTGCGCCCCCACGCGACCTGTGCGTGCGCCGTCTCGTAGAGCACGTTCGCGGCCCCGTCGCCGCCCCGGCCGAACCAGGCGACGCTGATCAGCGTGAGCAGGTCGTCGAGGTCGACGGCGTCCTCGGGCAGGTCGCGGGCGGGGTCGGTCCACTCCTGGAACTTCTCCGCGATCCACGTCGCCTGGGCGATGGGGGAGTCGGTGAGCCCGTACGCGACGCTGAGCGGCCGGGTCGTCTGCAGGGCCAGGTAGCCGAAGTCCTCGGAGCGCGCGTCCTTCAGGCGCTCGTGGTGCTCGCGCTCCGCGGCGGTGAGGTGATCGGTGGGCGGCGTGTACTGGGTCGCGATCGCGCCGGGATCGGTCGCTGCGATCAGCCCGAGCACGTGCTCGCCGGCGTCGAGGCAGAGCTGCTCGGCGATGCCGGCGCCGACGTCCTCGCCGAACACGACGTAGCGGTCGTAGCCGAGCGCTTCCATGAGGTCGTCGAATGCGCGCGCGGTGCGGGCGATGTCCCAGCCGTGGCTGGTGAGGGGCGTCGAGAACCCGAAACCCGGGATCGACGGCGCGACGACGTGGAACGCCGGCGCGGGACCGACGCCCCCCGTCACGTCCGGTCGCTCGGCGAGTACCGGCGCGATGCGGGCGAACTCGACGAACGACGACGGGTAGCCGTGCACGAGGAGGAGTGGCACGGCCGCGTCATCCGTCGACCGCACGTGCAGGCCGTGGATGGGCTGACCGTCGACCTCGACGAGGAACTGGGGCAGGCGGTTCAGGCGGGCCTCGGCGGCCCGCCAGTCGTAGCCGGTCCGCCAGGACTCGGCGAGCCGGCGGGCGTACGGCACGGGCGTTCCGCGTTCCCAGCCCTCGGTGAGGGCTGCGGGCCAGCGGGTGCGCTCCAGGCGCGAGTGCAGGTCGGCGAGCTCGGCGTCCGAGATCGCGATCGTGAACGGCGTGACTTCCATGGCGAGTCCCTCCCTCGTGCTGTCGCGCGGGCGGCGCGACGGGACGAGTGAATCGGATGCCGCGGCCGCCGTCTTGAACCGGAACGACATCGATCCGCGGCCCGGCTCACACCGGCTCGTCGCGGTGCTGCGATTGCGCCGGCGTGTATCCGGTCAGTCGCTTGACGTCGCGGGTGAGGTGCGACTGGTCGGCGTAGCCGAGTTCGTACGCGACATCCGCGATCGCCTCGCCGGTGCGCAGCCGTGCGGCCGCCTGGCGAGCCCGGTCGATCTGGCGCACCTGTCGCCGGCTGCAACCGGTGATGCGGGAGAAGTGCCGTTCGACGGTACGCGGGGACACCGACGCCGGGGCGCGCTCGTGCAGGGCGGCCTCGATGACGGCGTCATGTGCCAGCAGGCCCTGCCGGTCGAAGGCGTCGAGGAGGTCGTCGACCGCGTGGTAGTCGGGGATGGGCCAGGTGCGTCCCGCGAGTTCGAAGTGGTCGAGGTCGGGCACGCTGAGCGGCACGGTGCGATCGCACATCGAGTGCGGCTCCACGTGGGTGAAGTACGTGCCGCGCGTGAAGCGCACGCCCACGTTCCGGTTGCCGGCGCGGTAGGGCACGACGGTCGGCCGTGACGATGGGCCGCTGATGAGGACCCGCGAGCCGGTCGCATGGCGCGTGAAGATGAGGTCCCAGCACGCGTCGGCGCCCGCGAGGTAGGTGCCGTCGCTCGTGTCGACGGTGTGCCAGACCACGTCGACGAAGGGCGAGGATGAGGCTTTCTCCTCGTAGAGGAAGCTCATGCCGCCGAGTGTAGCCCCGACGCGCCGACCTCGTGGAGGGGCTAGCGCTCCTCGGGACCGCGCTCGAAGACCTCGGGGTCGAGCACGAGGCGCTGCGCCTCCTCGTGGTCGGTGACCATGTCATCGCGGGCCGCGGCGGACTTCTTCGCCTTGCGCATCGACTGGAAGTAGTGCCAGAGCGTCGGGATGAGGGTGATCACCACGGCGCCGAGGAGGATGACGTCGATGTACTCCTGCACGAACGCGGCCACCGGGGGGATGTAGCCGATGAGGTAGCCGAAGTAGGTGAGCCCGACGCCCCAGATGAACGCGCCGATCAGGTTGTAGAGCGTGTACTTGCGGTAGTTCATGTGGCCGACGCCGGCGGCGACAGGCGCGAACGTGCGCACGATCGGCACGAAGCGCGCGAGGATGATCGCCAGGGCGCCGAAGCGCTCGAAGAACGCGTTGGTGCGCTCGACGTTCTTCACGCTGAAGAGCCCCGACTCCTTGCGTTCGAAGACGCTCGGCCCGAACTTGTGGCCGATCAGGTACCCGACCTCGCCGCCGAGGAACGCCGCGAAGCCGATCGCGAGGCACACCCACCAGATGTCGACGCCGAACACCAGCGAGGTGTTCGTGAGCAGGCCCGAGATGACGAGCAGCGTGTCGCCCGGGAGCAGGAAGCCCACGAGCAGGCCCGTCTCTGCGAACACGATGGCGCACACCACGACGAGGGCCCAGGGGCCGGCCGCGGAGATGATCGTCTCGGGGTCGAGCCAGGGAATCAGGGAGGTGTGGACCATGGAAGGGGGCTCCAGTCGTCGGACACGGCGGATGCCGGTCAGCAGGCGGCGTGGTGTCGTTGCAGTCTACCGAGCGGATGCCGCGCGCGACTGGGTTCGCGCCGGGAATCATCCCCGGGGATGACGAGGTGCGCTGCGGCGAAGCGCTCTCCGATGAGCTCGTGCGTGGCGGTGTCGGGGTGGAGCGAGTCGGGAAGCGGATGCGCCCGGGCATCGGTCTCGCCGTACAGGGCGAGCCCGTCGAGGTAGCTCAGGTTGGAATCGTCGGAGCGCGCCTCCACGACGCCCGCCAGTGCCGTGCGGATCACCTGGAGGGTCAACCGGCCCTGGGCGGTGTCGCCCGGCCGGCCGGTCGCGACGAACCTCATGCCGCCCGTGCCCAGCGACGTGGGATCGATCGCACCCGGCCCGGGCGTGTCCTCGTGGATTCCGCAGAAGATCGGCGAGACCAGCAGGATCGGGGTGGTCGGATGACCGTCGCGGATCGTGTCGAGGAATCCATGCACGGCCGGCAGGAAGCTCCGCAACCGCATGGCGTCGTGGTTCACCACGTTGATGCCGAGCTTGATGCTGATGAGGTCTGCGGAGGTGTCGCGGATGACGCGAGCCATGAACGGGTCGACCAGCGCGCTTCCGCCGAAGCCGAGGTTGTGCAGGCTGACGCCCGCACGTCGGGCCGCCACCGCCGGCCAGGTGCGGGTCGGCGACGTCGAGTTCGAGCCCTGGCTGATCGAGCTGCCGTGGTGGACCCAGACCGGCCTTCGCCGATCGTCGGGCCCGACGGGCAGGTCGGAGTGCAGGGAGACGAGCTCGATCGCCTCGTTGTGGGGAAGCCACACCTCGACCGACTTCTCGCCGGCGGGGAGGCCGTCGATGACGATGCGGTCGGTGTCGCCCGGCACGAACCTCGACTCGCCGGTCTGCATGTCGAGCTCGACCCGGTCGCCGTGAGCGAGCACGTGTGACCCGTGGTCGGCGCCGTCGACGACGACGTCGACCGCGCCCCGCATCCGGTCCACGCCGCGATAGGCCACACGTGTGGCGTGCATCGCGACCGTGATCGAGCGGGCCGCCGTCACCATCTCGAGCCGCACGCCCGACGGCTGCGCCTCCATGAGCGACAGCTGCTGGTCGGCGTCACGCTCGCGGACGGCCCGGGGGAGCCGGTGCGGCCTGATTCCGCGGGGCGTCGCTTCGAGTTCGATTGCTCCGTGGATCAACTCCGCGGTGATCGGTGTGGCGATCATGGTGTGCCTTCGTTCGGGTCGTTGGGGTTGTCCGGGTCGTTCGGATCTGCCGGGGTGGTCGGCCTGGCGGCCCAGTCCTGCAGGACCGAGTCGAGCGCATCGATGAGTCGAGGCCACGTGGAATCGGCGGGCGGCGCACTGTGAGCGAAGTTGCCGACCCGCTCGAGCGTGACGAATCCGTTGATGGCGCTGCCGACGATCCGTGTCGCATGGACGTGCTCACCCGGCGCGATCCCGTAGCCCAACAGCACGGTGCTCGTCGCCTGGACGAGCCGCCGGGCGGCCGGTGCTGCGGCGACGTCATCGCCCTGCGGCGTCTGCAGGGCCTCCCAGCATCCCGGTCGTTCGCGGGCGAAGGAACGGTGGGCGTCCGCGAAGCCGGTGAGGGCGGCCTTCGCCGCTCGCCCCATGATGGCCTCGACGATGCGATCGGCCAGTTCCTGGAGGGCAAGGATCGCGATGCCGTCACGCAGGGCCTGGAGGTTGCGCACGTGGCTGTACAGGCTCGGCGCCTGCACGTTCAGCGAGCGGGCGACGTCGGCGATCCTGAGCGCGGCGAAGCCGTTGGCATCGGCCAGGGAGGCGCCACGTTCGATGACCGCTGAGGTCGACAGTGCCGAGGTTCGCATTCGTTCAGCCTAACAGCATTAGGTGAACGCCTATGCAGCGTAGGTAATTCGCGCCTCGCTAGTCCTCGGCCTTCCAGAGGATCTCGCGGATCGGCCCCTCTCGGGCCTTCGACTCGACGAAGTCGAACGATGCCTGGATGAGCCGTTCGAGCACTCCGAGGTCGACATCGCCGAGCCGCCGCAGGTACACGCAGTAGCCGGTGGTGGAGTGTGTGCCGAGCTCAGCCAGCAGTTCGGCATGGCGCGCGGTGCCATCCATGAGGTAGATGGTGAGCTTGCCCTTCCTCGGATAGAAGCCGATCGTGTGACCGTCTCCCTCGCGTCCGGTGTCATATCGGTAGTGGTACGTGCCGAACCCGATGGTGCCGACATTCCACAACGTCGGCGGGTGCCCGCTGATCCGCTGCATCATCTCGATCAGCGTCTCGCTGTCGCGGGCGGTCTGCTCGTCGAGCGAAGCAAGGTAGCGGTCGACCGTGCGGTCGTCGTCGTCGCTCATTCGGCCTCGGATCGTCGCCGTCCCGCGAGGGAGTGGATCCATGGACGCTACTCCATCGCGGGCGGGGCCGCAGGTCGGGTAGATTGCCGCCACTGCCTCCCACTCGCTCGGAAGGGTCGTCGATGACGGACACCACCTGCCACATGTCGATCTCACTCGACGGCTTCGTCGCCGGTCCCGACCAGAGCCGCGACAACCCGCTCGGCAGGCGTGGGATCGAGCTGCACGGCTGGCACATCGGCGACCCCCGCGCGAACGAGGCCGACGAGATCGCGGCGGGCTGGCTCATGCGTTCACGCGGTGCGTACGTGATGGGCCGCAACATGTTCGGGCCGATCCGCGGCGAGTGGGACGAGGAGGACTGGCGTGGATGGTGGGGTGCCGAGCCGCCGTACCACGCACCGGTGTTCGTGCTCACCCACCACGCGCACGAGCCGATCGAGATGGAGGGCGGAACGACCTTCCACTTCGTCACCGACGGCTTCGACGCCGCATACGCACGCGCCCTCGAGGCGGCCGGCGACGGCGGCGTCGACATCGCGGGGGGCGCATCCACGGTTCGGCAGGCGCTCGTGGCCGGGGTCGTCGACGAGCTCACCCTCGACATCGCCCCGGTGCTGCTCGGCTCGGGCGAGCGGATCTTCGACGGCGTCGACTCGTTCGGGTTCGAGCCCGTCGAGGTGCTGCAGTCGCCGCTGGCCACGCACATCCGGTATCGCCGCGCGAGCTGACCCGCGCGGCACTGCGGGCCAGGGCGTGTCGGCGGTCGGCGATAACGTCGGCCGCATGCAGCACGGCTTCATCTACACCGGGTCCGATCCGGCGTTCGCCGTCGAGCTCGCGGCGCTCGCCGAGGAGTCCGGGTGGGATGCGTTCTTCGTCTGGGAGGGCATCTGGGCCACCGATCCGTGGTCGACGCTCGCGGCGGCCGCCATGGTCACCGAGCGCATCCGGCTCGGTACGATGCTCACCCCGGTGCCGAGGCGCCGGCCGTGGGAGCTCGCGGGGCAGACCATGACCGTCGACCGCCTCTCGAACGGTCGGGTGATCCTCTCAGCCGGCCTCGGCGTCCCCGCCGACGTCGAGCAGCGGTTCTGGATCTTCGAGGACGATCCCGGCCGTCGCGTGCGCGCCGAACTGCTCGACGAGGGCCTCGAGCTCATGCAGCAGCTCTGGCAGGCGGAGCCGTTCGAGTACGAGGGCGAGCACTACCGAGCGACGCGCACCGACGCCATGCTGCCGCCGGCGATCGTGCAGGAGCCGCGCATTCCGACGTGGGTCGTCGGCGTGTGGCCCCGCACGAGGTCGATGCGTCGCGTCGCCCGCTACGACGGCTGGATCCCGAACTACGCGCCGCCCGGCGCCGACGGCATCGACCCGGTCGAGCAGCAGCGCACCTACACGCCCGAGATCGCCGCCGACGCGATCGCGTGGATCCGCGCCGAGCGTGACCGCCTCGGGCTCGGCGACCGGCCGTTCGACATCGTGCAGGAGGGCACCACCGGCGGCGTCGACCGGGTCGCGGATGCCGCGGTCGTGCGTCCGTGGGCCGACGCCGGCGTCACGTGGTGGCTCGAGGCCGACTGGCGGGTTCCCGCCGAGCGCGTCGCCCGGTACTCGCGCGAGCGGGTGATCGCCGGACCGCCGCGGCCGTAGGCTCCGCGGCATCCGTCACCGGCGCCGGCGGAGCGCCGACTCAGGAACGCTGCGGATACGGGTACTCCGGCGAGCGCCCCTGGAACTGGAGGATCGCCTCGTTGCGGACCCGGCCGTGCTCGATCTCGGTCGCACGCCTGATCGTGTCGGAGGCGGCCCACGCCTCCGGACCCTCCATGACGGTGCGGAGGAACGGCATGAGCGCCTCGCTGATCTCCCACGTGGCGGAGTTCCAGAGGTACGACGGACTGTGGTCGACCGCGTAGTAGTTCGTCGACTCGCCGACCGTGAACATCGGATCGGCGAACGAGGTGGGCCTGGCCCACTCGAACCCCATGCCCGCGTCGATCGACACGTCGACGATGAGGCTCCCGGGGCGGAAGGCGGCGAGGTCCTCCGTGCGGAGGTAGGTGAGCGGCGCGTTCGGATCCTGCAGGGTGCAGTTCACGACGATGTCGTGGGCGGCGAGGAACGGTGCCAGGTCGACCGGGCCGTCCTCCGTGTTGACCGTGCTCGCATACGGCGCGTCGGGGTCGTGCTCGAACTGGATGATGTCGATCGACGGGATCGGCGATCCGACGGCGGCGGTATCGCGGTTCGTCAGCACGCGCACGTCGTGGATGCCGTGCGCGTTCAGCGCCGTGACCGCGCCGCGAGCCGTCGCGCCGAAGCCGATCACCACCGCGTTCAGCCGACGACCGTAGTCGCCCGTCGAACCGCACAGCTGCAGCGCGTGCAGCACCGAGCAGTACCCGGCGAGCTCGTTGTTCTTGTGGAACACGTGGAGTCCGAACCCGCCGTCGGCCTTCCAGTGGTTCATGGCCTCCCACGCGATGAGGGTGAGGCGCTTGTCGATCGCGAACTGCGTCATCTCGCGGTCCTGCACGCAGTGCGGCCACCCCCAGAGCACCTGGCCGTCGCGGAAGTCGGCGAGGTCGGAGGCGAGCGGCTTCGGCAGGGTGATGACGTCGGCCTCGGCGAGGATCGCCTCGCGCGAGGCGATGGCGCCGACGAACGGGGCGAGCTGCGCATCGGAGATGCCGAAGCGGTCGCCGTACCCGGTCTCGAGCATGAGGTTCGCGCGGAGGTCGTCGTCGATCCGCTCGAAGTGCGAGGGATGGATCGGCAGGCGCTGCTCGTCGACCTTGCGAGAGGTGGCCATCACCCCGAGCCGGAGCAGTGCGGGGGCGTTCATGATCATGATGACCTCCTGCCCTGAGGGTACGTCACCTGGATGGCACCGATTCGCCCCGAAGTGGTCATGACACACGACGACGTCCCGTGCCACGATGGGCCCTGGGGGAAGGGGTGTCCATGGGGGAGTACCCGAACATCGCGGACCACGGGCTCATCGGCGACCTGCAGACCGCCGCGCTCGTGTCGACCGACGGCACGATCGACTGGTTCTGCAGTCCGAGGTTCGACTCGCCGAGCATCTTCGGGTCCCTGCTCGACGCCGAGCAGGGCGGGTTCTGCCGGGTCCGGCCGATCGCCGACGACTACGTGACCCGGCAGCTCTACCTGCCCAACACCGCGATCCTGATCACGCGGTTCATGACGGAGGCGGGCGTCGGCGAGGTGGTGGACTTCATGCCGATCGCCGGCCACGAGGCGACCGATCGGCACCGGATCGTGCGCCTGCTCCGGGTGGTGCGCGGCACCATGACGTTCGAGGGCGTCGTCGAGCCGCGCTTCGACTACGGGCGTGCCGAGCACACGATCGAGCCCGTCGAGGGCCACGGCGTGCGGTTCACCGCCGGCGACCAGTCGCTGACGGTGCACCGCGTCGGCGGGATGATCGTGCATGGCACGGAGCGCGCCGGTCACGTCGAACTCGTCGACGGCGGCATCCGCATCACCGGCACGCTGAACGCCGGGGAGATCACCGGCGTCGTCATGGAGACCGGCGGTGCCGACCCGGCCCAGGTCTCGGAGGACGAGTTGCGCGCGCTGTTCGCCGAGACACGCGCCTTCTGGCGCGAGTGGAACAACCGGTCGACGTACCGGGGCCGGTGGCGCGAGATGGTCGCCCGGTCGGCGATGACCCTGAAGCTCATGACCTACGCGCCCACGGGCGCACTCGTCGCCGCACCCACGGCGGGCCTGCCCGAGCAGGTCGGCGGCGAACGCAACTGGGACTACCGCTACACGTGGATCCGGGACGCGTCGTTCTCGGTCTACGCACTGCTCGGACTCGGCTACACCGAGGAGGCCGAGGCGTTCGTGGCCTGGCTCATGGACCGGGTGAAGGAGAGCGTCGGCACCGGCTCGGGGCCGCTGAAGATCATGTATCGCGTCGACGGGTCATCCGACCTCGTCGAGGAGTCGCTCGAGCACCTCGCCGGATACCGCGGCTCGCTCCCCGTGCGCATCGGCAACGGCGCGGCCGACCAGATGCAGCTCGACATCTACGGCGAGGCGATGGACTCCATCCACCTCGCCGACACCCACGGACTCCAGCTGCCGCACGTCGGGTGGACGCAGATCAGCAGCATGCTGGACTGGGTCTGCGACAACTGGGACCAGCCCGAGGAGGGCGTCTGGGAGACGCGCGGCGGCCAGCAGAAGTTCACGTTCGGCCGCTTCATGTGCTGGATCGCGCTCGACCGCGGCATCCGGCTCGCGCAGGAGCACGGCCGGCCCGCCCCCATCATCCGCTGGCGCGAGCAGCGCGACGCGATCTACGAGCAGGTGATGACGACGGGGTGGCACGAGGAGCGCCAGGCCTTCGTGCAGCACCAGGACACCGACGTGCTCGATGCGTCGCTCCTGGTCATGCCGCTCATGGGCTTCATCGCGCCGCGCGACCCGATGTGGCTGTCGACGCTCGCGGCCATGGACACCGAGCTCGTCTCGGACAGCCTCGTCTACCGCTACAACCCGAGCGCCTCGCCCGACGGCCTGCGCGGCTCGGAGGGCACCTTCACGCTGTGCTCGTTCTGGTACGTCGACGCGCTCGCCCGGTCGGGATTCCTCGACGAGGCGCAGCTCACCTTCGAGAAGATGCTCACCTACGCCAACCACCTCGGGCTCTACGCCGAGGAGATCGGGCTCACGG
Source organism: Agromyces sp. P2_B3 (assembly GCF_056404815.1). Taxonomy (NCBI): domain Bacteria; kingdom Bacillati; phylum Actinomycetota; class Actinomycetes; order Micrococcales; family Microbacteriaceae; genus Agromyces; species Agromyces sp. P2_B3. The sequence goes on along the minus strand of NZ_JBFUDH010000003.1, from coordinate 453,587 downwards.
GGGAGCAGCTCGGCAACTTCCCGCAGGCGTTCAGCCACCTGTCGCTCATCAACGCGGCGGTCAACCTCGACTACCAACTCGACCACGGGTCGGGCTTCGTCGACCCGGTGCTGAGCTCCGGACGCCGGACCCGCTAGGAGACGACCATGGCGACCACCGGATCCGCAGCGACCGAGCCCGAGGGCGACGTGCTCGTCATCTTCGGCATCACCGGCGACCTGGCGCGGGTGATGACGTTCCACTCCCTCTACCGGCTCGAGCAGCGGGGGCTGCTGGCATGCCCGATCGTCGGCGTCGCGTTCGAGGACTGGACGCTCGACCAGCTCGTCGAGCGTGCCCGCACCTCGATCGTCGCCACCGGCGAGACCCTCGACGAGGCGGTGTTCCAGCGGTTCGCCGCGCGTCTCGGCTATGTGCACGGCGACTTCGCGGATGCCGCGACCTACGCCCGCGTGGCGGACGCCGTCGGCGACGCGACCACTCCGGTCTCCTACCTCGAGGTGCCGCCGAACCTCTTCGCCACCGTCGTGAAGGGCCTCGCCGGAGCGGGCCTCACCGAGCACGGCCGCGTCGTCGTCGAGAAGCCCTTCGGGCACGACCTGGCATCCGCACGCGCGCTCGCCGACGAGCTGCACCGGTACGTCGACGAGTCGCGGCTGTTCCGCATCGATCACTACCTCGGGAAGATGGGTCTCGAGGAGATCCTCTACCTGCGGTTCGGGAACACGATGCTCGAGCCCGTGTGGAACCGCAACTACGTCGACAGCGTGCACATCATGATGGCCGAGGACTTCGGCGTCGCCGATCGAGGCCATTTCTACGACCCGGTCGGCGCGCTCCGCGACGTCGTGGTGAACCACCTCCTGCAGGTCGTCGCCGCCGTCGCGATGGAGGCGCCCGCCCGCGGCGACACCGAGACCATCAAGGACATGCAGACATCGCTGTTCAAGTCGGTGTCGAGCGCCGACCCCGGCCGGGCGGTGCGCGGCCAGTTCGACGGCTACCTGGACATCCCGGGTGTCTCGGCGGGCTCGACGACCGAGACCTTCATCGCCCTCGAGCTCGGCATCGAGAACTGGCGGTGGGCGGGTGTGCCGTTCTTCATCCGCACGGGCAAGCTGCTCCCGGTGACCGCCACCGAGGTGCGGCTCGTGTTCAAGCCGTCGCCCAACCTCGGGTTCGGGCTGCGCGACGGCGCAAGCACCACCGACCAGCTCGTGATGCGGCTCGATCCGTCGACCGGGCTGCGGCTCGTGCTCAACGCGCAGCGGGCGGATGCCCCGAAGCCGAGCTCGATCCACCTCGACATGGAGTTCGCGACCGAGGGCGGCGAGGGGCCGACGCCCTACGAAGTGCTGCTGCTCGCCGCCATCCGGGGCGTGCGCCCGCGGTTCAACCGCCAGGACACCGTCGAGGAGGCGTGGCGCATCATGCAGCCGCTGCTCGACGCGCCGTCGCCGGTGCATCCGTACGCGCCCGGATCGTGGGGGCCGGCGGAGGCCGACGCGCTCGTCGCCGACCACGGCGGCTGGCGCGACCCCTGGGTCTGAGTGGGAGGCGGCGACCATGCGAGTCAAGTCCGAGACGGTCAAGGGCGTGCAGGTGTTCGCCGTGGCGGGCACGAACACGGTCTCCTTCGGCATCCGCGCCACCGCCACCGCCCGGAAGGGGCTCCTCGGATTCGCGATCGAACGCGTCGACCGGGCGACCGGCACCCGGCACTGGGTCGACGGCTACAAGGTGTTCCGCTCGGTCGTCCCGGATCCGACGCCCGCAACGAAGGTGTCGACGTACGACCATCCGATCCAGAGCCTCGTCTGGGACGACTTCGTCGCCGAGCCAGGCCACGCGTACGACTACGTCTTCCACCCGCTGAAGGGCACGCCGTCGGCGCTCGACCGCAGCGCGCCGCCGGTGACGGTCTCGGTCGACACCGAGCCGCTCGGCGCCGGCGACCATGACATCGTCTTCAATCGCGGGGTCACCTCGAGCCAGTTCTATGCCAACCGGTTCGGCAACCTGCCGCCCGACCGGCAGCCGACGCCCGAGAAGCGCGCCGAGGCGCTCGCCTGGCTGAGCCGCGACCTCGATGAGGCGATCATCGGCTTCATCGCGTCGGCGGAGGCGGGCGATGCGATCCGCGGATGCTTCTACGAGTTCCGCTTCCCGTCGGTGCTGGGCGCGCTGAAGGACGCGATCGACCGCGGCGTCGACGTGCGGGTGATCGTCGACCTCAAGGTCAACGAGCGCACGATCCAGCCCACCCCGATGAACGGGCTGAAGAAGCCGAAGTTCGAGCCGAGCAACCCGCGCGTCGAGAACCTGAAGGCGATCGAGGCCGCCGGCCTGCCCGACGAGGCGATCGTCCCTCGGGTGGCGCGGCGCGACGACATCCAGCACAACAAGTTCATGGTGCTGCTGCGCGGCGCCGCGCGGACGCCCGTCGCCGTGTGGACCGGCTCCACGAACCTGACCGACGGCGGGATCTACGGGCAGGCGAACGTCGGGCACCACGTGCGCGACGCGACGGTGGCCGCACAGTTCCTGGCGTACTGGTCGATCCTCGCGCAGGACCCGGGCGCCGCGACCGATGCCAGGACGGACCCGATCAACGTCGCATTCCTGCAGGAGGTCGGCGGCCTGACCCCGACGCCGACCTCGATCGCCGCCATTCCGCGGGGGACGACACCGCTCTTCAGCCCGCGGGGCGACACGGCTCCCCTCGACCTCTACATCCGGCTCCTCACGAAGGCGAGGCGGCTGTCGTGCGGCACGTTCGCGTTCGGCATCCCGCAGGACTTCCGACGGGCGATCAGCGCCAACGGCGCCGATGGCCCGCTGTGCTTCCTCCTCCTCGAGGAGAAGGACGACCCGCGGCCGACGAAGGCGAACCCCGGACCCGTGGTGCGGCTCAACTCGCGGAACAACACCTACAAGGCGCAGGGCTCGGAGCTGCACACGACGCTCGGACGCTGGGTTGCCGAGACGAACAACTCGGCGATCAAGCTCAACCTGCACGTCACCTACATCCACCTGAAGTTCATCCTCCACGACCCGCTCGGCCCCGACCCCATCGTCGTGACGGGGTCGGCGAACTTCAGCTCCGCGTCGACGATCGAGAACGACGAGAACATGCTGCTCATCCGTGGCGACCGGCGGGTGGCCGACATCTACTTCACCGAGTTCAACCGGCTCTGGGGGCATTACCAGTACCGTTCCGTCGTCGAGGCGACCTCGCACCGGAAGCCGAAGCCCGGGCAACCGGCGCCCCACGACTACCAGGACCTGTGGGAGAACACCGACTGGCAGCAGGACTACCAGCCCGGCGACCTCCGGTCGAAGCGCGTCGACCAGTACGTGCGGATGGCGATCTGACGGCGTCGGGCTGACGGCGCCGCTCAGTAGAGTTGGCGCATGTCGGGTCGTGCCGCCGACGGCCGCTCGGTCGCCGAGAAGCTCTTCGCCATCGGCGACGCGTTCCAGGGCCGGGAGGACCTCTCGCTGAGCGAGATCGCGGGCCGTGCGAACCTTCCGCTCTCGACCGCGCATCGCCTGGTGGGCGAGTGGGTGGCGTGGGGGGGCCTCGTGCGCGGCGACGACGGGCGCTACCGGGTGGGCATGCGGGTCTGGCGGCTCGGCGTGCGCCAGCCGACGGCCATGCGGTTGCGGCGCATCGCGATGCCCTACCTCGAGGACCTGCTCGAGGCGACGACCGAGCACGTGCACCTGGCCGTGCGCGACGGGCTCGGCGCGATCTACCTCGAGCGCCTGTCGGGCCCGGGCGCGGTCTCGGCGATCTCGGATGTCGGCTCGCGACTCCCGTTGCACGCGACGGGCGTGGGCCTCGTGCTGCTGGCCCACGCGCCCACTGAGGTCTTCGACGAGCTGCTCGCGTCGGATCGGCGCAAGTTCATGCCGAACACCCTCACCGAGGAGCGGGAGCTGCGACGGCGCATGGCGGAGATCCGGTCGTTCGGTCTCTCGACGTCGATCGAGGAGCTCACCGAGGGCGCGTTCTCGGTGGCGGCGCCCGTGCGGGATGCGACCGGCGAGGTCGTCGCGGCGGTGTCGATCATCGCGCATGTCGAGCGACTCCGGGAGCCGCAGTTCGCGCTCGGCGTGCGCATGGCGGCGCGCGGCATCTCGTCGGCGCTCGGCTACCGGCCGCAGGGCGAGTGAGCGACTTCTTCCACTGAGTGGAAGTCGGGCTGCGGATGCCTCGGGCGCGATCCATGCTCGTCATGTTCTTCCCGACGACGTGAGAGGCATCCAGTGCGAACGTCCACCTCCGTGGCCATCATCGGCGCGGGCCCGGCCGGCCTGCTGCTGGGCCATCTCCTCGCGCAGGCCGACGTGCCGTTCGTCATCCTCGAGGCCCAGACCCGCGAGCACGTGCTCGGCCGCATCCGCGCCGGCGTGCTCGAGCAGGGGTCGGTCGACCTCCTCGCCGAGCACGGCCTCGACGCCGACCTCCGTGAGCGCGGCCTCACGCACCACGGCATCTACCTGCAGTTCGAGGGGCAGCGGCACCACGTCGACTTCGTCGACCTCGTCGGGCGCACCGTCACGGTGTACGGCCAGCAGGCGCTGGTGAAGCACCTCCTCGCCGAGCACGACCGGCTCGGTTCGAACGTCGTCTTCGAGGCATCCGATGTCGAACCCGTGGGCGTGACCGGAGCGCGGCCCACCGTCATCTACACGAAGGACGGCGTGACCGAGGAGCTCGAGTGCGACTACGTCGTCGGTGCCGACGGCTACCACGGCGTCTGCCGCCGGAGCATCCCCGGCGGCGGACTCGAGGTCTTCGAGCGCTCGTACCCGTTCGGCTGGCTCGGCATCCTCGCCGACGTGCCGCCGTCGACCGACGACCTCATCTACGCGCTCCACCGCGACGGCTTCGGCATGCACTCGATGCGCTCGCTCGAGGTCTCGCGCCTCTACCTGCAGGTGGCGCCCGACGAGTCGATCGACGACTGGAGCGACGCCCGCATCTGGGACGCCCTGCAGCAACGCCTCGGCGTCGACGGCTGGCAGCTGCAGGAAGGGCCGATCACCGAGAAGTCGATCACCCCGATGCGGAGCTTCGTCGTGTCGACCATGCAGCACGGCCGCATGTTCCTCGCGGGCGACGCGGGCCACATCGTGCCGCCGACCGGCGCGAAGGGCCTCAACTCGGCGATCGCCGACGTGGCCCTGCTCGCCCGCGCCATCCTCGACCAGCGCGCCGGCGACGACACGGGGCTCGCCCGCTACAGCGACCGCGCCCTCGCGCGCCAGTGGAAGGTGCAGCACTTCTCGCAGTGGATGACCGAGATGCTGCACGTGCACCATGAGGTTCCGGATGCCTCGGCGCGCGCCTTCCGGTACCGCAGCCAGGTCGGCCAGCTCGAGTACGTCACCGGCTCCCGCGCCGCCTCCCAGAGCCTCGCCGAGCAGTACGCCGGCCTTCCCTTCACCACGGAGTGAGCATGCACCGACCCGTTCCCCAGCCCGAGCTGACCCAGCAGGCCATCGGCGACGAGATCGCCGAGCGCCACCGCCGCGAGCGCGACGCCGCGGCATCCGCCGGCACGCCGCTCGCCGCGCACCCGCGCCGCGACTTCGCGCCGTACCGGTCGACGACGCTGCGACATCCGACGCACGAGCTCGTGCGCGCCGACCCCGAGGAGATCGAGCTCGTGTCGCCCGCGTTCGGCCACACCGACGTGTCGGCCGAGGAGGGCGACCTCACGATCCAGCACCGCGGCGAGCCGCTCGGCGAGCGGATCATCGTGACCGGGCGAGTGCTCGACGGCGACGGCCGTCCGGTGCGGAACCAGCTCATCGAGATCTGGCAGGCGAACGCCTCGGGCCGCTACGTGCACAAGCGCGACCAGCATCCGGCCCCGCTCGACCCGAACTTCACTGGCGTCGGCCGGGTGATCACGGGCGACGACGGCTCCTACCGTCTCACGACGATCAAGCCGGGTGCGTACCCGTGGAAGAACCACCGCAACGCCTGGCGGCCGGCGCACATCCACTTCTCGTTCTTCGGCACCGCGTTCACGCAGCGGCTCATCACCCAGATGTACTTCCCGGGCGACCCGCTGTTCGCGCTCGACCCGATCTACCAGTCGATCGTCGACCCCGCGGCACGGGAACAGCTCGTCGCCCGCTACGACCACGACGTGACCGAGCCCGAGTGGGCGCTCGGCTACCGCTGGGACGTCGTGCTCACCGGCCCGAAGTCGACCTGGATGGAGCCGGAGGACGCCGACCATGCCTGACCGCACCTCGCCCGAGGCGTTCGACGCGACCGACCTGCCGGGCGCCGAGCAGCACCCCGACGCCCACCGTGGATCGCTCGCCCAGACGCCGTCGCAGACCGTCGGCCCATTCTTCGGCTACGCGCTCCCGTATGACGGCGGCTCCGACGTGCGGGCGGCGTGGCAGCCCGACGCGATCCGCCTGCACGGCAGGGTGTTCGACGGCGCCGGCGACCCGGTGCCCGATGCCGTCATCGAGATCTGGGGCGCGGATGCCTCGGGCCGGCCGTCGACCGAACGCGGCGCGTTCGACCGCGACCAGCACGGCTTCGCCGGCTTCGGCCGGGCCGCGGTCGACCGCGACGGGCGTTATTCGTTCACGACGAGCAAGCCCGGGGCGACGCGCGACGGCTCGGCGCCCTACCTGCTCGTGGCGGTGTTCGCCCGCGGCGTGCTGCACCACCTCTTCACCCGCGCCTACTTCGGTGACGAGGTCGCCGCGAACGCCGCGGATCCGCTACTCACCCGCGTCGACGCGAGCCGCCGCGACACGCTCATCGCCGCGGTAGATGAGCCGGGCTCCTACCGGTTCGACGTGCGCCTGCAGGGCGACGGCGAGACCGTGTTCCTCGACTACGGCACCGAGGTCTGACGAGGATGGTGGCATGACCGACTGGGGACTCATCGATCCGGGCGCCGCCGACGCGACGGGCACCGACGACGACGCGGTGCTCGCCGCGATGGTCGACGTCGAGCGCGCGCTGCTGCGCGCGTGGGGGAGCGTGCTCGACGAGTTCCTGGATCCGCAGGCCGACCGGCTCGACGCGGCCGCGCTCGATCGTGCGGCCCTCCGCGACGGCGTGGCGCGCGACGCGGTGCCCGTGGTCGCCCTCGTTCCCGCGCTCCGGGCGCAGCTCGAGGACGCGGGGCTCACCGCCGACCGCCTGCACCTCGGGGCGACCAGCCAGGACATCGTCGACACCGCCCTCATGCTCGTCTCGCGTGATGCGCTCGCCGCCGCACGCGGTTCGCTCGTCGAGTCCGGCCGCACGCTCGCCGTGCTCGCCGACGCCGAGCGGCAGAGCCCCCGCATCGCTCGCTCGCTCGCGCGCCACGCCGAGGCGAGCACGCTGGGGGCGCTCGCTGCGGGCTGGCTCGACGGCGTCAGCTCGGCGATCGCCGCGATCGACGGCGCGGGCTTCCCAGTCCAGTTCGGGGGTGCGGTGGGCACCGGCACCGCAGCGGATGCCGCGGCCGGGCGCGCGGGGGCCGCCGACGAGGTGCGCGGCGAACTCGCCGTCAGGCTGGGCCTCACCGATCCCGGTCGTGCCTGGCACACCGAGCGGACGCCCGTGCTCGGGGTCGCCGCGGCGGCCGCCACGGTCGTCGCCGCGCTCGGCCGCGTCGCCGGCGACGTGACGCTGCTCTCCCGCGAGGAGCTCGGCGAGGTGCGGCTCTCAGGCGGCGGCGGCTCGTCGGCCATGCCGCACAAGCGCAACCCGGTCGACGCGGTCGCGATCACGGCGGCGGCCGTCGAGGCGCCCGCCCTGCTCCAGGTCGTCGCGAGCGCGGCGATCGCCGGCGACGAGCGATCCGCCGGGCGTTGGCATGCCGAGTGGACGTCGGTCCGCCGGCTCGCGCGGCTCGCCCGTTCGGCCTCGCGATCGGCATCCCGCCTCGTCGCCGGGCTCGAGTTCGATCGCGACCGCGCGGCGGCCATCGTCGGCGACGCGGGCGCGGCGGGTGAGCCACCCGACCGCGACGTGCTCGCCGCGGCATCCGACCGCATCGTCGACCACGCCGTGGCACGCTTCACCGCACTCGCCGAAGGGGGCACCCGCCCATGACCGTTCCCCGCCTGCTGGGGTCCTTCGCTCCCGGCGCCGCTCCGGCGACCACGAATCCGCTGCTCGTGCTGCTGCCCTCCCTCGGCACGACGACCGCGCTGTGGGACGGCGTCGTCGCCGCACTCCGCGCCGACCCGCGCACCGCGGGCCTCCGCATCCTGCGCATCGACCTGCCCGGCCACGGCGCGAGCCCGGCCGCGGCCGAGCCCTTCACGATCGCCGAGCTCGCGGAGGGGGTGCTCGCCGTCGTCGACGAGGCGGGCGGCGGGGCGTTCCACGTCGCAGGCGTCTCGCTCGGCGGCGCCACGGCCCTCGAACTCGCCGTCGCCCATCCCGACCGGGTCCTGAGCCTCGTGCTCAGCTGCAGCGGCGCGCGCATCGGCACGCCCGACGGCTGGGCCGAGCGTGCGGCATCCGTGCGCGCGAGCGGCACCGCGTCGCTCGTCACGGGCAGCGCTGCACGGTGGTTCGCCCCCGGCTTCCTCGAGCGCGACGCCGGGGGCTCGGGCGCTCGCACGCTCGGCGCGCTCGTCGACATCGACGACGAGTCGTACGCGTGCTGCACCGACGCGCTCGCCGGCTTCGACCGCACCGGCGACCTCGGGGCGCTCGCGGCGCCCACCCTCGCGATCAGCGGCGAGCACGACACCGTGACGACCCCGGCCTCGATGCAGGACCTCGCCGACGACATCCCCGGCGCGCGGCATGTCGCCCTCGACGGCGCGTCGCACCTCGCCGTGCTCGAGGAGCCCGCGAGCGCCGCCGAGCTCATCGCCGAGCATCTCGACGCCGTCGAGCGGGTGGACGCGGCATCCGTCGCCCGTGAACGCGGCATGCGCGTGCGTCGTGGGGTGCTCGGCGACGCGCACGTCGACCGCGCCATCGCGGGCACCACCCCCGAGACGGCGGCGTTCCAGGACTTCGCCACCCGCACCGCCTGGGGCGACATCTGGGCGCGGCCCGGGCTCTCGCGGCGGGAGCGGTCGATCGCCACGTTGGCCAGCCTCACGACCGGCGGACACGCCACCGAGATCGCGATGCACGTGCGAGCCGCGCTGCGCAACGGCCTCACGCGCGACGAGATCGCGGAGGTGCTGCTGCACACCGCGCTCTACGCCGGGCTGCCCGCGTCGAACGAGGCGCTCGCGATCATGCGCGACGTGTTCGCCGAGCAGGACGCCACGACCACCCCCGAGACGAACGACTGAGCCCGGAGCATCCATGGACAAGACCTTCGCGACCGCCGACGAGGCCGTCGCCGACATCCCCTCGGGCGCATCGCTCGCCGTCGGCGGCTTCGGCCTGTCGGGCGTGCCGATCACGATCATCCGCGCGCTGCTCGCCCGCGGCGTGGGCGACCTCGAGGTCGTCTCGAACAACTGCGGCGTCGACGGGTGGGGGCTCGGCGAGCTGCTCGCCGCCGGACGAATCCGCAAGGTCATCGCGAGCTACATCGGCGAGAACAAGGAGTTCGCCCGGCAGTACCTCTCGGGCGAGGTCGAGGTCGAGCTGACCCCGCAGGGCACGCTGGCCGAGCGCCTGCGCGCGGGCGGGGTCGGCATCCCGGCGTTCTACACGGCGACGGGCGCGGGGACGGCCGTCTCCGAGGGCGGGATGCCGCTGCGCTACGCCCCCGACGGCAGCGTCGCGCTCACCAGCGCGCCGAAGGAGCTGCGCCCGTTCGACACGTTCGGCGCCCCTCGCGAGTACGTGCTCGAGCAGGCCATCCGCGCCGACTACGGGCTCGTGCGCGCCGCCGTCGGGGATCGGCACGGCAATCTGCGGTTCGAGAAGTCGACCCGCAACTTCAACCCGCTCGCCGGCATGGCGGGCCGCATCACGATCGCGGAGGTAGACGAGCTCGTCGAGCCGGGCGTGCTCGGTCCCGACGACATCCACCTGCCCGGCATCTACGTCGACCGGGTGATCGTGCTCTCGGCCGAGGAGTCGGCCGACCTGCCCATCGAGAAGGTCACCGTGCGGCCCCGGCCCGCGGCATCCGGAACCACCGCCGGCCAGGCCGCCGACCGCGTCCCCATCGACCCGACCGCCACCGACCGCACCACCACCGACCAGGCCGAGGAGGCCCGCTGATGCCGCTCACCCGCGACGAGATGGCCGCCCGCGCCGCCCGCGAGCTCGAGGACGGCACCTACGTGAACCTCGGCATCGGCCTGCCCACGCTCATCCCGAACCACCTGCCCGAGGGCGTCGAGGTGGTGCTGCACTCCGAGAACGGCATCCTCGGCGTCGGCCCCTACCCGTGGGAGGGGGAGGAGGATCCGAAGCTCATCAACGCCGGCAAGGAGACCGTGACGGTACTGCCCGGCGCGGCGTACTTCGACTCGGCGGCGAGCTTCGGCATGATCCGCGGCGGACGCATCACGACGGCAGTGCTCGGGGCCATGCAGGTCTCGATGCACGGCGACATCGCCAACTGGGCGGTGCCCGGCAAGATGGTGAAGGGCATGGGCGGCGCGATGGACCTCGTGAACGGGGCCGAGCACGTCATCGTCGTCATGGAGCACGTCGCGAAGGACGGCTCGGCGAAGATCGTCGAGCAGTGCACGTTGCCGCTCACCGGCAAGGCCTGCGTCGACCGCATCATCACCGACCTCGCCGTGCTCGACGTGACGGCCGACGGGCTCGTGCTCGTCGAGCTGGCCCCCGGCGTGACGATCGATCAGGTGACGGATGCCACGGGCGCGCCGTTCATTGTGTCGCCGACGCTCGGCGCGGCCGCCTGATGGCCGAGCTGCGCGAGGCCGTCGTGTGCGCGCCGCTGCGCACCCCCGTCGGCCGGATGGGCGGCGCCCTCGCGACCGTGCCGGCACTCGAGCTCGCGACGACGGTGCTCACGGCACTGCTCGAGCGGACCGGCCTCGATCCGGCGGCGATCGATGGCGTGATTGCCGCACAGGGCTACCCGACCATGGAGGCCCCGGCGATCGGCCGGGTCGCCGCACTCGACGCCGGCTTCCCCGTCGAGACGACCGGATACCAGCTCGACCGTCGCTGCGGCTCGGGCCTGCAGGCCGTGCTCAACGCCGCGATGGAGGTGCAGACCGGCATCAGCGAGGCCGTCGTCGCGCTCGGGGTCGAGTCGATGTCGAACGCGCCGCTGTACACCGTCGAGGGCCGCCGCGGCGTGACGGGCGCCGGGCTCTTGCTGCACGACGCCCTCGCGCGCGGACGCGAGACGGTGGGCGGACGGCGGTTCCCGACGCCCGACGGCAACGTCGGCTCGGCCGAGCTGCTGCGCGCCGACTACGGCATCTCCCGCGAGGCGCAGGACGCGTTCGCGCTGCGCTCGCACCAGCGGGCCGTCGCCGCCCAGGAGTCGGGGGCGTTCGACGCCGAGCTCGTGCCCGTCGAGGTCGTCGGACGCCGCGGGAGCGTCGTGGTCGACCGTGACGAGCATCCGCGCGCCGACACGACCCTCGAGGCGCTGGCAGGGCTGAGGCCGATCCTCGGACGCACCGATCCCGACGCGACGGTCACGGCCGGCAACTCGAGCGGCCAGAACGACGCGGCGGCCGCGTGCATCGTGACCACGCCGCAGCGGGCCGCCGAGCTCGGGCTGACGCCGATGCTCCGGCTCGTGTCGTGGGCGGTGGCCGGCAACGACCCGCTGCGCTTCGGCGTGGCGCCCGTGCCCGCGGCGAACCTCGCGCTCCAGCGCGCCGGCATCCGCTTCGCCGATCTCGACCTCATCGAACTCAACGAGGCGTTCGCCGTGCAGGTGCTCGCCTGCCTCGCGGACTGGGGTCTCGACGCCGAGGACCCGCGGCTGAACCCGCGGGGGAGCGGCATCTCGATCGGCCATCCGATCGGCGCCACCGGCATCCGCATGCTCGCGACGCTCGCCCACGAGCTGACCGCCCTCGACGGCGACCTCGCCCTCGAGACCATGTGCATCGGCGGCGGCCAGGCGCTCGCGGCGGTCTTCGCCCGGGCCTGACGCATCGCAGCTCTCCGCCGGGCGACGCCCGCCGTCCGTCCTCGCCGCCCGCACCCTCGAGGTGACGCGAATCGACCTTCGCGGGCCGCGGAAGGTCGATTCGCGTCACCTCGCGGTCAGTGCTCGGCGGCGCGCGGCAGACGCGTGACGAGGGGCCGGGGCGGACGGGCACTCACCCCGTCCGCCCCGGCCCCTCGGCCGGCGTCTCAGCCCTGGCCGTGCTTGGCGTACGGGTTGAGCAGCGCCTCCTCGGTGCCCGGCACGATGCCCTCCTCGGTGGCGGTCGGCCGGCCCTCGTCGGGCGGGAACGACTCGGTCATCGACATGGGCATCGCGCTGTTGCGGTAGAGGTTGTTCGAGCCGGTCGACGGCTTCCAGGTGTTCGCGTTCCAGTCGGGCACGTAGTTGCGGTAGCCGCCCGTGTTGACCTCGATGCGCAGGCCGCTCGGGTCGCGGAAGTAGAGGAACGACTGCTCGCCGATGCCGTGGATCGACGGCCCGTACTCGATGTGGGTGCCGTTCTCCATGAGCACGTCGGCGGCGATGAGGAGCTCCTCGCGGGTGTCGACCCAGAACGCGTAGTGGTTGATGCGGCCGGGCCGCGAGGAGCTGTCGAGCACGACGCCGAGGTCGTGCGACTTCTCGTTCGTCGTGATGACGGCGAACACCGTGATGGGCGCCTCGTCGAGCTCGGTGTACGCCATGATGCGGAAGCCGAGCACCTCGTGGTGCCACTTCGCGAAGGCCTTCACGTCGGATGCCGCGATCGTGACGTGGTCGAGGAACCGGGGTGCGCCGGCGACGCTCGAGCGGCGCTCGGGGCGGTCGGGGTAGATCGACGCGTGCTCGTCGTCGGCCTCGTACTGCTCGATGTCCCAGGCGAGGCGGATGGTGTGGCCCCACGGGCCGGTGAACACGTACGAGCGGCCGCGGCCCGGGCCGGAGTCCGACCACTCGCCGGTCACTCCCGCGTCCTCGACGCGTCGCGCCGCCTCCTCGAGCGCCTCGGCGCTGGTGGTGCGCCAGCCGATCTCCACGAGCGCCGGCTCGGGGCCTTCGGAGATGACGACGCTGTGGTGCGTGTAGTCGCCCCAGGAGCGGAGGTAGGCCTTGCCGCCGTCGCGGCCGACCTGGCGGAGGCCGAGGCGCTCCTCGTAGAAGGCCACCGACGCCTCGACGTCGGGCGCCGCGATCTCGACATGCGAGAGATGGGACAGGAGGGTGATCATCGTCGATCCTTCGTGTTCGGGGTGCGGCGCATCGGCCGAGGGTTGGTGCGTGCCGCGTTCGGCACTGCATCCACTCTCGGCGAGCGCGCTTCATCAGGGAAGCTGAATCTGTCGATGCCGCACATCGACACCGTCGATGGTCAGTCGGAGATCAGCGTTCCGCCGTCGATCACGATGTTCTGGCCGGTGACGAAGGCCCCGGCCGGCGACGCCAGCCACACGACGGCTCCCGCGACCTCCTCGACGCGACCGAACCTCCGCAACGGCGTGCGGTCGCGTCGTGTGGCCGCGACGGCGGGATCGGCGGTGATGGGCCGGGCGAACTCGGTGTCGATGACGCCCGGGGAGATCGCGTTCGCCCGCACGCCGGCCTGGCCCCACTGCACCGCGATGTTCCGGGCGATCTGGGCGTTCGCCGCCTTGGTCACGCCGTAGCCCGACAGGATGCGATTGCCGCGCAGGCCCGCGATGCTCGAGATGACGAGGAAGGCGCCGCCGCCGGTGCGCGCCATCACCGGCAGAGCGGCCTCCGCGAGTCGCAGGACGGACCGCACGTGGAGGTCGTGCATGCGGTCGAACGCGTCGATCGACCCCGGGTCCTCAGGGTCGTCGAGCGCGGCACCCGCCACGCACACCACCGTGTCCACGCGCTCCCACCGTTCGAGGGCCGCGTCGACGAGCTGCCGCGGCGCATCGGTGCTCGTGACGTCGCAGGCCATGCCGATGACGTCCAGGCCCTTGCCACGGAGCGACCCCGCGACGGCCTGAGGATCGCCGTCGGCGAGGCCCGCGATGAGCACCCGAGCCCCGGCCGCCGCGAGCGCCTCGGCCGACGCCCGGCCGATCCCGGACGTCGCGCCGGTCACGACGGCGACCTGATCCCGGCACGAGAAGAGCTCGGCGGGGCGGAGCGCGGAGGGCGGCCCGGCGGCGGTGCTCATGGCCCGAGCGTACGGCGCGAACCGACGGTCGGCGATCGTGGATGGTGATGCGGCGCATCATCCTTCCCGCTGGCGCAGCGTGGCATCCGGCCGCCGACGGCGATTGACTTGGTCCGTGCCGGCACCGCTGCCGGTACGGGCACGGAGGGATCGACATGCACGGGATCGACGGACGGACGATCGTGGTCACCGGGGCGGCATCCGGCATCGGCGCCGCGACCGTGACCGCGCTCGCCGGGGCGGGTGCGCGCGTGATCGCCGCCGACGTGGAGTGGCCGACCGAGCCGCCCGACGTGGGCGAGGTGGAGGCCGTGACGCTCGACGTGCGCCGCGAAGCGGACTGGGCGGCGCTGGCGCAGCGGCTCGCGAGCGCCGACGGCCGGATCGACGGTCTGGTCAACGCCGCCGGCATCACGCGCCGTGCGCGACTCGACGACGTCACCGCCGAGGACTTCGAGGCGGCCTTCGCCGTCAACGCCACGGGGCCCGCCCTCGGCATCCGCTTCCTCGCGCCGCTCATGGGGGACGGCGGCGCCATCGTCAACCTCGGCTCGGCCGCCGGCGCCATGGCGCACTATGGCATCGCCTACGGCGCCAGCAAGTGGGCGCTGCGGGGCATCACGAAGACGGCAGCGATGGAGCTCGGGCCGCGCGGCATCCGAGTCAACCTCGTGAGCCCGGGCTTCATCGAGACGCCGATGACCGCGAGCGCACCCGACGCCTTCCGCGCGGTGAACCTCGAGGCAACCCCGCTCGGCCGCACCGGGGGGCCCGAGGAGGTCGCGGCCGTCATCGTGCAACTCCTGTCGCCGGCCGCGTCGTTCGTGACCGGCGCGGAGATCGCCGTCGACGGTGGCCTCACCGGCCACGGCGGCGGCCTGCCGATCGCTCGTGCGATGGGCTCGACGCATCCACAGGACTGATGCACTCCATCATCGATCGAGCCTTCACTGATATCGCGGCACGCGCTTGACTGAGGGAGCGCACCCAACGACGCGCGCCCGAATGGAGAACCACCCGTGACATCGTCGTCCGACGGCCTGGCCGCACCCTTCGCCCTCGTCCGCTACCGCGCGGCCGGAGCCGAGCCCGCGCTCGGACTCGTCGCGGGGGAGCGAGTGCGGCCGATCGGCCCCGACGAGCTGGGCGCGCCCGACCTCAACGCGTTCCTCGCCGAGGCGCCTGCCGCGTGGGATCGCCTCGCCGCGGTCGCCGGGCGCGACGACGACGCCTGGCTCCCGCTCGCCGACGTGACGCTCACCGCGCCCGTCACGCCGCGCCAGGTGCTGCAGACCGGCGCGAACTACCGCACCCACGTGATCGACCTCGTCGCCGCGGGCCGGGCGAAGAACGACCCGCGCCCCATCGAGGAGCTGCGCGCCTGGGCCGCCGACATGATGGACCGCCGGGCCCGTGAGGGCACGCCCTACTTCTTCATCGGCCTGCCCGCGGCGGTCGTGGGCGACGACGTGCCGCTGAGCCTGCCGGGCTACAGCGACCAGCACGACTGGGAGCTCGAACTCGCCGTCGTGATCGGCAGGGAGGCCTTCCGCGTCGACCGCGAGCACGCCATGGAGCACGTCGCCGGCTACACGATCGTGAACGACGTCACCACCCGTGACCTCGTCTTCCGCGAGGACATGAAGGAGATCGGCACCGACTGGTATCGCGGCAAGAACGCCCCGGGCTTCCTGCCGACGGGACCGTTCCTCGTGCCCGCACCGTTCGTCGCCGACGCCGGCAACCTGCACCTCGAGCTCACCCTCAACGGCGACACGATGCAGGATGCCACCACCTCCGACCTGCTCTTCGACCTCCCCGCGCTCATCGCCGGCGCCTCGCAGAACATGCCGCTCCTGCCGGGCGACCTGCTGCTCACGGGCAGTCCTGCGGGCAACGGCATCGTGCACGGCCGGATGCTCCGCGACGGCGACGTGATGGTCGGGGCCATCGAGGGGCTCGGCCGCCAGACCGTGCGGGCGATCGCCGAGGAGGCGACGCGATGAGCACCACGCCGGCCGCGGCATCCGGAACCCGTCGCACGCCGACCGAGCGCCCCGACGAGCTCGACCGCACGGACCCCGCCCGGCACGTCGCCGAGGCCGCCGAGGCGTTCCGCAACTGGGGGCGCTGGGGCGACGACGACCGCCTCGGCACCCTGAACTTCATCGGCGACGGCGAGCGTGCCCGCGCGGCGACCCTCGTGCGCCGCGGCGCGAGCTTCTCGCTGTCGCAGCCGTTCGACATGAACGGCCCGCAGCAGGGCTGGCGCCGCCGCACGAACCCGGTGCACACCATGCTCGACACGGGCACGGATGCCGCGGCCGGCACCCAGGGCTTCCCGCACGGCATCGGGGGCGCCGACGACGTCGTCGCGATGCCGCTGCAGTGCTCGACCCAGTGGGACGGCTTGGGCCACATCTTCGACCGCGGCCTGGCCTGGAACGGCCGCCCGGCCGGATCCGTGGTCACGAGCGACGGCGACCTCGTCACGGGCATCGAGCACGCGGCATCCGCCATCGTGGGCCGCGGCGTGCTGCTCGACCTGGGCCGCTTCCTGCGGGCAGAGCCCGCCGACGACGACGCCGACGACGGGGCTGTCGGCGAGCTGCCCGACGGCTACGCCATCACGACCGCCGAGCTCGAGGCATGCATCGAGGCGCAGGGCGCGACGAGCGCGGTCGGCCGCGGCGACCTCGTGCTCGTGCGCACCGGCCGCTACGCCCGGGCGCTCCGCGAGGGCTGGAACGGCTACGCGGGCGGGCCGAGCGCGGGCCTGTCGTTCACGACCGCCGGCTGGCTGCACCGCACCGAGATCGCCGCGATCGCGACTGACACGTGGGGCTTCGAGGTGCGTCCGAACGAGTTCGACGACGCGTTCCAGCCGCTGCACCAGGTCGTCATCCCGAACCTGGGCCTGACCATCGGCGAGATGTGGGACCTCGAGGCGCTCGCCGCCGACTGCGCCGCCGACGGATGCTACGAGTTCCTGCTCGTCGCGCCGCCGCTGCCGATCACGGGTGCGGTGGGTTCGCCGGTGAACCCCATCGCCCTGAAGTAGACCCGAACGACGTAGACCAGAACCCCAACGAAGGGACCCCCCGATGTCCGCAGTCTCCCGTGTCGCCATCGTCGGCTCCGGCGTGGCCGGAGCCACCGCCGCCATCCTGCTCGCCGAGGGAGGCGTCGACGTCGACGTCTTCGAGCGGAAGCCCGACCTCTCCGCGCTCGGCTCGGGCATCACCCTCCAGGGCAACGCCCTGCGCGTGTTCGACCGGCTCGGGGTGTGGGACCAGGTGCGGGAGGCCGGCTACTCCTTCGACCAGACCGGCCTGCGCGCCCCCGGCCCCGACGCGCCCGTCATCGCGCAGATCCCCGACGCGCGGACCGGCGGCCCCGAGTACCCGGCGGTCGCGGGCATGTATCGCCCCGACCTCGCGCGGATCCTCGCCGACCGGGCCACCGAGCTCGGCGCCCGCATCCACTACGGCACCACGGTGGCGGCCTTCACGCAGGACGCCGACGGCGTCGACGTGACCCTCAGCGATGGGTCGACCGGTCGCTACGACCTGCTCATCGGCGCCGACGGCCTGCACTCCGACATCCGGAAGCAGCTCGGCGTCGAGGTCGAGCCCGAGCGCACCGGCATGGGCATCTGGCGCGCGTTCGTGCCACGCCCGAAGGACGTCACGCAGACCGACCTCTACTACGGCGGCCCGGTCTACATCGCGGGGTACTGCCCGACGAGCGAGGAGATGATGTACGCCTACCTCGTCGAGCCGGCCCAGGATCGGCACCTGCTCTCGCCCGAAGAGGGCGTGGACGTGATGAAGGAGCTGTCGCTGGCCTACGGCGGCCCGTGGAACGAGATCCGCGAGTCGCTCGACGACGCGTCCCGGGTGAACTACACATGGTTCACGAAGCACGTCGTGCCCGACGCGTGGAACCGCGGCCGCGTCGTGCTCATCGGCGAAGCGGCGCACAGCTGCCCGCCCACCATCGCGCAGGGTGCGGCCCAGGCGGCCGAGGACGCGCTCGTGCTCTCCGAGCTGCTGCTGGCCCGCGACGCGGTCGACCAGTCGCTCTGGGATGCCTTCCACGCGCGGCGCCTGCCGCGCGCGACCGAGGTCGTCGAGGCATCCGTGCAGCTCGGCCAGTGGCAGATCGACCATGTGCAGGACGCCGACGTGCCCGGCCTGATGCGCCGCATCGCGATGCTCGTGAGCGAGCCGGCATGAACGCCGCAGACCGCGTCGAGCCGATGCGCGCCGAGCCGATCGTCGACGTGCACGCCCACCTGCTGCTGCCCGCGCTGCAGCAGGCCGTCGCCGCGCGCGACGCCGAGGGCTTCGCCGCGGCGCAGGCCCTCGAGGCCCGCCGCAACGGACCCGAGAGCCTCGCCGCCTCCGGTCGCATGATCGGCGAGCGGATGCCGCTGCTGACGTCGCTCGACGCGCGTCTCGCCGAGATGGACCGGCAGGGCGTCGACGTGCAGGTCGTCTCTCCGTCGCCGTCGCACTACTATCCGTGGGCCGGCGAGGAGCTCGCGGTCTGGGCCGCCGCCGAGGCGAACCGCGCGATCGCCGAGCACGTGGCGGGCGCGCCCGAC
Organism: Agromyces sp. P2_B3; assembly: GCF_056404815.1. NCBI lineage: Bacteria > Bacillati > Actinomycetota > Actinomycetes > Micrococcales > Microbacteriaceae > Agromyces > Agromyces sp. P2_B3. The sequence goes on along the minus strand of NZ_JBFUDH010000003.1, from coordinate 434,755 downwards.
CGGCTGCTCGGGCTCGGACTCGTGCCGCTGCAGCATCCGCTGCGCATCGTCGACGCGCTCGACGACGCCGTGGTCGAGCGCGGGCTCGCGGGCGTCGAGCTCTCGTCGTTCGCGGGCGACGTGGAACTCTCGGACGAGCGGCTCGAGCCGCTCTGGGCCCGGGCCGAGGAGCTCGACGCGATCGTGTTCCTGCACCCGTTCGGCTGCAGCCTCGACGAGCGCCTCGACCGCTACTACCTCTCGAACACGGTCGGCCAGCCTGTCGAGAACGCGGTCGCGCTGTCGCACCTCATCTTCTCGGGCGTGCTCGACCGGCATCCGAACCTGCGACTCGTCGCGGCGCACGGCGGCGGCTACCTGCCGACGTTCCTCGGTCGCTCCGACCACGCGTGGTCGGTACGTCCAGAGGCGCACGGATGCCGCGACCTGCCGTCGTCGTACCTTCGTCGCCTGCGCTTCGACTCGCTCGTGCACACGCCGGGCGCCCTCCGCGCGCTGGTGGACGCCGCGGGTGCCGACCGGGTGCTGCTCGGCACGGACTACCCGTTCGATATGGGCGTCGACGACCCCATCGAGCGCGTCCGCGAGGCCCAGCTGCCCGAGGCCGACGAGCGCGCCATCCTGTCGGGCAACGCCGCCGAGCTGTTCGCCGCGGCGCTTCGCGGGCGGGCGATCGCGTGAGGATCGCACGCTGGCGCCACGACGGCGCCCTCGGTGAGGGATTCGTGCTCGGCGACGGCGTCGTGCCGTTCCCAGGCGGACTGACCGTGGCCGAGGTGCTCGCCGCCGGGCTCGCGGAGCTGCCCGCGCTGGCCGCGGAGGTCGACGCGGCGGCATCCGTGCCGCTCGCCGAGGTGGAGTTGCTCGCACCGCTCGTGCCCTCGAGCGTGCGCGACTTCGTGGCGTTCGAGGAGCACGTCGAGGGGGTGACCGCGTCGATCGACGGCGCGAGCCACGTGGTCGACGAGTGGTACGAGTTCCCGACGTTCTACTTCACGAACCCCCATTCGATCGTCGCGACCGGCGCCGAGGTGCGACCGCCGAGGACCGAGCGGCTCGACTTCGAGCTCGAGGTGGGCGCGGTGATCGGCGGCGTCGCGGGCTCCGACGGGCGCGACCTCTCACCGACCGACGCCGCCGGCCACATCTTCGGGTACACGATCTTCAACGACTGGTCGGCCCGCGACGTCCAGGCCCGCGAGATGAAGGTGCGCCTCGGGCCGGCGAAGGGCAAGGACTTCGCGACGACGCTCGGGCCCTGGATCGTCACCGCCGACGAGTTCGACGGACGCCTCGACGACGAGGGGTTCCTGCCGATCGGCATGGAGGTGCTCGTCAACGGCGAGCGGGTCGGCGTCGACCTGCTCTCGAACATGGGCTGGCCCTTCGGCGACCTGGTCGCCTACGCGTCGCGCGACTCGCGGGTCGTGCCCGGCGACGTGCTCGGCTCGGGCACCGCGGGCAACGGCGGATGCCTCGCCGAGCTCTGGGGCCGGGCGGGCGAGCTCACCCCGCCGCCGCTCGCCACGGGCGACGAGGTCGTCATGCGCGTGGAGGGCATCGGCGAGATCCGCAACACCATCGGAGCAGCCGTTCCGGTCCCCGACGTCCCTCCGGCTCGCCGGAGGCCACGGACGCGTCCCTGACGGACGCGTCACCCCCACCCCCACCCCAAGGAGATTCAATGACGAACTCATCGGTCCAGGCGCCCCGCGCCGCAGCAGCCCGGAAGGCGGGCATCTGGCAGGCGATCCTGCTGCTCGCCGGCAGTTGCCTGCCCGTGCTCGGCGCGGTGCTGATCACGCCGATCCTGCCGCAGCTCTCGGCGGTCTTCGGCGACCAGCCCGGCGCGGAGGTGCTCGTGCCGATGATCGTCGCGATCCCGGCGCTCATGATCGCGATCTTCGCGCCGTTCGCCGGGCAGATCGTCGACCGCCTGGGCCGCAAGCGCCTGCTCATCATCGCGATGGTGGCGTACGCGTTCGTCGGCACGGCGCCCGCGTACCTCGAGTCGCTGCAGCTCATCCTGCTCACCAGGGTCGGCGTCGGCATCACCGAGGCGGCGATCATGACCGTGTGCACCACGCTCATCGTCGACTACTTCCACGAGGAGCGGCAGCGCAACAGGTACCTCGGCCTGCAGACCGTGGCGACGACCCTGGCCGCGACCGTCTTCATCGTGCTCGGCGGCGCGCTCGGCGTCGGCGGCTGGCACACGCCGTTCTGGGTGTACGCGATCAGCCTCGTCATCGCCGTGCCGATGATCTTCCTGCTCTGGGAGCCGAGCCGGGCCGACACGACCGACGCGCACGTCGCCGCGGCGGGTCGCGTGCCGGTGCCGTGGCGCCACCTGCGCCTCCCGCTCGTCGTCGCGCTGTTCGGCGGGTTCACCTTCTACGTCATGCTCATCGAGACGAGCTACCTCCTCGTCGAGAACGGCGTGGACGCCGCCGACACCGCGACGATCGGCGCGGTCGCCGCGGGCGCGTCCCTCGTCACGGCGGCGGGCGCGTTCAGCTTCCCGCGCCTCGTGCGGCGCGGGCACCGGTTCGTGCTGCCCCTCGCCTTCGGCCTGCAGGCCCTCGGCATGCTCGTGATCTGGGCGGTCGGCGGTGTCGCCGGTGTGGTGATCGGTGCGATCATCGCGGGCTTCGGATCGGGCGTGCTGCTGCCCTCGATGCTCACGTGGGCGCTCGCCGGCGTGCGCTTCGAAGAACGGGGCCGCTCCACCGGCTGGTGGAACGCCGCGTTCTTCTTCGGGCAGTTCCTCACGCCGATCCTGGTCGGCGCGATCGTGGCGGCGCTCGGCGGCCTTCCCGTCGCCCTCGGCGTCGTCGGCGTCGCCTGCGCGCTCGTCGCGATCGCGCTCGGGTTCCGGCTGCGCCGGACGGCGCCGGTGGCCGCCCGGGCCGAGGAGTCCGTCGCCGCGTCCTGAGCACACGTGCGGTGCGGCATCCGGAACACGATCGTCCCGGATGCCGCCCGCTCACGCGGCTTCGATGCTCAGCTCGCTCGCGGCCTCGGCGGCGAGTGAGCGCAACCACTCGTGCTCGGGGTCGCGACGGTGCACCGGATGCCACCACATCGCGTTGTGGATGGGCGTCGCGTCGAACGGCGGGGCGTAGACCCGCACGCCCCCGACGTTGCGCGCGTAGTCGGCGAGGGCCGCCTGCACGAGCGCGAGCCGATCGGTGCCGGCGATGAACATCGGCAGGGCGAGGAAGCTCTCGACCACGGCCTCGACCCGCGGCTCGATGCCGAGCTGCTGGATCTGCCGGGTGGCCGAGGTGAACGCCGACCGCGACTGGTACGTGAAGACCCAGGGCTGCCTGGCGATGTCGTCGAGGGTGACGGCATCGCCGAGCGTCGGATGGTCGTCGGCCGCGATGATGACCCACGAATCGGTGAAGAGGTCGGTGTAGGGCAGGTCGGTGAGGAAGCCGTGCGGCATGAGGAGCCCGTCGGCGCCGCGCAGGCGGTTCACCGCGTCCTCGACGATCTGCTGGTTGTGCACCATGAACCGGAAGCGCACGCCGGGGGCCCGTGCCGCGGCGAGTGACGCGAGGCGTCGGCCGGTGGTGGCGAGGCTGTAGTCCGAGCCGTAGATCGCGAACTCGCGCGTCGACTGGCTCGGATCCCACTCCGCCTGGCTCTCGAAGACGCGTCGCGCGGCATCCAGCGCGGCAGCCGTGTGCTCGGACAGACGCGACGCGAGCGGGGTGAGCTCGTAGGAATTGCCGGTCCTCGCGAGGATGGGGTCGTTGAAGTGCGTGCGCAGCCGCGCGAGCGAGGCGCTCAGCGCCGGCTGGCTGAGGTGCAGCCGCTCGGCGGCGCGGGTGACGCTGCGTTCGGTGAGCAGGGCGTCGAGCGACACGAGGAGGTTGAGGTCGAGTCGGGAGAGTGGGGGGAGGTCGGACACGTCGTTGTGTTCCTTCGCTGGGGTCGGGGCCTCATTCTATCAGCGCGATCGATCCAGCTCCTAGGGCTATTGCGTGGATTGATGTGCTGGCGGCGCCCCCGTCGTCGCGTCGTCACGAGCGCCGGCTCCCGCGGCCAGTGCCGATCGCGCGAGCGCGAGGTGCCGCCGGGTCATGTCCGCGGGGTCGTCGAAGAGCCACTCGTGCCCGCCCCACTCGCTGCAGAGCGTGCCCGCGAAGTCGGAGCCGGCCAGCAGGGCCCCGAGGTCGCGGATCGGTGCGGACACCCGGAGGTCGGCGTCATCGAGGTCCCAGAACTTGAGGTGGAAGGCGCCCACGAGGGGCAGGATGCCGCGGAGGTCGGCCGCGCGCGACCGCCCGAAGCGCACGAGCAGGTTCATGTAGAGCGTGTGGATCGCCGGGGGGACCCCGCCAGACCGGAGCAGCCCGACGACCGCCCCGGTCGTCGCGGGGTCGCGCCACTCGTCGACGAGGCGTGCGAGCAGCTCCGGCGGAAGGCCCGCACGCGCGAGCTCGTCCAGGTACGTGGTCGGCAGGGCGGGCATCAGCATGCTGAGGTCCACGAGCAGCCGCAGGCCGGGGTCGTCGATGCCGGCGATGACGTCGATCGCCGCCGCGGTGGGTGCCGAGTCCGGTGCCTGCTGCCCCTGGATCTCCTCGTACAGCACGAGATCGAGCGCGTGCAGGGTGGGCAGGAGCCGCCGCAGGAGTGCCTCGCCAGCCTGCCCGATCGGCAGGCGCACGCCGGTGGCACCCACCCGATGGGCGGCGCGGAGCTGGGGGAGCAGGAACGCGAGTCGCTCCTCCTCCGAGCGCCGCTGGCGGGCGCCGGTCCAGTCGTCGAGGCTCGCCCCGACGATGCTGACGTTGCCGCCGGCCCCGTCGAGCACTCGGCGCAGCGCGTCCACCTCGGCGTCGGCGGAGACGGGGAACGACCGCCACAACTGGCCGGGCTCGAGTTCGATCGTGGTAGCGATGCCTCCGGTGACGATCCCCGCGGCGATGTCGGGTGCCGTGCGTTCGGCGCGGATCACCTCGGGCGTCCAGTTGAAGGCGCTCGCGGCCAAGGTCCAGGTGGGCGGAAGCGCGCCCGCGACGTCGACGTCGCTCGGTTCAGGCGACATCGCGGGACACCGACGGCGCGGAGGCGGGAGCGTCGAGTTCGAGTGCGCGCGCGACGTGGAAGGGCAGGGTGAGCGGGCCGTCCGGCGCGGTCTGGAGGTAGGGGATCACGAGGCGGAACGAGACGACGACGTCGTGGGTGCCGGGCCGCAGCATCCGCCAGCCGCGGAGCAGGAGGCGGTCCTGCAGGAACCACCATCCCCGTTCGCGCCCGAGTGCCGAAGGATCCAGCAGCCGTCCGTCGAGCGCCACGAGCACGGGGTCGACCCGCTCGCCGTCGATCGAGAGCTCGAGGCCGTCGACGCTGGCGACGGGAAGCGACCTGATCCAGGGGAGGCCGAGGCGCAGCGCGAACCCGTCGTCGGTGGAGGCGAGCGCGTCATCGCGCAGGGCGGCGAGGGTCATGGGCGCGCTCCTTCATGTCTCACTTGAGACAGAAAACTACACGCTTATGTCAGAAAACGAAAGAAGCGATCACGAGGCGACCATGACCTCGGTGATCGTCGGGCGTCCGTCGGCGAACCAACGGGGGAACGTGGCCTCGAAGAGCTGTTCGCGCACCATCTCCGCGCCACCGCGAAGCGGTTCCTTCTCGTCGCCGAGCGAGCGGACGATGCTGAGGTCGCGAGTCGCGAGGGGGAGTGAGAGCTCGTAGACCCGCTGTCGCACCTCCGCGAGGAAGACCTCGCCGGCCGACGAGACGGCGCCGCCCACGACGATCACGGCCGGATTGAACATGTTGACCAGTGCGGCGATGGACTCGCCGACGAGCCGTGCCGAACGCTGGATGAGCGAGATGGCGAGCGCGTCGCCGTCCATCGCGGTGACGGCGATCGCCTCGGGCGTGATGTCCGCGCCGCCCTCGACGTGACGGGCCAGGGCGCCCCCACTGCCCTCGCCGACGGCGAGCTCGGCGTCGCGAACGAGCGCCCAGCCGCCGGCCTCGGCCTCGAGGCATCCGACCTTGCCGCATCGGCACAGGGAGTCGGAGTCGCGCACCCGCACGTGCCCGATGTCTCCGGCCGCGCCGTTCGCGCCCCGGTGGATGCGCCCGCGGGAGAGCAGCCCGGCGCCGATGCCCGAGCCGACCTTGCAGAAGATGAGGTCGAGCGCCTCGTCGTCGCGGCGTGCGCGCTCGCTGAAGGCGAGCAGGTTCACGTCGTTGTCGACCCAGGTGGGCGCGTCGAAGCGCTGTTCGAACCGGCGGCGCACGTCGAAGCCGTTCCAGCCGGGCATGATCGGCGGAGCGACCGGGCGCCCGCTGTCGAAGTCCACCGGGCCCGGGATGCCGACCGCGACACCCCACACCGGGACGTCGGGGTGCTGCGCCAGGATCTCGTCGAGCATCTCGAGCGCCTTCTCGATGGTCTCGGCGGGGCCACGCGCGATGTCCCATTTCGTGTGGGCGTGGTCGACGATGTCGCCGTCGAGCGACGCGATGCCCACGCGGATGTGCAGGGCCCCGAGGGCGCAGACGACGATGCGCCCCTGCTCCGAGCGGAAGCGCAGCGTGCGGGGGGCGCGACCGCCCGACGACGGGCCGAACTCGCCGTCGGCGAGGAAGCCCATCTCGATGGCCTGGTCGACCCGCTGGGTGACGACGCCGCGGCCGAGCCCGGTCACCCGTCCGATCTCGGGACGCGTGGCCGCCTCTCCGGTGCGCACCAGGTTGACGATTCGAAGGAGGCTCGTGACCTCATCGGTCTGGGCGCCGAAGCGCAGGGTCGACTCGCGTGTCATGCACAGATTCTGACACAACACGGGCCGTGCAGCGGTGATTTCGGCACGACTATGGACAAAAGTGACACCCGCTTTTGTATAGTTATGACACAAGTTCGCTGAGCAGGGCGGGAGGACGGCGTATGCCGTGGGGCGTCGGCGTGATCGGGGCGGGTCCGGGGGTGGCGGCGTTGCACCTCCCGACACTGCAGCGGTTGAACGACCGGTTCACCGTCGTGCACCTCGCCGACCATGGCAGCGGCCGCGCCGCGGAACTCGCACATCGCGTAGGTGCGGCGTCGTCCACGGGGACCGAGGAGCTGCTCGCGGATGCCGCGGTCGAGGTGCTCGCGATCTGCAGCCCGCCGAGCGAGCACGCCGTGCAGATCCTCGAGGGAGTCGACGCCGGCATCCGGGCGATCCTCTGCGAGAAGCCGCTCGCGACCACGAAGGCGGAGGCGCGTGCCGTCGTCGACGCCTGCCGCGAGGCCGGGGTGAAGCTGCTCGTCGCGACGAACCACTTCCACGACGAGGCCTGGGATCGGGCGAAGCACCACCTCGTGGCGCTCGAGTCGGACGTGCGCACGATCTCGGCGACCGTCGCGCTTCCGCCCAACGGCCGGTTCCACGCCGCGGTCACCGAACCGGGTCCCGCCGGGCCTCCCGCCCGCGGCGGGCCCGACCTCGACGACCCGGCCGTCGCTGCCGACGTGGTGCGTCAGCTCGTGCTCGGGCTCGCCGTGCACGACCTCCCCGCGATCCGCGACCTCGCGCCCGACTTCGAGGCCGTCGACTTCGCGGCGGCCGTACCGCCGATCGGCTACACCGTGGCCTTCCGCGCCAGTGGCGTGCGGGTCCTGCTGACGGCGGTCATGCTGCCGGACGGACCCGACCCGATCTGGCGCCTCACGATCGGCACCGAGACCGACCGCGTCGACGTCGAGTTCCCGCCGTCATTCGTGCATGCGGGCAGCGCGACGGTGCGGGTCCGCGTCGGCGACCTCCGCACGACGACGTACCGGCGGGAGGACGAGGACGGCTACGTGCGCGAATGGCGGGCGCTCGCCGCGCTGCTCGACGGGAGCGCCACCATGGAGTACCACGAGGTGCTCGACGATGCGCTGTTCGCGATCGACCTCGCCGACGCTGCCGCGGCGGCGATCCGCGCGGGAGGCTCGTCGTGAGCGAGCGCGTCGGGATCCTCGCCGACCTGCCCGAGTACGTCGTGGCGGTCGCCGGCCTCCCGCGCAGCGCGGAGCGCGTCGGTCGCTCGGCCGGCGCGATCGTCGTCGTCGATGGCTCGGCCGAGTGGTGGGATGCCGCCGCGGGGGCCGTGGAGGCGGGGGCTGCGGCGGTGCTCGTGGCAGAACCTCGCGCGGTGCCGCTCGAGGAGGTCGGCGCCCTGGCCGACCGCGCCGCGGACCGGGGCGTGCCGATCGTCGTGCACCGGTCCTCCCTGCGGGCGGACCTGGTGGTCTTGGCCCTCGCGCAGCGGAGCGGTGTCGCGCCTCGCGTCACGGTCGCGGAGTGCCGTGCCACGGCCGACGCCCTTCCCGCGATGGTTCGGGACGCCGTCGGCTGGACGCGCTCGCTCGCGGGTGCCCCGCTCGTGGTGGGCGCCGCCGACAGTGGACGCGACGCCGGGACGGCGCTGCTGCGGGCCGACGACGACGGACGCGTCCTCGGCTCGGTGCTCGTCGGGGTGACGAGCCCGGAGGGAGCCGTGCTCCGCGTGCAGGCGCTCGGCGAGGCGACCACCGAGGTCGAGATCGATGCGCCGCTCGGGCACGTCGAGCTGGCCACGAGCACCGCCGCAGGGCGCCTGGTCGCGCCCGCGAGGCTCGAGTCCGGCGAACGCGCGTCGGTGCGTCGGGCCGTCGACATGGTGGCACGAGGCACGCGATGCCTGGAGCTCGACGAGTTGCTGGCGGACGCGCAAGCGGCGGAGGCCATCCTCGTTCCGTCGCGGCATCCGACCCGGCTTTAGTTGTTTTGCGACGAAAGATCGTCTAGAATCGACATGACGTCGGGATCCCCTCGGATCCGATCCTCACCGTGACGCTGCGGCGAGGGCACACAGGGTCGCGTCGACAGTCCGATCGTTCGGGCCATCCACGAATGTCGCTCTCACCGCTCCGGTTCCGGCTCCTCATCGCCTCCCTCCTGACCGTCTCGATCCTCGGCGCCCTCGATCACACGATCGTGGCCACGTCGCTCGCCACCATCGCCGGCGAGCTCGGCGCACTCGGCCAGATGGGCTGGGTCGTCGTCGGCTACACGCTCGCGAGCACCGTGCTCCTGCCCGTGCTGGGCAAGGTGGGCGACCTCGTCGGTCCGCGCCTCGTCTTCCTCGTCTCGCTCGTCGTGTTCCTCGTGGCGTCGCTCGCCTGCGGCTTCGCGCAGGACATGACGCAGCTCATCGTCGCCCGGGTCGCGCAGGGCATGAGCTCGGCCGGACTGCAGCTCATGTCGCAGACGATCGTCGCCCACGTGACGACGCCGCGCGAACGCCCGAAGATCCTCAGCATCATCGGCGCGGCCTTCCCGGTCGCGATCCTCGTCGGCCCGGTGCTCGGCGGGGCGATCACCGACTACTGGGGCTGGTCGTGGGTGTTCTGGATCAACATCCCGTTCGGCGTCGCGGCGTTCGCCCTCGCGGTCTTCGCGATCCCGCACATCGACCCCGGTCCTCGGCGGCGCTTCGACTTCGCCGGCGCGACCGGCTTCACCGTCGCCTTCGTCGCGCTCGTGCTCGCCGTCAGCTGGATCGGCGACCCTGCCGCGGCATCCGCTGCGCTGGTGGCCTTCGTCGTCGCGGCGATCGGCTTCGCCGCCTTCTTCGTGATCGAGCTGCGCGTGCCCGAGCCGATCGTGCCCCTGCGGTTCTTCGCCGATCGCACGATCGCGGCGGGCGTCGCACTCTCGGCCATCATCGGCGTCGGGCTGTTCTCCGTCACCGCGTACCTGCCGACGTACTTCCAGATGGCGTATCGCACCACCGCCACGGTGTCGGGGCTCGTGCCCATCGCCACGGTGTTCGGGATGCTCGTCTCCAACCTGGCGACCGGATGGCTCGTGAGCCGCACCGGCCATTACCGCGTCTACCCGATCGTCGGCACCGCCCTCGGCGCCGCAGGGCTGCTGACGATGGCGCTGCTGCCCGCCGGTGCCCCGCTCTGGGTGCCGATGGTCGTCATGGGCGTCGTCGGCATCGGCACCGGCTCCTTCATGAGCCTCGTCATCGCGGTCGTGCAGGGCGCCGTGCCGCGGAACGAGACGGGCACCATCACCGCGACCGTCAACCTCGTGCGCCAGATGGGATCGACCGTGGCGACGGCCGTCATCGGCGGGGTGATCGGCGTCGGCGTGGCCGCCGGGCTCCCGTCGATCCTCGACGCGTCGACGCTGACCCCGCAGGCCGTGCGGGCATCGTCGCCCGCCGTGCAGGAGCAGGTCGCGCACCTGTACGGCGACGTGCTCTCGCCCGTCTTCGCCGCCCTCGCGGTCGTCTACGCGCTCGGCATCGTCGCGGCGGTGCTCCTTCCGAAGGGGCAGCTGTCCGACGAGATCGAGCCCGCACCCGAAGCCGCATCCGAACCCCTCACCGCGTGAACCCCGAAGAGGAGCACCTCATGTCGCACCACCCCACCATCGCCGTCGTCGGCAGCGGGCCCATCGGCTCCGCCTACGCCCGCACGCTGCTCGAGGGCGTTCCGGATGCCAGGGTCGTCATGTTCGAGGCGGGCCCGCAGTTGACCGAGCGTCCCGGCGAGAGCGTGCGCAACATCGCGGACCCGACCGAGAAGGCCCGCGCGCGGGAGCGGTCGCAGGGTCCGCAGGCGGGGGAGTTCCGCGAGGCACTCGGCATCCCGGCCGGCACGGTCGTCGAGGGCATGTTCACCGCCCGGCAGGGCACCCACCTGCTCGACTTCGGCGGCGAGGGCTCGGCGCACGCGCCGACGTTCCCGGCGGCGGCCGGGGCCACGAACGTCGGCGGCCAGGGTGCGCACTGGACGTGCGCGATCCCGCGACCGGGGTTCAGCGAGAAGGTCCCGTTCATCGCCGACGACGAGTGGGAGGACCTCATCGCCACGGCCGAGGGCCTGCTGCACGCGCAGAGCTCGGCGTTCGCCGACTCGGCGGTCGGCGGCGGCATCCGCTCGCTGCTGGAGGAGGAGTTCGCCGGTGAGCTGCCCGACGGCTACGGCCCGGGCACGCTGCCCGTCGCGGGCGACCCGCAGCCCGACGGCACCATGCGCTGGGCGGGCGCCGACGTGGTGCTCGGCCCGCTCATCGAGCCGGGGCATCCGCTCGCCGAACGCTTCGAGCTGCGCGACCTCACGCTCGTGCGGCGGATCGAGCACGACGGCGACCTCGTCACCGGCGTCACCGTCGAGGACCTGCGCACCCACGAGACGTCCTTCGTGCCCGCCGACCTCGTGGTCGTGGCCGCCGACGCATTCCGCTCGCCCCAGCTGCTGTGGGCCTCGGGCATCCGCCCTCGGGCGCTCGGGCACTACCTCACGGAGCATCCGGTGGTCATCTCCACCGTCGCGCTCGATGCCGACCGGATCGGCCGGTTCGCGACCGAGGCGCAGCTCGACGAGGAGCTCGCCCGCCGCGCGGAGCACGCCGCCGACCCCGTCGCGGCCGTGAACCGCATCCCGTTCTCGGAGCCCGACCACCCGTTCTCGCTCCAGGTGATGTACTCCGAGACCACGCCGTTCCCGATGGCGCCGGATGCCCCGCACGCGCAGAACCGGTGGGGCTACGTGAACATGGGCTACGGCATGCGCAAACACCCCCGCTTCGAGGACGCGGTGACCTTCGACGACGGCGAGCTCGACTACCGCGGCTTCCCGAACATGACCATCACGTACGAGCTCACCCCGATGGAGCTCGCCGAGATCGACGCCGCCACCGAGCGGCTCCGACGCGCGGGGAACGCCCTCGGCACGTTCGTCGCCGAACCGCGCCTCATGCCGAACGGCTCGAGCCTGCACTACCAGGGCACCCTCCGCATGGGCGACGCCGACGACGGCACGTCGGTCGCCGACCCGTGGTCGCGCGTGTGGGGGTACGAGCACCTCGTCGTCGGCGGCAACGCCCTCATCCCCACCGCCACCGCGATGAACCCGACGCTCATGAGCGTCGCGATCGCCGTGCGTGGCGCGCGCAAGGCCGCCGAGCAGCTGCGCGCCGCGACGACCGCCGCGGCATCCGTCGCCCGCTGACCGCCGGGACAGCTCCCACGCCCGCCCAGCCACACCAGAGCAGAGAGGAAGCACCGATGCTTCTCGAGAGAGACCTGATCCAGTCCGTCGGATTCCGCAACGTCCACGAGGGCGGCCGCGTGACCGGGTTCCAGTTCCGGGTGCGCATGCCGTCGTACCGCGGGATGGCGGCGTCGCTCATCGACGGCATCGCGGTGCGCGTCGACGACCTCGTCGACGTGGGCCCCGACGTGCCGCGCTGGACGTTCGCCGGTCGCACCTACAGCCTGGCCGAGCTCTGGGACGTCGACGGCGTGCGCTGGCCGCTCGAGGAGGCGGCGATCGTCACGGTGCCCTTCGACGGCGGCCTCCCCGAGGGCGTGCACGAGGTGTCGATCGAGCTCCGGCTGCGCATGTCGTACATCCCCGAGGAGCACCAGCCGAGCACCTACCGCGAGACGCGCCACATCACGCTGTCGCCCGAGGCGGTCGGCGGTCCGTTCAAGTACGGCGTCTCGCTCTACAGCTTCATGACCGACTACGGCACCGTGCTCGACCTCGAGACCGCGCTCGGCGCCGTCGCCGACGTGGGCGCCACCGGGGTCGAGATCCTCGGCGAGGGCCACATCGCCGGCTATCCCGAGCCCACGACCGAGTGGATCGACCGGTGGTTCGCCCTGCTCGAGCAGTACTCGCTCGAGCCGACCAACTACGGCTCCTGGATCGACACCCGGCTGCACTCCAGTGGCCCGAACGCCCGCGCGCTCTCGGCCACCGAGGGCGCAGGGATGCTGCAGCGCGACCTGCGGCTCGCGAAGCGGCTCGGGTTCCGATTCGTGCGCCCGAAGATCGGCGTCGTCTCGGGCGACCTGGTGCCCGACCCGATCTGGACGGAGTCGGTCGAGCGATCGCTCGACCTCGCCCAGGAGCTCGACATCGTGATCTGCCCCGAGATCCACTCGCCGACGCCGATCAGGCACCCGGTGGTCGACGACTACATCGACCTCATCGAGCGCACCGGCACGAAGCACTTCGGGCTCCTGCTCGACACCGGGATCTTCCAGGACCGGCCCATTCCGCTGCGCCCGGGCGAGCTGCCCGGCCAGCGACCGGCGTTCCTCGACGGCATCGGCGTCGATCCGGCCGACATCGCCGACATCGCGAAGTACGTCGTGTTCATCCAGGCGAAGTTCCACGACATCGACGAGCGGCTCGAGGACCAGCAGATCCCCTGGGAGCCGGTGCTCCAGGCGCTGAAGGACGCGGGCTACACCGGCTACCTCTCGAGCGAGTACGAGGGGGAGCGGAGCCCCTGGCGCTCGATCGAGCAGGTGCGACGCCAGCACTCCCTCATCCGGCGCATCGCCGACGGGCTCGACTGAGCCGCGGCATCCGACGCACACCCACTCGCAGGAATCACAGACAGGACGAACCATGCCGAACGGACTCATCGACGACTCCAGCCTGCGCGCCCACCCCGATGGACTCGCGCTCGCACTGACCCTGCCTTGGTACCGCAGCCTCTGGCTGTCGTCCGTGAGCACGCTGCGGCTCACGATCGACCGCCAGCCCGTGGACGCCGAGGACCTCGCGTTCGAGCTCGACGGCGTGCGTTACGGGCTGGACGAGCTGCCTGAACAGCACGACGTGCTCTGGTACCTGCAGGCGCACCCGCTGCTCATCGTCTCCCGGCCGCAGCGCGTGACCCTCGGCGAGACCCACGCGGTCGAGGTGTTCGGCGAGCTGCGACTGCCGTACATGCAGATCGCGCCGGGCGTCGATGGCGGGCCGGGCATGTACGTGCCCAACATCGTGAAGCAGGCCATGACCCTGACGGTCACCGATGCGGATGCCGCGCCGCCGGCGCTCGTGGGAGACGTGCCGCCGGCGCCCGCGGCCACCGAGGAGGACCCGTTCAAGCTCGGGCTCACGCTCTACTCGGCGAGCGCCGAGTTCCGCGCCGGCTGGTTCGACTTCTCGGGGCTGCTCGATCGGGTGGCCGAGCTCGGCATCGGCCCTGGCATCGAGATCGTCGCCTCGCAGGTGCTGCCGACCTACCCGGTCGTGTCCGACGAGTTCGTGCGCACGTGGCGGGAGGCGTTCGACCGGCACGGGTTCGACGCGAGCTCGTTCGGCGCGAACCTCGACATGGGTCGCCGCCGCGACCGCGACATGACTCCCGACGAGGAGTTCGAGTTCAGCGAGACGCTGTTCCGGGGCGCGGCGAAGCTCGGCTTCCCGCTCGTGCGCATCCAGAGCGCGAAGCCCGAGCTGCTGCGCCGGCTCCTGCCGGTCGCGGAGGAGCTCGAGCTGAAGCTCGCCTACGAGATCCACGCGCCGATGGGGCCGAACGCGCCCGAGATCATGAAGGTGCGCGACGTCTACGCCGAGCTCGACTCCCCCTTGCTCGGGTTCGTCGCCGACTTCTCGGCCACGATGCACTCGATGTCGCCGACCCTGCTCCGCGCGGTCCGCCGAGCCGGCCTCGACGACGCCGCCGTGCAGACCATGCAGGACATCTGGGCGACGGATGCGCCGATGCGCCAGCGCCAGGAGGAGTTCATCGCCTACCTCCGCGGCCGCGACTTCGACCCCGGCCGGCTCGGCTCGTTCGCCCACCTCGCGTTCAACATGCACGGCCACGTCGACCCGCGCGAGTGGGCGGACATCATGCCGCAGATCCTGCACGTGCACGCGAAGTTCTACGACATCGACGAGCAGGGCCAGGAGCCGGCGATCGACTACCCCGAGCTCGTGCGCGTGTTCGTCGAGGGCGGCTACCGCGGCTACTGGTCGAGCGAATGGGAGGGCCACGCGTTCGCCGAGCTCGGCGAGGTGGACCCGCTCCTGCTCGTGCGCAGGCAGCACGACCTGATCCGTCGCAGCATGCGGGCGATGCGGCAGCCGGCATGAGCGAGACCGTGACCTCTGTCGAGGAGCTGCGCGCCGCGAATCGTGCCGTGGTCGAGGCGTTCTTCGCGTCGAACCTCGACCACCCCGACGAGCGGCTGGCCCTGTGGCATCCGGATGGCGTGAAGGAACTGCCGTTCGCTCCCGCGGGCCTGCCCAAGACCAGGTGGGAGGGCCGCGACGAGATCGTTGCGAACACCCGCAACAATTCGGGCATGTTCGCCGACTGCGTGCACCGCGACGTCGAAATCGTTGCGGCCGAGGACCCCGAGCTGTTCTTCGTGACGAGCCGGATGGTGCCCGAGGCGACGTTCCTCGGCGAGCCGTATCCGCAGTCGTTCATCCACGTCATCCGGGTGCGCGACGGCCGGGTCATCCTGCAGCAGGAGTACTTCAACAGCGAGATCCTCGCCGAGGCCGAGCGCGCCGCACGCGCCAAGGGCAGAAGCCCGCTGCAGTAGGCGGCGAGCACCGAAGGAGTTCCGATGGACGAGACCCTGGCCTCCGAGGCGAGCGCCGATACCGCGGACGACTTCGACTTCCGTCGCATGACCGTCCCCGACGCCATCCGCTGGCTCACCGAGCACGGCGAACCCGCGGACCGGCGAACCGACGTCGACACCGCGTCCCTCGTGCGGCGGTTCCCGCACCTCGCCGACGTCGAGACCGAGGACCGCCGTGTGGACGGGCCGCACGGCCCGGTGCCGATCCGCACCTTCCGCGACGCGACCGCCACGCCGAGCGGCCGCGCGTTCGTCTGGGTGCACGGCGGGGGGTTCATCGGCGGGCACCTCGACATGCCGGAGTCGAACTGGGTCGCGCGTGAGCTCGCGGCCCGCGGCATCCCGGTCGTCTCGGTCGACTACGCGAAGTGCCTCGGCGACGTGCACTTCCCGGTCCCGTCGGATGACGTGCTCGCCGCGTGGCGGTTCATCGCGGATGCCGCGACCGACCTCACCGGCGCGACGTCCGAGTCGCTCGTGCTCGGCGGCGCCAGCGCGGGCGGGGCGCTCGCGGCGGGCGCCGTGACGCGGCTGCGCGACGCGGGGGAGCCGCTGCCCGCCGGGGTCGTGCTCGTCTACCCGGTCCTGCACCCGAACTGGACCGAGGGCTCGGAGTCCATCGACCTCGCGTCACCGACCGGCCAGCTCACGTTGAACTACGCAGGGAACGAGGCGGCGCTCGCCGATCCGCACGCGTTCGCCGGCCTCGGCGACGGCCGCGGCTTCCCACCGACGTTGATCGTGGTGTGCGAGCTCGACGAGCTGCGGCCGTCGGGTGAGCGCTTCGCCGGGACCCTGACGACGGCAGGCGTCGACGTCGAGCTCCACGTCGAAGCGGGCGCCGAGCACGGCCACATCGACCACCCCGGCGATGCCGGCGCCCTGCACACCCTGAAGACGATCGAAGACTGGATCCTCGAGCGATGACCGACCACGACGGGGCGATGACCTTCACGAACCCGGTGCTCGCCGGCGACCGCCCCGACCCGGCCGTCATCCGCGTGGGCGACGAGTACTGGATGACGTACTCGTCGTTCCAGGCCGCGCCTGGACTGCCGCTGTACCGCTCGACCGACCTCGTGAACTGGACGTACGAGGGCTCGGCCCTGCCGCTGCCGCTCGGCAACACGTTCGCGGTCGACATCGCCGAGCACGACGGGCGCTTCTTCATCTACATCCCGTTCATCCCGACGCCCTGGTCCGAGCTGACGGAGCCGTCGATCTTCGTGATCCACGCGCCGTCGATGCGCGGTCCGTGGTCGGAGCCGATCGACCTCGGCATCCGCGGCGCGATCGATCCCGGCCACGTCGTCGGCGAGGACGGGAGGCGATACCTGTTCGTCAGCGGCATCCGACGTATCGGGCTGGCCGACGACGGACTCTCGACCGTCGGCGAGCTCGAGCCGGTGTACGACGGATGGCGGTACCCCGACGAGTGGGTCACCGAGGCGTACGCCCTCGAGGGGCCGAAGCTGTTCCGGCGCGGGGAGTGGTGCTACCTGGTCAGCGCGGTGGGCGGCACCGCCGGTCCGCCGACCGGGCACATGGTCATCGTCGCCCGCTCCCGCTCGGTGCACGGCCCGTGGGAGAACCATCCCGGCAACCCGATCGCCCGCACCACGGGCGCCGCGGAGCGCTGGTGGTCGCGCGGGCACGCCACGATCCTGCGGGGGCCGGCGGATGCCTGGTGGATGCTCTCGCACGGGTACGAGCACGGCTTCCGCACCCTCGGTCGCCAGGTGCTGCTCGAGCCGATCGACTGGACTGACGACGGATGGCCCGTGGCGGTCACCGACGACCTCGGTGCGACCCAGGCAGCGCCGGCGGATGCCGCGCCGCAGGGCGTGGCGGCGAGCTTCGAGGAGCATGCCGGCGCGTTCCGGCTCGGTGAGCGGTGGACCTTCCATGCGCCGTCCCCCGGCGAGGCCGAGCGGCTGCGGGTCGACCACGGGCTCGTGCTCCGCGCGCGGGGTGACGGACCCGCGGGCACGTCGCCGCTCTGCCTCGTGACCGGCGACCACTCGTACGAGATCGAGGTCGACGTCGAGCTCCTCGGCCAGCGCGCCGAGGCCGGGCTGCTGCTCTTCTTCAACCATCGGCTGTTCTGCGGCATGGGCATCGACGGCGACCGCATGGTGAGCTACTCCGGCGGGCTCCGCACGCACTGGCGCGAGCCGGCCCCGGCGGCCCGCCGGATGGCGCTGCGCATCCGCAACGACGAGCACATCGTCACGTCCTGGTACCGGTTGCCAGGCGAGGAGTGGGTGCGGCACGCCATCCGTTACGAGACCTCTGGGTACCACGCCAACACGGTGGGCGACCTGCAGAGCCTCCGGCCCGCGATCTACGCGAGCGGCGACGGAGACGTGCGCTTCCGCGACCTGCGCTACCGCCCCCTCGCCTGAGGTCGGTCAGGGCGCGCGCTGCAGCAGCCGGATCCGCGCAGCCCCGACCGCGTGGGTCGGCAGGATGCTCAGCCGCTCGTCGCCGTTGATGAACCGGCCCGGGGTGACGGCGCCTCCCTCCAGCAGGAGTTCCTGCACCGAGTCGATCTCGACGACCGCGCCCTCGATGGCGAAGTCCATCGTGACGCCCTGCCCGACGACGATGAACGAGTCGGGAGCCGCTGCGATCAGCAGCCCGAAGGGTCGGTGGTCGGCAGGGGCCGGCACCGGAGCCGTCGGCAACGTCTCGTCGGGTAGGGACAGCTCCGGTGCGGGGGCCTGCACTCCCGCGTCGAGCAGCATTCGCTGGAGCAAAGCCAGCGTGCCGCGCGCCGTGACCTCGAGGGGGCCCCGGGTGCCGACGGGAGCGGACTCCTGGCCGGGTTCGAGGATGACGGCCGCGAGGGCGCCCCGGCCGCCC
This sequence comes from Agromyces sp. P2_B3, assembly GCF_056404815.1. Lineage (NCBI taxonomy): Bacteria > Bacillati > Actinomycetota > Actinomycetes > Micrococcales > Microbacteriaceae > Agromyces > Agromyces sp. P2_B3. Next base: position 416,485 of record NZ_JBFUDH010000003.1, on the reverse strand, counting down.
GCCGCGGTGATCTCGGACTCGAGTGCGGTCAGGTACGCGAGCGCCGCGGCGACCTGCCCGTCGGGATTGGCCCGGTCGATGCCGAAGGCCGACCATCCGATCGCGCCGTAGGCGCCGATGGCCCGTACCAGCTCGCCGGCTCGCGGCCGGCTCTCGGGGATGAACAGCGGCTGATCCGCCGACGCGTACGTCCGCATCGCGCTGTCCGCGTCGTCGACGTACAGGTCGGGACCCACGAGCTCGAGCGAGGGCGCCCCCGAACGCCAGACCTCGATGACCGGCGCGGCCGGCCCGCCGCTCGGGTACTGCCCGGGATGATCCTGGCCGGGCTGTGGGCCGAGCCACGCATTGGCGTACATCGGCACCCGCTTGACCGCTCGGCCTCGCCGGGCGAGGTGCTCCACGTAGCTGGAGAACGCCCAGGCCATGAACACCTCGTCGGCGCGCGCGTCGTCGCCGAACACCTCCGGCCACGAACCCGCGCGAATCTGGCCGCGCTCACGCCAGAGGTCGTGTACGGCCGAGGAACCGCCCGAGCCGAGACGGTCGAGCAGCTCTGCGGGCACGGCGGCGTTCCAGACCCGCTCGGCGAGCGGACCGCGGTCGCGGCTGTCGGAGAGCAGGCCGGACTCGTTCTCGACCTGGACCATCGCCACGGTGTCCTCGGCGTCCGCGACCGCCAGATGCCGCATGAGGGTCTCGAACGCGGCGGCGTCGGCATCGCGGAGCCCAGTGCTGAAGACCGAGAGCACCGGCTTCGCCGTCGCGCCCGGATACGTGAACGCCGTCCGTCGGCGCGCGTCGACCACCGCACGCGGGAACCGCCCCGCGTCGGCGCGAACCCACGTCGGGGCGTAGGTCGACGCGGCGTTCTTGAACGCGCCGAACCAGAGCAGGACGAGCCTGAGCCCGTTCGCGCGCGCCGCTTCGAGCATCGCGTCGACGAGCGTGAGGTCGAAGGTCCCCTCCTCGGGCTCCAGGAGTGCCCAGCTCACCGGCGCCAGCACGGTGTTGCCGTTCATCCGGCGAACGTGCGCGAACGACTCGGCGATCGACCGCCGCGAGGACGAGGACGAGTTGTGCACCTGTCCACCGAGCAGCAGCGCGGGCCGTCCATCGTGGAGCAGCCGGAACCCGCGGTCCCGCTCGATCGACCAGCGGCTCGGCGCCGTCGCCGTCGTCGTGTCTGTCATCGTGGGTCTCCTTCGCGGCCGGTGTTCATGGTGGGTGGATCGCTGACGCGGAACTCGAACGACTGCGTGCGCTCCAGGGTGGAGCCGACGTGGAGACGGAAGACCCCCGGTTCGACGATAAAGCGGGCGGCCGCGGCATCCGTCGACCAGAAGCCCAGCTCGCGCGCGCCGAGCTCGAACGAGACCGTGACCGTGCCGCCGGCCTCGATGGTGCGTCGCTCGAACCCGACCAGCCGGCGCACCGGAGGGGCGACGCTCGCCACCACGTCCTCCAGGTAGGCCTGGACCACCTCGTCACCGGATCGGTCGGATGTGTTCGTCACGTCCAGGGCGACGCTGAGCACCTCGCCCCGTTCGAGTGCGTCGAGGGGAAGCTCAACACGCGAGAGACGCGGTGCCGAGTGCGAGAAGGTGGCGTACCCCGACCCGTGCCCGAACGCGAACTGCGGCCCGAGCTCGAGGTCGAGGTACTTCGAGGTGTACTTCTCGTGCACGTTGTCGGGGCCGTGCAGCCCGATGTCGACGGATGCCTCGGTCAGCGAGCCGCCGACCGTCGCCGGCCGGCCGGTACGTTCGTGGGCGTAGTGGATCGGGACCTGCCCGACCGATCGCGGGAACGACATCGGCAGCCGGCCTGCGGGCTCGGCGTCGCCGAGCAGCACGTCGACGATCGCGGCGGCTGCCTCCGTGCCGCCGTGCCACGCCTCGAGCACGGTGGGCGCCACGTCGATCCAGTCGGCCACGACGAGCGGGCGGCCGTTCGCCAGCACCACGACGAACGGCGTGCCCGACGCGGCGACCTGCCGGATGAGCTCCTCCTGGCGCCCGGGCAGTCGCAGGTCGCTGCGCGACGCCGCCTCGCCCGAGAGCGAGCTCGGCTCGCCCACGCACACCAGCACGAGGTCGCTCTCGCGGGCGGCCGCGACGACGGCGGGAAGCTGCGAGACGTCGTCGTCGAGGAAGCCGACGCCGGGCAGGACCCGGAGCTCGGCTCGCGGCATCCGCTCGCGCAGGGCATCGGCGATGCGGCCCGCGGGCGCGGCGAACGACTGCGTCCACGCCCCGAGGTGATCGGTCGACTCCGCGTACGGGCCCGTCACCAGCACGCGCCGTGAATCGCGGAGCGGCAGCGTGCCGTCGTTCTTCAGGAGCACCATCGAGCGGGCAGCGGCGGCGCGCACCAGTTGCCGGCTCTCGACCGTGGGCTCGATCCGCTCGTCGGCCTCGGTCACGTAGGGCTCGTCGAAGAGCCCGAGCGACTCCTTCAGGGCGAGCACCCGGGCCACGGCATCGTCGACACGTTCGGGATCGAGCAGGCCGGGGGCCAGCTCCTCCTGCGCCAGATCGGACGGCGCGCCGCCCATCTCGACGTCGAGGCCGGCGCTCCAGGCGATCCGCACGGCGTCCGCGAGGTCGGCGGCGACGCCGTGGGGGATGAGGTTCCGCACGCCCTCGGCATCGCCGACGACGATCCCCTCGAACCCCCACTCCGCCTTCAGCACGTCGGTCAGCAGGCGCCGGTTGGCGTGCATCGGTCGGCCGGCGACCGTGTTGAACGAGGCCATGACGGATGCCGCGCCCTCGGCCACCGCGGCGCGGAACGGCTCGAGATGCACGTTCCGCAGGCGGTGCTCCGAGACATCCACGGTGTCGTAGTCCCGGCCGCCCTCGGGTTGCCCGTAGGCGACGAAGTGCTTGGCGGTCGCGGCGATGGCATCGGATGCCGCGAGCGACGCGCCCTGGTAGCCGCGCACCATCGCGCGGCCGAGCTCGGCGGTGAGGTGCACGTCCTCGCCGAAGCCCTCGACCACGCGGCCCCACCTCGGATCGCGGGACACGTCGACCATCGGCGAGAACGTCCACGTCACCCCGGCGGAGCGCGCCTCGGCGGCCGCGAGGCGGGCGAGATCCTCCACCAGCCGTGGATCGAAGCTCGCCGCCTGCGCGAGGGGCACCGGCGCGATCGTGCGGTGCCCGTGGATGACGTCGAGCCCGACCAGCACGGGGATGCCGAGCCGGGTCTCCTCGACCGCGATACGCTGCAGGGCATTCGTCGCGGCCGCCGTGCGCGGCCAGAACACCGAGCCGATGCCGTCGCGCACGAGCTGCGCCGCTGCGGCCTGCTGCGGTCGGAACACGATCTGCAGCTGGCCGAGCTTCTCGGCCCAGGTGAGCTCATCGAGGAGCATCCGGATGCGGCGGGTCGGCGTCATGTGGCGGTGGTCCTTCGTGGTCGGGGCGGGAATGCGGCTGCCGCCCGGGGCGCGAAGCTCCGGACGGCAGCCGATCGAGGAACGGGTCCTACTGGTCCCAGGCGGCGTCCATGTCCTCGAGGACCGCCTCGACCGTCTTCTGGCCGGTGAGGAGGCCCTGCACGCCGACGCCGAGGGCGTCGTAGGTCGCCGGGTTGGGCCACGTCGCGTTCGGGAGGCCGGTGTAGGCACCCGACTCGAGCAGGTCGGCGACCGGCTGGTAGACCGGGAGCAGCGTGTCCGCGCTGACACCCGTGATCGGCACCGCACCCGAGAGCTCGGCGTACTGCTGCGCCTGCTCGGGCTCGGCGACCCAGTCGAGGAAGTCCTGCGCGGACTTCTTGGCGCCGTCGTCGGCCTTGGCGTTGATGGCCCACGCGTAGTTGGCGGAGGCCAGCATGAAGTCGCCCTGGTCGTCGGCCGGCGGGAACGCCTGGACGTCGGTCTCGAGGCCCGCGCCGGCGTTGATCGAGGTCGCAGCCGAGCCGGGAACGGCGGCGCTCAGCGACGTGCCACCGCCGATGCCGTTGGTGATCGAGTCGAACGTGCCGCCCGCCGCGCCGTCCTGGAAGCACCCGCCGTCGTTCATGGCGACGATGTCGTCGAGCGTCTGCTTCCAGCCGTCGCTGTCGGCGAAGGTCACGTCGCCGGCCGCGCGCTGCTCGTTCCAGTCGGGGGTCTCCTCGTAGACGCGGGTCGCCGAGACGAGCTGGGCGAGCAGGCCGGTGTTGAACGACACGGAGCCGGCGAGCACGGTGAAGCTCTTCCCCGCGTCGCGCGCCGTCGTGCAGGCCTTCAGCATGTCGTCGAAGGTGGCCGGGAACTCGTCGATGCCCGCTTCCTCGGCGGCCGCGGGGTTCCAGATCAGGCCGACGGGGGAGAGCGCGGTCGGCTGGCCGTAGATCTTGCCGTCCACTTCGTAGAGCGACTCGGTGCCCTCGGGGATGATGCCGGCCGACGTGTCGTCGAGGGGCTCGAGGAACCCGGCGTCGGCGAGGGTGATCACCGAGATCGGCTGGCCGGTTCCCGGGGAGAGGATGGCGACATCCGCCGCGTTGCCCGCCTGGAACTGGGTGGTGACCTGGGTGTTGTACGCCTCGGAGGGGTACGGGATGACCTCGATCTCGGTGCCGGTCTCCTCCGTGTACGCCTTCGCCATCTGCGCGTAGAAGTCGTCGGCGTCGTTGGCCTGGGCGACCATCATGGAGAAGCCGGTGCCCGATGCGTCGTCGGTGCTGCCGGTGTCGCCGCCGCCGGAACAACCGGCGAGGACCATCACTCCGGCGACGGGTGCCGCGAGGAGCGACCACCGAAGCGGCTTGGATGCGGGGTGCTGTGACATTTCGGACCTTTCGTGACGTCGTTGTCGCCAGCCTCGGGCCGGCTCGGCCGCTGGCCGCACCTCCAGCGTGGCACACATTGGCATGATTCCGACATTAGTCTTGGTGATGTGTGGCAATAGTGCCGCTGATCCTGCCCCCGTGCACCCGTCAGGCGGGGGACTCGACGAGGAGCACGACCGGGCCGGCGAGCCCCGCCGGGAGCGGCTCGGCCGTCGGCTCGAACACCCGGGTCATGGGCTCGAAGACGTCTCCGGTCGGCGCCGCTGCCTCGGCGATCAGCCGGTTTCGCCACGGCGTGGTGACCTCGATGCGCATGAGGTTCACCCCTGCCCGGAGCGCCGCGGTCACCTCGACCTGGAACGGCGCCGTCCAGGCCACCCCGCAGTCGACGTCGTTGACGGTCACCCGGGCGATGTCGCGCACGACACCGAGGTCGACGAGATGGCGGTCGCCCTCGACCGGTTCATCGGCCAGCTCGAACCCGACCGAGTAGGCGCCTGTCCCTGAGAAGCGGCGGGCTTCGTCGTCGAGGGTCGTCCACAGTGCGGGGCCCGAGGGCATCGCAGTCGAGGCACGGCCGGGCAGGTGCAGCTCCCATGGCCCGCGGAGCTGCGTGGACCGGACCGCCGGCGTGGGCGGCTCCGCGTCGGCGCCGAGCACGAACGTGGAGCCGAAGCTCGGCAGCGAGAGCCGGTACGCGCTGCGGCCGTCGCCCGACGGCGTCCCGTCGTGCGGGAGCCCCTGCACCTGCAGCGCCACCGGATCCCACGTCACGAGATGCGGCGCAGGGTCGGACACCAGGAGCCGCGCCTCGGCCGGCTCGGCGGACGGGTTCGCGAGGAACGTCACGCGTCGACCGTCGATGACGCGTGAGATCTGCCGAAGCGGCGGGCCGACGACCTCGAGCGCGGGCTTCAGGCCGAGCTCATCGAGCGCCTCGCGAAGGTCGGAGGTGTCGAGCACGCGTCCTCGTGCGCGCGGCGCGGTCCAGATGCGGTCGCAGCTGCGGTCGAACGAGTCGGGATCGTCGCCGAGCGATGGCGACGCGCCCGGCCGTCCGCCCACGATGGTGGCGCCGTGGTCGAGGAGCCGCTCCACCGCCAGGAGCGTCGGGAGCGTCATCCGGTCGCTCGAACCGCCCAGGTACAGCAGGCGATAGGAGGCGCCGTCGGCGACGACCGCACCGTCCTCGACGCGGAGCACGGTCGTGAGGGCGTCGACCCCGACGTAGTCGAAGTCGAACCCGGGCGGCACGACGGTGTCGAAGTCGTGCCCGAAGAGGCCGGTGACCGGCGCCTCCTCCCCGATGAAGACCGCGACGTCGACCGCCGGCACGCCCATGCTGAGCAGGGCCGAGCACCGCGCGAGGTAGTCGATCCACGGGCGGGCGACGCCCGACCACGTCTCGTTGATCGTGAACGCCTGCCCGAGGAACGGGGCGAGGGCGATCCCCGGCGGCGGAGCGGCGATCGGCTGGTGCGGCGAGGTGTGGATGCAGAACCGGGTCACGCCGAGCGAGAGTTGCAGGTCGGCGACGTGCTTGAGCGTGTGCGGAGTCCACGACCACGGCCGGTCGAACGACGTGAACGCCTCGGCGCCGACCCACTGCCGGCCGTGCACGTGGGCGACCGAGGACGCGCCCTTCAGGTCGGCCACGTACGTCGGAAGCGGACCCCGCTCCGCGTCGAACGTCCACATCGCCCCCATCGGAACGTCGGCATGCGAACGCATCGCGAGGTCGTCGCCGAGCTGTGGCCGACCGTCCTCGAGCGCCTCGGCGTAGGAGCTCATGCCGCGCTGACGCGCCTCGGCGGCGAGCGTGCCGTAATACTGGTCGGCGAGGAGCTCGGCGATCGTGCGGCGGTAGTCGTAGAGGAACCGGTCGGATGCCTCGGGGTCGCCCACCAGGCAGCCGGCGAGCGCGGGCAGCCAGGGCGTCGGGTCGTAGCCCCGACGGCGTCCGAACTGCTCGAGGATCGCCTCAGTCCAGTTCTGAGGGCCGGCCTCGATGCTGTCACTGAGGAGCGCGCCGAAGCGCGGCGTCGACGCCGCTCCGGGCGCGTCTCCGATGCCGAAGCGATGCAGGTGCGTTCGCAGGTACGCGCGCACCCGGTCGCCGTCGAGCTTGTCGACCTCGAGCCCGGTGGCGTCGGCCGGTGCCGGCCCGTTCGTCTGCCCGGTGAGCGACGCGCCGAGACGAAGGATGGTCCATTCGCCCGGCGGCGCGTGCCAGCGGAGCACGCCGTCGTGCACGTGCTCGCTGACGTCGATGACGGTCTCTGGATGCAGCGCGCCGGCGCCGGCCCGAGGGTCGGTGGGCACGGCGAAGTAGTCGGCGACGACGCCGAACCCGGCCTTCGCCTCGGCGCGGTGGACGCGCCCGCCCGAGCGGAGCACGAACTCGGAGACCTCGAAGCGGTCGGTGGTGCGGAGCACCGGTGGGCGTCGCACGCCGTGGGCGATCGGCGGGAGCGCCTCGGCGGCGCTCGACCCCGAGAGCACGAGCCGGAACCACCGTGCGGTGACGGCGGGGAACGACGCGGTGCGAGCCGGAACGCCGTCGGCCGGCAGTTCGACGACGTCTCGATACGTCTCGCCGTCGTCGCTCGCCTGCAGCACCGCGGTCGCGGGTGGCGCCGCGCCGAACCCGCGCGGGCCGGGCAGGCCGACGACGACCGATCGAACGGTGATCGGCGTGACGAACTCCTGCTCGATCCACGCGGTCGACCACCCGTCGGGGTCGCGCGGCAGCGCGAGCGATCGGCCGAACGATCCGTCGGTGAGGCACGTCCAGTCGTGCACCGGCGTGGAAGCGCGGAAGCGGGCCGGTGCCTGCACCTGGTGCAGTGGATCGGCGGGGAACGCGAGCACGCGCCAGTCCGTGGCCCAGGCTTGGCCCTCCGGCTCGGCGCCCCAGCGTGGCGAGTCCTGGTACAGGCCCGCCACCGAGGGCACGGGCGGAAGCGGCACCTCGACGGGTCGGCCGCCGGCCAACGCGAGCTCCGACCAGACCACCTTCTTCATGGCATCGGCTGGTTCCACCCATGGGCCGCCGGCCGCACTCCACCCCGACGAGGTCGCGACGGCCAGTTCGATGCCGAGGTCCGACGCGGTGCGCTTCGCGGCGAGCACGGCCTCGTCCCATACCGTGGAGCCGGGCCGCACAGGCGCGGGAACGACGAGGGGACCGCCCATCCCGCCGTCGAACACCTGCGCCCCGCGCACCCCGACGGCGTGGAGCCACCGCAGGTCGCGCTCGATGCCCTCGGGATCGATGTTGCCGTCCATCCAGTGCCACCAGGCCCGTGGGCGCGCCTCGTCGGGTGGGTCGACGAAGGCATCCCAGAGGCGGTCGGACGCCTCGGTGGAACCGGATGACGCGTGCTCCATCACAGGGGGAATCCTTCCAGCCACCGCGTCGGACGGATCATGGCGCTACTTATATGCGATATCGAGACAACTAATGTGTCTTTCCGACGCAAGTGTGTCACAGTTGCCCTAGGGCGCCCGACCTGCAACCGGGGCGCGAGACGACGAGGTCAGAGAGCAGATGACAGTGACGATCGACGAGAGCAGCACTCGCACACTCACCGTGCCGCCCGAGGCGTGGAACACGCCGGCGCCGCGCAAGCGCGGCAAGAAGCCGCTGATCAGCTTCGGCCACTGGTGGTGGGCGATGCCCGCCGTGATCCTGGTCATCGCGGTGCACTACGTCGCGACGCTGACCGGCGGGTTCTTCGCGTTCACCGACTGGACGGGGCTCGGCGACTGGGCGTTCGTGGGCCTGGAGAACTTCCAGCGGATCTTCGAGGACCCTCTCATGGTCGGGGCCGTGGTGAACACCCTGTTCCTCGCGTTCGGGGCGGTCATCCTCACGAACGTCTTCGGCCTGCTGTTCGCCCTCGCCATCAACCGGATGCTGAAGTCCCGGTACATCCTGCGAACGCTCCTGTTCATGCCCGTCGTGCTGAGCCCGCTCGCGGTCGCCTACGTGTGGAAGTTCATCTTCCAGTTCGACGGACCGCTGAACGGCTTCCTCGGCCTGCTCGGTCTCGAGGAGTTCCAGAAGGTCTGGCTGGCCGACCCCACGTGGTCGATCTGGGCCATCCTGATCACCGTGGTCTGGCAGCAGACCGGGTTCACCATGGTGATCTACCTCGCCGGGCTGGCGAGCGTGCCGATCGAGGTCGAGGAGGCCGCCGCGCTCGACGGCGCCGGCATCTGGCAGCGGTTCCGGTACGTCATCGTCCCCGCCATTCGGCCGTCGATCGCGATCGCGACCACCCTCGGCATCATCCAGGGCCTGCGCATCTTCGACCAGATCCTCGCCCTCACGGGCGGTGGGCCGGCCGGCGCCACCGAGACGCTCGCCACCCAGGTGTACAAGCAGGCGTTCTCGCTCGGCCAGTTCGGTTTCGGCTCGGCGCTCGCGCTGGTGCTCACCGTGATCATCCTGGCGTTCGCCATCCTCCAGCAGTACGTCACCCGCGACCGCGAGACCGGAAGGGCCTGACCCATGTTCCGCTACACCAAGGCCACCGCCCTCCGCGAGGTCCTCGTCTGGGTCGTCACCCTGATCGGACTGCTGCCCTTCTACCTCCTCGTCGTGACCGCGCTGAAGCCCGACGAGGAGCTCCTCACGACGAGCGCCGTCGCACCGCCGTCGACGATCGACTTCGGGGCGTTCGTCGAGGTCCTCACGACCACCGGGCGCAACAGCATCCCGATGAGCATCCTCAACAGCGTCATCATCACCGCCGGCGCCATCCTCGGGCTCGTGCTGCTCGGCTCGGTCGCGGCATACGTGATCGCACGGCGCACCCGCGCCTGGACGAACCTCGCCTACTACCTCGTGCTCGTCGCGATCATCCTGCCCGCCCAGCTCGGCACCGTGCCGCTCTACATCGGCGCACGCAGCGTCGGCCTCACCGGCAACGCGCTCGGCATGATCCTCCTCTGGATCGCGATCCTGCTGCCGCTGTCCGTGTTCCTCTACGCGAGCTTCTTCCGAGGGCTGACCACCGAGTACGAGGAAGCGGCGGTCATCGACGGCGCCTCGCCCACCCAGGCGTTCTTCCGCGTCGTGCTGCCGCTCATGGCGCCCGCCACCGGGACGGTGGCGATCCTCGCCGGCCTGATCGTCTGGAACGACTTCTTCAACTCGCTCATCTTCCTCGGGGGGTCCGAGACCCAGACACTCCCCGTCGCGATGTACACGTACGTCGGCGGCCTGGTCTCGGCGTGGAACAAGATCTTCGCCGTCGTCATCATCTCGATGGTGCCGATCCTGCTCTTCTACATGTTCGCCCAGAAGCGCTTCATCCAGGGCTTCGCCGGCGGCCTCAAGGGCTGACCGGCAGATGAGCGCGGACAACCGGGCCGCCTTCGAGCGGTTCGTGGAGCTGTTCTACACGCAGAAGCGGGTCGCGGATGCCTTCGCCGACCACGTCGCGGACGACTACCGCCAGCACAACCCGACCATCGGAGACGGCCCGTGGGCGGCGATCGCGATGCTGACGCCGAAGTTCGACGGCTCGCCCGACGCACGGTTCGACGTGCAGCGCATCCTCGTCGACGGCGACCTCGCGATGGTGCACGTGAAAGCCTCCCGACCCGGCGCACCCGACGCCGCGGTCGCGGACATCTACCGATTCGAGGACGGCCGGATCGTCGAGCACTGGGACGTGCTTCAGCAGGTTCCCGTGCATGCCGCCCACGACCATCCGATGTTCTGACCACCGAAGGACGCCCCATGTACCAGCTCGCACCCAACATCGAACTCCTCTTCACCGAGGCCGGCGACTATCACGACCGCGTGCGCGCGGCTGCGGCATCCGGCTTCACCGCCGTCGAGATGTGGGGCCCGACCGGGGTCGACGCGCCCTCGACGCCCAAGGACCTTCCCGCCCTGAAAGCCGCCCTCGAGGAGACCGGCACGCAGCTGACCGCCCAGCTCGCCGAGCCGCGGACGCAGTTCATGATCCCGCCGTGGGATCACTCGGAGTTCTTCCGCAAGCTCGACGAGGGTGTGGAGATCGCGCACGAGCTGGGCACGCCCCGCATGGTCGTGGGCAGCGGCACCGGGTTCGGCGGCTGGAAGCGCCAGGTGCAGCTCGACAAGCTCATCGAGATCTACCAGAAGGCCACGGCGCAGATCGACGGCTCGGGCATCACCCTGGTGCTCGAACCGGTCAACGTGCGCGTCGACCACCCCGGGTCGCTGCTCGACCGCACGAGCGAGGCGGTCTACGTCGCGCGCGGCGTCGACTCGCCGTTCTTCGGAGTGCTGTACGACCTGTACCACTCCACGGTCGAGGGCGAGGATGTCGCGGCCGAACTCGCGAATGCGGGCGACCTGATCCGCTACGTGCAGGTCGCCGACGCGCCGGGTCGCGGCGAACCCGGCACGGGATCCATCGACTGGCCCGCGCGCCTCGGCGACCTCCGCGCCTCGGGCTACGACGGCCCGATCGGGCTCGAGTACTACCCGCAGACGGCGTCGGCCGACTCGGTGAAGCTCATCCAGCAGTTGGCGGCGGCGGCATGACCACGTCGCCCGTCTCACGGTATCCAGCCGAGGTCGACGTCGCCATCGTGGGCAGCGGTCCGACCGGCGCGGCCTATGCGCGCATCCTGAGTGAGGGGGCGCCCGGCCTCACCGTCGCCATGTTCGAGGCCGGGCCGACCGTGTCGGACCCGCCGGGAGCGCACGTGAAGAACATCGAGGATCCGAAGCGGCGGGCCGCGGCGCAGCGTGCCTCCGAGGGCCCGGGCGCGGGCGCCGACACGGTGAGTTCGCCCGGTGCCGTGAAGAGCGGCGAGCGGCGGGCCCGGCCCGGCACGTTCCTCCTCGACGACGGCTACGCCTTCCCCGGCGAGGACGGCATGCCGGTCGCGGCGATGTCGACCAACGTCGGCGGCATGTCCGCGCACTGGACGGCCGCATGCCCGCGTCCGGGCGGCAGTGAGCGCATCGCGTTCCTCCCCGACCTCGATGAGCTGCTCGACGAGGCCGACCGCCTGCTCGGCGTGACGACCGACGCCTTCGACGGCTCGCCGTTCGGTGCGGTCGTGCGCGAGCGCCTCGCCGCCGTCGTCGACGACGACCGTGAGCCTGCGGCGCGAGTGCAGCGGATGCCGCTGGCCGTCCACCGGCGTGCCGACGGCCGTCTGGTGTGGTCGGGCTCCGACGTCGTGCTCGGCGAGGCCACCCGGGCGAATCCGGACTTCGAACTCCACGACGAGTCCCTCGTCACCCGGGTGCTCGTCGACGACGCGGGACGCGCCGCCGGCGTGGCGGTGCGCGATCGCCGCTCCGGAGAGTCGCACACGGTGCGTTCAAGAGCCGTGGTGGTGGCCGGCGATGCGCTCCGCACGCCGCAGCTGCTGTGGGCGTCCGGCATCCGGCCGCACGCACTCGGCCGCTACCTGAACGACCAGGCCCAGGTGGTGTTCGCGTCCCGCATCCGCGACGCCGAACGGCTTGTGCCGGCCGGAGCCCGCGACGAGGTGGCCGCGGCCGGGGCGCTCAGCGAGCAGAGCGGGGTGAGCTGGGTCCCGTTCACCGACGACGTGCCGTTCCACGGCCAGATCATGCAGCTGGACGCCTCGCCGGTGCCGCTCGCGGACGACGATCCCGTCGTGCCGGGGTCGATCGTCGGCCTGGGCCTGTTCTGCGCGAAGGACCTGCAACCCGACGACCGGGTCGAGTTCGCCGACGACGTGACCGACGCCTACGGCATGCCCGCCATGCGCATCCACTACCGCCTCACCGATCGCGACCACGCGGTGATCGAGCGCGCACGCGAGGAGATCGTGCGCCTCGGTGCGGCGGTGGGGGAGCCCATCGATCCCCGGCCGTTCACGATGCCGCCCGGCGCATCCCTGCACTACCAGGGCACGACGCGCATGGGCGAGACCGACGACGGCGAGAGCGTCTGCACGCCCGACAGTGAGCTGTGGACCGCGCCGGGTGTCTACGTCGCCGGCAACGGCGTGATCCCCACCGCGACGGCCTGCAACCCGACGCTCACGAGCGTCGCGCTGGCGGTGCGCGGGGCCCGGCGGATCGCCAGGTCACTCGCCTCGGAATGAGCCGTCGTCTTGCTTATGTCTAAAACAGACAATAGAATGAGGAAATCATGACAAAGAAGTCCGGCGGCATCATTCCGCCCTTGACGAGGAGGTCCCGGTGATCCCCGATCGCATCATCGAGCCGAACACGCTCACCACCGACGGCCGCCGCGCCGAGGTCGAGGTCCGCATTCCGTGGTACCGCGCGCTTCCGGGCTCCTGCATCGCGGGCGCCGTCCTCAGCATCGACGGCGTGCCGGCGGTCGAGGAATCGCTGCGCTGGACGATGAACGGCCGCACCTTCACCTTCGACGAGCTCGTCGACGAGACCGGGGAGTGGTGGTTCCCGACCGACTCCGCCGTGCTCTCGGGCGAGGTACCCGTCGAGGCCGGCGGCGCCGAGCACCGGGTCGACGTCGACCTGAAGCTGTACATCCCCTACATCGTCATCGGCGAGAACGAGGTGCTCCACATCGAGGAGCACGACTCCAAGACCATGAAGGCGGTGGCAGCATGAGCGGCACGCTCGGAACGCCCATCCAGGGCGTCACCCTCTACAGCTTCACCCGCGCCTTCCACGGGCGCGAGTACGACCTCGAGGGCCTCATCCGAAAGGTCGCCGCCGAGGGCTACGGGCCCGGCCTCGAGGTCATCGGCTTCTCGAGCTTCCGCGGATTCCCAGAGATCGACGACCGCTTCGCCGGCTGGTTCCGCGACCTCGTCGACGAGGTCGGACTGGTCACCACGTCGCTCGCGGTGAATGCCGACATCGGCATCCACCGCGATCGCCTGCTCGACCAGGACGAGCTCATCGAGTACATGCGCCGACAGATCCAGGCCGCCGCGAAGCTCGGCTTCCCGATCGCCCGCGTGCAGATCTCGCTGACGCCCGACTCGATGGAGCAGCTCGCCCCGGTCGCCGAGGAGTACGGCGTCACCCTCGCGCTCGAGGTGCACGCCGACCAGTACGCCTCGCACCCGCGCATCCTGGCGCTGCGGGACCGCTACGAGCAGGTCGGCTCGCCGTTCCTCGGCTTCACCGCCGACTGGGGAGCGACCGTCACCGGGTTCGCGCCGTCGCTGCTCGAGGCGTACCGCCGGCGCGGGGCCTCCGACGAGCTGCTCGCCAAGGTCGTCGACTTGTGGAACACGTTCTACGAGCAGGGCCCGCCCGCCGACCAGGCCGAGCACGGCCAGCGGTTCGGCGCGTTCATCGGGCTCGCCGCCCAGAACGGGCGCCCCGACCTCGGCATCGACTTCGGAATCAACGGCACCGGCCTGTTCGGGCCGGCGCGCGTCGACGACTGGCTCGAGATCATGCCGTGGATCCGCCACGTGCACGGCAAGTTCTTCGGCATCGACGAGCACGGCGAGGAGCCGTCGGTGCCCGTGCGCGACCTCATCGCGCTCCTCGTCGAGCAGGGCTACTCGGGCGCGATCTCGAGCGAGTACGAGGGCTGGCACTGGAACCACTGGCAGAGCCCCTTCGAGATCATCGCCGGTGAGCAGGCCGTGCAGCGCTCTGCCGCCGAGGCGGCGGGATCGCGCATGATCACGAATGCCGCGGAAGCCCGCGCCCTCCTCCACTCCCACCTCGCGCAGCCCGTCCGCGGCTGACCCGACCCCTTCGACACGCCCAGGGATATCGAAATGACTGAAGACCACGGCATCGCCGGCACCGGGATCAAGCTCGGCATCACCCTCTACTCGCTCACCTCCGAGTTCGCCGCGGGGCTCTACACGCCCGAGACCCTCATCAAGGCCGCGGCGGATCACGGGCTCGGCCCCGGCATCGAGTTCAACATCGCCCAGATGCTCCGCACCTACCCCGACGTCGACGACGAGTTCGTCAGGATCTGGCGCGACAGCATGGATCGGTACGGACTCGAGCCCAGCGCGATCGGCACGAACCTCGACATGGGGCGCCGCAAGGACCGCGACATGACGCCAGACGAGGAGCACGAGTTCCTCGCTCGGCAGCTGAAGACCGCCAACACGCTCGGCTTCACGAAGATCGTCATCCGTTCCGCTGGGAAGGAACTCCTGCGCAGCCTCCTCCCGCTCGCGGAGAAGTACGACCAGAAGCTCGGCTACGAGATCCACGCCCCATCAGGTCCGAACAACCCGCAGGTGCTGCAGATTCGCGAGCTGTACGAGGAGCTCGACAGCGACCGCCTCGGGTTCACCGCGGACTTCAGCTCGACCATGCACTCGCTGTCGCCGACGCTGCTCCGAACGCTCAGCCAGATGGGCATGGACGAGAAGCACTTCCCCGTGATGGACGAGATCTGGCACGAGCCGACGCCGATGCACGTGCGCAACCAGAAGTTCGAGGACTACCTGTCGGGCGAGGGCGTGGACTTCCTGCGCTTCGGCCCGTTCACGCGGCTGGCCTTCAACATGCACGGCCTGGTGCCGCCGGAGGAATGGCTCGACATCATGCCCCAGATCTTCCACGTGCATGCGAAGTTCTACGACATCGACGAGAACGGCGACGAGCCCGCGATGGACATCCCGCGCATCGTCCGCCAGTTCGTCGAGGGCGGCTACCAGGGGTACCTCTCCAGCGAGTGGGAGGGTCACGCGTTCTCCGACCTCGGCGAGGCCGACCCCATCGAGCTGGTCAAGCAGCAGCACGCGCTCATGCGTCGTGCGATCGAGGAGACGGTGAAGGAGAAGGCCGTTGTCTGAGATCGCCGAACTCCGGGCCGAACTCGCCGCACTGCGCGACGAGGTCGCCTCCGCCCGGGCACTCGCGCAGCGCGCGGAGGATCGCGGAGCGGTCGAGAACCTCTTCAACCGCTACATGTACCTGCACAACGCGTTCCAGGACGAGCAGATCATCCCGCTCTGGGTCGCGGAGGGCACGCCCGGCATCCGGGCACGCTACACGAACGCCGGGCAGTACACCACGTGGGAGAGCGTGACGCGCTACCACCGTGACCGCCCGAGTCCCGAAGGCAAGCTCATCCTGCACGCCACGACCACCCCGGTCATCGAGGTCGCCGCCGATGGGCGGACGGCCAAGGGCGTCTGGCTCATGGCCGGCACCGAGTCGGGGCTGACCGACCCGAAGGTGGCCGAGGCGTTCCCCGACATGTACTCGCCTGATGAGGTGCTCGGCAAGAAGGTGTGGGCGCACTGGGTCTGGTGCAAGTACGCCATCGACTTCCTCAAGCAGGACGGCGAATGGAAGTTCTGGAAGTTCCGCTGCTACGAGCTCGCCCGCGCGCCGTTCGAGGAGAACTGGGTCGGCTTCGGGCTGAAGAACCAGGGCGCGTTCGATCTCGACCTCATGTACTTCGGCGACGACGGCACGCCGGTCTTCATGCCCCCTGCCGACGAGCCCGTGCCCACCACGAACCACCCGTACAGCCCCACGACGGTGCAGCAGCTCGAACCGGTGCCGCCGGTCGCGCACGACACCTTCGAAGACACCTTCAAGTAGGGACCGATCATGGCCACGCACAATTCACTCTTCTCCGAGAAGGACGTCCGTCGCACCGCCGACGGCATCGCCGTCGCGGTGCAGCTTCCCTGGTACCGCAGCCTCTGGCTCTCCGCGGTCGACGATGTCGCGGCATCCGTCAACGGCGTCGCGGTGCCGAAGGACGCGCTGCGGTTCGTGTTGAACGGGACGAGCTACCGCATCGAGGAGCTTCCCGAGCAGTGGGACACGCTCTGGTTCGTCGCGGACAAGCCCGAGGTCGTCATCCCGCTCGAGCACGCTCCGGCGGCGGGCGAGAAGGTCACCGTCGAGGTGGTCCTCACGATGCGCCTGCTCTACATGCAGATCATGCCGGGCGTCGACGGCGGCCCCGGCCGGTACGTCACCAATCGCGTCCCGGTCGAGCGCGAGGTCGTGCTGGCATGAGCGCGGCCACCGCTCGGCCGCTGCGCGTCGCGATGATCGGCCACGGATTCATGGGCGCCGCCCACTCGCAGGGCTGGCGCACCGCGCCGCACGTGTTCGACCTGCCGACGGCCGTCGAGATGTCGGTCATCGTCGGTCGCAACGCCGATTCGGTGGCGGATGCCGCGACGAAGTGGGGCTGGGCCGAGTCGGCCACCGACTGGCGCCAGGTCATCGCGCGCGACGACATCGACGTCGTGGACATCGTCACCCCCGGCGACTCCCACGCCGAGATCGCGATCGCCGCGCTCGAGGCCGGAAAGCACGTGCTTTGCGAGAAGCCGCTGGCCAACTCGGTCGCCGAGGCCGAGGCGATGGCGGATGCCGCGGCTCGGGCTGCGGCACGCGGCATCCGTGCGATGGTCGGCTTCACCTACCGGCGCGTGCCGGCCGTGACCTTCCTGCGCGACCTGATCGCCCAGGGCGCGGTCGGTCGCATCGCGCAGGTGCGTGCGAGCTACCGGCAGGACTGGCTCGTCGACCGCGAGATGCCGTTGGCCTGGCGGCTGCAGAAGGAGCACGCGGGCTCGGGAGCGCTCGGCGACATCGGCGCCCACGCCATCGACCTCGCGCAGTTCGTGACGGGCATGAAGCTCGAGCGGGTCTCGGGAGTCGTCGACACGATCGTGAAGCAGCGTCCGCTGCTCGGATCGGGGTCGGGCCTGTCGGGCACCGCGGCGGACGGGTACGGGGAGGTCACGGTCGATGACGTCGCGATCTTCACCGGCAGGTTCGAGGGCGGCGTGCTCGGCTCGTTCGAGGCGACGCGATTCGCCACCGGTCGCAAGAACGCGCTGTCGATCGAGGTCTCGGGTGACCGCGGATCCCTCGCCTTCGACCTGGAGGACCTCAACGCGCTCTGGTTCTACGACCGCACGGCGCCGCACACGACCCAGGGCTTCACGAAGATCCTCGTGACCGAGGCCGAGCATCCGTATGTCGCCGCCTGGTGGCCGGCCGGCCACCTGCTCGGCTACGAGCACGGCTTCAGCCATCAGGTGAAGGATCTCGTCGAGGCGATCCACGCCGGTGCCGACCCGCATCCCACGTTCGCGGAGGGACTCCAGGTGCAGCGGGTGCTCGCTGCCGTGGAGCAGAGCTCCGACCGGGACTCGAGTTGGGTCCGCGTGGGCGAGGACGCACTCGCGCGCACGGCGTAGGTCCGAGTTCGGGCGGTCGCACCACGAACGGCGCCCCGCCGAACCGATGAAATCGGCTCGACGGGACGCCGTCGCCTGTGCTCCCGGCGGAGCGCTAGTCGCGCAGGCTCGCGGGGATGCTCAGCATCACCGAGCTCGACGGCGCGCCGTCAGGCCCGCCCTCGCCGTACAGCATCAACTGGTGCTGGTTGTTGATGTCGAACCCGTACGTCGCCATGAACCACTCGCCGTCGGCGACGGGAACCATGCCCGACAGGTCCCAGAGCCGGCCCTGCGGATCCCACATCGCCGAGACGGGGTAGTAGGGCGCGAGTTCGACCGAACCGAGCACCCAGCCGTCGTCGTTCACCTTCTCCGCGGTCGCGTCGTACCCGTAGTCGGCCAGGCGGGCCATGCCGCCCGCCTCCGTCCACACGAACGCGTCGTCACCGCTCACCCCGACGACGGCGCCGTTCGCGTTGACGTCGAGTGCCACCGCTGAGGACTGGCCGGGAAGCGTGCCGAGGTCGCCGACGGCCCCGGTCGCGGCATCCCACTTCACGGCGCGGGGTGCGTACTCGTCGTCGAGCGATTGCCCGACCACCGTGCCCGCGCCGTTGATGGCCCGGGGCTGGGTGCCCGACGTGGAGGCCGACAGGTGGTCCAGCTCGTGGAAGATGCCGTCGGGCGTGCGTGCGAAGGCATCGCTGTACGCGTGCCAGACGCCGTCGGCATCCTGCTCGGTGAGTTCGGCGAACCCGGTGACGACGCCGCCGTCGTTCACGGCGGTCGCGTACCCGTTCGGGTAGTCGCGCCAGTCCGGCACGCCGATGACCGTGCGGGATCCGTCTGCAGCCCACATCGCCGGGTCGAAGTTGCCGTCGTCCTTGGTCACGATGCCCACGGCCGTGTGGTCCTCGTTGATCCCGAGGGCCGAACCCCACTGCTCGCCTTCGGTCGCGAGGTTCTCGAAGCCGCCGTCCGCGGTCCAGGTCGTCGGGGTCATCCGCGCCTCGAACTGCCGATCGCCCGCGACGACGCCGTCGTCGGTCATCTCGGCGCCGACGAACGGCGGCGCCCAGCTGACGACGTCGAGTTGGGGCACGTCCACCGTGGTGACGGAGACACTCGCCGCCCCGATGATCGTGCCGTACTCGTTGGCCACCCGCACCCGGCCGACCATCGGCTCACCCGTGAGCTGGCGGGCGGCGACGGTCAGGGCACCGTCGACCGGCATGGACTCGCCGGAGGACAGCCCGTACGTCGCGTCCGACTTCGGCGTGACGGTGCCCTGCCCCTTCGAGTACATCTCCTGGTGGTAGTCGAACGTGACGCCCTCGCCGGCGACCTCGACCCCGGCGACGACGATGTAGTACGTCCCGGGTCGCGGGTCGTCGATGACGATGCGTCCCGGCGTGTCCCCGTTCGCGGTGCTCTGGCCGACCGGCCCGCCGCCGAAGTAGACGAAGAAGTCCAGGACGGACGCGTCACGTGGGGTGAGTGCGACATCGAGCCGGGTCGTCTCGCGCGGGACGTACAGCTGGTTGGCGGTGACCTCGCCCTGCGCGACGGTCGCGAACAGGTTGACCACGGTGCCGACCTCACCGGTCGCCACGTGCGCCTCGACGGGAGCGAAGGTGTTCATGCCCGCGAGGCTGACGTCGGTGGGCTCGTTCATCGTCACCGAGTCGAGCGTGGTCGACCCGGGCTCGACGCTCATGCCCTGCAGCGAGACCGCCGCGGCATAGGTGTTGGCGTCGGTGCCCGACGTGCGGCGCGCCTCGATGACGAACTCCCAGATGCCCGGCTCGGGTCGATACACGGCCCGTGCTCCGGCGTCGCACCCCGCTGGGTCGGCGTAGGCGCTGTAGCAGTGGTTGCTGGCGTTCGAGTCTGCCGGCACGCCGTCGGGATCGATGGGCAGGATGCGGACCTGGCTGCCATCCGCGATGCCGTCGAGCGTCATCTGCAGCGCTTCCACCCCCTCGGGAACGGGGACGAGCAACGACGTGCTTCCGCCGCGCGGAAGCGTGCCGGAACCGGTCACCGAGAAGTCGGGTTGCGCCAGCGCCGTCGTCGAGAGCACGGCGACCGAGACGAACTGGTCGATGCCGGGCGTCGCCGGGTCGTCGATCGTCATGATCGCGCTGTGGAGCCCGGACGTGGCCGCGTTCGCGGTGACCGTGACCGCGGCGGGCTTGTCCTTCTTCAGGGGAAGGCTCGCGCGCGCACTGAACGTGCCGTCGTTGCCGATCCAGCCGATGCGGTGGACGACGTTGCCGGCGGTGCCGCTGGTGCGGGTGACCTCGACCTTGTAGGCCTGCTCCTCACCGGTCACCTGGCCGCCCTCGCCGGGGAGGCACCGGTTGTAGACGCCCGTGCCCGTGCCGGGCGTCTCGAGGAGGCTCGACAGGGAGCTGCACACGGGGGCGGACACCTCGAGGGCGTTGACCGACCCCTTCTTCGCGAGCTGCTTCCATGCCGCCACGGTGTCGATGATGCCGGCGCCCTGCGCCGTCGTGGAGACGCCGGGGATCACTCGTGCCGTCCCGGTGAGTGCGGTCTTCAGCGCGCCCGGCGAGACCTGCACCGAGCCGGCCTTCGCCGCGGAGAGCAGCAGTGCGGCCGAGCCGGCGACCTGCGGCGCCGCCATCGAGGTGCCGTTGAACATGCCGTACCCGGCGGGCAGCGCGTATCCCGTCTCGGGGACCGGCTCGCCGGCCAGCCACATCGGGATGGTCGATACCGCGGCGCCGGGGGCCGAGATCTGCGGCGCGAGTCCGCCGTTCTCGGCGGGACCGCGGGAGGAGAACCCGAAGATCCCCTGCTCGGCCGTCACCTCGGCGCCGTAGTCGGCCCACCAGGTGTCCGAGCTGACGGATGCCGCGACCGAGATGGCCTCCCCGGCCACCGAGGGCGAGCTGACGGTGTTCGTGCCGAGGCCGTCGTTGCCGGCGGCGACGATGATCTGCACGCCGTAGGCGTCGATGAGCTGGTCGTAGAGGTCGGCGATCACGTCGGATCCGTCGTTCAGGGGCGGAAGCCCGCCGATCGACAGGTTCACGACGTCGACGCCGCGGTTGAGCACCAGGTCGATCATGCCCTCCGTGAGCGCGGCCTGCGTGCAACCGCCCTGGAAGGTGCAGGCGCGTGAGGAGACGATCTGCGCTCCGGGCGCGGCGCCGTGCATCTCGCCGCCGAACATCGACGTGGCGGCGACGATGCCCGCCACGTGCGTGCCGTGGGCGGCGGCCGGGAGGCCGATGTTCACGAAGGTGCCGGTCTGCCCGTCGCGTCCGTCGTCGAGCGGCGTGAGGTCGACGTCGTCGCGGTACTCGACCACGAACGGGATCTCCTCGTCCTCGGCGGTTGCGGGGTCATCCACGCCGAAGTGGTCCGCCTGGCGGTCGACGGCGTACGGCGCCATGGCGGGCGCGTCGGTGAAGTCCTTGTCGTTGTCGGCATCGACCCAGATCATGTGGGTCGACGGCTCGTAGAGCACCCCGAAGGCGTCCCAGATGTCGCCGTTGCGGTTGAGGTCACCCCCGAAGTCGCTACCCGACGTCGAGTACTCGTAGAAGTAGCCGAAGCGGAAGTCACCCGCGGGTGCGGTCCATTCCTCGCCACCGGAGCGGAACGACGGTCCGCTCTTCACGGTCGTCATCTCGACCCACGTGCCGTCGTTGTCCTGGATCGGGTCGGTCGCGGTGACCCAGTCGATGATCTTGGGCTTGCCGTCGCTCGTCGTCTGCAGCGCCGGATGCCCGACGTCGACGCCGGTGTCCAGCACGCCGACGACGGTGCCGCGCCCGTCCCACGCGGGGTGCGCGTCGACGAATGCCGTGGCGCCGGTCTCGGCGATGGGCAGGTAGGGGTTGGCGGCGGGGGTGCTCGCGTCAGGGGCGCCGGGTCCGGCGTCGAGCAGGCTCGACGCGGGAGCGACGCCTCCTCCCAGGCCCGGCGTCGGCACCTGATACGTGCGGTTCAGGTCGATCGCCTTCACGTCGGGCCGCCCGGCCAGGTCGGAGACGCGGTCGGTCGGCACGGTGGCCCGCACGTAGCCCAGCTTCTCGGTCACCGATCCGACGGTGCCGCCCGCCTTGCGCACGGCCGCGACGACGTCGTCGGCCGCCCCCTTGCGCGCGAGGATCATGACGGTGACGGTGTCCGTCTTCTCGACCTGGGCCTCCTGCAGCAGCCGGGTGTCGGCCTGGCCGAGCTTGTCGGCGGCATCGTCGGAGGACCCGGTGGAGTCGAGCGGGTGGAAGCCGGGATCCGCCGCGGGCTCGTAGCGCTCGGGATCGCCGGCCGCGAGGGAAGCGATCCCGGCGGATCCGTCGCGGGGGCCTGCGACACCCGGACGACCCTCCGAGAACGGTCCGTTCGGGTCGGGGGTCGCCGAGGAGCCCGGATCGGGTGGCGCGGTCGGCGACGCGGCGGCCGTTCCGATCGGCGCCATCATCATGGCGGCGGAGATCAGCGCCGCTGATGCGGCCCCGACCAGCTTCCTGCGTGTGCTCATCGTGCTCCTCGACACTGGGAGAGCACCGGCGCTCATGCCGAGCACCGGTGTGAGCGCGGAGTGGTGGCTGCAGGCCCCGAGGCTCCTCGAACTCGGGTCGAATCTCCCAGTGCCCTCGTTCTGGGGTCAATCGACCGCCGTGGCGAATGGGCGTCATGGCGTGAATCCGCCCGCCGCCGCCGCTCACCCGAGTCGATCAGAAGTCGTGCAGGTTCCCCTGGATGCCGCCGCTCCCGTACTCCCGGCGCAGCACGCCGCGCCGGCGCAGGATCGGCACGAGCTCGTCGAGGTACCGGTGCACCGTGACCGGGTGCAGGTCGCCCGAGAAGATGAAGCCGTCGTTGTCGGCCTCCTCGCCGAACTCCTCGATGAAGTCGGCGACCTGTTCGGCCGTGCCCACGAAGCCGGCGTGGTCGGCGATGCGTCCCTTGCGTGCCTTCGCGACGAGCAGCTCGCGCAGCGTGGCATCCGCGAAGGTCGGTGCGGTCTTGCCGAGCAGGCCCTTGATCGTGCCCTGCGAGACGTGGTCGCCGAAGATCGACGGGTCGAGCGGCCGGTCGAGCGGCAGCCCGGTGAGGTCGGTCTCGAGGTCGCTCGACTGGCCCTCGAGGATCGCGGCGAGCGTCTCGTCCGACGGCTCCAGTGACGCGCGCACCACGCGGTCGACCTCCTCCTCGCTCGACACGATCTCGGGCTTGAACACGAACAGGGTCTTCACGGCGTTCGCCGCGCGCCCGTGCGCGACGGCCGCGTCGATGATCTTCTGCCGGTACGCGCGCACGACGTCGAGGTCGAGCGGCGCGTACGCGAGCTGCACGTCCGAGTGGGTGCCGGCGAACGCGAGTCCCTTGGGCGACCCGCCGGGGGAGACGATCGCCGGGTCGCCCTCGGTGAACGGGATCGCGTTGAGCGGTCCGGTCACGTCGAAGTACTCGCCCTCGAAGCGGGTCTCGCGGATCTTCGAGCCGTCGGCGAAGCGGCCGGTCGCGGCATCCGCCACGAGGGCGCCGTCATCCCAGCTGTGCCAGAGGCCGCGCACCGCGGCGAGCCACTCGCTCGCGCGGTCGTACGCCTGGTCGTGCGTCACGGGCGGCGTGCCCGTGTGGCGCGTGCTCGAGACATCCGTCACCACGTTGATGCCCACGCGGTGCCCGCTCAGGTGGTGCAGCGAGGCGAACTGCCGGGCGGCGAGGTACGGCGGCCAGATGCCGGCGTTCACCGTGGGGGCGATGCCGAGGTGCTCGGTCGCCGCGAGCAGGTAGGGCGTCAGTGCGACCGGGTCGTGCTTCGGCCCGCCGTACGCCTTGCGGACGCGCAACTCGACGGTGTCGGGCGTGCCGATCGAGGGGCCGTCCTCGATGATCAGGAGGTCGAGGCCCGCCTGCTCGAGTTCGCGCACCGACTGCTGGTAGAGCTTCGGCTCGGTCCAGCGGTAGTCCCAGTCCCAGTGCGGGTGCCCCCAGCCCTGCGGCCCGAAGCCCCGTGAGAAGAACCATCCGAAGTGCTGCGGCCGGGTCATCGTGCGCTCCCTTCGAGCACGGCGCGGGATGCGGCATCCGTCGCGAGGTCGGAGACCGACGATGCACGGACGGGCGATGCGGTGACGGATGCCGCGACCGCGCGCAGCGCCGCGAACCCGCGTTCGAGGTCCCGCACGAGGTCCTCCGGCTCCTCGAGCCCGATCGACAGCCGCAGCAGGCCCGACGAGATGCGCCCCTTGGCCCGCGTGCCGGCGTCCAGGTGCGCGTGGGTCGTCGTCGCGGGGTGGAGGATGAGCGACCGCGTGTCGCCGATGTGGCTCATGCGGCTGAACAGCTCGACGGCGTCGTAGAAGGGCGCGACCGATGCCTCGCCGCCGGCCAGCACGAACGACAGCACCGCGCCCTGCCCGCGCGGCAGGTAGCGCTGCGCGAGCTCGTACGACGGGCTGGAGCGGAGGCCGGGGTAGTTGACGCCCAGCACCTCGGGCTGCTCCTCCAGCCAGGCGGCGATCGCGGCGGCCGTGGATGACTGGCGCTGCACGCGCAGCGAGAGCGTCTCGACGCCCTGCTGGATGAGGAACGCGTTGAACGGCGAGAGCACCGGCCCGAACAGCGCGGCCGTGACGCCGCGGAGGTAGGCGGTGTAGGCGCCGTCGGCGTGGACGGCGAGGTAGCTGCGACCCTGCAGCCCGGTGTCGGGCAGGTGCAGGTGCGGGAAGGCATCGGGACGCGCCGACCAGTCGAACGTGCCTGCGTCGACGATCACGCCGCCCAGCGCCGCACCGTGGCCCGAGAGGAACTTGCTCGCCGAGTGCACCACGAGGTCGGCGCCGTGCTCGATGGGCCGCACGAGGTAGGGCGTCGCGAGCGTGTTGTCGACGAGGAACGGCACGCCGGCCGCCTGGGCCACCCCCGCGACGCCCCGCAGGTCGATGACCTCGCCGGTGGGGTTCGCGATCGACTCGGCGTAGATCGCCCGCGTGTTCGGGCGGATGCGGCGGCGCCACTCGTCGAGGTCGGCCGGGTCGTCGACGAACTCGACCTCGATGCCGAAGCGCCCGAAGCCCTGGGTGAAGAGGCTCCGCGTGCCCGAGTAGACGGTCTGCGCCGACAGCACGTGGTCGCCGGCCTGGGCGATGCCGAGCACGGCCACGGTCAGCGCCGCCTGCCCGCTCGCGAGCACGACCGCGTCGCGCCCGCCCTCGATCGCGGCGAGCCGGCGCTCGAGCGCGGCGTTCGACGGGTTGCCCGCCCGCGTGTAGACGTAGCCGTCGTCGTCGCCGGCGAAGCGCTCGCGGGCGTGCGCGAAGTCGTCGAAGCGGAATCCGGCGCTCAGGTAGATCGGCATGATGCGCGCGCCGAAGGTCGCGTCGGCGTGCTCGCCGGCGTGCACCTGCTGGGTGGCGAAGCCCTCGTGGGCGAGCGCCGCGTCGGCGAAGGGGTCGTGCGCATCGGGCTCAGACATGCGGCCCATCCTGAGCGCGTCGCGGCATCCGGGCAATCGCGGCTCGACGCGTGGGGTCACCCGCGGTCACATCGTGACGCCGCATGTCCGCGTGTTGCGGCATCCGTCGCCGCCGGATCGGCGCCCGCCTATCGTGGCGACCCATTCGCGGCGTGCGCGGGCGCCGGCCGAGGCCGCACCGCGACGACCGCCACACGACCCTCGATCGGAGGCATCATGACCGACCTGTTGCACTGGTACGCCCGCATCCACGGCCCCCGGGCGCTCCGCATCGTCGAGGCGGCGCGCGCCGGTGCGCTCGACGGCGAGCGAGCGGATGCCGCGTCCGCGGGGCCCGAACGTGACACGGTGTTGCGATCGGTGGCGAATGGTGACGAGACCGCTGGCGAAGTGCTCGCGGGAGCGTGACAGTGGCGACATGACGATCACCGATGCAGCCGCCACCACCACCGACGCCACCGCCACCGACACCGCCACCCTCGACCGCGCCGCGTTCGCCCGCGAGTGGGAGGAATGGCACCGCGACCACGAGGCGCGCCGCGCCGACCCGCACGGCTTCCTGGCCGTGACCGCGATCCACTGGCTCGACGAGACGCCGCAGCACTTCGATGACGTGCCGGGCACCTGGTCCACGGATGCCACGGCGGGGCCGGTCGTCGACCTCGCCCCGGGGGAGTCGCTCGAGGCGGCCGACGGCACCCGCCTCGAGGGTCGCCACGCCTTCGGCCCCATCGCCGAGCGCGGCGGCGTCGTGGTGCGCGCGGGCGAGCTCGCGATCGAGGTCGCCCGCCGCGGCGGCCGGGACATCGTGCGTCCCCGCGACCCGGGGCACCCCTACCTCGCCCGCTTCACGGGCACGCCCACCTACCTGCCCAACCCGCGTTGGATCGCGCGCGGCCGGCTCATTCCCGCAGCGACGCCCCGCGAGGTCACCGTCGGTTCGGCCGCCGAGGGCCTGCAGCACGTCTACGAGGTGCCAGGCGAGGTCGAGTTCGAGCTGCGCGGCGAGACCTTCCGCCTCACCGCGTTCAACGGCCATGCGCCCGGCACGCTGCAGGTGCTCTTCACGGATGCCACGAGCGGACTGACCACGTATGCCGCGAATCGCTCGCTCGAGATCGAGGCTCCCGACGCCGACGGCTCGGTCGTGCTCGACTTCAACCGCGCGGTCAACCTGCCCTGCGCGTACACCGACC
This sequence comes from Agromyces sp. P2_B3, assembly GCF_056404815.1. Lineage (NCBI taxonomy): Bacteria > Bacillati > Actinomycetota > Actinomycetes > Micrococcales > Microbacteriaceae > Agromyces > Agromyces sp. P2_B3. Next base: position 389,908 of record NZ_JBFUDH010000003.1, on the reverse strand, counting down.
ACGCCACCTGCCCGCTGCCGCCCGCCGGGAACCGGCTGCCGGTCGGCATCGAGGCGGGGGAGAAGACGCCCGTCGAGCGCAACGTCGCCTGACCGGCGCCGCCCTGCCCCGCAGCATCCGACCGCCATCGACGCGCCAGAACCGGAGAACCCATGCGCTTCCAGATCCTCGACATCGTCCCCTACGTGCAGAACCCGGTCACCGGGCGGCTCGTGAGCCCGGCCGAGCGGCTCGACCAGACCGTGGAGTTCGCCCGCCGGGCCGAGCGGCTCGGCTTCGACGCCTTCGCGGTGGGCGAGCGGCACGCGGGGCATTTCCTCTCGTCGTCGCCGACCGTGCTGCTCGGCGCCATCGCCGCGGTCACCTCGACGATCCGCCTGCAGACGGGGGTGACCGTGCTTTCGGTCCTCGACCCGGTGCGCGTGGCCGAGGACTATGCCACCATCGACCAGCTCTCGCGCGGCCGGCTCGAGCTCACGATCGGCAAGGGCAACGAGGCGGCGCAGTTCCCCCTGTTCGGGCTGGAGATCGACGACCAGTGGGAGCTGCTCGCCGACCGCTACGCACTGCTCCGCAGGCTCTGGCGGGAGACCGACGTCGACTGGGAGGCGACGCCGTACACGCGCGCACAGCGGGGCACCACGACGCTGCCGCGCCCGTACGCCGGGGCGCCGCGGGTGTGGCACGGATCGGCGACCACGCTCGCCTCGGCGGCGCTCGCGGCACGCTGGGGCGACCCGCTGTTCAGCGCGAACGCGATCCAGCCGCTCCGCAACTACGCAGTGCTCGTGCAGCACTACCGCGACGAACGCGCACGCCACGGGCACGACCCGCGGTTCGCCTACGTGGGGGCCGGAGCCGGGGCGCTCTTCATCGCCGACACCACGCAGCAGGCCCGGGAGCTCTACGGGCCGGTCTACGAGGCGCTCGTCGCCGCGACGAATGTGCCGGGCAACAACTCCCCGTTCCGCGACATCGACCACGCCATCGCCGAGGGTCCAGCGCTCGTCGGCAGCCCGCAGCAGGTCATCGACAAGATCGGCCGCTTCCACGAGGCGCTCGGGCACGACCTGCAGTCGATCAGCCTGCCCACGACCCTGCCGGTCGAGCAGCAGGTCGAGCTCGTCGAGCGCTTCGCCGCCGAGGTCGCCCCGGTCGCGCGCCGGGAGCTCCCGAGCACGCTCTGGGGACCGGGCGATCCCTATGCGCTGCGTCCTGCGGTGAGCGGCGGGGTCGAGGCGGATGCCGCGGGGGCCGTGGAGTCGGCGACCGCGCCGGCCGGCCGCCTGGCCACGGTGTCCGAGGCGACCCGGTGACCGGTCCGTCAGGCGTCGCCCGTAGGATCGTGGATCGATGAGCGAGAGCCAGCAGCCGCGCGGTGCGGCATCCGACCCGACTGACGGGCTCGTCGTGCGCCTCGTGCGGCCCGACGAGTACGACGAGGTCGCCGCCCTGTCACTGCGAGCGTACGAGTTCGAGTACGACATCTCGGCCGAGTACCGCGCCTCCATCCTCGCCGTCGCCGAGCGCGCCGCCGAGCACGAGGTGTGGGTCGCCGCGGATGCCGCGTCGGGCGCGCTGCTCGGCGCGGTGGCCACGCCCCGGCCCGGCCGCACGATCTCGCCGCTCGCGCGACCGGGCGAGCTCGACTTCCGGCTCCTCGCCGTCGACCCGTCAGCGCGCGGACGGGGCGTGGGGGCGCGGCTCACCCGGCACGTGATCGAGTTGGCCAGGCAGCGCCGACTCGACCGCGTGGTCATGAACAGCGGCCCGCAGATGGTCGGCGCGCACGCACTCTACGCGAAGCTCGGCTTCACCCGGCTGCACGACCGCGAGCGCGAGATCGTCGACGGCGGCCGCCGGTTCCGGCTGCTCGCGTTCACGATCGACGTGGATGCCGCGGCCGACGCCCCGAGTCACGACGACGAGCTCGGCATCGCCTCGTGACCGCACTCGACACCGACGTCGTCGTCATCGGCGGGGGAGCGATGGGCTCGTCGGCGGCGTGGAACCTCGCGCGCCGCGGCCGGCAGGTCACCCTGCTCGAGCGCTTCGCCCCCGGCCACCGGCACGGGGCGTCGCACGGCGCCTCGCGCAACTTCAACCTCGCCTACGCCGAGCCCACCCACGTCGGCATGCTCCTCGAGTCGCAGCTGGCGTGGCGCGAGCTCGAGGCCGAGACGGGCACGCCGGTCCTCGATCAGGTCGGCCTCGTCGACCATGGCCACAACCCCGGCCACGACGAGGTGCGCGCTGCGCTCACTGCGGTCGGCATCCCCAACGAACTCCTCCCGCCCGATGAGGCGCAGCGCCGCTGGGGCGGCATCCGCTTCACGACGACGGCGCTGCACCTGCCGACGGCGGGGCGCCTCGACGCGGATGTCGCGGTACGGGCGTTGCAGGCGGCTGCGGCCTCGCGCGGCGCCGACGTGCGCCACGAGACGCCCGCCCGCGGCATCCGGGTGCTCGACGACGACCGGGTGCAGGTCGAGACCGATCGCGGAACGATCACGGCCCGCCGCGCAGTGGTGGCCGTCGGCGGCTGGACCTCGAAGCTGCTCAGCGGCCGGGTCGACCTGCCGCGTCTCGTCGTCACCCAGGAGCAGCCGGCGCACTTCGCCGTGCGCGACGACACGATCACGTGGCCCGGGTTCAACCACCACCCCGGCCCGGGCGACGACTGGTGGTACTCGGGCACCTACGGCATGCTCACGCCCGGCGAGGGCGTGAAGGCGGGGTGGCACGGCGTCGGTCCCATCGTCGACCCCGACCTGCGCGACTACGAGGCGGAGCCCGTGCAGCTGGCTACCCTTCGCCGCTACGCCGGTGAGTGGCTGCCCGGCGTCGACGCCGCGGCCGCGACGCCGATCAGCTGCACGTACACGACGACGCCCGACTCGACCTTCGTGCTCGACGCGTCGGGTCCGATCAGCGTCGGCGCGGGCTTCTCGGGGCACGGGTTCAAGTTCACGCCCGCGGTCGGCCGCATCCTCGCCGACCTCGCCGACGGGCGCCCGGCGCCCGGCGTCTTCCGCCTCGGCCGCTTCGCCACCACCTGACCTGGAGCACGCATGACCGACCGCCGTCCCCTCGCTGCTTCCCGCATCGATGCCGTCGAGCTCGAGCGCGTCGACTGGCACGATCCGCGGGCCGTCGCCCTTCGTGCCGCCATGGACGACGAGATCGGCCCGCGCTACGCCGGGGATGTCGCCGAATTCGATCCCGACGCGCTCGCCGCCATCTCGAGCGCGCTGGCCATCGATCCCGACGACATCGTCGCCACGCTCATCGCGACGGTCGACGGTGTGCCGGCGGGGCACGCGGCGCTCCGGCGACTGGGCGACGAGTGGGAGCTGAAGCGCGTGGTGACCCTGCCCGAGTTCCGCGGGCGGGGCGTCTCGCGAGCGCTGATCACCGAGATCGAGCGCCTCGTCGTCGAGCAGGGCGGCACCCGGCTCATCCTGCAGACTGGCCACCGCCAACCGGAGGCCGTGCGCCTCTACGAGTGGCTCGGCTACCGCCCCATCCCGGTCTACCCGCCCTACGACGCGATCAGCTTCTCGCACTGCTACGCCCGCGACCTCGTCTGAGTCGTCGCGGCCGACGTCGACGCGACGTCGAGCCGTCGCGCGTAGGAGTTCGACACATGCCGCCGACGGAATTCGTCATGTTGCGGCCGCCGAAGCCCGGAATCGCGGCGATCTCGACCTGGTGATGACGCGGGGTGACGCTTTCGGTCGCCCTGTGAAACACCGCGTTGCCCGGGTCTGCGGCGCTCCCTAGCTTCGAGATACCGGCCCCGTCACGGCGGCCGGATCGAACCGAAGAGGACGGAGCGAGCGATGACCACCCAGTTGAGCGTGCGGTACGTGAGCGCGGACGACGCGTTGGCGAAGCCCCTGCTCGCCGACCTCGAGCGGGAGTACGACGGCCGCTACGGCGAGTTCTTCGGCGAGCGTGCCAGCGCCGAGCTGAACCGCTACCCGGCGTCGGACTTCGCGCCGCCGTACGGCGCATTCCTCGTCATCCTCGAGGATGGCGAGCCCGTCGCAGGCGGCGCGTTCAGGCGCTACGACGACCGGACCGCCGAGCTCAAGCGGGTCTGGACGCACCCCGACCACCGCGGCCGCGGCCTCGGCCGGCGGGTCGTCGCCGAGCTCGAGGCCGCCGCGAGGCACCGCGGATATACCGCCGTGACCCTCACGACCGGTCCCCGGCAGCCCGAGGCGGTGGCGCTCTACCTGGCGAGCGGCTACACGCCCAGGTTCGACCCGGCCCTGCCCGCCGAGCAGATCGGCATCCACGCGTTCGACAAGTCGCTCGTCACCGAAGGAGCCCGCGCATGAGTCGCATCCTCGCCCGCCGCTCCGAGACCACGGGTCCGGATGCCGCAGCCGCCACGGATGCCGCGCCGGCGCCGTCATCCGGCACGGCCGGGCCTGCTCCGGTCGCCGCCGCAGCGGACGCGCCGGCGGCAGGCGCCGCCGTCGCCACGCCCGTCGACACGTCGGGCGGTCGCATTGTCGCGGGCCTCCGCGTCGTGCCCGTGAAACACTGGGGACGCTGGGCGCTCTCGGCCGTCGTCGCGTTCGTCATCCTCCAGTTCCTGTGGTCGCTCGCCTCCAACCCGCAGTGGCAGTGGGACGTGTTCGCCGAGTACTTCTTCGCCCCTTCGGTGATCAACGGCCTCTGGCTGACCCTCGCCCTCACCGCGGTGTCGGGCGTCATCGGCTTCGTGCTCGGCGCGGTGCTCGCCGTGTTCCGCCTGTCGAAGTCGCCGCTGCTCAACGGCGCGGCCTGGTGGTACATCTGGTTCTTCCGGTCGGTGCCGCTCGTCGTGCAGATCCTCGTCTGGTACAACCTCGGCTACCTCTATCCGACGCTCGGGCTCGGCACCCCGTTCACGACCGACTTCTGGCTCGTCGAGTTCCCCACGACCACGCTGATCAGCGCGTTCGCCGCCGCGACGATCGGCCTCTCGCTGCACCAGGCGGCGTACTCGGCCGAGATCATCCGGGCGGGCATCCTCTCGGTCGACCAGGGGCAGCTCGAGGCGGCCGGCGCGCTCGGCCTGCCCCGCCGCATCCGGTTCTTCCGCATCACGCTGCCGCAGGCCGCGCGCGCCATCGTCCCGAACGCGTTCAACGAGATCATCGGGCTCGTGAAGGGCACGTCGGTCGTCTTCATCGTGGCGCTGCCCGAGCTGTTCTACACGGTGCAGGTCATCTACAACCGCAACCAGCGGGTCATCCCGCTGCTGCTCGTCGCGGTGGTCTGGTACGCGCTCATCACCACCATCCTGTCCATCGCGCAGTACTACGTGGAGCGGCGGTTCGCCCGCGGCGCCGTGCGCGAGCTGCCGCCGACGCCCGTGCAACGTGCGAAGGCCTGGACGCGCACGCAGTGGCAGCGGCTCGGCGACGCCCCGACGGCGGGAACCCCGCCGGCACCCGCCGACGCCGACCCTGCGGCATCCGCCGACCCTGCGGCATCCGCCGACCCCGCCCTCGCCACGACCCGCACCGGAGGTGCCGCATGACCAGTACGACCACGACGACGGCCGCCGCCACGACCCTCACGCCGTCGTTCGACGAGCACTTCGTGCCGACTCGCAAGGCCGCCACGGTCGGGCGGGTGGAGATCGCCGACGTGTCGAAGTCGTACGGCACCAACCTCGTGCTGCGCGACGTCTCGCTCACGATCGAACCCGGACAGGTCGTCGCCCTCATCGGGCCGTCGGGATCGGGCAAGTCGACCCTGCTGCGCACGATCAACCACCTGGAGACGGTCGACCGCGGCTCCATCACGGTCGACGGGCAGTACATCGGATACGAGCGCAAGGGCGACACCCTGCACGAGCTGCGCGAGGCAGAGATCCTCCGCCGGCGCACGCAGGTCGGGCTCGTCTTCCAGAACTTCAACCTGTTCCCGCACCTCACGGCGATCGAGAACATCGTCGAGGCGCCGCTCGCCCACAAGCGGCTCTCGAAGGCCGACGCGCGGGCGCTCGCCGAGGCGCTCCTCGCCAGGGTGGGTCTCGCCGACAAGGCCGACCACTACCCGCGGCAGCTCTCGGGCGGCCAGCAGCAGCGCGTGGCCATCGCCCGGGCGCTCGCGCTCTCGCCGAAGGTGCTGCTCTTCGACGAGCCGACCTCGGCCCTCGACCCCGAGCTCGTCGGCGAGGTGCTCGACGTCATCCGGGGACTCGCCCGCGACGGCACCACGCTCGTGATCGTCACGCACGAGATCGGCTTCGCGCGCGAGGTGGCCGACCGCATCGTCTTCCTCGACCACGGCGAGATCGTCGAACAGGGAACCCCGGGGCAGGTGCTGCGCAACCCGCGGCAGCGCCGCACCCGCGACTTCCTCGCGAAGGTGCTCTGACCGGAGCCCCGCGAGAAGAACCCGGTGCGGCATTGCACTGCCGCACCGGGCGAATCCGAGACACCGACCCGGCTATCGGACGGAACAACACTAGGAGAGTCCACTCATGGCAATCAACAAGAAGCAGGTGGGAGTGATCGTCGCGGGTGTCGCGGTCGTCGCGCTCATCGGCGGCGGCATCGTCTGGGCGGTCAGCGCCGGCAACTCCGCCGCGGCCGAGACCGCGGCATCCGGCAGCACCGAGGAGCAGGTGCAGGAGGCGGCGCAGTTCGACCTCACGTCGCAGAACGCCGAAGACCGCCCGACCATCGAGCCGGTGCAGGCCGCCGTCGACGCCCTCGAGGCGAGCGGGTTCACGCCGATCGAGGCCGGCAAGCTCACCGTGGCGGTCTCGCCGTTCGCGGCGCCGCTTGGCGTGCTCGCGTCCGACGACGACGCCACCGTCATCGGCACCGAGGCGGACTTCGGCTCGCTGATCGCCGACGGCCTCGGCCTCGAGTACAACCCGGTGGCCGTGAACTGGGCCGACTGGCCGCTCGGCATCCAGTCGGGCAAGTACGACCTCATCGCCTCGAACGTGACGGTGACCGAGGAGCGCAAGGAGCTCTACGACTTCGCGAGCTACCGCCAGGACCTGCTGGGCTTCTACGTGCAGGCCGACAGCGACATCGACTCGATCGCGAGCGCCGAGGACATCTCGGGCCTGAAGATCGTCGTCGGCTCGGGCACGAACCAGGAGAAGATCCTGCTCGCGTGGAACGAGGAGCTCGAGGGTGAAGGGGAGCAGCCCGCCGAGCTCGTGTACTACGACGACCAGGCGGCATCCGACCTCGCGCTCTCGTCGGGCCGCGTCGACGCCACCTTCGGCCCGAACGCGACCGCCGCCTACCGCGCCGCGACCACCGGTGAGACGAAGCTCGTCGGCACGCTGAACGGCGGCTGGCCCGAGACGGCGCCGATCGCCGCGGGCACGGCGAAGGGCAATGGCCTCATCGAGCCGGTGCAGCTCGTGCTGCAGTCGATCATCGACGACGGCACCTACCAGGAGGTGCTCGACCGGTGGGCGCTCACGAGCGAGGCGGTCGACGAGTCCGAGATCAACCCGCCCGGCCTGCCGAAGTCCGAGTAGGCGCCGACGGGGCGATTCATCGACGGATGCCGCGTGGCCGGGTGCTGCGCGGCATCCGTCGTGTCCGGGCGCGGTGCCCGGCGGCCGCGTCCATCCACCGCCGGGGGCGCCCGTCAAGGGGCTTGTCGGTCACCGCGGCCGCGCGGAGAGTCATCGCGTGACCGAAGAAGGTACGGTCGTCGCGGCATCCGGTCGCCCGGATCGCATCGACGACGTCTGGGGTTCGAGAACGCCCTTCGAGCGCGGAGCGCGGTGGCCCGAACGCGTCGACCAGGTGCTCGCCGAGGGCGTCGCCGAGGGTGACATCGACCGTTGGGTGCACTCGGCCTGCGTGCTCTGCAGCAACGGCTGCGGCTGCGACATCGCGGTGAAGGACGGCCGCATGGTCGGCATCCGGGGGCGGGCCGACGACCACGTCAACCACGGCCGGCTCGGCCCGAAGGGCCTCTACGCCAGCTGGCAGGGGCTGGAGGCGCGGGACCGGCTCACCACACCCTTGGTGCGCCGCGACGGCGAGCTCGTGCCGGCGAGCTGGGACGAGGCGATGAGCCTCGTCGTGGAGCGCAGCCGCGCCCTCCTCGATGAGGTCGGCCCGCTGAGCCACGGCTTCTACACGAGCGGGCAGCTCTTCCTCGAGGAGTACTACGCACTGGGCATCATCGGCAAGGCCGGCATCGGCACACCGCACATGGACGGCAACACGAGGCTGTGCACGGCGACCGCCGCGTCATCGCTGAAGGAGTCGTTCGGCGCCGACGGCCAGCCGGGATGCTACGAGGACATCGACGAGTGCGACGCGCTGTTCCTCTACGGACACAACATGGCGGCAACGCAGACGGTGCTGTGGTCGCGGGTGCTCGACCGCCTCGACGGCCCCGAGCCGCCGAAGCTCGTGGTGGTCGACCCCCGTGAGACGCCGGTCGCCACGCGCGCGACGGTGCACCTCGCCGTGAACCCCGGCACGAACCTCGCCCTGATGCACGCGCTCGTGCGCGAGATCCTCGTCAACGGGTGGACCGACGACGACTACGTCGCCGAGCACACGGTGGGGTTCAGCGACCTGGCGAAGCACGTCAGGGAGTGGACGCCCGAGCGCGCCGCCGAAACGTGCGGCGTCGGGGCATCCGACATCCGCGCGGCCGCGCGCATCTTCGGCACGTCCGAGCGCGTGCTCTCCACGGTGCTGCAGGGCTTCTACCAGTCGGCCCAGGCGACCGCGTCGTCGTGCCAGGTGAACAACCTGCACCTGCTGCGCGGCATGCTCGGCCGGCCGGGCGCCGGGGTGCTGCAGATGAACGGGCAGCCGACCGCGCAGAACAACCGCGAGTGCGGCGCCGACGGCGACCTGCCGGGCTTCCGCAACTGGCACAATCCCGACCACGTCGCGCAGCTGGCGAAGCTCTGGGGCGTCGATCCGCGCGTCATCCCGCACTGGGCGCCGCCGACGCACGCCATGCAGCTGTTCCGCTACGTCGAGCAGGGCTCGATCCGGTTCCTCTGGATCTCGGCGACGAACCCGGCGGTGTCGCTGCCGCAGCTCGCGCGCATCCGCGAGATCCTCACGAAGCCGGAGACCTTCGTCGTCGTGCAGGACCTCTACCTCACCGAGACCGCCGCGCTCGCCGACGTCGTGCTGCCCGCGGCCGGGTGGGGCGAGAAGACGGGCACCTTCACGAACGCGGAGCGCACCGTGCACCTCTCGGAGCAGGCCGTCGACCCACCGGGGGAGGCGCGCTCCGACCTCGACATCTTCCTCGACTACTCGCGCCGCATGGACTTCCGGCGCAACGACGGGCAGCCGTTGCTCGACTGGTCCGCGCCCGAGGAGGCGTACCGCGCCTGGCAGGAGTGCTCGCGCGGGCGGCCCTGCGACTACACGGGTATCTCGTACGACGACCTGCGCCGCGAGAGCGGCATCCGCTGGCCGCGCGCCGAGGGGCAGGCGACGAGCACCGATCGGCTCTACGCCGATGCCGAGTTCCCGACGCATCCCGAGTACTGCGAGAACTACGGGCACGACCTGGCCACGGGCGCGGAGGTCGACCCGCAGGCGTACTCGGCCATGCGACCCGACGGCCGCGCGTTCCTGAAGTCGGCGGCCTACACGGGACCCCATGAGCCGCCCGACGGCGAGTACCCGTTCCGATTCACGACCGGCCGCTCGGTCTACCACTTCCACACCCGCACGAAGACGGGCCGCACGCCCGAGCTCCAGGCGGCCGCACCCGACGTCTGGGTCGAGATGGCCGCTCCGGATGCCGCGGAGCACGGGTTCGCCGACGGCGATGTCGTCGAGGTGCGCTCGCGTCGGGGTCGCATCGTGGCACCGCTCCGGGTGACCGGCATCCGGCCCGGCACGGTGTTCGCGCCGTTCCACTACGGCTACTGGGACGCGCCAGAGGGCGCCGAGGAGCGGCATCCGACCGCCGCCAACGAGCTCACGATCACCGAGTGGGACCCCGTGTCGAAGCAGCCGGTGTTCAAGACCGCCGCCGTGCGGGTGACGCGAGCGAAGGGCGTGCGATGAAGCTTCCCGTGTACCTGTCGCTGCTCACGGAATCGGAGCGCACCCTGGCCCAGTCGTTCCGGCAGGTCGCCGAGGGGCACGGGGACGAACCCGACGTGCACGTCCTGTGCCTCGCCCTCGCCGAGCAGTGCGACGGGCACCGGGAGCAGCTCGCGCCGATCGTCGAGCGGTATGGCGAGGTGCCGAGCGACGACGAGCCCGAACGGCTGCACGCCGACGGCCTCCCGACGACGCGCACCGGACCGCTCGGCCTGCTGCGCGACCTGCAGGACCTCTACCTGCTCGCGAGTCTCGCCGAGGTCACCTGGATGATGGTGAAGCAGGCCGCGGAGGCCCTGCGCGACGAACAGCTGCTCGGGGTCGTGAACACCTGCCGGCAGGAGGTGGACGTGCAGCTCCACTGGCTGCAGACGCGCATGAAGCAGGCCGCGCCGCAGGCGCTCATCGCCGCGAGCTGACGGATGCCGCGAGGCGTCCCGTCGAGCGCCGGAGTCGGTAGGGTCTGGCCATGGACTCCCCGTTGACGGTGCGTGCGGCCCGCGTCGACGACGCCGCCGGGATGGCGCGCGTGCTCGTTCAGTCGTGGCAGGAGACGTATCGCGGGCTCATGCGCGACGAGGTGCTCGACGACCCCGGTCTGATCGCGTTCCGGGAGCGGTTCTGGATCGCCGCGCTGACCGATGAGCGCTACCGCGCGAGTCGCGCCGCCGTGGCCGAACGCGACGGCGAGCTGATCGGGGTCGCGCTCGCCGGCCCGCCGGATCCGCCCGAGGCGGGCTGGACCATGCATCTGTACGTGCTCTACGTCATCGCAGCAGAGCACGGATCGGGCGCCGGCTCGGGCCTGCTCGACGCGGTGATCGACCCGCGCGAGTCCGCCGCGCTCTGGGTCGCCGACCCGAACCCGCGGGCGCAGGCGTTCTACCGGAAGCACGGGTTCGTCCCCGACGGCGTGGCGCAGGTCGACGACGGCGTCCGCGAGATCCGCATGGTGCGTCGCGCCCGCGGCGGACCCGGTGAGTCGGCGCGGCCGAGTCAGTCGAAGTAGCCCTCGACGTCGAGCACGCCGCCCTGCGCCGCGAAGTCGGCGTGCACGGCGGCCAGCAGCCCGTCGTCGACGAGGACGTCGGCAAGCGTTGTCGCGAGGCCGTACGCGGCATCCGTCACCGCCGTGATCGCCTCTGGCGCGCCCGCGTACGCGGCGAACTCCCGCGTATGCAGGCTGACGTCGGGCGGTGCGACCCGGATCACGGGGTGGATGCCGGGCACCCGGACGCTGACGTTGCCGAAGTCGGTCGACGCCGACTGGTGGGAGGGTGCGTCGGCCGCTCGCCGCACGATGCGCCCTCGTTCGGCCTGCGCCAGCGCCCAGCGGTCGCCCAGCGGGGCGTTGTGCCGGATCGGCAGGCTGAACGGCTGCGGATCCCAGGTCACCTCGACGCCCGTGCCCGTGGCCAGGGCGATGCCGTGCGCGACGTCGTCCACCCGAGCCGACAGCTCGCGGAGCGTGTCCGCGGCGTGCGATCGCACGTAGTACTCGAGCTCCGCGCGCTCGGGCACGACGTTGGGGCGCTCGCCGCCGTCGACGAACACGCCGTGGATGCGATCGCCCGGTGCGAGGTGTTGCCGCAGGAACCCGATCGCCTGGTAGTGCAGCGCGGCCGCGTCGAGCGCGTTCCGGCCCTGCCAGGGCGCGGCCGACGCGTGCGCGGCGACCCCGTGGTAGACGATCCGCACGATGCGGCGGCCGATGAACGGCGGATCGGCGACGTCGGCGCCGAACGGATGCGCCATCACGGCCGCGTCGACGCCGTCGAACGCGCCGGCCCTGGCGAGCAGCTCCTTGCCGTTGCCGCCCTCCTCGGCGGGCGTGCCCATGAGCAGGATCCTCCCGGGCAGCGTGCCGGGCGGCAGCGCGCGTCGGGCCTCCGCGAGGGCGAGGAACGCGCCGACGGATGCCGCGGCGATGAGGTGGTGGCCGCAGGCGTGCCCGAGGCCCGGGAGCGCGTCGTACTCGGCCAGGAGCGCGACGGTGGGACCGTCGCTCGCGCCCGGGACCTCGGCGAGGAACGCCGTGGGCAGGCCGTGCACGCCGACCTCGGCGTCGAGACCCTCGCGCGCCAGCAGGTCCCGGATCGCCGCCACGCTGGCCGTCTCGGCGAACCCGGGCTCGGCGAGCTCGAAGATGCGCGCGGCGAGGTCGCCGAGCGCGGGCGCCGATCGGTCGACCGCCGCGCCGATCGCCGCTCGCACGTGCTCGGGGGCTCCCGCATGCGGGGACGTGATCGGTGGGGCGGCGGCCGCACGCCGCTCCGCCTCGGCCGCCGCGGCGTCGAGGAACAGCGAGCTCGGCCGGGTGGGCGCCGCGCCCACGCGGATGCCGTGCGCGGCGGCGCCCCCCGTCATGCGCTCGCGAGGATCGAGTCGGCGTCCGTGTCGGCGTCGGTGTGGGCGATGCCGGCGTCCGCGTCCGTATCCGCGTCGGGTTCGCCCGCTCCACCGCCGGCGCCACCGGCATCCGCCCGCGACCACGCCTCGGCCAGTAGCCGGTACGACGCGACGCGGGCCTCGTGGTCGTGGGTGATGGTCGTGACGAGCAGCTCGTCGGCGCCCGTGACGCGCTGCAGCGTCTCGAGCAGGCCGACGACGGTCTCTGGGGAGCCGACGAAGCGGGTGTCGAGCCGGTCCTGCACGGCGGCGAGCTCGATGGCTCCGAGCTCGGCGTCGGGCAGGGCGTGGTCGGGGCTCGGGTACGGCACGGCGCCCTGCCCCTCGCGGATGGAGAGCACCCACTCGGCGTAGCCGGCGGCCAAGCGCCGTGCCGCGGCATCCGTCTCAGCGACGACCACGTCGACCGACACGATCGTGTGCGGCCGCTCGAGCTCGGCGGACGGCTGGAAGTGCGCGCGGTACTCGGCGAGCGACTCGATGACGCCGCTCGGGGCGACGTGGTAGTTGGCGCCGTACGGCAGGCCCAGGCGACCGGCGATGCGGGCGCTCTCGCCCGCCGTCGAGCCGTGGATCCACACCTGCACGCCACTGCCCTCGGCGGGCTGCACGGTCACGGGGATGCCGTCGCCCACGTAGCCGCCGCCGAAGAACGCGAGCAGGTCGTCGACGGTGTCGGCGAAACGGGCGGCGTCGCCGGGCTCGCGACCGAGCAGGCGGCCCTGCAGCGCGAAGCGCGCCCGATCGAAGGCGAAGGGGCGCGCCGGCGGCACGACGAGGCCGTCGACGACCCGGTTCTCCACGGTGTCGGATGCCACAGGGGCCGCCTTCTCGGCTTCGGGTGCGGCGCCGGCAGCCGCCGGCGGCGGGAACCCCGACCGCCCGAGCCCGAGGTCCACCCGGTCCGGCCAGATCGCAGCGACCGTGCCGAGCGCCTCGGCCACCTGCAGCGGCTCGTAGTTGCCGAGGATCGTCGCGGCGGTGCCGACCCGGATGCGCTCGGTGGCTCCAGCGAGGATGCCGAGCAGCGTGTGCGGGGCCGATCCGGCCACGCCGGGGTTCAGATGGTGCTCGGCGAGCCAGTACCGCGCATAGCCGAACGCCTCCGTGCGCCGGGCGAGGTCGATCGAGTTGCGCAGCGCCTCGCCGGCGGTCGAGCCCTCGGCGATGGGCACGAGGTCGAGCACCGCGAGCGGCACGCGCCTCGCGAGCGACTCTCGGCCCGCGGCATCCGTCGTCTCAGCCGACACGACGCACCTCCTCGGCGAGCTCGGTCGGCTCCGTGAGTCCGAGCGTGCGGCGGAGGGTGGCACCCTCCTCGTATTCGGTGCGGTACACGCCGCGGTCCTGCAGCTCGGGGATGACCCGCTCGACGAACTCGTCGAGGCCGTGCGGCGACGTGGTTCCGACGATGACGAACCCGTCGGTGGCCCGCTCCTGCACGTAGCGGTCGAGCTCTGCGGCGACGGTGGCGGGCGTGCCGACGAACGACTGGCGCCCGGCGACCGCGATGACGAGCTCGCGGATGCTGAGCTCCTCCGCCTCCGAGCGCGCCCGCCAGCCCTGCGCGATCTGCACGGCGTTGGGGTAGCGCGGCGCCCAGCCCTTGGTGATCGAGGCCTCTGGATCGGGGTCGAACTCGGGCAGCGGGCCGTCGGGGTCGCGATCCGAGAGGTCGACGCCCCAGACCTGCTCGAGCACGGTGATGGCGGTCTTCGGGCCGACCTGCGCGAGGGCGTCCTCGCGGGCGCGCTCGGCCGCCTCGGCCTCGGTGTCGCCGAGCGCGAAGGTGACGGCCGGTAGGATCTTCAGCGAGTCCTCGGTGCGGCCGCGGCCGGCGAGCCGGCCCTTCACGTCGCGGTAGAACTGCTGCGCCTCCTCGAACACGCTGTGCCGCGAGAAGATGACCTCGGCATGCTCGGCGGCGAAGTCGCGGCCGTCGGCCGAGTCGCCCGCCTGCACGATCACCGGATAGCCCTGCGGGCTGCGCGGCACGTTGAACCGGCCGGCCACGTCGAACTGCGGACCGCGGTGCGCGAACGGCTCGATCCCGTCGTCGGCGAGGAACCGTCCGCTCGCCCGGTCGGCCACGATCGCGCCCGGCGACCAGCTGTCCCACAGCTCCTTCGCGAGGCCGACGAACTCGGATGCCCGGGTGTAGCGGTCGGCGTGGTCGAGGAAGCCGCCGCGGCGGAAGTTCGCGCCGTGGAACGCGTCCGAGCTCGTCACGACGTTCCAGCCGGCGCGTCCGTTCGACAGGTGGTCGAGCGTCGCGAGCTGGCGTGCGAGCTCGTAGGGCTCGTTGAACGTCGCGCTCAGCGTGCCCACGAGCCCGATGTTCCGCGTGACGGCGGCGAGCGCCGTGAGCACCGCGAGGGTGTTCGGCCGTCCGACGACATCCAGGTCGTGGATGAGCCCCTTGTGCTCGCGCAGCCGCAGCCCCTCGGCGAGGAAGAGGTAGTCGAACCGGCCGCGCTCGGCGGTGCGGGCGAAGTGCTCGAAGGCGCTGAAGTCGATCTGGCTGCGCTGCAGCGGGTCGCTCCACACGGTGGTGTTGTTGACGCCGGGGAAATGGGCGGCCAGGTGCACCTGGCGGGGTGTCGTGCTCATGCTGCGGTCTCCTCCACGGCGTAGCGGTTGGCGGGGCGCTCGAAGCCGAGGCGCTCGCGCAGGGTCGTGCCGGCGGCATCCGCTCGGTCGAAGGCGGGGAGCACCCACTCGGCGAGCTGGTCGAGGTCGCGGGTGAGGCGGGCGGGGCGCACGCGCACGCCGTCGTAGCCGAGCGCGGTCCACGCGTCGATCTGCTCGACCAGCGCTACGGGCGTGCCCGCGAAGATGAGGGCATCGGATGTCGCGGGCGCGCCGTGCCAGGCGTCGAGCCGTTCGAGTGCGGCGGCGGCACCCGCGGGGGTCGCCTCGAGGAGCACGACGGCGTCGGCGAGCACCGAGAGCGGTCGGCCCTCGCGGCCGACGCGGGACTCGGCGTCGCGCACCTCGGCGAGGATCGAGGCCGCCTGCACGTCGTCGTGCGGCGTGACGAAGACGACGTCGGCGCTCGTCGCGGCGAGCTCGTAGGGGATCGTCTGGTGCGCGAGCGCGGTGACGAGGGGCTGGCCCTGCGGGGAGCGCGGGGTGATCGAGGGGCCTTTCACCGAGAAGCGCTCGCCCTGGAAGTCGGCGTAGTGCAGCTTGTCGCGGTCGACGAAGCGCGCCGTGGCGGCATCCCGGATGATCGCGTCGTCCTCCCAGCTGTCCCAGAGCCGGCGCACCACCTCGACGACGTCGCGGGCCTCGTCGAAGAGGTCGCGCACGACCTCGGAGTCGCCACGGCGCACGGCGTCGTAGTCGAGCGGGGCGATCTCGCGCCGGCCGAAGTGGCGGGCCTCGTGCGCCGCGCCCGACACCTGCACGCGCCAGCCGGCCCGGCCGCGGCTCGCGAAGTCGAGCGTCTGCAGGCCGGTCGCGACGTGGAACGGCTCGGTATGGGTCGTGGTCACCGTCGGCACGAGACCGATCCGGCTCGTGGACGGGGCGATGAGGGAGGCGATGAGCAGGGCATCGAGCCGGCCGCGCACCTGGTCGACACGGTCGTCGACGCCCCAGAACGACGAGGACTGCACGCCGAGGGCGTCCTCGATGGTGAGGAAGTCGACGCCGGCGCGTTCGGCCGTGCGTGCGAGCTCGATCCAGTAGCCGGGGCTGAACAGCTCGGCCGGCCGGGCCGAGGGGTCGCGCCACGCGGCCGGGTGCCAGCCGGCGCCGTCGAGGGCGAGGGCGATGGTGGTTCGTCGTGTCATAGCGGCCACTCTCGGCTGGGCCGGGCGGCCGTGCAACAGCCTTCGTCACAGGACGCCGCCGATCGCAACATCCCTTCATCCGGCGCCTTCCGGCGACCGATTCGGCGCGTCATCCGCCGTCGCAATCGCCACATCGCTTCACGCTGCGTCACGCGGCGTGACGACGTTTGCGGCACGCTCCGAGCCGGCGAAACAGTGGTCCCGACCGCACCGAACCACCACGTGAAGAGGGAGAACCCCGTGACGTCGACCACCGAGATCACCGAACCCGCACCCGAGCTCGAACGGGCGACGGCGGCGTCGCGGGCGCAGACGGCGACGGGCGTGCACGACGGGGGACCTCGACGATGGTGAGGTATCTCGGCATCCGGCTCCTGCAGGCGGTGGGGGTGCTCTGGGCCGCGTACACCGTGGCGTTCCTCGTGCTCTACGCCCTGCCCGGCGACCCGGTGTCGTTGCTGGCCGGAGCCGACGCGAACGACATCAGTCCCGAGCAGCTCGACGCGCTGCGCGCGCAGTACGGCCTCGACCGGCCCCTCCTGGTGCAGTACCTCGACCAGCTCGCCGCCGCGCTGCACGGCGACCTCGGACGCTCGCTCGTGAGCGGCCGGCCCGTCACCGAGGTCATCGGCGAGGCCATCCCGCCCACGGCGGCGATCGCGTCGGCGGCGCTCGTGCTCGCTGTCGTGTTCGGGGCCGGCCTCGCGATCCTCGCGAACTACACCCGCCGCGGGTGGCTCGCGAACGTGCTGCTCGGACTGCCCCCGCTCGGCGTCGCGATCCCGGCGTTCTGGTTCGGGCTGATGCTCATCCAATGGTTCTCGTTCAGCCTGCCGGTCTTCCCGGCCGTCGGCGATCGGGGACCGGCGTCGATCGTGCTCCCGGCGATCGCGCTCGCGCTGCCGACCGGGGCGATGATCGCCCAGCTGCTGTCGAAGAGCCTCGCGACGACGCTGTCCGAGCCGTACGTCGACACCGCGTGGGCGAAGGGGGCGGACCGTGCCCGCGTGCACCTCGGGCATGCGCTGAAGAACGCCGCGCTGCCCGCCCTCACGATCACCGGGCTGATCGTCGGCCAGCTGCTGTCGGGAACGGTGGTCACCGAGACGGTCTTCTCCCGGCCGGGACTCGGCCGGGTCACCTCGGGCGCCGTGCAGCAGCAGGACGTGCCCGTCGTGCAGGGCATCGTGCTGTTCGCCGCGGCGGCGTTCGTCATCGCCAACCTGCTGGTCGACCTCGTGTACCCGCTCCTCGACCCCCGCATCCTCGGGGCCGGCGGCCGTTCCCGGTCGCGCACGCCGCGACCCGCGTTCACGCCCGCCGCCATGGAGGAGACGTCATGACCGAGACGGTCACGCTCACGTCGGGGGAGCGCCAGCAGTCCGACGACCTCTTCGCGGCCACCGCGTCGGCGAGGTTCGGCGACGCGGTGCGTTCGCGGTCGACGGATGCCGCGTCCCGCACGATCGGGGTCGCCGGACGGCTCGTCGCGCGGCCGACCCTCCTGGTCGCCGTTGTCTGGCTCGCGCTCGTCGTGCTCGCAGCGGTGGCCCCGCAGGTGCTCGCCCCGGGCGATCCGCTCGCGGGCGTGCCCGCCGATCGGCTGCAGCCGCCGTCGGCCGCGCACTGGTTCGGCACCGACCAGCTCGGCCGCGACCTGTTCACCCGCGTCGTGCACGGCACCGCCCTATCGCTCCAGGCCGCGGGCATCGCCGTCACGGTCGGGCTCGTCCTCGGCACGCTGCTCGGCCTGCTCGCCGGGTTCGTCGGCCGCTGGGTCGACGCGGGCGTCATGCGGTTCGCCGACGTGCTGCTCGCGATCCCCTCGCTGCTGCTGTCGCTCGCGATCATCACCGCGCTGGGCTTCGGCACGGTGAACGTGGCGATCGCGGTCGGCATCGCGAGCGTGGCATCCGTCTCCCGGATCATGCGATCCGAGGTGCTGCGGGTGCGCACCTCGGTGTACGTCGACGCCGCGCACGCGTCGGGCGACCGGTGGAGCCGGGTGCTGTTCCGGCACGTGCTGCCCAACTCGGCCGGGCCGGTGCTGGTGCTCGCGACGCTCGAGTTCGCGACGGCGATCCTCGCCGTGTCCGCGCTCAGCTTCCTCGGCTACGGCGCCCAGCCGCCCACGCCCGAGTGGGGATCGCTCGTCGCCGGAGGCCGCGACTTCCTCCGCAACGCGTGGTGGCTGACCACCATGCCGGGCCTCGTCATCGCCGCCACGGTGCTGGCCGCGAACCGGCTGTCCCACGCCCTCGACCTCGAACGGAGACGAGCACGATGAGCCTCGCAACCGATGTGCCGCCCACCGCCCGCACCGACATCGCGGCCGACGCGCCGCGGCCGGCCGACCCGGCCGACCTCCTCGTCGTCGACCGCCTCGCCGTGACCTACCGGGTGAACGGCGCGGTCATCGACGGCGTGCGTGAGGCGTCCCTCACGATCGGGCAGGGGGAGACGGTCGCGATCGTGGGGGCGTCCGGATCGGGCAAGTCCACCACCGCGCACGCGATCCTGCGTCTCCTGCCGCCGTCGGCGGCCATCGCGGGCGGCTCCGTGCGGTTCCGAGGCCGCGACCTCGCACAAGCGGGGGAGGCGGAGCTCCGTGGCATCCGGGGCCGGGCGATCGGATTCGTCCCGCAGGACCCGACGGTCAGCCTCAACCCGGTGCAGCGCATCGGCGACCAGGTCGGCGAGGTGCTGCGCATCCACGGGCTCGCCGACCGGCGCACCGCCCGGAGCCGGGCGGTCGAGGCGCTCGCGGAGGCGGGCCTGCCCGACCCCGAGGTGCACGCCGAGCAGTACCCGCACGAACTCTCTGGCGGCATGCGCCAGCGGGTGCTCATCGCGATCGCGATCATCGCCAGGCCCGCGCTGATCATCGCCGACGAGCCCACGAGCGCGCTCGACGTCACCGTGCAGCGCCAGATCCTCGACCGCATCGACGTGCTCAAGCGCGAGCTCGGCACGAGCGTGCTGCTCATCACGCACGACCTCGGGGTGGCCGCCGACCGAGCCGACCGCATCGTCGTGATGTCGCAGGGCGAGGTGGTCGAGACCGGCACCCCCGCCCAGGTGCTCGGCGCCCCGCGGCATGCGTACACGAAGCAGCTCATCGCGGCGGCGCCGAGTCTCGACGATCCGCGCTCCGTGTCGAGGGCGACGGCACCGGATGCCGCGACGGCGCCCGAGCCGCAGGTGCTCCTCGCGGCGATCGACCTGGTGAAGGAGTTCCCCGTCCCGCGCGCGGCCGGCGGCGGTACCCACCGGGCGGTCGACGGGGTGAGCTTCGCGATCCCGCGCGGTCGCACCCTGGCCGTCGTCGGCGAATCGGGGTCGGGCAAGTCGACGACCGCACGGCTCGTGCTGCGACTGGCCGACCCGACCTCGGGACGCATCGAGTTCGCGGGCGACGACCTCACGCGGCTGGCGGGCCGGGCGCTGCGGCAGTTCCGCCGGCGCGCGCAGCTCGTGCACCAGAATCCGTACGCCTCGCTGAACCCCAGGCTGACGATCGGCGCGATCGTCGCCGATCCGCTCGAGGCGTTCGGGCTCGGCAGCCGCGCGTCGCGGGCGCGCCGGGTGGCCGAGCTCATCGATGTCGTCGCCCTGCCGAGCAGCGTGCTGCGGCGCAAGCCGGCCGAGCTGTCGGGCGGGCAGCGGCAGCGCGTCGCCATCGCCCGCGCCCTCGCGATCTCGCCCGAACTCCTCGTGCTCGACGAGCCCGTCTCGGCGCTCGACGTCTCGATCCAGGACCAGATCCTCACGCTGCTCGTCGACATCCAACGCGAACTGGGGTTGAGCTACCTGTTCATCTCGCACGACCTCGCCGTGGTGCGCCGCATCGCGCACGAGGTCGTGGTCATGCGCGAGGGCCGGGTCGTCGAGAGCGGCGGCATCGACGCGGTGTTCCGCGCCCCTCGCGACCCGTACACCCGCGCGCTGCTCGACGCCATCCCGGGCTCCGATGCGGCGCGCACGCGGCACCCGGCCCACTGATCCACCCGACTCCATCCCGTCCACGCATTCCGAACCGACCGAACACCAGGAGCAGCACATGTCCATCCATCGCCGAACCGCCCTCGCCGCCGCCGTCGCGGCCACGACCCTCGCCCTCACGGGCTGCGCCGCCGCCGCGAGCACCTCCGACGCGGCATCCGACGGCGCCGTCACCGAGGGCGGCGACCTCGTCTTCGCCATCGGCAACGACCCGATCTCGCTGAACCCCTCTGGCACCGGCTCGGGCAACGACACCCTCTACGTCACGCGCCAGCTCGTCGACTCACTGCTCTACCAGGACCCGGAGACCGGGGCGCTCGAGCCCTGGCTGGCCACCGAGTGGTCGAGCAACGACGACGCGACGGTGTTCACGTTCGAGCTGCGCGACGACGTGTCGTTCTCCGACGGTTCGCCGCTCACGGCCGCCGACGTCAAGGGCACGTTCGACGATATCGTCGCCGCCGGCGCCGAGAGCCAGGCGATCAGCTCGTTCATCGGCTACGCCGAGACCGTGGCCGTCGACGACGACACCGTCGAGGTGCACTTCGCCGCGCCGAACGCCGCGTTCCCGAGCTCGGCCGCATCCGTCGCGCTGGGCATCGTGGCGGAGTCCACCCGCGCGACCCCGTTCGCCGAGCGCGCCGACGGCTCGGCCGTGGTGGGCAGCGGACCCTTCACGCTCGACGAGTACACGAAGGACGTGCAGACGGTGCTCGAGCGGCGCGACGACTACGCCTGGGGGCCGGCGCCCCTCGGCAACGACGGTGCGGCGCACCTCGACACCGTGACCTTCCAGGTCGTTCCCGAGGCGGGCGTGCGCACGGGCAGCCTGGCTTCCGCGCAGGTGGACGTCATCGGCGGCGTGCAGCCCATCGACGTGCAGACCCTCGAGGACGGCGGGTTCCCGCTCGTGCATCGCGGCAACCCCGGCGCCACGTTCGGTGTCTACTTCAACGAGGCGCGTCCCATCGTCGCCGACCGCACCGTGCGCGAGGCCATCGCGAACGCGATCGACGCCGAGGAGGTGCGCGACACCGCGCTCAACGACCTGTTCGCGGTGGCCACGAGCTCGCTCGCCGCGACGACGCCGGGCTTCGCCGACCAGTCGGGCAGCTTCGCCTTCGATCCCGACCACGCCGAGGAGCTGCTCGATGAGGCCGGCTGGGCGCCCGGATCCGACGGGATCCGCGAGCGCGACGGCGAGCGACTCTCGCTCGACCTCGCGTGGATCACGAACTTCGGCCCGAACCAGACGTCGCTCGAGCTCATCCAGCAGCAGCTGAAGGCGGTCGGCGTCGAGGTGAACCTCGTGGGCGGCACGGTGCCCGAGTTCCTGAAGCTGCAGGAGTCGGGGGACTTCGACCTGTCCTGGCAGAACCTGTCGCGCGCCGACGGCGACGTGCTGCGCACCACCTACTCGACGGCCGCCACGAACCGGCTCCACCTCGACGACCCCGAGCTCGAGTCGCTGCTGCAGGAGCAGGCGGCGGTGGCGGATGCCACGGCTCGCGGCGCCGTGCTCGCCGACGCGCAGGAGCGCATCGCGACGGAGTTCCACCAGGTCCCGGTGCACGAGCTGACGTCGATCCTCGGCACCCAGCCGACGGTGCACGGCGTGACGCTGGGCGCGGATTCGCGCCTCGACTCGCTCGTCGCGGCGTGGAAGTCCGCGGAGTAGGGGAACACTGAACGACATGGCTTCGAACGACGTTCCCCCGGCCGGCTCGCTGCTCGAGGAGGAGGCGCTGCGGTTCATCCGCGACCTCATCCGCATCGAGAGCGTGAACACCGGCGACCCCGACACGGTCGGCGACGGCGAGACCCGGGCCGCGCGCTACGTGCAGGCGGCCCTCGAGGAGGCCGGCTACGCGACGACGTTCCTCGAGTCGCGGCCCGGCCGGGGGAGCGTCGTCGCGCGCCTCGCGGGACGCGACCCGTCCCGCGGGGCGCTCGTCGTGCACGCGCACCTCGACGTGGTCCCCGTGGACGGGCAGGACTGGACGCGTCCGCCGTTCGGCGCCGAGATCGACGACGGCGTGCTGTACGGGCGCGGCGCCGTCGACATGAAGAACTTCGCCGGGGTCATCCTCGCGGTCGCGCGGGCCTTCGCGCGCGACGGCGAGGTGCCCGAGCGCGACCTGGTCTTCGCGTTCTTCGCCGACGAGGAGGCCGGTGGCGTCTGGGGTGCCCGCTGGCTCGTCGAGCACCATCCCGAGCTGTTCGCCGGCGCCACCGAGGCGCTCAGCGAGGTCGGCGGATTCTCCGTGCCGCTCGCGCCCGGTCGTCGCGCCTACCTCGTTGCGACCGCCGAGAAGGGCGTCGCGTGGGCGCAGCTGAAGGCCCGCGGACGCCCCGGGCACGGCTCCCGCCCCACCGCCGACAACGCCGTGGTGCGACTCGCGCGGGCGGTCGCCGCGGTCGGCGAGCACCGGTTCCCGGTCACCCGCACGCCGGCGCTCGACGCGTTCCTCACGAGCTTCGGCGCCGCCCGCGGCGTCGAGTTCACGGATGCCGCGCTCGAGGCGCAGCTCGACGACCTCGGGTTCGTCGGCGGCATCGTCGGCGCGACCCTGCGCGACACGGCGTCGCCCACGGTGCTCTCGGCCGGATCCAAGACGAATGTCATCCCCGCCACGGCGACCGCGGCCCTCGACCTCCGGATCCTGCCCGGCCACGAGGACACGTTCCGCGACGACCTGCAGCGCGTCGTCGGCGACGACGTGGAGCTCGAGGTCGCCCGGTGGATCCCGCCGATCGCATCGCCGCTCGACTCGCCGCTCCTCGAGGTCGCCCAGCGTGCGATCACGGCCGAGGACGACGGCGGTGTGGTCGTGCCCTACCTGCTCCCCGCGAGCACCGACAACAAGCACCTCGCCCGGCTCGGCATCGCCGGCTACGGCTTCGTGCCGCTGCGCGTGCCCGACGACTTCGACGTGTTCGGGCAGTTCCACACGGCCGACGAGCACATCCCGGTCGACGCCCTGTACTTCTCGGCGCGCGTCACGCACCGGCTCCTCCGCGACGCATGACGACGCGTCCGAGCGGTCACGCGGCGACATCTGCGAGCCGCGGATGCCGCGTGCGCGGCGCCTTCCGTGACGCCGGGATACCTCGTGTGAAGGCCTGTGTCGTCGCCTTACCCCGGGTGTCCAGGGCGATTCCGGTGTCGCCCGTGGCGGGTTAGCGTCCAACCATGCCGAACATCTCCATCGTCGCCGTCTCCGGAAGCCTGCACTCGCCGTCGAAGACCACCGTGCTCGTGCACGAGATCCTCGAGGGCTTCGCCACCGCCCTGCGCTCGGGATCGGGCAACGACCTCGAGGTCGAGACGCACCTCATCGAGCTCTCCGACATCGGGCGCGAGTTCTCGGGTGCGCTGAGCCGCGACGACCTCAGCCCCATCGCCGAGGACGCGCTGCGCCGCATCGAGTCGGCCACCCTGCTCATCGTCGCGAGCCCCGTCTACCGGGCGTCGTTCACGGGCCTGTTCAAGCACGTGTTCGACTTCGTCGGGCAGTACGCGCTCATCGACAAGCCCGTGCTGCTCGCGGCGACCGGCGGCAGCGACCGGCACGCGCTGATCATCGAGCACCAGTTCCGCCCGCTGTTCTCGTTCTTCCAGGCGATCACGCTGCCGATCGGCGTGTACGCGAGCGACACCGACTTCGTCGACTACCGCATCGACTCGCAGGGCCTGCGCGACCGCATCGACCAGGCGATCGCCCGCGGCCTCCCCGTCGTGCGCTCCACGGTGCTGCCCGTGTCGGAGTACGTCGCCACCTGGTGACCGCGGCCGGGCCGACGGGTGACCCGACTGGTCGGCGGCGGGCGCTACGTCGCCGTGATCACGATGCCGTGCAGGTCGGCGATCTCCGCTCGCAGCGTGTCGATGATCGCGAGCAGCGCCGCGTCGTCCTGGTCGGCGATCGGGTCGCTCAACGAGCCGATGGTCGCTTCGAGGCCGGCGAGTCCCGACGTGTAGGCCGGTTCGACGCTCGAGGGAACGGCGAGCGCCTCGAGCTGGCCGAGGTTGAAGGTCAGCTCGAGGGCGTTGGCGAGGAGACGCAGGAAGCCGTCCTCGCCGACCGTCGCGACCATGTCGTCCAGGTCGTCGGACATGTCGTCGAGGTGCCCGTTCGCCTGGCCCATGAACGTTCCGGCATCCGCGACCGCGGGCGGTGTCGGGGCCGGCGTCGGCGAGGGAACCGGCGACGTGGTCGAGGTCGGGGCGCGGAAGAACTGTCGCCGGACGCGGCGGGGTCGGCTCCCCGGCCGACGACCACCGCGGCGCGGATGCTGCCCACGACGATGAGCACGACGACGACCGCGGCGCGGATGCTGCCCACGACGATGAGCACGACGACGACCGCGGCGACGATGAGCCACACCCGCGTCGACGTGGTCATGCCTGGCCAGCCAGTCGGCGCGGATGCGACCGCACCGCCCGCGTCGGCGGATTCGGCCGAACCCTGGCCCGGCGGCGGGGTGGGGTCCGCTGAGCTCATGGTCCTCCTTCGGACTCGGCGTCAGCGTACGCCGCCCCGGGCGTGCCGCGCCCCCAGAACGGGTCCGCGCTCGATGCCCAGAGCCGCGAGCTCAGTGCCCGTCCCAGCTCAGCTCAGCTCAGTGCGGAACGACCTCCTCCGCCCATGACGAGTGCGCGAAACGTGCTTGATAGTTCGTGAAAAGTGATTGATAGTGATTGAAAGTGGGTACTTGTTGACATCTTTCGTCAAAGGCGGCTAGCCTCCGAGGCATCGGGCACGACCTGACCCGCTGAAGCTGAAGGAGGACATCGATGTCCACACGGACACGCCGAGCCCAGACGATCGCCGCGGTGGCGGCCGTGGGAGCGATCGCACTGATCGTCGCACCGGTCCCAGCGAACGCAGCCGACGTCACTGAGACGACGGGTGGGGGCGCGCAGATCGCCGTCATCCCCGCCCCGGCACGCCTGGAGGCCCCGGAAGCGGCTCCGGTCGTGCTCGGGTCGGGCACCGTCATCAGGACCCATCCACGAGACGACGGCGCCGCCGAGGTCGGGGAGAGTCTGGCCGCACTACTCCGGGATGCCACGGGCTACGAGATTCCGGTCGGGCAACGCGCGGCCGGGGCATCCCAGGGCGCGACGATCGAGCTGTCGACGCGAGGCGACAACGCCCTGGGCGATGAGGGCTACACGCTCGAGGCGACGGGTACGCGTGTATCGGTCGAGGCGCACAGTGCCGAGGGCCTCTTCCGCGGCGTGACCACGCTTCGGCAGTTGCTGCCCGCAGCGATCGAGTCATCCGACGCCTCGGACGGCCCGTGGGTCGTGCCCGCGGTCGAGATCGCCGACGCGCCGCGCTACGAGTACCGCGGTGCGATGCTCGACGTCGGCCGCCGGTTCTTCCCCGTCGACGACGTCAAGCGCTTCATCGACCAGATGGCGCTGTACAAGTTCAACGCGCTGCACCTGCACCTCACCGACGACCAGGGCTGGCGGCTCACGGTCGACGCTCGCCCCGAGCTCACCGGGATCGGCGGCTCCACTCAGAGCGGCTGGGCCCCGGGCACGGGCGGTCCGTGGTTCTACACGAAGGCCGACTACCGCGAGATCGTCGAGTACGCGGCGGAGCGGTTCATCGAGGTCGTGCCCGAGGTCGACGGCCCGGGCCATTCGACCTCGGCGAAGGCGGCGATCCCGGGTATCAACTGCTCGGGCGTCGCACCGGCGCCGTACACCGGCTTCGACGTCGGGCTCCCACCCGTGTGCCTCACCCCAGAGAAGCGCGCCGATGTGCAGACATACCTTGTCGACGTCCTCGGCGAGGCCGCCGTGCAGAGCTCGTCCGACATCGTGCACATCGGCGGCGACGAGGTGCCATCGATCACGGACGAGCAGATGGACTGGTACGTGCAGACCGCCGGGGACATCGTGACCGACCAGGGCAAGCGGATTATGGGCTGGCACCAGATCGGCTCGTCGCCGCTGCCGCCTGGATCGCTCATCCAGTGGTGGGCCGACGCGGGCGACCAGGCCTCCATCGGCACGCCGAACGAGCGGGTCGACGTTCGCGACCTCCGGTCGGCCCTCGAGCAGGGTGCCCAGGTCGTTGCGTCGCCGGCAGACCGCGCGTATCTCGACATGAAGTACGACTCGACCGTGCCCTATGGACTCAGTTGGGCCGGCCTCGTTGACCTGCAGCGCGCGTACGAGTGGGACCCGATCACGGTGACGTCGAGCCCCGACGGCAGTGTGTCGCTCGCGACCGAGGAGCAGATCGCCGGAGTCGAGGCGGCCCTCTGGACCGATCGCGCCTACCGCGGGTCGACGAAGCTGCCGACCTCGCTCGACCAGTTCATCCCGATCCCTGAGTACGCCGACTTCATGAGCTTCCCCCGCATGCCGGCGATCGCCGAGATCGGCTGGTCGAACTCCGAGGTGCGCTCGTTCGATGACTTTCAGAACCGGATCGTCGCGCATGCCGACCGCTGGGACCAGCTTGGAATCGGGTACTACCACGCGCCGGATGTGCCCTGGCAGGAGTAGGGTACGCGGGTCGTTCACGACGACCCAATGCCAAGGCCCGACTCTCCCGAGACTTCGGGGGCGTCGGGCCCGTTGAGCCAGTGCGGAAGGAGGGACTTGAACCCTCACGCCCGAAGGCACAGGAACCTAAATCCTGCGTGTCTGCCGATTTCACCACTCCCGCGAGTGCCCGATCAGTCTAGGCGCTGGCCCAGCGGCGGCCCGGCTCACGAAGGCGACGACGGGCGCGCCGTCCCTTGGGGAACGGCGCGCCCGCGGCATCCGTGAGCCGAGCGGATGCCGCGCTCAGCCCTTGCGCTTCGCGTCGGCGCCGAACAGCATGCGCGCGAGCGTGATGAGCATCACGACGAAGCCGGCGATGAGCGCGACGGGTGCCCACAGCCACCCGACGGTGAAGCCGAGCACGATCGCGACGACGAACGCGACGGTCCAGATGGCGGCGGTGTAGATGCCGAAGCGGGCGGCCGACGCCGGGTCCTCGTCGAAGCGGTTGCCGATGTTGGCCGTGCGCTGCTGCTCGAGCACCCACGGCTTGTGCCGGTTGGTCTGCGTCGCCCCGAGGTAGCTCAGCACGCCGATCGCGGCGACCACGAGCAGGGCGCCGAGGATGATCCAGGCGAGGTCGAGCCGCACGATCACCACGGCGGTGAACGCGAGGCCGGCGAGCAGCGCGCCGGTCGAGGCGCCGAACCACACGGCGCGGCCGGTGGGCAGCGGATGGCTCGCGCTCGTCTCCTGGCGCAGGGCGTCGCCCGTGACGAACCCGAGTGCGACGCCGAACACCGCGCTGAGCGTGACGAGCACCGCGGTGCTCGTCGACAGCACGTCGAACAGGCCGAGCACGAGCAGCGCGAGCGCTGCGGCGGCGACGATCGAGAGCACCACGGTGCGCACCACGAAGCCGGGCCTCGGCCGCACGCGATTGCGCAGCGCAGCGGATGCCGCGGACTCGGTGCGCGTGGCCGCGGCCGTCTCGGCGGGGGAGTCGCCGTCGACGAGGGCGCGGAGGTCGCCGAGCTCGGCGATCGCCCGGCGCGCGGCATCCGACGGCTCGATGCCCGATGCCTCGAGCTCCGCGACGCGGAAGAGGAGGTTGTCGCGGATCTCCTCCTTCAGGTCCTGCGTCTCGGGGGTGACCTCGACGCCGGCGAACGCCTCGTCGAGGAGGCGGTGGATGTCGGTGCTACGGCGGATGGGGTCGGTCGCGTTCATGCGCGGGAGCCTTTCAGTGCAGTGGGCGCGGTGCCCAGGAGGTCGTCGATGATGCCGCGCGTGGCGACCCAGTTGGCCACGTTCGAGCGGAAGGCGGCGCGGCCCGCATCGGTGATGCGGTAGTACTTGCGGCGGCCGCCCTGCGACTCGTCGCCCCAGTAGGCCTCGGCCAGCCCGTCGCGCACGAGGCGGCGGTAGCTCGCATAGAGCGTCGCCTCCTTGATCTCGTAGGCGCCGCCGGTGGCCTCGCGGATGGACTTGTAGATCTCGAAGCCGTAGCTGTCGTGTCGTCGCAGCACGCCGAGCACGATCGTGTCGGTGTGACCGCGGAGCAGGTCGGCGGTGAACGCCTCGCTGTCGGCAATGTCTTGCATCATGTCGAGTACTGTATCAGATCAACTACATCATGTGAAGCAGTAACCGACGTGAGCGAAACGCTGTGGCGCATTGGGGGTGCCCGCGCCGACCTGGCGCGAGTAGCGTGTGCCCAGCGAGAAATCCTCACTTCTGGGCACGCGAGACAGGAAACCCGACATGAACCGCTCAACGCTCATCGGAGGGGTCGCCGCCGGCCTCCTGCTGACGACGACGCTCGCATCACCCGCGTATGCCGGTCCGGTGGAGGTCATTCCCTGGGAGGACTCCTACGAGACCGTCCACTTGGTCGGTGAAGAGGAGTGGTGCGATCCCGACGTCGTCGACTTCGAGGTCGCCGAGAGCTGGGAAGGGAGTGGCATCGACCGCGTCACCACGGAGGAGGACGGCATCCTGCGCTTCGCAAGCGTGTACAAGTCGGTCGCGACGTACACGGCGAATGGGAAGACCTTCGTGGTCGAAGCACAGGGGAACGGCCGCGATCACAGGATCGTCGACAATGGCGATGGAACGCTCACCATCTGGGTCAAGGAGTCGTTCAAGTCGACGGCCTGGCTCGATGGGGAGTTCCTGTTCCACGACTCGGGGATCAACTCGGGCGCGATCCTCGTCGATTACAACGGCACATTGTCCAATCCT
Source organism: Agromyces sp. P2_B3 (assembly GCF_056404815.1). Taxonomy (NCBI): domain Bacteria; kingdom Bacillati; phylum Actinomycetota; class Actinomycetes; order Micrococcales; family Microbacteriaceae; genus Agromyces; species Agromyces sp. P2_B3. The sequence continues at coordinate 360,863 of NZ_JBFUDH010000003.1, read as the reverse complement.
GATGACGACGTGTTCCTCGGAGTCGCCGAGGATTTCGTGGCGCACGGTCGTATCGACACCCTCGATCGCGATTTCTGCGAGGACATCGCCCTCTTCCTGGGCGACTGAGTCTGCGACGGCGAACCGAACGGACCTCGCCGCGCATGCCATCCCGTGACGTGCGTGCGCCATCCGTAAGGCGTCGCGCGCTGTGGATAAGTTCGGGGCGCGTCATCCGCCGCCCCGCATCATGGACGCATGACCGACCCCGTGCGCACCATCGCCGACCGCGTGCGCACCAGGGTCCTCCGCGAGGGCGTCGACCTCGCCACCGACGGCAGCGTCGCGGCGCGCTACGCGAACGAGGAGGTGCGCCGCTACAGCGAGCGGGCGCTGGCGGGCGCGCACGCGCAGCTCGGCGACGAGGCCGGCACGGCCCGCGACGTCGTCGCCTCGATCACGGGCTACGGGCCGCTGCAGCCGTTCTTCGACGACCCCACGGTCGAGGAGATCTGGATCAATGCGCCCACCCGCGTGTTCGTCGCACGCGACGGAGTCGCCGAGCTGACGACGGTGGTGCTCTCCGACCGCGAGGTGCGCGAGCTCGTCGAGCGGATGCTGCAGCACTCGGGCCGGCGCGTCGACCTGTCGTCGCCCTTCGTCGACGCGTCGCTGCCCGACGGCTCTCGCCTGCACGTGGCGATCCCCGATGTCGCACGCGCTCACTGGGCGGTGAACATCCGCAAGTTCCGGCGCAGCATCCGCTCGCTGGCGCAGCTCGTCGAACTCGGCTCGCTGCCGCTGCAGGCCGCGGAGTTCCTGCGCATGAACGTGCTCGCCGGCGCGAACATCCTCGTGTCCGGGGCGACGCACACCGGCAAGACGACGCTGCTCAACGCACTCATGTCGGCGGCGCGGGTCGGCGACCGGGTCGTCACCGTCGAGGAGACGTTCGAGCTCGACCTCGACGTGCGTGACCTCGTGTCGATGCAGTGCCGCCAGCCCAACCTCGAGGGCACGGGCGAGATCACGCTCCGGCGCCTCATCAAGGAGGCCCTGCGCATGCGACCCGACCGGATCGTGGTCGGCGAGGTGCGCGAGGCCGAGAGCCTCGACCTGCTCATCGCGCTCAACTCGGGGCTGCCCGGCATGTGCACGATCCACGCCAACTCCGCCCGCGACGCCCTCGTGAAGCTGTGCACGCTACCGCTGCTCGCGGGGCGCAACATCGACTCGTCGTTCGTGGTCCCCACCGTCGCGAGCTGCATCGACCTCGTCGTGCATCTCGGCATCGACCGCGACGGCGTGCGGCGCGTGCTCGAGATCGCCGCCCCCACCGGCGCGACGACGGATGCCGCGGTCGACATGGACCCCATCTTCCTCCGCAGCGGCGGTACCCTCGTGCCGACCGGCGCCCGGCCCGCGCGCCTCGAGAAGTTCGTCGCAGCCGGGCTCAATCCCGCGCTGGTGCTCGGCGGAGCGACAGGATGAGCCTCATCCTCGGCGGACTCCTCGGGCTGGGCGTGCTGCTGGCGGTGTCGCCGCTGCTGTGGCCCGCGCGCCGGGGCACCGATGACGCACCGTCACCGGCGTTCCGCGGCATCCACGACGACCTCGCCCTCGCCGGGCTCGGCGGGGTGCCCCTGGCGGCGGTCGTCGCCGTGTGCGCCATCCTCGCGATCATCCTCGGCGCGATCGCGCAGGCGGTGTTCCAGATCCCTGTGCTCACGGCCGTCGCCGCGGTGCTCGGCGCCGCGCTCGTCCCGCTCGCCGTGCGCGGGCGCGCCTCCCGGCGACGTGCGGCGAACCGGGCGGTGTGGCCCGACGTGGTCGATCACCTGGTGGCGTCAGTTCGCGCGGGCATGTCGCTTCCCGAGAGCGTCGCCGCGCTCGCAGAACTCGGCCCGGCGCCCACCCGGCGCGCGTTCGGCGAGTTCGCCGCGCACTACGAGCGCACCGGCAACTTCGTGCTCTCCGTCGACCAGCTCAAGGCGACGCTGGCCGATCCCGTCGCCGACCGGCTGCTCGAGACCCTCCGCATGGCGCGGGAGGTGGGCGGCAGCGACGTCACCGCCGTGCTGCGCGGGCTCTCGGGTTACCTCCGGGAAGACGCGGCACTCCGCGCCGAGGTCATCGCCCGGCAGTCGTGGATCCGCAACGCCGCGCGCCTCGGCGTGGCCGCACCCTGGCTGCTCCTCGTCGTGCTGGCGTCTCGCCATGAGACCCTCGTCGCGTACGACTCGGCGGCCGGGTCGACCCTGATCATCGTCGGCGTCGTCGTGACGATCGTGGCATATCGGTTGATGGTCGCACTCGGTCGCCTGCCCGAGGAGCGCCGATGGCTTCGCTGAATGCGATCTCGCCGACGGGGCTCGTCCTCGGCGCGATCCTCGGGCTCGGGCTGTGGCTGATCGTCTCGACGGTTCCGAGGCTCGGGCGGCCGCGTCTCGTGGAACGCGTCGCCCCGTACGTGGCCGACCTGTCCGCCGAGGCGCGAGCGATGCTGGCGCAGCGTCCGGCGGGGCCGGCACCCGTGCTGGGCGTCGTCGTCGCGCCGCTCGCGCACCGAGCCAGGGCCATCGCCACGGAATGGCTCGGCGGCAACGAGGTGATCGCGAAGCGGCTGCGCCAGTCGGGCTCCAGCGTGTCCGTCGAGCGGTTCCGGGGCGAGCAGCTCGCCTGGGCGGCCGGCGCGTTCGTCGCGGGCGCCGCGCTCGCGATCGCCGTTCCCACGTTCACCGCCCTGCCCGCGATCGTGCGCGTCGCCATGCCGGTGATCGGCGCGGCACTCGGTGCCGCGCTGCGCGACTGGATGCTGCAGCGTCGCGCTCGCCGTCGGCTCGCGCGGGTCTCGGCCGAGCTGCCCACCGTGCTCGAGTTCCTGACGCTCAGCCTCACGGCGGGCGAAGGCATGCTCGACGCGATCCGGCGGATCGCCGCCGCCGGCCACGGCGAACTGCCGAGCGAGTTCGCGCGCGTCGTGTCCGCGGTCGGCACCGGCGTCCCGCTCAGCCTCGCGCTCGCGGAACTCCGCGACGGCCTCGACCACCCGGCGCTCTCGCGAGCCCTCGATCAGATCCTCGGCGCTCTCGAGCGCGGCGCGCCCCTCGCCGCCGTCCTGCGGTCGCAGGCGGGCGACGCCCGCGAGGAGGCGAAGCGCACGATCATCGAGGTGGCGGGCCGCAAGGAGATCGCGATGCTCGTTCCGCTGATCTTCCTGATCCTGCCCGTCACGGTGGCCTTCGCCCTGTTCCCCGGCTACCTCGTGCTGCAGACCGGGTTCTGATGCGACACACCACCACACCATGCGCGCGCCACCGCGACCGCGCCCACGAAAGGAACGACCATGCGAGAACGGCTGCTCGAACGACTGCGCGACGAGCGGGGCGATGTACCAGGCTGGGTGTTGATCACGCTCATGACGGCCGGGCTGGTGATCGTGATCTGGGGCCTGGCCGGTCCAGCCCTCAGCGGGGTCTTCGACCAGGCGATCGGTCGCGTGACCGGGTTCTAGGAGCGCCCCATCGGCGACAGCGGTCCGGCATGTCCGGCGTGCTCCGCCGCGGCCGCGGGCTCGCGCACGGGCTCGCGGACGAGCGCGGCTCAGCCGTCGCCGAGTTCACGCTCGTCGGCGTCCTGCTCACGGTGCTCGCGCTCGCGGTGGTCCAGCTCGCCCTGGCGCTGCACGTGCGCAACACGGTGCTCGACGCGGCGGCCGAGGGAGCCCGATACGCGGCACTGGCCGGGTCGTCGCCGAGCGACGGGATCGCGCGCACCCGAGACCTCATCGCCTCCGCGATCTCGGCCGACTACGGGCAGGACGTGACGGCGGGTACGACCTCGATCGCGGGCGTGCCGGCGATCGAGGTCACCGTGCGCACCACCCTGCCCGTCATCGGGCTCCTGGGCGTCCAGCAGGGGTTGGAGGTATCAGGCCATGCGGCTGTCGAGACCCTGGATTGACCGACTCCGTCGGGACGAGGGCACGGCATCGCTCGAATTCCTCACCGTCGGGATGCTGCTGCTGGTGCCGTTGGTCTACTTGGTCCTCGCCGTCGCGACCATCCAGGCCGGGGCGCTCGGCGTCGAGGGGGCAGCGCGTCAGGCGGCGCGGGTCGCGGTGCTCGGCGGTGACAACGGCGCATCGGATGCCGCGGTGGAGCGCGCGGTGCGCGTGACGCTCGACGACTACGGCATCGACGCCGACGCCGCGTCTGTATCCGTGACCTGCGACCGCGCGGACTGCACCGACGCGGGCGCCCACGTGAGCGTCGCCGTTCGCGCTCGCGTGGACCTGCCGCTCGTGCCCGACGTCCTGACCCTCAGCGCGATCGGCAGTGTGCCGATCGAAGCGAGTGCCACGCAGACGGTGTCGCGCTTCGCGGGACGGCCGCAATGACAGCGAGTCCTCGACTCCGGCTCGGCGACCGAATCGCCCGCGAGCGAGTGGTCGGCGAGCGACGGAGCGACGAGCAGGGCTCGACCCTCCTGCTCACCATCTTCTACTGCTTCCTCGGACTCACCATCGTCATGGTCGTGGCCTCCGCGACGACCCTCTACCTCGAACGCAAGCGACTCTTCACGGTGGCCGATGGGGCCGCCCTCGCGGGCGCCGAAGCGTGGCCGCTCGAATCGGTTCGCATCGACGGCGATCGCCTGGAGTTCGACCTGCGAGATGCCGACGTGCACCGAGCAGCGGCCGAATACCTCGGTGCGGCCGCGACCGACCTCGACGACGTCGAGCTGGTGCGTGCGGCCTCCGACGACGGCAGAACCGCGACGGTCACGCTCCGCTCCGTCTGGCACGCGCCGCTCTCCACCGAGCTCGTGCCCCTCACCGTGCCGATCGAGGTGACGGTGACGGCGCGTTCCGTCTTCCACTGAGCCGAAGCGGACGAGACACGAACGACGGCCCGGGCGACATTCTCCGATCGCCCGGGCCGTCGTGGTGCGTGGGCCGCGCTCGTCCCCGGCGCGGCCCAYGCCGTCGGTCAGCCGATCACGGCCGACCGCCCGGGCCGCCGTGGCCGCCGCCCTTGGCGGGGGCGGCCTCGAAGGCGCGCTCGATCTCCTGGCTGAACGTGTTGCCCGCGGCATCCTTCGCCGTCACCCGCAGGTCGACCCAGCCGCCCGCATCGGGCACGGCCACGCTCGCCTCGTACGAGGCGACGTAGGCGCGGCCTCTCGGGAACAGGCTCGTGATCGGGTCGCCGGGGCCGTCGTCGACGGCCGAGACCAGCTTCGTGGAGACCAACTTCCAGTCGCCGCCGGGCAGACGCACCTCGAGCGTGGCATCCGTCACCATGCCGCTGTGATCGGCACCCGACACGTGCCCGAGTGCGAACCCGAGCGGCACCTTCGTGCCCTTCTTGCGGTCGTCGCCGACGGTGCCGGCCTCGCTGACCTCGAGGTCGTACGTCGCCTGGATCATCGGCAGCAGTCGGGCCGCGTAGTCGTCGGCCGCGCCGGTCGACGTGACCGTCCACTCCGTCGTCGTCGAGGTCGACGAGTCGAGCCACGTGCCGTCGTGCTCGGCGACGTTCACGATGCGCAACTCGCTGTCGCCGTCGGGCAGCCCGAAGTAGTTCAGGCCCTGGTACTCCGAGGTCTTCACCAGTTCGCCGTCCAGGTAGAGCTCCGAGTGCTGCACGAGCCCCGGAATCTCGGCCCACGTGTCGAACGAGCCGGTGTGCTCGGGCTGGCCGCCGTCGGCCCAGGAGGGAATGTTGACTTGCACGAAGTCGCCCTGGCGGTTCGGGGCCCAGAAGCCCTGGCCGACGTACGGGCGCACGATGGGTCCGAAGTAGCTGGTCTCGTTCACCGAGCCGGCCTTGAACGATCGCCGCACGTCACGGATACCCCACGTCCCGTCGACCAGGAACACGCCCTGGTTCCAGCTCACGTCGGTGGTGCTCACCCATTCGGTGCGCGTCACCCCACGGGCCGCGCGCAGCGGGTAGCCGACGCCCGAGAGCTGGTCGGGGGTGAAGTCGTACCGGTACTCGCCCACGAGGTCGCCCTCGCGGCCGTGGTACGTGGTGTCGATACGTGCGAGGTCGGTCGGGCGGTAGTCCAGGTCGGCTGGCACCTCATCCCGGCTGTAGCGCAGGATGTCCCAGATCTCCTCGGAGTTCGCGTTGCCCGTCGCCGTCAGCGAGACCTTCTTCGAAGCGAGCGCGTCGAGGAGCGGGCGACCCTGCAGGCCGCTCACGGTGGCGACGGCGACCGGTGCGGCCGTGCCGTCATCGGCGCCGACCCACTCGTTGAACTCGGCGTCGCCGTCGTTCACGACCACCAGCAGTGCAGCACCCGCCGCGGCCGCGTTCGCCGCGCGCTCGGGAGGCGTGACCGCGTCGGAGCGGACCGCCACGGCGACCTTGCCGCGCGCGTCGACCGCCGCGAATTCCTCGGCCGAGCCGGTGCCGACGGCCACGGCGCTGCCCTTGACCTCACGGTCGAGCATCGTCGCACCCGGCGCGGTCGTCGTGTCGAGCACCTGCTTGCCCCACTTCAGCACCAGGTTGGGGTGCTGCAGGCGCCAGCGGTTCGTGAAGCTGAACGAGTCGGCATCCGAGGCATCCTGCGGCTGCGCGTACAGCTGGTCGACCCACACCGGGGCGACCAGGCCGCCACCGAAGCCGTCGACGAGGTAGTCCATGCGCATCACCATGGTCTCGAGACCGCGCTCGCCGACGTCGACGCTCACCGGCTTCGCGGTTCGGGCGTCGAATGCGACACTCGTGCCCGCGTCGTCGAGCGTGAAGTGGGGGTCGCCGACGAGCGCGACCCCCTGCGTGTCGGCGGTCGGCGCGACGTCCATGTACGACATCAGCGAGTAGTCGCCGGCTGGAAGCCGCAGCGTCGTGCTGCCGTCGACCTGCACGTAGTCGTACCACTCGGTTGCCGCGTTCCAGATCCAGCCGGCCGCCTGCGTCGGCTCGCCGTCGAGTCCGGTGGCCGTGACCTCGAGGTCGTAGCGCTCCGACTCGGCGATGATGCCGAGGGCGGTGCGCGTGACGGGCTCGCCGTCGACCGAGGCCACGAGCATGCCCGACAGCTGCACGCCGGCCGGCACCGCGGCAGGGTCGGCGGTGAGCGTCACGGCTCGGGTCTCGCCCGCGGGAATCGTGAGCGAGTCGACATCCATGCTGAGCACCTCGGATGCCTCGCGCACCGACAACGGGCCGGGTCCTTCTTCACCACCGCCGCCGCCGGGGGTCGTGTCGACGAGGGACCCCTCGAGCGAGACCGTCAGCTCGGCGTCGCCGCGATTCGTGTACTCGATGGTGCGGACGACCAGCTCGGGCTCCTCGCCCCACGTGAGCATGCCGAAGTCACCCGAGCCCGAGGCCACGAGGTCGGACTCGACGGCGGCGGCCACGTTCACCACTCCCGACCCGCCCTGGTAGGGCGTCATGCCGGTGTCGGTGGCCGTGCTCGTGAGCGCGGCGCGCAGCTGTGCCGCGGTGTAGTCGGGATGCTGCTGCTTGAGGATCGCGGCGGCGCCGGCGACGTGCGGCGTGGCCATGGAGGTGCCGCTCATGCTGAGGTAGGCGCCCTCGCCGTCGCTGTCCGCCGAGCGGGCGGCGGTGATGTCGTTGCCGGGACCCGAGAGGTCGGGCTTCAGCGCGCCCGAACGGGTGAGCGGGCCCTGGCTCGAGAAGTACGAGAGTGCGCCGCTGGGGTCGTCGACGGAGCCGACGGTGAGCGCGCTCGCCGCCGAGCCGGGCGTGCCGATGGTCTCGGGGGCACCCGCGTTGCCGGCGGCGACCACGAAGAGGGCGCCCGTCTGCTCGGAGATGCCGTTCAGCGCCTCGGCCATGAGGTCCTCGCCGTCGGACGCCTGGGACGAACCGAGGCTCATCGACACGATGGGGGCGTGCGCCGCTGCCCATTCCATCCCCGAGATGACCCAGGAGTCCTGTCCGTAGCCGTCGGCGCTGAGCACCTTGCCGACGAGCAGGTTGGCACCGTCGGCGACGCCGCGGTTCGCGCCGCCGCTCGCCGCACCGGTGCCGGCGATCGTCGAGGCTACGTGCGTGCCGTGCCCGTGCGTGTCGGTCAGGACGTCCTCACCGGGGACGAAGCTCGACGAGTCGGGCAGGATGCGCCCGGCAAGGTCGGGGTGGGTGTCGTCGATGCCCGAGTCGAGCACGGCCACGGTGACGCCGGCGCCGGTGTACCCGGCCTCCCACGCCTCGGGGGCGCCGATCCACGGCACGGAGCTGTCGAGGGTCGCCTGCACCTTGCCGTCGAGGTGGATCGCCTCGATGCCCCCGCCGAAGGTCTTCGCGCCGGGCTCGGCCGAGAACAGGCCGGGGGCGGCCGGGGCATCCGTCAGCGCAGCCCACGTCGAGGCGGCAGCAGCGTGGTCGGCCACCGCGGCGGCCGCGTCGATGCTCGGCAGTGCCGTGCCGACCTCGACGCCGGGCAGCGGCTCGGCGCTCATGGCGACAGGCCCGTCGGCGAGTTCGAGGATCACGGGGGTGGCCGCGACGGAGGCGTCGTCATACCCGAACTCGATGAGCTTCGACACGTTGAGGAGGTCGCGGTCGAGCGCACCCGAGGCGAGGTAGGGCATCGCCTGCTGGGGGAGCACGATGAGATCGTCGCCGACCTGCACCGTCTGGACGCCGCCACCCTCGACCGCAGGGTCGATCTCCACCGTCTGCCGGCCGTCGGCGAGCTCGGTGACGGTGACGCGATCGCCGGTGATCAGCGTCACGCGGTGCTCGCCGGTCGGGGCGGCGGGGGCCGCGGTCGCCCCGGCACCGCCGGAACCCCCGTTCCCGTCGCTCGGGCCGGCGACCGCGGGAATCGCGGTGCCGATGCCCGCGGCCCCGATCGCGAAGCCGCTGAGGGCTGCGGCGACGGCGATGCCGCGGCGACGTCGGACGGCGGATGATTGGCTGCGTGGTGGCATGGATGAACCTCTCGTGCACGTTCGTGGCTTGACACGACGCTGTCACGAGGTGGCGCGCAGGTGGTGGCGGAGACATGCCATGACCACGATCCGCCGCGCCACACGGCACGGAAGCGAGTCAGCGAACGAGGGTGGTCACTTCACGTGCACGACGTCGCACCCGAAGAATGCCGTCGAACCGGTCGGCCCGTCGAAGCGCCCGAACACGCACCCCTCGGTGTCGCTCGGGGTGAGCACCCCGGTGCGCGGCCCGAAGTGCAGCACGAGGTCGAGGTCGGCATCGCGCGTGCGCTCATCGAGTTCGAGCGATCGCTCCGGATGCCCCTTGCGATGGCTTTCCGTGCCGCCACCGCCGCCGAGCAGCACGGCCTCCGACCCGAACTTCACGCTGAGCGGGTCGATCGTGGTCGCATCGAACGCCACCGGGTTGCCGTACTCGCCGGCGCTCGTCGTGAGCACGGCCAGCGGCAGCACGCCCGAGTTGAGCTTCACCGGGTTCGTGGTGCTGCCGGGCTGGATGTTGATCGTGACGGGCACCGCGCAGTCGACCTCGAACGCCTCGGTCAGCGAGTCGTTCGTGGGGTTCGCATCGACGACCGAGGCGAGCTTCGGCTCGATCGTCGTGGTGAACGACACCGAGTGCACGCCCGGCGCGGTGCACGTGACCGCGTAGGTCTTCTCGAGCGACTGCGGGCTGCCGACGGCCAGCGCGGGCACGTCGACCGTCTCCGCGGCCGACGGCACGACGGTCAGGCCGGGGTCGGCGACGACCGAGCGCGTGACCTCCGCGTCGACCGGTCCGTCGGGGCCGGCGTTGCTCACCACGCTCGCCACGGGGAGGTCGACCGCGTCGCCCATGACGGCGAACAGCGGTCCCGTCGGCGACACCGAGTCGACGCCGAGATCGGCTTCGAGGCAGTCGGGGTCGGCGGGGTTCGCGGCGCAGAAGTCCTGGATCGGCCCCTCGAGGTCGACGTCGGCCACCGTCTGGCCGAGCTCGATGTCTTCGACGGTGAGGCTCGCGAGGTTCGCCGCGAACGGCACGACGAAGCTGCCCGAGCCGCTGTCCTGGATCTCGAGGCGCTCCTGGCCGTCGTTCGTGAACACCCAGAGCGGGCTCCACGCGTTCATGACCTCGATGGGCACGCCGTCGGCGTCCGCCGTCGTCAGGCGCAGCAGCGGCGGGTCGCCGATGTGCGAGTGCGCCCGCTGGATCGACACGGCCACGCTCGCGACGCTCGTCTCGGTGCGGGAGGCGAAGTCGAGCCGCACGACCACGGCCTTCGCGGGGTCGGCTGCGGCATCCACGATCACCGGCAGGGCGGCCGTGCCGGGGTCCTCGGTGGTGTCGGCCTGCACCGTCGTCAACGGCAGGGCCACGATGGCGAGCGTCGCCGCGGCGACCCCCAGCCCCCAGTACGTCATGTGCTTCCGTTGCATGTCGCGCCTCAGCATCCCGCAGCCTGGCAGTGCCCGAAGATGAAGTCCATCCGCCTGATGTCCGACGGCTGGGCCAGTCCGTTGTCGACCATCAGGTCGTTCGACACCGGGTCGGACACCGTGTAGTCGGTGTCGAAGAACCAGAAGTTGTCCTCCGTGAACTCCTGGCATGCCGACTCGGGTCGACCCGGGAACGCCCCGAGGTCGTCGACGCAGTCCTCGGGTTCCTCGTAGATGTTCGGTGCGTCGTCCTGCTCGAAGTAGCCGCCGTCGCACGTCGTGCTCGCCGAGCCCGGACGCTGGTCGCAGTACTCGTCGGCGAGGCCGAACGGCTGGTGCCCCGTCTCGTGGGTCACCACCTGGAACGCGTCGCTGCGGTAGGTCGTGTCGAGCGTGCCCGAGAAGATGCGGTCCCCGCGCAGCGCGCAGTCGCGTTGCGACTTGCGGTGCAGGATGGCCCCGGCATCCGCGAAGGCGAAGTCCTCGTCCCACCCTGGTGGCAGGTCGTGATCGCAGCTGCCGTCGTTCGCGTCATCCGCCCTGCCCTGGTTCAGCACCACCCAGAAGTTGAACTTGTCCTGGTTCGTGAGGAACGGATCGAAGCCGTAGTACGAGGTGTTCACCACCTGGGCGATGTCCTGGACGAACATGGCGTTGAACGGGGCATCCGGCCCGAAGGGGTAGGTGTCGACGTCGGCGATGAACACGATGTCGAGTCGGCTCGCACTCGGACCCGTGTACACGATCGGGAAGCTGGACGTGCCGGGATCGCCCTCGGTCGCCCGTCGCCAGCCGCTGAAGATCGGCGTGCCGCCCTTCGCCATGCGGCATCCGTAGGCGAAGTCGAAGTCGTCGGCGCCCGGATCGGGGGAGGCGGTGAAGGTGAACGTCGCGGATGCCACGCCCGAGGTGTCGACCGCTTTCGTGCGCGTCGTGACGTCGGCGGTGTCGGGCTGGAACCAGATCTCGAGGTCGTCGGCGATGAGCGGCTGGAGCGCGCCGTCGAGCGAGGTCGCGGTGATCGTCACGGTCTCGCCGGCCTGCGGCCACGCGGGCGTGTGCATGCAGCGGATGCGCTGGCCCGGCGCGCTCGCGGGCTCGTCGACCTCCACTCGCATGGTGACCTCGACCCGGTCGCCGCCGGTACCGGCGAAGATGCCGCTCGCGCCGCAGAGCAGGGTCTGCCCGTCGAGGCCGACGCTGCAGGGCGCCACAGTGGCGGAGCCGGCGATGGCCGAACCGGCCGACTGCGACGCGTCGAAGAGGTCGTCGCCGAAGCAGAACCCGCCGTCCTCCTCCCAGATCTCGATCGAGAGGGGCACCTGCCCGGGCGTCGCGAGCGCGGCCGTGTCGACCGTGCGCGAGAACTCCCAGTTCGGCGTGATGTCGGGATCGCCCTCCTCGGCGTCCTGCGAGGGCGTGTCCTCGTTGTTGAACGTCTGGCCGTCGATGGTGACCTTGGCGTACCAGTCGGGGTCGCCGCATCCGTCGTCGCCGCCCGTCAGCCGGATCCGCTCGAGCGTGACCCGTACCTCCACGTCGGGCGCGGCCGCCGCCGGTGACGCGACCACCAGTGGCAGGGCCAGCAGCGGTGCCATCAGCAGCACGCCGAGTAGTCGCGATCGTCGCATGGTGCCCCCCGCACTCGCGGGCCCCCCGGCCCGCTCGCCATCAACACGACAGGATTACCACAGGCCCTCGGATGCCGCGCCCCCAGCCCGGGGGACAGGTGGGTCGTCCCCGGCGTGTCGCCGCGTGCGGCGCTTCGCGGTCGTCGACGGATGCCGCGGTGCGCCCCTGTGCGGTTGACTGGAGGAATGACCGCCGAGCTCTCCGATCACTTCGTCCGCATCCTCACCGCACCCGTCTTCGGCCACCTCGCCACCGTGCGTCGTCACGGAGGGATCCAGGTGAACCCGATGTGGTTCGAGCTCGACGCCGACGCCGGCGTCATCCGCTTCACGCACACCACCACGCGGGCGAAGTACCGCAATCTGCAGCATGACCCGCACATGACGCTCGAGGCGCTCGACCCCGAGAACCCGCTGAAGTACGTGGAGGTGCGCGGCCGGCTCGCCGAGACCGTGCCCGACCCCGAGGGTGCCTTCTACGTGCACCTCGCGAAGCGGTACGGCGAGACCGACCCCGAGCCGCCGGCCGACAAGGCCGACCGGATCGTGCTCGTGATGCGGATCGAGAAGGTGAACGGCCGATGAGCTCAGGAGCCCCCGGTACGGGTGGCAGTGGCCTCGCCCGGCGGCGCACCTCGCTGTACGCGATCATCGGCGTCGTGCTCTCGGCGGGGTCGTTCCTGCTGCCGGCCGTGCCGGCGCTCGTCGCCGCGGCCGGGGGCATCGTCCTCGGCGTGATCGGCCGCCGCCAGTTCAAGCGCGATCCCGCCACCGGCCCGTCGTGGGTGTCGCTCGCGGCGATCGTCATCGGCGCGTTCGTGTTCCTCAGCCAGGCCGTGCTGCTCGTGAGCTTCACGATGCGCGGGTGACGCCCATGCCGACCGACGCGCTCACCACCGAGGCCGACGAGCTGTACGGGCTCGTGCCCGAGGAGTTCACGTCGGCGCGCAACGCCCGTGCGAAGGCGGTCAAGGCCGACGATCGCGAGCTCGCGCAACGCATCGGCGAGCTGCGCAAGCCATCGCCGGCGGCGTGGATCGTCAACCGGCTGGTGCGCGAGCAGCCCGACGGCCTCGACGAGCTGCTCGACCTCGGCCAGGACCTGCGCGAGGCGCAGTCGGCGGGTGACGGCCGGGCGCTCACCGGCATCGGCTCGGAGCGCCGCAAGCTCGTGTCGGGCCTGCTGCACGAGGCGACGAGGATCGCGGAGGACGCCGGCCGCCCGCCCTCGCGGGCCGTGCTCGACGAGGTGGAGCAGTCGCTCATCGCGGCCACCGTCGACGAGCGCGCGGGGGAGGCGCTCGCGACGGGCCGGCTGGTGCGCGGCATCCAGGCGGTGGGCTTCGAGGACGTCGACCTCGACGGGGCCGTCGCCGGCGAGCCATCCGCCCGTCGTCCGGCGAAGCGCCGCACGACGCGCTCGGGCGGCGAGGTCACGGCCGAGCGCGCGGGCGCGACCGGCTCGAAGCGCGCATCGAAGCAGGGCGCCGGCGACTCGGATGCCGAGGCCGAGGCGGAACGGCGACGCGCCGACGCCGCGCGTGCCGCCGAGCGCGAGCGCGCCGAGGCCGACGTGCAGGAGGCGCGCGACCGGGCGGAGCAGGCGCAACGCGACCTCGACGAGGCGCAGGACCTGCTGCACGCCGCCGAGTGGCACGCCGACGAGCTGCGCGACGAGCGCCACGACCTCGAGACGCGGCTGAAGGAGCTCCGCAGCGAGATCGCCGACGCCGAGCGCGGCGAACGCGAGGCCGAGCGGGCACGGGCCAAGGCGGCCACCGCCGCCGACCGCGCCCGCGACGACGTCGAGGCCGCCGAGACCGCACTCGACGCGCTCGACTGACCGGCGCACGGGCCGCCCGCGAGTACCTGCGGCGACACCCAACCGACGGCATCGAGTGGTCGCAAACAGACCTTCCAGAACGGTGTGAAGCGCCATTCGTGGTCACTCGGCGATACGGCCACCGCGTGTCGTGACGCTGACCTCGCGGTGGGAACGGGAAGAAGCGATCCGCGCGTCGCTCAGTCGCGCCGCGGCCGGGGGCGTCGCGGCACGTAGCGCGGCACGTACCGCCACAGCACGGCCGCGCCCACGAGGCCGAGCACGCCCATGGTCGCGCTCGCCGCCATGATGGACGCCGCCGAGGTGACGGCCGCGAGCACGAGCGGCGCCGCGGCCTGGCCCGCGTCGGCGATCGTGCGGAACGCCCCGAGGAACGGCGCCGGGTTGGCCTTGGGCGCGAGGTCGGCACCGAGCGTGAGGATCACGCCGCTCGACAGCCCGTTCGCCACGCCGAGCAGCACCGCGACGCCGGTGAACCACGCGACGGCGTTCGGCAGGTCGTGGGTGAACGCGAGCACCAGCTGCCCCACGCCCAGGCCGACGAGGCCGGGGATGGCGCTCCAGAGGCGCCCGAATCGGTCCATCACCTGGCCGCTCACGTAGAACAGGGCGAAGTCGATGGTCGCCGAGACGCCGATCACGATCGCGGCGTCCTCGGGCGGCATGCCGATCGACACGGCCCACAGCGGCACGATGACGGTGCGGCTGGCACGCACGGCCGCGAGCAGGCCCACGCCGCTGCCGATCCGCAGCAGCACCGCGCGGTGCGTCACGATCGCGCGGAACACGCCATGCGACGCGGCATCCGCTTCGGCCTCGCCGATCGTGCGCATGCCGCCCGTGATCGCGCCCGATGCGGCGACGGATGCCTCGCGCACGAGCTGCGCGGCGCCGAACACCCGCTCGGGGTCTGGCAGCACGAGCAGCACGACGACGACCGCGAAGCAGGCCGCGACGAGCACCCAGAACACCACCTCCGACGAGCCCGTCCACGCGATGAGCGCGGCGGCCACGAACGGGCCGAGGGCCCACCCGCCGCGGAAGACGCCGGCCAGGGTCGACAGGGCCCGCGCACGCGTCGCCTCGGGCACGTAGCTCGTGAGGAAGGCGTGCCGCGCCAGTCCGAAGACCGCGGTCGCGAGCCCCAGCAGGAACATGCCGATGCCCAGGGCGAGCACGGTGGGGGAGACCAGGGCGACGAGCACGCCGATGACCGCCAGCATCGCGGCGCCGATCATCGCGTTGCGCTCGCCGATGCGGGCGACGAGCCAGCCCGACGGCAGGTCGCCGACGAGCTCGCCGACCATGACCATGGCCGCGACCAGGCCGGCCAGGGCGAGCGACGCGCCGCGTTCGGTCGCGACCACGGGGATCACCGGGATGATCGCGCCCTCGCCGATGGAGAAGAGCAGCGTCGGCAGGTACGCCGGCAGGATGATCGAGCGCCACGAGAACTGGGGCGTCGAGACGGTCATCGCCTCGACGCTACACCCGCCCGCGGCGCCGCTCGCAGCGGCCACTCGGTGCCGGCGTTCGGCGACCGGGTCGGCCGGCCTCCGCTAGGGCGTGGTCGAGACGGTGCCGCGCCGGATGTCCCAGTCGACCGTCGCCGGCGAGCCCATCGAGCCGTCGGGCTGCTGCCTGCGGTACTCGAACCGCACCGAGCCGAACTCCATGCCGACGGTCTGCTCGACATCGCCCTCCGACGAGCCGGCGGTGACGACCGAGGTGATCACGAGGTCCTGCATCTTCACGATGAGCCACGCGTCACGACCGCCACGGGTCACGTGCAACTCGGCCTTGGGAACGTGCCGGCCGGATGCCACGAACCCGAGCAGCCTCGTGGATGCCGCGTCGAACGCGTGCTCCCAGGTGAGCGCCGTGGGCGAAGGGCGTCCCGCGCCGCCGCCTCCGCCGTGGCCGCCGCCCTGGCCCCACGCGCCGAGGTCGGAGGTCACGCCCCACGTCCACGACAGCAGCTCGATCCAGTCCTCGTGGCCGACCGCCGGCGACTCGCCCGGGGCATCCGCGAAGAACGAGAGATACGCGTGACCCGACATGGACGCCCCCTTCGCCGACGGCTCCGCGAGCCACCGCAGGCCGCCGCTGCACCGCAGTGTACGCCCGCGCGACTAGGCTGGGGAGGCCATGTTGGATCTAGACCTCACGCAGGAGATCGCCGCGCTGCGCTCCACCTTCCGCGACATCCGCGCCGTCGTCGACGTCGACGCCCTCGAGGCCGAGATCGCCCGGCTCTCCGAGCAGGCCGGCGCCCCCGACCTCTGGGACGACACCGAGAAGGCCCAGAAGGTGACGAGCGCACTGAGCCACCGGCAGTCCGAGCTGGCCAGGGTGAAGAGCATCGACTCCCGCCTCGACGACCTCGAGGTGCTCGTCGAGATGGCCCAAGAGGCCGGCGACGAGGAGACCGCGACCGAGGCGCGCACCGAGCTCGCGTCGCTGCAGAAGACGATCGGCGACCTCGAGGTGCAGATCCTCCTCGACGGCGAGTGGGACGACCGCCCGGCCGTCGTCACGATCCGCGCGGGCGCCGGCGGCGTCGACGCGGCCGACTTCGCCGAGATGCTCATGCGCATGTACCTGCGCTGGGCCGAGAAGCACAACTACTCGGCCACGGTCATGGACACGAGCTACGCCGAGGAGGCCGGCATCAAGTCGGCCACCTTCGAGATCGACGCCCCCTACGCCTTCGGCACGCTGAGCGTCGAGGCGGGAACGCACCGCCTCGTGCGCATGAGCCCCTTCGGCGCGGCGGGCAAGCGCCAGACGAGCTTCGCGGCCGTCGAGGTCATCCCGCTCATGGAGGAGGCGCAGGAGGTCGAGATCCCCGAGAACGACATCCGCGTCGACGTCTTCCGGTCGAGCGGCCCCGGCGGCCAGTCGGTCAACACCACCGACTCCGCCGTGCGCATCACCCACCTCCCCACGGGCGTGGTCGTGTCGATGCAGAACGAGAAGTCGCAGATCCAGAACCGGGCCGCCGCCATGCGCGTGCTCCAGTCGCGACTCCTGCTCATCCAGAAGGAGCAGGAGGCGGCGCAGAAGAAGGAGCTCGCGGGCAACATCACCGCGAGCTGGGGCGACCAGATGCGCTCCTACGTGCTCGCGCCGTACCAGATGGTGAAGGACCTCCGCACCGACTACGAGGAGGGCAACCCCTCGAAGGTGTTCGACGGCGACCTCGACGGGTTCATCGCCGCCGGCATCAAGTGGCGCAAGCGTCCCACCGACGACTGACTCCGGCCCCCTCGGGCACGCGTCCCGCGCCTGATCCGGTCGGACGCTAGGAGCGCACCGCGAACTTCGCGCGCGCCCGCGTGCGGGCCGCGGCGATGAACGCCTGGATGAGCGCGATGCCCTCGGGGTCGAGCCGCTCCTCGGGATGCCACTGCACGCCGAGGCAGAACGCGCCGTCCACCGATTCGATCGCCTCGATGACGCCGTCGGGGGCGGTCGCCGCGACGACGAGTCCCTCGCCGAGCCGGTCGACGCCCTGGTGGTGATGCGACGAGATGTCGAACTCGCGCTCGTGCGTGATCTCGGCGAGCAGCGTGCCCTGCGCGATGGTGACCGGATGCGACGTGTGGGTGCCGTACACGTCGCGGTGAGGGGTGAGGTCGACGCGGTCGCCGAGGTGCTGCTCGAGGGTGCCGCCGAGCGCCACGTTGATGAGTTGCATCCCGCGGCACGCGCCGAGCACGGGCAGCCCCCGCTCGCGCGCGAGGAGCGTCAGCGCGATCTCGAGCTCGTCGCGCACGCGCAGCGGCGGGTCGTTCGAGGGATGCGCCTCGCTGCCGTACAGCTCGGCGTCGAGGTCGCGCCCGCCGGGAAGGAACAGGCCGTCGACGAGGTCGATGAGCCGCTCGGGGTCGTCGAGGTGCACGTCGAGGCTGGGGAAGAGCAGCGGAGCGCCGCCGGCCTCCTGGATCGCGGCCGTGTAGGTGTGCGAGATCGCGTCGGTCGGGATGTCGACCCAGGCCCCGTAGCTCGCGGACTTTCGATCCGCGACGATGCCGATGAGCGGAACGGTCATGTCACCTCCTCGGGCGCCGTCGGTTGCTCCCTCCAACCTAGGGAGGTGACGGCCGATCCGCCACGTGCGCGCCGCGGTTCGCGCGCACTGCGACCGGCGAACAGGGGCACGCGCGCGCCGCTCCCTGAGAGTTGGGCGAGTCGTGGTCGCGATCGAGGGCGGCCTGCCTAGGCTCTTCCTCGATGATCCGATTCGACTCCGTCACCAAGACCTACCCGGGTCAGGCACGACCCGCCCTGAACGACATCGGGGTGGAGATCCTGCGAGGTGAGTTCGTGTTCCTCGTCGGCGCCTCCGGCTCCGGCAAGTCGAGCTTCCTGCGGCTGATCCTCAAGGAGGAGAAGCCCTCGAAGGGCAAGATCCACGTGCTCGGGCAGGACCTCGGGCGCATCTCGAGCCGCAAGGTCCCCTACTTCCGCCGCGATCTCGGCGTGGTCTTCCAGGACTTCCGGCTGCTGCCGAACAAGAACGTCTACGAGAACGTCGCGTTCACGCTCCGCGTCATCGGCAAGTCACGCGGGTTCATCCAGTCGGCCGTGCCCGAGACGCTGAAGCTCGTCGGGCTCGACGGCAAGGGCAAGCGGATGCCGCACGAACTGTCGGGTGGCGAGCAGCAGCGGGTCGCGATCGCCAGGGCCATCGTGAACAAGCCGCAGATCCTGCTGGCCGACGAGCCCACCGGCAACCTCGACCCGGTGACGAGCGCGGGCATCATGACCCTGCTCGAGCGCATCAACGCGAGCGGCACGACCGTGGTCATGGCCACCCACGAGGCCGGCATCGTCGACCAGATGCAGCGCCGGGTGATCGAGCTCTCCGCGGGCGACATCGTGCGCGACGAGCGCGGCGCCGGGTACGGCGCG
The DNA here is from genome assembly GCF_056404815.1 of Agromyces sp. P2_B3. Classification (NCBI taxonomy): domain Bacteria; kingdom Bacillati; phylum Actinomycetota; class Actinomycetes; order Micrococcales; family Microbacteriaceae; genus Agromyces; species Agromyces sp. P2_B3. The sequence continues at coordinate 342,130 of NZ_JBFUDH010000003.1, read as the reverse complement.
GCCCTCGGCGACGCAGAGGACGCGTTCGCCGGCGACGCGCAGCCCGATGCCGACGCCGAGCCCGACGCCGAGGCTGCCGAGGTCGTCGCGCCGGGTGCGGCCGCCGACGAGGCATCCGTGCCCGCCACCCCGGTGACCGCCCGCACCGCCACCACCGCTGCGGCCGTGGCCGTCGCGGCGGGCGAGGCCAAGGCGAAGCCCGCGCGCACGAAGCCCGCGAAGACGCCGGGCGCCGCCCCCAAGGTGGGCAAGAAGGTCATGGACGAGAAGCAGCCCCTCTACGTCGAGCCCGAAGAGCGCGACGAGGTGACGGATGCCGCGGCGGCCATCACGGCGGCCGCCACCGGCGTCATTCCGCGCCTGCCCGCCGACGGCGACGCGCCGCAGGCCGAGGCGGACGATGACGCCGCTGCGCCGAAGCCCGGCGCCGCGGCATCCGACCAGCTGACGCTCGCCGAACGGCTGGGGCTGCGTGCCCCGGGCGGTCCGCGCGAGGGAGACGACGAGCAGGAAGTGGGACCGACGCGATGAGGTTCGGACTCGTCCTCTCCGAAGCGGCGAGCGGCCTGCGCCGCAACGCCTCCATGGTCGTCTCGGTCGTGCTCGTGACGTTCATCTCGCTCACGTTCGTGGGCACTGCCGCGCTGCTGCAGCTGCAGATCGCGCAGATGAAGAACTACTGGTACGACCGCGCGCAGGTCGCCGTATACCTCTGCACGTCCGTGTCCACGGCTGCCGGTTGCGTCGACGGCGAGGCCACCGAGGAGCAGAAGTCCGCCATCGAGGCGCAGCTCGAATCCGACACCCTCGCGCCGTTCATCGACGAGTACTACTTCGAGGACCACCAGCAGGCCTACGAGAACTTCCAGGAGCAGTTCGAGGGCACGCCGGCCGCCGACTACGTGACGCCCGAGGTGCTCAACGAGACGTTCTGGGTGAACCTCGTCGACCCGTCGCAGGCGGCGGTGATCGTCGAGAGCCTGGCGGGACTCGCCGGCGTCGAGCAGGTGGTCGACCAACGCCGGTACCTCGACCAGATCTTCGACGTGCTCAATGCGGCGAGCTACACCGCCATCGCGATCGCGGCCATCATGCTCGTCGCCGCCGCGCTGCTGATCGCGACGACGATCCGCCTGTCGGCGTTCTCGCGGCGACGGGAGCTCGGCATCATGCGCCTCGTCGGGGCCTCCAATCGGTTCATCCAGACGCCGTTCGTGCTCGAGGGCGTGTTCGCCGGCCTCATCGGGTCCCTGCTCGCGGGCGGGGCGGTGATCGCGATCGTCCAGTTCTTCGTGCAGGGCTACCTCGCGAAGAGCCTGTCGTTCACGTTCGTCGACCTCACCGATGCGTTCCTCGTGGTCCCCATCCTCATCGGCGTGGGCGTGCTGCTCGCCGCGGTGTCGGCGGGCATCGCGATCACCCGATACCTTCGCGTGTAGGCAGGCCGGGGCACGTCCGCGGCCGACGGGCGGCGGATGCTGCGGCATCCGCTAGACTCGAAGGCTGCCCGGCCACCCGCCGTGGCGGCATCCGTCAGCAACGCACTCGAACGAAGGAGCACGCCGTGCCCAGGGAACGCGGTCAGAAGGTCGTCGCGACCAACCGCAAGGCGCGCCACGACTACACGATCGAGGACACCTACGAGGCGGGCATCGTGCTCACCGGCACCGAGGTGAAGTCGCTGCGCGAGGGCCGGGCGTCACTCGTCGACGGCTACGCGTTCATCGACGGCGGCGAGATGTGGCTCGACTCGGTGCACATCCCCGAGTACACCGAGGGCACGTGGAACAACCACTCGCCCCGGCGCAAGCGCAAGCTGCTGCTGCACAAGCACGAGATCGTGAAGATCAGCCACAAGACGAAGGAGGGCGGCTACACGCTCGTCCCCCTGCAGATCTACTTCGCCGACGGCCGCGCGAAGGTCGAGATCGCGGTCGCCAAGGGCAAGCGCGAGTACGACAAGCGCCAGGCCCTGCGCGAGCGGCAGGACAAGCGCGAGGCCGACCGCGCGATCTCGAGCCGGCGCAACCTCGGCGACTAGGCAGCAGGCTCCCAGCCGCCGTGTCGTCCCCGCGCGGTAGGCTCGCGTCGATGGAGACGTCGACGCGCATCCCGGTTCCCGGCACCTTCAACTTCCGCGACGTCGGCGGCCTGCCGGCCGTGGGCGGCCGGATCCGTGAGGGCGTGCTGTTCCGCTCCGACGGGCTCTACCGGCTCGGCGACGACGGTCGCAACGAACTCCGGCGGCTCGGTGTCGGCATCATCATCGACCTGCGCGACGAGAACGAGTCGCGCGCCATGCCCGACGACCTCGACGGTCTCGACGTCGAGGTGCTCCAGCTGCCCGTGTTCGAGGGCTCCGGCGCCTCGCAGGGTGCAGGCGGCATCTCGCTCGACGCGCTCTACGAGCGCATCGTCACCCAGCACGCCTCGGTGGTGGTGAGCGCGCTCCGCGAGATCGCGAGCGCCGGCGACCGCTCGGTGGTGGTGCACTGCACCGCCGGCAAGGACCGCACGGGCATCGTCGTGGCCCTCGCGCTGCTCGCCGTCGGTGTGGACCACCAGGCCGTCGTCGACGACTACGCGCGCACCGAGGCGAACCTCGCGGGGGAGTGGCTCGAAGAGATGGTCGCGCTGATCGGCCGCTACGGCGTGCCCGACACCCCCGAACTCCGCGTGCTCATGGGCGGCAGCCCGCCCGAGGCGCTCGAGGGCGTGATCGACACCGTCGAGCGCATGCACGGCTCCGTGCGCGAGTACCTGCTGGCGTCGGGCCTCAGCCTCGCCGACCTGTCGGCCCTCGAGCGGCTGCTCGTCGAGCCCGACGCCTGACGCCGCGCCGCCTGATCAGGCGGGATCGGCCGTGAACCGTGCGTCGACGGACGCCTCGATCACGAGCTCGGCAGGCGCGAACTCGGGGGTCGGCGCACCGCCGAGATCGGCCGCGGTGCGCATCATCATCGCCTTGGGCGCGGCGGGCATCGGCTGCGCGCTGAGCATGCCGTGGTCGGCGAGCTCGACGGGAGCGGGCGTGCCGAGTCCGAGCGCCGACGCGTAGACCTGCGCCTTCGCGACGGCGTCGGCCACGGCCGCGCGCTGGGCGGCCTCCTGCACGCGCCGGCGCGTGGCATCCGTCAACCGCCAGTCGATGCCGGCGATGGTCAGCTCATCGCCGGTGGCCACCTCGCCGACCCACGAGCCGAGCCGTTCGAGGTCGCTGAACACGACTTCCACGTCAGCGCTGGCCTGGTGCACGACCGGGAGCTGCTTGCCCTCGTTGTTCCACGGGCGGTGCGACCACACCCGGACCTGGCCCGCCGACCACGTGTCGAGGGAACCGGATGCCTCGAGTTGTCGCACCTCGGCCAGCAGCCGTTCGTGCGCGCGGCCCGTGCGCGCGGTCACGTCGTCGCGCGCCGCGCCTGAGCCGCCCACCGACAGGGAGACGGCGGCGAGCTCGGGGGCGATGCGCTCTTCGGCGCGGCCGGTGACGGCGATCGTGGTCGGCATGATGCCCCTCTCGGATGCGGGTGCCGGAACGACGACCTCGACGCCCGGCGGCCGCGGCAGCGCCCGGCCGACCTCAGCATACGTCCGGCGGCCGACGCCATCCCGGGCGGCAGGCACCCGGAATGTCGGAGGCGGCGCGTATGTTGTAACGTGTAAGGCCGCAGACCTTCGGGAATGCGGTGATTGGAAACTCCACAGCGTGCGACAACGGCTCGCCGAACCGGTCTCGACCGGGCGGCGTCACATGGGGATGATCGGTTTCGACATCGTCTGCGAACCCACGAGAAGCGGGCCGAGGATGCAGGGTTATCTCGTAAACGATCTCTGCGAAACAATAACTGCCAATAAGAAGCAGTCTGACTTCGCCCTCGCTGCTTAAGCGAGTGCGTTAGTCCGTCAGCCCGGGTCTGTTCCCGCCCCGGTCGCTGGCGTCATCTAGGGAACTTGCTGCGCGTCGTCGCCTGAGCGACGTGCGGGACTTTATCGGGCTGGGCTCGTCGACCTAGGTGCCTGTGGCAAAGGTCGGGGCCGAGTAGAACGCCCTCACAGGATGCGCCCGGAGAAGGCGTGGAATCACAGCGATGGACGGGGGTTCAATTCCCCCCATCTCCACCATCGGCCGTTGTCGCACGTTGTGCAACGAAGGCCGCCCCGCGGGGCGGCCTTCGTCGTCTGCGGCGCGGACCCCGCCTCACCAGCCGCTGCGGGTGGGGGTGTGGCCGTCGCGGGCATCCTCGGGCATCGCCATCTCGGCGCGGAATCCCAGCAGCCGGATGGGGCGGCCGGGTTCGATGCGACTCGCGAGTTCGAGCGCGCCGGCGAGCACCACCTCGGGGTCAGTGGTCTCGGGGATCTTCTTGCCCGTCGTCTTCGTGATGAACGGGGCATAGCGGATCTTCAGCGTCAACCCGACCACTGGCCGGCCCTCGACGGCGACATCTTTCAGCACGTTGGCCACGAGCTCGCGCACCGCCTCGTCGACCTGCGCAGGTGCGATGAGGTCCTCCTGGAACGTCGTCTCCCGGCTGTGCCCTCGGGCCACCCATGGCGTGTCGTCGACCTCACGTGCACCCTCGCCGCGTCCGAGCAGGCCGTACCACGGACCCATCCTCGGTCCGAACTCCGGCACGAGCACGTCAGGCCCTGCGGCGGCCAGCTCGGCGACCGTGGTGATGCCGTGGGCGGCGAGCCGCTGCGACACCTTCGAGCCGACGCCCCACAGGTCCCGCGTGGGCCGGTCGCCCATGACGTCGAGCCAGTTGGCCGCCGTCAGTCGGAACACTCCTCGCGGCTTGCCGAACCCCGTCGCGACCTTCGCCCGCACGAGGGTGTCGCCGATCCCCACGCTGCAGTGCAGGTCGGTGCGGTCGAGCACGGCGCGCTGGACCGCCCGCGCGTAGGCCTCGGGGTCGTCGGTGCGCACGCCGATGAACGCCTCGTCCCAGCCGAGCACCTGCACGGTCGCGCCCGGTTGTTCCCGAAGGGTCGCCATGACCTCGGCGGATGCCGCGGTGTACGCGTCCGCGTCCACCGGCAGGATGATCGCGTCGGGCGCCTTCCGCGCGGCGATGCGCAGTGGCATCCCCGAGCCGACGCCGAACTCGCGTGCCTCGTACGACGCCGTCGAGACGACCGCGCGCTCGGTCGGGTCGCCGCGACCGCCCACGATGATCGGCTTGCCGGCGAGCTCGGGACGCCGCAGCACCTCGACCGCCGCGATGAACTGGTCGAGGTCGACGTGCAGCACCCACGGGGTCGGGCCGTCGCTCACGCCCTCAGTCTGCCGGTCGGCCCTGGCGCGAGGGAAGGCGTACGACGGTCAGCGCACCTGTGGCAGCACCTCGGCGGCGACGAGCTCGAGGTGCTCGAGGTCGCGGAGGTCGACGATCTGGAGGTACACCCGGTCGGCACCGAGGTCGCGGAGGCGCTGGATCTTCTCGACGGCGGCGGCGGGTGTGCCCGCGACGTTGACGTCGGCGAACGTGTCGGGATCGGCATCGATCGCGGCGAGTCGCCGCTGGTAGTCGGCATCGATCGCGGCGACGACGGTCGGCAGCGCCACCGAGGTGCGCAGTGTCGCGGGGTCGCGTCCGATCTGCTCGCACGCACGGCGGACGCCGTCGAATGTCTCGGCGATCACGTCCTCCGAGCGGAAGCCGATGTTGAACTCCGTCGCGAACCGGGCGGCGAGCGCCGGCGTGCGCTTGGGCCCGCCGCCGCCGATGATGAGGGGCACGGGCGACTGCACCGGCTTCGGCAGCGCTGGCGCCCCTTCGAGCCGGTAGTGCTCGCCGGCGAAGTCGAAGGTCTCGCCGACCGGCGTGGACCAGAGCCCGGTCACGATCTCGAGCTGCTCCTCGAACAGGCCGAAGCGCTTCGCCGGGAACGGGATGCCGTAGGCCTCGTGCTCCTCGGCGAACCATCCGGTGCCGAGCCCGAGCTCGACGCGGCCGCCTGACATGGCGTCGACCTGGGCGACCTGGATCGCGAGGAGCGACGGGTGCCGGAATGTCGCCGAGGAGACGAGCGTGCCCAGCCGGATGCGGCGGGTGTCGCGCGCCAGACCGGCGAGGGTGGTCCACGCATCCGTCGGGCCGGGGAGCGGATCGCCGGCCCCCATGCGGAGGAAGTGGTCGGAGCGGAACCAGCCGTCGAAGCCGAGGCGCTCCGTGGCACTCGCCTGGGCGAGCTGGTCGTCGTAGCTCGCGCCCTGCTGCGGCTCGGTGAAGATGCAGACCTCCACGGTCAGGCCTCCGCGCCGTCGTGCGGTGCGGCGGGCGACGCCAGGGCGGCGAGCACGGCGTCGTGCAACCGCCCGTTCGTCGCGAGGGAGCTGCCGTGCCATGGTCCCGGTTCGCCGTCGATCGAGGTGAAGCGGCCGCCGGCCTCCTCGACGATCGGCACGAGTGCGGCGAGGTCGTACGGCTTGACGTCGAACTCGCCCGTGATGTCGATGAGCCCCTCCGCGAGCAGCACGTACGACCACAGGTCGCCGTAGGCGCGGTCGCGCCACACCTGCTCCGACAGCGCGAGCAGCCGGTCGAGGTATCCGGCGTCGCGCCACTGGGCGAGGCTCTGGAAGCTGAGCGAGGCATCCGACAGCTGCTCGACGCCCGAGACGCGCAGGCGGCGAGCACCGGGCACGCGAGCGGATGCCGCATCCGCCGCCCCGTCGCTCACGCCGAGTTCACCGGCCGACGCGCTCGTCCACGCCCCGAGCCCGCGCGCCGCCCACCAGCGCCGGCCCATCGCGGGTGAGGAGGCGACGCCGACGACGGGAACGCCGTCGATGGCGAGCGCGATGAGCGTGCCCCACACCGGCACGCCACGGAGGAAGTTCGCCGTGCCGTCGATCGGATCGATGATCCACTGCCTGGTCGAGTCGCCCTCGGTGCCGAACTCCTCGCCGAGGATGCCGTCGCCCGGACGCGCGTCGGCGAGCCGGTCGCGGATCGCGCGCTCGACGGCGAGGTCGGCCTCGGTGACGGGCGTGCGGTCGGGCTTCGTCTGCACGTCGAGGTCGACGGCGCGGAAGCGGGCGAGCGAGGCGGCGTCGGCGAGATCGGCGAGTCCGAGGGCGAGATCGAGGTCTTCGGCGAGGTCTGCGGTCACCCGATCAAGGCTATCGGGCCGCTCAGATGAGTCGTACGAGGATCGTCACCGCGACCGCGACCGCGACGCAGGCGAGTTGCGGCATCCGCAGCCACCATGCGATGCCCGCGGCGGCGAGCCCCGGAACCATGGTGGCGTCGGCCGACGACCATCGCTCGCCGAGGAGATTCACCGCGATCAGACCGGCCAGCAGCGCTGCGGGCAACGCGTCGACGACCGCCTGGACGCGCGGCGGGAAGGTGCGGTCGCCGAGCACCGCCGGACCGACCCCCTTGTAGACCACGTTGATCACCGCCAGGGCGATCACGGCGAGCACGAGTGCCGTCACGGGTCGACGGCCTTCGTGGTGCGAGCTGCGGCCAGGAGTGCCGCGAGCGCGCACGCGAGCAGCGCGACGCCCGCGGGCATCACGAGCGCGGCCACCGCGCCGATGACGCCGGCGACCAGTGCGATGGGGATCATGTGCGGCCGGTCGCGGAGGGCATCGAGCAGCAGCACGAGGAAGAAGGCGGGGAAGATGACGTCGAGACCGAGGTCGTGCATGAACTCGGTCGAGGGTGCGAAGAGTGCGCCGATCGCGGTGCCGGCGATCCACGCGGGCCACTGCACGAGCGTCGCCCCGAACAGCGTGCCGCGGTCGAGCGTGCCGTCGCCGTTCTGCGCCGCGACCCACGACCCGTCGACGACCGCCTGCCCTTCGAGCGCGCGCTGCACGGGACCGCCGTGCAGCGAACGCGCCGACGCGGCGCCCATGGGGATGAACCGCGCGTTGATGAGCGCCGCCGCCCCCACGCCCGCCGCGACGCCCCCACCGGCGGCGGCCGTCACCAGGGCGAATTGCGCCGAGCCCGAGAACGTGACAGCCGACATCACGATGGCCAGCCAGGCCGGCCAGCCGTTCGTGACCGCGAAGGCGCCGAAGCTCACGGCGAGCGCGAACGCCCCGATCGCCAGCCCGATGCCGACGCGCACACCGGCGCGCCAGCCGGTCGGGGGCGTCGTCGCGGCGGTCATGCAGTCGACCCTAGAACCTGCCTCCGACGCGCGGATCGCTCGATTGGCGAAACCGGTCGTTCTCCTGATAACGTGGTCCCTCGGTTCGGGTTGTACGAAAATCCCGAATCATGCACCTCTAGCTCAATCGGCAGAGCAACTGACTCTTAATCAGTGGGTTCAGGGTTCAAGTCCCTGGGGGTGCACGGATCGCCCCGAACCTCTCGCCAGGTTCGGGGCTTTCTTCATGCTCGGGGCCATCCTCCGCCCGGCCACCGACGCTCAGGACGAGGCGTCCGCCTGGTCGAACACGTGGAACGCGTTGCCGCCCGGACCCTCGAGCTCGATGACGTGGCCGTCGGGGATCTCGAACGGCACGCCGCGGCGCGATACCGACGGGTGGGCCGCGAGGTAGGCCTCGAGATCGTCGACCTCGTACATCGGGCCGGCCGAGCCCGGATCGGTGGAGACCATGACCTGCACGGGCGAGTCGGGCACGGCGAATGCCACCGTGTCGTCGCCCTCCCGCCAGGCCTCGGACCACCCGAGTTCGTCGCGGTAGAAGGCGATCGCCGAGGCCAGGTCGGCGACGGGCACGTAGAGGAAGCGCAGTTGCATCGGACACTCCAGACCGTAATCGCGTTATGGCATGACAGAACCAGCCTATACTCGCGGCGTGCGCAGTTGGGTACCCGTCCCGGGGTCGACGAAGGCGCTCCTGGTGCAGGAGGCCCTCACGGCGTTCGGCGCGCGCGGGTACGACGCGGTCGGCGTGTCCGAACTCGCGGCATCCGCCGGCGTCACGATCGGCTCGCTCTACCATCACTTCGGCAGCAAGGCCGGGCTCTACGACGTGGTGCGCACCGACGTCGAGCGACGCACGCTCGATCGCATGGAGGGCGCGGCGGCGATGCGGGGCGTGGGCGGGCCCGCCGGCATCGCGGCCGTGCTGCTCGTCGGCTACGACTTCCTCGTCGCCGCGGGGTTCGCGCGCCTCCTCGCCGAGCAGCGACCCGCGGAGGCCGGCGCTGCCGACCCGCTCGCCGACTTCTTCGCCGACACCGCCGACCTCGGCCCAGCACCCCTGGGATCGCTGCTGCTGGCCGGGTGGCGGAGGGCGCTCGCAGAGTCATCCGCTCGCACTGCCGTCGGTGAGGATGCAGCACCGGTGCGCGCCGCCCTCGCCGCCCTGCTCGGCGGCGTGACACCCGCGTGAGCCCGCTTCGGGCTCGCCCCGTCAGCCCGACGCGCGACCGATCGTGAGGAGTTCGTCGATCGACGCGATGGTCACGAGCCGCTCCGCCTGCCGTGCGAGCTCCTCGTCGAGGGTGATGAGCGCATCGCCCTGCAGGATGGTCAGCGCGACGTACTCCGCGTCGTACGTCGAGGCCCAGCCCAGCTCATCAGCGACCTTCCACGCACGGCGTCGGAGCACGGCGTCGCCCAGCAGCCTGATCGGGATCTCGGCGATGCGCGCGAGCCGAGCGTTCGCCTCGGCTTCCTGCAGCTCGCCTCGATGCACCGCCTCGTGCAGGGCGTTCAGCACCTGCGAACGCAGCAGGGCGGGCGCCAGGAGCTCGTGGTCGCCGGGTCCCTCGAACTCGTCGGCGACGAGATGGAGCACTGCACTCGCATCGACGATGAACCGGGCCATGCATGCCTCCTCGCGTCGGAGTGCCCCAAGCTACTCCGTGCCGAGCGCCTGGAGAACCCGTTGCACCGAGCCGCCCAGGTTCCACTCCTCGCCGAGGCGCCGCACCTCGGCCGCCTCGACCGCCTCGAGCGGGTGGAGGCGCGCGTCGAACGCCCCGAGCTCGAGGTCGCGCACGACCTCGACCACGGTCGGTGCGACGTCGAGGTAGGCGGCGGCGCCCGTGATGCGGGTGCGCATCGTCGCCGACAACGGCACGGCGGGGTCGCCGGCGGCGGCAACGATCGAGTCGAGGTCGCCGAACTGCTGCAACAGGCTCGCCGCCGTCTTCTCGCCGATGCCGGCGACACCCGGAAGGCCGTCGGACGCGTCGCCCCGCAGCACCGCGAAGTCGGCGTACTGACTGGGGAGCACCCCGTACTTGCCGACGACGGTCACGTCGGTGAGGACCTCGAGCTTGCTCATGCCGCGGGCGGTGTAGATGACGCGCACGTCGCGGGCGTCGTCGACGAGCTGGAACAGGTCGCGATCGCCGGTGACCACGTCGACGGGCATGGCGGCCTGCGTCGCGAGGCTGCCGATGACGTCGTCGGCCTCGTGCCGCGGGGCGCCGATGACGGTGACATCGAGCGCGGCCAGGATCTCGCGGATCATCGGGATCTGCGCCTCGAGGGGATCGGGCGTCTCCTCCACGTCGGGACCCGCGGGCACGATCTCGGCGACCCGGTGGGCCTTGTAGCTCGGGATGAGCTCGACGCGCCAGTGCGGGCGCCAGTCGTCGTCCCAGCAGGCGACGAGGTGGGTCGGCTCGAACTCGGTCACGAGCCTTGCGATGATGTCGAGCAGCCCACGCACGGCGTTGACGGGCGTGCCGTCGGCGCGCTTCAGCGAGTCGGGCACGCCGTAGAACGCGCGGAAGTAGAGCGAAGCGGTGTCGAGGAGCATCAGTCGGTCGGCCACAGGGCGATCCTGTCACGGACCGCCGACGGCGAGCGACTTCTGCGACACCACGAGCTCGCATGGCGTGGCGAGCAGCGGCTCGAGCTCGGGATAGAGCTCGCGGAGGGGGCCGCGTCGCACCTCGCGGTACCCGATGCGCGCGTACCAGTCGGCCAGGAACCGCTTCGAGGGATGCTGCCACGACGTCGGCACCAGGAGTTCGAGCTGCAGCACGCCGAATCCACGTGCCTCCGCCCAGCGCTCGGCGAACGAGACCAGGGCCCGACCGATGCCGATGCCCCGATGCGCCGGGTCGGCGGCCAGCATCCCGAACTCGGCCGTGCCGGCGTCGAGGCCGTGCACCCGGACGACGCCGACCAGCTCGCCGGCGATGCGGGCGGTGGCGAGTTCCTGCTGCCCGATGAGCTCCGCGATCTCGCGGGCGTCGGTGCGTCGCGCGCCGTCGACCCAGAGCCCGGCCTCGGCGATGACGTACACGCCGTTGATGAGGTCGGCCAACGTCGTGACGAGGGCGACGTCGTCGGCGGATGCCGCGGGCTCGAGGTCGATCTCGACGGCGGCATTCGGCGAGGAGGTCATCGCATCATTCTGCCCGTCACGAACCGGTGACTCGCTCAGGACCCGATCACCAGGTCGACGCCGACCAGCCGCAACCCTTCGTAGGCGAAGCCGGCCACGCAGTAGAGCGCGAGCACGGTGCCGAGCATGGCCTCGCGGAGGGACCCGGTGTCGCCGAGCAGCGGCAGGGCGACACGCCCGCTCGGGAGCCAGATGCGGTTGAGCACGGGAACGGGCCTGAACCGCTCGGGCGGCCGCGGCGCCCATGGCCAGAGCAGGCCGGGGATGCCGCCGGTGGTGAGGAAGTCGCCGGCGAGGTGCGCGGCGAACCCGATCGTGACCGCGAGGGGGAACCACGCGACCTGCTCGGGGGCGACCACGACGATGAACATGCCGAGCAGGGCGCCGAGGAGCCACGCCGCCGCCCAGGTCCGCACGTAGTCCCTGGCCTTGATGCCGAAGCAGGTGAGCACGGCGGTGCCGATGCCGGCGCCGATCGCGATGGAGTCACGGTCGTCGGTGGCGAACGTGAGGAGGGTGAGCGCCCAGGCCGCCGCGGCCACGACGACCACGGCGATGGCGGAATGGGCGCCACGGCGGTGCCCGCCCGAGAGCGTCTCGACCGTGCCGGTCACGAGGCGACCGAGGATCGGCACCGAGTGCGAGATGGTGGCGCTGTGGTGGTCGGCGTCGGGGAGGAGCGCAGCACCGGCGGCCACCGCGGCGCCCGCGAGCACGCCCACGGGGTCGAGGGGATACACCCCGAGCCCGATCAGCGGCATCGTTCCGGTGATCGCGACCCATGCCGCGGCGCCGCTCGTGGCGTGCGTGATGCCCATCATGACGTGCTGCGTGCTCCCGGTCGGCCCTTCGACGGCCGATCGGCCGTCGACCAGTCTGCACGCTGCCGGCGACATCCCGCGGCGGCGCGTGGTGCCCGAATTGGGGTGCGCGCCCAGCGGAGGCGCGGGTCTAGGCTGGCGCCGTCGCGCTGCATCGGCGCTGGGGCGGGGGATCGAATGCGACGCAGGGGAACGATGGCGTTCGGCGCGCTCGTCGCGACGGCGGCGGTGCTGCTCAGCGGATGCACCATGGGTGCCGCCGCCCCATCGGCGACGCCGCTCTCGACCGACCGGCCGGGCTACGGCAACCCGCCGGCCGACGCGCTCGCCGAGGTGACCGACGAACGGGTGGAGGCCGCGATCGACGCGATCCCCGGCCGCATCGACGAGCTGATGGAGACGTCGGGCGTTCCCGGCCTCGCGATCGCGGTCGTGTACGACGGCGAGACGGCCTACGCCGACGGATTCGGCGTGCGCAACCTCGATACGGAGCAGCCCGTCGACACCGACACCGTGTTCCAGATCGCCTCCATGTCGAAGTCGGTGGGTGCCACGGTCGTCGCGCACGAGGTGGCGGAGGGCGTCGTCTCGTGGGACACGCCGGTGGTCGAGCACCTGCCCGAGTTCGCGGTCGCAGACCCGTGGGTCACGGAGCACGTCACCATCGGCGACCTCTACGCCCACCGTTCGGGACTCTACAAGCACGCGGGCGACGAGCTCGAGGACCTCGGGTACGACCGGGCCGAGGTGCTCCAGCGCCTGCGATACACCCCGCTTTCGCCGTTCCGCTCGACCTACGCCTACGGGAACTACGACATCACCGCCGCCGCCCAGTCCGTCGCGAACGCGGCGGGCGCCGACTGGGCCGACCTCTCGGAGCAGGTGCTCTACGAGCCGCTCGGCATGTCGGCGACGAGCTCGCGGTTCGACGACTTCATGGCGAGCGAGGATCGCGCCGACGGCCACATCCTCGACGGCGACGAGTGGATCGTGACCCCGAGCCAGCGCCAGCCCGACGCGCAGTCGCCCGCCGGCGGCGTCAGCTCGAGCATCACCGACATGGCGACCTGGCTGTCGATGGTGCTCGACGCATCGGGTCCGGATGCCGCGGCGAACGACGTGCTCACGCCCGAGGCGCTCCTGCCGGCCATCACGGCGCAGTCGGTCGCGGGGCCGGCGCAGCTCGGCTACCAGCGCTCGGGCTTCTACGGGCACGGCTTCAACGTCGGGACCACCGCGGGGGGCCTGCCCTCGGTGAGCCACTCGGGCGCCTTCGCGCTCGGCACGGGCACCACTTTCAGCAGCCTGCCCGGGGCCGGGCTCGGGGTGGTGGTGCTCACGAACGGCTCGGCGAACGGCCTCGCCGAGTCCGTCGCGGCCGACTTCATGGACCTCGCCCAGTTCGGCGAGATCCGGCAGGACTGGTGGCAGCTCTACTCGGGGCAACTCGGGTCGCTGAGCGATCCGGTGGGCGAGCTCGTCGGCCAGTCCGCCCCGGTGGATGCCGCGCCGGCCCGTCCGCTCGCGGAGTACGCCGGCGACTACGCCAACGAGTACTTCGGCACGGCCCGTGTCTCCGTCGTCGGCGACTCGCTCGAGCTGACGGTCGGCCCCGGCACCGTGGTGTGGCCGCTCGAGCACTGGGACGGCGACGTCTTCGTGTTCGAGCCGTTCAGCGAGAACGCGCCGCTCGGCAGCGTGTCGCAGGCGACGTTCGACGGTGCCGACCTCGTGATCGAACTGCTGAACGAGCACCAGCTCGGCACGTTCACCCGCGTCGGCTGAGCACGCGCGCCGGCTGAGCACGCGCGCCGGTGGGGTGCCGCCGGCGTCAGTCGTCGAAGCCCCGCGCCACGAGCGCCTCGCCGAGGTGCTCGGCGGTGCGCAGCGATCGCACGATGACGGGCACGGCGAGCGCCAGCACGGAGCCCTCCGCGCCACGCGCCTTCCGGGCGTCGAGCACCTCGCGCACGAGTTCGGCGAGCAGCGGCACGCAGCGGATGGCGAGTGCGAGCGCCAGTCCGACGCGGTCGGCGTCGATCCAGCGCCGGAACGGTCGCAGCAGCGCCTGCATGGCGTCGAGCGTCGCCGTCACGGGTGTCGTGAGCGTGTAGAGGGCAGCGAGCGCCACGGCGAGCACGAGCCGGGTGCCCATCACCGCGGCGGCCTCCCAGCCGTTGAAGACGACCTGCAGCGGCACCGTGAACACGAGCACCCAGAGGATGGGCACCACCTGTCGCCATGCGAGCGCGAACGGCACCCGGGCCGCGGCGAAGAGCACCACGACGAGCACGGATGCCGCGCCGAGCCACCACGGCGACGCCGTCAGCGCGATCGCGGTGACGAGCACGGCGAGCACTCCGAGCTTCACGAGGGCGGGGCACCGGTGCACGAACGAGGTGCCCGGATGGAAGACGCCGATCATCGCGGTTTCGTCATCCGATGAGGGCCCGGTAGGCGTCGAGCGCGGCGCGCGGCACATCGTCGGCGACGACCCGCCCGGCCTCCATGACGACGACGCGATCGAACGACTCGAGCAGGTCGAGCTGGTGGCTCACCACGATGAGCTGCTGGTCGAGCGTCTCGAAGTGCTCGGCGATGCGCCGGGCGTTGCGGGCGTCGAGCAGCGTCGTCGGCTCGTCCGCCACGACGACGGCGGGCTCGGCGACGAGTACCGACGCGATGGCGAGCAGCTGCTTCTGCCCGCCCGAGAGGCGATGCGCGGGGCGGTCGGCGAGGTCGGTGATCCCGGCACGCTCGAGGGCCGCATCGACGCGCGCCGCGGCATCCGAGGGCTCGAGCCGGTGGCGCCGCAGGGTGAACGCGACGTCCTCGCGCACGGTGGGCATCACGATCTGGTTGTCGGCGTTCGTGAACACGAAGCCGACCCGGCGCCGCACCTCGCGGCCCTGCCGGCGCACGTCGAGCCCGTCGACGACGACCCGGCCCGTCGACGGCGTCACGAGCCCGTTGATCATGCGCGCCAGCGTCGACTTGCCCGAGCCGTTGGCCCCGACGATGCCGATCCGGCGCTCGCGCAGCACGAGCGACACGTCGTCGACGACGCGCTCGGCGCCGAAGTCGTGGCTCACGCCCTCGAACACGATCTCGCTCATGCCATCCGCTCCACGATCATCGCGATGCCCTGTCCGCCGCCGATCGAGCAGGCGGCGAGGCCGGGGCGCGCGTCGTCGGCGGCGGCCATCCGCGCGGCGAGCCGCACGAGCAGTACGGCACCGGATGCCCCCCACGGATGCCCCAGGGCGATCGCGCCGCCGTCGGCCGAGACGAGCTCCTCGTCGAGGCCGAGTTCGTCGCTCACGGCGAGCACCTGGGCGGCGAACGCCTCGGTGATCTCCACGAACCCGAGGTCGCCGATGGTCACGCCCGCGCGCTCGAGGGCAGCCCGTGCTGCCGGCGCCGCGCCGAGCCCGGGGAGGGCGGGGTCGCCTGCCGCGACGGCGGCAGCCCGCACGCGGAGGGCGGGGAGGCCGAGCTCGCGTGCGACGCGCTCGGTGGTGACGGCCATGGCGGCCGCGCCGTCGGAGAAGCCGCACGAGTTGCCGGCCGTGACCGTGCCCCGAGCGGATGCCTCGTGGCGCGGCGATGCGGCCGCGGCATCCGTCGGCTCATCGTCGGCGAACACCGGCGCGAACCGGGCGAGCCTGGCCGCGTCCATCGCAGCGCGGGGACGGTCGTCGCGCGACACCCCGCCGACGGCGACGATCTCGGCGTCGAAGACGCCCGCGGCCTGCGCGGCGGCCGCTCGCGCGTGCGAGCGGGCCGCCCACGCATCCTGCCGCGCCCTCGAGATGCCGAGCACGGCGGCGAGCCGGTCGGCGGCCGGCCCCATGTCCGGGTCGGGGAACCCGGCGGGTGCGAAGGGCGCCCGGCTGTAGCGTTCGCCCGTCCCTGGCCATGCCCGGTGCGGGGCGGTGGAGGCCGACTCCGCCCCGCCCGCGAGCAGGAGCCGCGCGTCGCCGGCCCGCACCCGGGAGGCCGCCTGCATCACGGCGTCGAGGCCCGACCCGCACTGCCGGTCGACCGTGACGCCGGGCACGCGATCGCCGAGGCCGGCTCGCAGCGCCGCGACCCGGGCGACGTCGCCGCCCGGACCCATGCAGTTGCCGAGCACGACGTCGTCGATCTCGATCCCGGCGGGCGCCAGGGCAGCGGCCACCTCGGCGAGCACCGGAGCGGCGAGCGCATCCACCGTGTGCGCGGCGAACCCGCGCCCGGCCGTCGCGATGGCGGTGCGGCGGGCGGCGACGAGCACCGGCGCCGCGCTCACGCGCCGCTCCCGACGGATGACCCGGGGACCGCGGACGAGGCCGCCACGAGCGCGCCCGACGCGAGCTCGTCGCGCAGGGCGCCGCGCGCGACCTTGCCGGAGGCGGTGCGCGGCACGTCCCGCACGACCCAGCGGCGCGGCAGCTCCACGGGGGCGAGCGTCCGGCGCGCCCCGGCGACCACGTCGTCGAGGCGTGCGCCGCGATCGAGCTCCACGACGGCGACGAGTCGCTGGCCGAGGAGCTCGTGCGGCTCGCCGAGCACGGCCGCCGTGGCCACGCCCGGCAGCGCCTCGAGTCGCGCCTCGACGTCCTCGGCGAGCACCGTGGCGCCCGCGGTCGTGATCGCCGCGTCGCCGCGCCCGAGCACGCGCAGCGCGCGCGTGCCGGCGCGTTCGGCCAGGTCGCCCACCGTCGCGAATCCGCGGTCGTCGCGTCGCAGCATCCCGCCGCCGACGACGCCGAGCGCGAGGTACGCCGACCTGGCCCACAGCTCGTCGCCGGCCGCGGCAGCTCGCAGCTGGACCTCGACGCCGGGGAACGCGTCGAGGCCGGCAGGGCCGGCGCCGGCGCGGTGCACACGGGCGAGCACGAACGACAGCTCGGCCGCGCCGTAGTACTCGGTGAGCCGGATGCCACTGGCCGCCGCCGCAGACCGCAGCGCGTCGCTCATGGCCGCCCCGGCGACGATCGCCGCGGGGGGAGCGGCGACGTCGTCGAGCAGTCGTGCGAGCCGGGTCGGGGTCGCGTGGACCACGGTCGCTCCGGCGACGTCGTCGGTGGCCGACGCACCGAGCCAGAGCGCGTGCAGCGCGGCGTAGAGGTGCATCGACACGTGGAGGGGACCGGTCACCGCCACGCGATCACCGGCGCCGAGGCCGGCGAGCTCGGCGAGCGGCCCGGCCGAGGCGAGCCACGACGCGTTCGTGCGCGCGACGACCCGCGGCAGCCCGGCAGAGCGCGACGAGCCCGACGTGAGCAGCGCGAGCTCGGTGCCGGGAGGCAGCTCGCCCGTGATCCGGTCGGCGTCATGCTGCGAGCCGCCGACGAGCACCGGCCGGCCCCGGTCGAGGGCGGCGAGCACCGTGCTGATCACGTGGACGGGCGGGGTGCCGACGGGGCATCCGACCGCACCATCGCCGGGTGGAAGCCGCACCCCGCCGACGAGTGCGGCGAGCTCGCCGTATCGCACGACATCGGGGCCGAAGGCGAGCGCCACGTCGTCGGGCGCCCCGCGGAGCCAGCCGGTCATGCGCCGGTGGCGACCGCCGCGGTGCGCTGCCACGGCCACGGCTGCGGCGCGATGAGGCCCGGCCAGGCACGGTGCACGCCCTTCGCGACGAGCACCGTCACGACGACCTTCACGAGGTCGCCGGGGAGGAACACCAGGGAGCCGAGGAACGCGACGTCGATCGGGGTGCCCGTGATCGCCGCGAACACCGGCACGCCCACGAGGTAGACGGCCACGATGCCGCCGAGCGCCGTCGCGGCCAGCGCGGGCAGCACCCGATACCGGGGGAGGAGGCGTGCGGTGCACCAGCCGATGACGACGACGCCGAGGAGCCAGCCGATGAGGTAGCCCACCGAGGGGCCGACGAACACGCCGAGTCCGCCGCGGCCGCCCGAGAGCAGGGGCAGGCCCGCCGCGACGAGCGCCAGCAGGAGCAGCACCGACAGGAACCCCTTGCGCGCGCCGAGGATCGCGCCCGCGAGCATGACGCCGAGCGTCTGGAACGTGATGGGCACCGCCGTGCCGCCCACGTACAGCGCGCCCGGCAGCCCGAGGGCGGCGATGAGCGCGGCGAAGACGGCGATCTGAGCCAGGTCGGTCGCGGTGGTGCGACGGCGACGATCGGGGGCGACGGATGCCGCGGGGTCGGCGGCTGCGTCGTGCGAGGTGTGCTGGGCGGCGCTCATCGGGTCTCCCTCTCGTGGCGGATGCGGGCGTCGTGCCCGGATCTCACGCTACGAAAACGGGGGAGCGCCCCGTCGCCCTGGGCGTACAAGAATCGCCGTGCGTTTTTGGAACGGCGCAGCGGTCCCGGCCGGCGCAGCACGTCGGCGGGTCCGCGGCGCCTCAGGCGGCGCGGGCCTCGATCGTGGCGGCGGCGCCGATGGTCGGGAGGGATGCGGCATCCGACTCGGACTCGGCGACGACCACGGGGTCGGCCCAGACGACGAGCGGCGCGGGCTCCCAGCTCAGGGCGAGCGGCTCGTCCTCGGCCGGCACGACGATGGCGACCGACTCGCGCTCGTCGAGCAGGGTGCGAGTGAGTTCGGCGGCGATCTGGTGGGTCAGCATGGCGTGGAAGATGCGGTCGGTGTCGGCGTCGGTGCGACGCACGAGCGACCAGGCCCCGTTGGGACCGATGAACTCCGAGAGCCTGGCGTTCAGCAGTTCGAAGAGGTGCTCGCCCCGAAGGTCGGCCGCGGTCGCGCGCGGCTTGGGGGCGGCGGCGTGGGCGGCGGCCTGTGCGGCAAGCCTCGCTCTGCGCCAGCGGCGGAACATCGGTGGCCCCTCTCGGTGGGAACGGTCCGCACGGCTCTGGCCGGGCGGCGGGTCGTGATTTCAGTCTCTGCCCGTGCGCCGCGGATCGCGGTTGACACGCCGCAGTCGCCGGTTTGCGAGACCGGTCGAGAGGGGGATCGGGAGAGCTCCGTCGACGATGCTACTCGGTCAGCTCGGCACGCTTCGACTCGTCGGCGACGGTGCCGATCGCGATGGCGAGGCTGGCCGCCCAGGAGATCCACATGAGGAGGAGGCGCCAGTCCCGCGGGCCCGACGCGGTGGCCTTCACCACGCCGATCGCGCCGAAGATCGAGCTGATCACTGCTCCGCTGAAGAGGTACTTGCGCATGCCGCAACGCTATCGGATCGGCATCCGCCCGCCGAGGGGTTGCGCGGGACACGCCCGTACCCCTCGAGGTCGCGGTGCCGGACCGGTCAGGTTCCCGGCGGCTCGTCGGGCGGGGGCAGCGCGCCCACCGCGTCGGCCACGCGCTCCTCGTGGGAGTGCACGAGCTTCAGGCCGACGACGCAGGCGATGATGCCGGCGAGGAAGATCACCTTCAGCACGCTCGCCGACTCGCCGCCGAACGTGATGGCGTAGGTCACCGTGAGTGCGGCGCCGAGGCCCGTCCAGATGGCGTACGCGGTGCCGAGCGGGATGCCGCGCATCGCGTAGGCGAGTCCCCCCATGCTGCCGGCGAGGGCGACGAAGAACACCACCGTCGGCAGGGGCTCGGAGAATCCCTCGGAGTACCCGAGCGCGGTCGCCCAGACCGCCTCGAGGACGGCACTGATGATGAGGATCGTCCAGTACACGTCAGGCCTCCCCGACGAGCTTCAAGCCGATGACGCAGCCGATGATCCCGAGCAGGAGCAGGACCTTCACGACGCTGGCCTTCTCGCCGCCGAAGATCATCGCGTAGGCGACGGTGAGCACCGCGCCGATGCCGACCCACACCGCGTACGCGGTGCCGACGGGGATCACGGTCATGGCGAAGGCGAGCCCCGTCATGCTGAGCGCCAGCGCCACGAGGAACAGCAGCGTCGGCCAGAGCCGGCGGAAGTTCTTCGAGGCGCCGAGTGCCGTCGCCCACACCGCCTCGAGCACGCCCGACGCGATCAGGATCACCCACTCCATGCGCCACCCCCGAGCGTCACTGTAACGCTCTGCGCCCCGCCGGCGAAGGACCGGCTGTTAGCCTGAACGGATCGCGAGGGAGGGACACCCGCCACATGCACGCCCCTGATTCGGAGCGCGACGAGCTCTACGTCGACCACGTCTACGACATGATCGTGGTCTCGAACCGGCTTCCCGTCGACTACCGCGAGGGCCCCGACGGAACCACCCAGTGGAACAGCTCGCCGGGTGGCCTGGTGACCGCCCTCGAGCCGGTGATGCGCGCCGCCGACGGCGCCTGGATCGGTTGGGCGGGCGTCGCCGACCGCGAGTTCCCTCCGTTCGAGCACGACGGCATCTCGATCATCCCGGTTCCGCTCTCGGCCGACGAGCTCGAGGACTACTACGAGGGCTTCTCGAACGACACACTGTGGCCGCTGTACCACGACGTCATCGCGCCGCCGTCCTTCCACCGCGAGTGGTGGGAGGCGTACGTGCGCGTCAACCGGCGCTTCGCCGAGGCCGCCGCCCGTGCGGCATCCGACGGCGCCGTCGTCTGGGTGCAGGACTACCAATTGCAACTGGTGCCGCGGATGCTGCGCGAGAGCCGCCCCGACCTCGTGATCGGGTTCTTCAACCACATCCCGTTCCCCGCCTACGGGATCTACTCGCAGCTGCCGTGGCGGCGGCAGGTGATCGACGGACTGCTCGGGGCCGACGTGATCGGCTTCCAGCGCGCCGCCGACGCCGGCAACTTCTCGCGTGCCGTGCGCCGCCTGTTCGGCTACTCCACGCACGGCACGATCATCGACGTGCCCGACGACGGGGGCGACCCGCGGCGGGTGGTGGCGCGGCACTTCCCCATCTCGATCGACACCGCGGGGTTCGAGGAGCTCGCCCGTCGCGCCGACGTCCAGGAGCGCGCGCAGGAGATCCGCGAGAGCCTCGGCAACCCCGAGACGATCATGCTCGGCGTCGACCGGCTCGACTACACCAAGGGCATCCGGCACCGCATCAAGGCGTTCGGCGAACTGCTGCGCGACGGACGGCTCAAGGTCGAGGACGTCACGCTCGTGCAGGTGGCCAGCCCGTCGCGAGAGCGCGTCGAGACGTACCGACAGCTCCGCGACGAGATCGAGCTCGCGGTGGGCCGGCTCAACGGCGACTACTCCACCCTCGAGCACCAGGCCATCGCCTACCTCCACCACGGGTACCCGCGCGAGGAGATGGTGGCGCTCTACCTGGCGGCCGACGTCATGCTCGTCACCGCGCTGCGCGACGGCATGAACCTCGTGGCCAAGGAGTACGTGGCCTGCCGGTTCGACGACGACGGGGTCCTGCTGCTCAGCGAGTTCACCGGGGCCTCCGATGAGCTCCGGCAGGCGGTGCTGGTGAACCCGCATGACATCGAGGGCCTGAAGGACGCGATCGTCGAGGCGACCCGGATGCCGAAGCGCGAGCGCTCCCGTCGCATGCGGGCACTGCGCAAGCGGGTGCGCGACAACGACGTGGCCCACTGGTCGGCGAGCTTCCTCGAGACGCTGACCGGCGCGGGCATCATCAAGCCCGGGGTGTCCGATCCGCTGCAGGCGGCGATCAACCGGATGGCCGGCACGGAGCGGCTGCTCGTCGCGCTCGACTTCGACGGCACCCTCGCGCCGCTCGTCGACCGGCCCGAGGACGCACGAGCGACGGACCGGGCGCGGGCGGCGATCGAACGACTCGGCGCCGCCGACGACACCCGGGTGGCCATCGTCTCCGGACGGGCCCTCGAGAGCCTCGGCCAGGTCGCCAGGCCGCCCGAGGGCACGCTCCTCAGCGGATCGCACGGGGTGGAGCTGCAGCTCGACCCCGCCGGCGTCACGATCGACCTTCGCGAGTCCGAGACGGCGAAGCTCGAACGGCTGTCGTCGATCGTCGAGGAGATCGCGTCGGGCGCCGACGGCGCGTGGATCGAGCACAAGCCGGCCGGGCTCGCCCTGCACACGCGCCGACTCACCGGCAACGCCGGCACCGCGCTGCAGCACGCGGCGCGGAACCGGGTCGAGGCCGAACTGCTCGGCATCACCGTGCGCACCGGCAAGTCGGTGCTGGAGTTCGCGGTGCGCTCGAGCGACAAGGGGGAGTCCCTGACCCGCCTGCGGCAGCACGTGGGCGCGACGGCGGTCATGTACGTGGGCGACGACGTCACCGACGAGGACGCGTTCGCGACCCTCGACGCCGAGGACGTCGGCGTGAAGGTGGGCCAGGGCAAGTCGATCGCGACGTACCGGGTGCGCAGCCCGGAGGACGTCGCCGACCTCCTCGAGCGCCTCGCCGATGCCCGTGACGCGGCGCGCGAGGCCCCTTCGCGCTGGCCATAGACTCGAAGGCATGTCGGAGTTCGATCCCAAGCCCCGTAGTCGCACCGTCACCGACGGCATCGAAGCCATGACCAGCCGCGGGATGCTCCGCGCCGTCGGCATGGGCGATGCGGACTGGGACAAGCCGCAGATCGGCATCGCGAGCTCGTGGAATGAGATCACGCCCTGCAACCTCTCCCTGGCGCGGCTCGCGCAGGCGGCGAAGGAGGGCGTGCACGGCGGCGGCGGGTACCCGCTGCAGTTCGGCACCGTCTCCGTCTCCGACGGCATCTCGATGGGCCACGAGGGCATGCACTTCTCGCTCGTCTCCCGAGAGGTCATCGCCGACTCCGTCGAGGTCGTCATGCAGGCCGAGCGCCTCGACGGCTCCGTACTGCTCGCCGGCTGCGACAAGTCGATCCCCGGCATGCTGATGGCCGCCGCGCGACTCGACCTCGCGTCCGTGTTCCTCTACGCCGGCTCGATCGCGCCCGGGTGGGTGCGCCTCTCCGACGGCACCGAGAAGGACATCACGATCATCGACTCGTTCGAGGCGGTCGGCGCCGTGCGTGCCGGCACCATGAGCGAGGCCGACGCCAAGCGCATCGAGTGCGCGTTCGCGCCCGGCGAGGGCGCCTGCGGCGGCATGTACACGGCCAACACCATGGCCTCGGTCGCCGAGGCACTCGGGCTGTCGCTGCCGGGCTCGGCGTCACCGGCATCCGCCGATCGCCGTCGCGACTACTACGCGCACCGCTCGGGCGAGGCCGTCGTCAACCTGCTGAAGCACGGCATCACGGCCCGCCAGATCCTCACCAAGCAGGCCTTCGAGAACGCCATCGCCGTCGGCATGGCCCTCGGCGGCTCCACCAACATCGTGCTGCACCTGCTCGCCATCGCCCGCGAGGCCGAGGTCGAGCTGACCCTCGACGACTTCAACCGCATCGGCTCGAAGGTGCCGCACATCGGCGACCTGAAGCCGTTCGGCAAGTACGTGATGAACGACGTCGACCGCCGTGGCGGCCTGCCGGTGCTCATGAAGGCGCTGCTCGACGCCGGGCTCATGCACGGCGACGCGCTCACCGTGACCGGCAAGACCCTCGCCGAGAACCTCGCCGAGATGGACATCCCGCCGCTCGACGGCGAGGTGCTGCGCACCCTCGACAACCCGATCCACGAGACCGGCGGGCTCACCATCCTGCACGGTTCGCTCGCCCCAGAGGGCGCCGTCGTCAAGACGGCCGGATTCGACGCCGCCACGTTCGAGGGCCCCGCGCGGGTGTTCGAGCGGGAGCGCGCCGCGATGGACGCCCTCACCGCCGGCGAGATCAAGCACGGCGACGTGGTCGTCATCCGCTACGAGGGCCCCAAGGGCGGTCCGGGAATGCGGGAGATGCTCGCGATCACCGCGGCCATCAAGGGCGCTGGGCTCGGAAAAGATGTACTACTCTTGACGGACGGTCGATTCTCAGGCGGCACAACCGGCCTCTGCATCGGCCATCTGGCACCCGAAGCGGTGGACGCAGGTCCTATCGCCTTCGTGCGCGATGGTGATCTGATACGGGTCGATATCGCAGCTCGTTCCATCGACCTACTGGTCGACGATGCCGAGCTGGCTGCCCGCCGTGAAGGCTGGGCTCCGCTTCCTCCGCGCTATACCCGTGGCGTCCTCGCGAAGTACTCCAAGCTCGTGCGTTCCGCCGCAGAAGGCGCCACGACGGGGTGAGTGCTGCGCTCCCCGCACACACCGTCCATCAGAACAGGAACCGAATGACCACGGAATCGACGCCCGTGCCTTCGCCCGCCCCAGTGCCGTCCGGCGCTCCCGTCGAGATGACGGGTGCCGAGGCGGTCGTCCGCTCGCTCGAGATGCTCGGCATCACCGACGTCTTCGGCCTGCCCGGCGGCGCGATCCTCCCCGTCTACGACCCGCTGCTCGACAGCCGCAAGCTGCGGCACATCCTCGTGCGCCACGAGCAGGGCGCCGGCCACGCGGCCGAGGGCTACGCCTCGTCGTCCGGCAAGCTCGGCGTCGCCATCGCGACGTCGGGTCCGGGCGCGACGAACCTCGTCACGGCCATCGCCGACGCCCACATGGACTCGGTGCCGATCCTCGCGATCACCGGCCAGGTGTTCTCGAACCTCATGGGCACGGACGCCTTCCAGGAGGCCGACATCGTCGGCATCACCATGCCCATCACGAAGCACTCCTTCCTCGTGAAGGACCCTGCCGAGATCCCGGGCACGATCGCGGCGGCGTACCACATCGCCACGACGGGGCGTCCGGGCCCCGTGCTCGTCGACATCACCAAGGACGCGCAGCAGGCGAAGTTCACCTTCCGCTGGCCGCCGAAGGTCGACCTGCCGGGCTACCGGCCCATCACGAAGGCGCACGGCAAGCAGGTCGCGGCCGCCGCGCAGCTGCTCGCCGAGGCGAAGCGCCCGGTGCTCTACGTGGGCGGCGGCATCATCCGCTCGCACGCCTCCGAGGAGCTGCTCGCGCTCGCGGAGGCGACGAACGCACCGGTCGTGACCACGCTCATGGCTCGCGGCGCGTTCCCCGACTCGCACCAGCAGCACCTCGGCATGCCGGGCATGCACGGCACGGTCCCGGCCGTGATCGCGCTGCAGGAGGCCGACCTCCTGCTGGCGCTCGGTTCCCGGTTCGACGACCGCGTGACCGGCAAGGCCGCGCTGTTCGCGCCGAACGCCAAGGTCGTGCACGTCGACATCGACCCCGCCGAGATCTCGAAGATCCGCACGGCCGACGTGCCGATCGTGGGCGACCTGAAGGACGTGCTCGTCGACCTGCTCGCCGCCTACGGCGACACCACGACGGGCGGGCAGCCCGACATCGATGAGTGGTGGGCCACGCTCGACGGACTCCGCTCCGAGTTCCCGCTCGGATTCTCGAAGCCCTCCGACGGCCTGCTCGCGCCGCAGCACGTCATCCAGCGCATCGGCGAGCTCACGGGGCCCGAGGGCGTCTACGCCGCGGGCGTGGGCCAGCACCAGATGTGGGCCGCGCAGTTCATCAAGTACGAGCGACCCAACTCATGGCTGAACTCGGGCGGCGCCGGCACCATGGGCTACGCGGTGCCCGCGGCGATGGGCGCCAAGGTCGCCCAGCCCGACCGCGTGGTCTGGGCGATCGACGGCGACGGCTGCTTCCAGATGACCAACCAGGAGCTCGCCACCTGCACCCTGAACGACATCCCGATCAAGGTCGCGATCATCAACAACTCCTCGCTCGGCATGGTGCGCCAGTGGCAGACGCTGTTCTACGACGGCCGCTACTCGAACACCGACCTGAACACCGGGCACGACACCGTACGGGTGCCCGATTTCGTGGCGCTCGCCGAGGCCTACGGCGCGCTCGGCATCCGGGTCACCAAGGAGGAAGAGGTCGACGCCGCCATCAAGCTGGCGCTCGAGACCAACGACCGCCCGGTGGTGATCGACTTCGTCGTCTCGGCCGACGCGATGGTCTGGCCGATGGTGCCGCAGGGCGTGTCGAACAGCTACATCCAGTACGCCCGCGATCACTCGCCGGCCTTCAGCGAGGAGGACTGACCATGTCGACCCACGTGCTCTCCCTCCTCGTCGAGGACAAGCCCGGCCTGCTGACCCGCGTCGCCGGACTCTTCGCGCGACGCGGCTTCAACATCGAATCGCTCGCGGTGGGCCACTCCGAGATCGAGGGGCTCTCGCGCATCACGGTCGTGGTTGACGTCGAGGAGCTTCCCCTCGAGCAGGTGACGAAGCAGCTCAACAAGCTCATCAACGTCATCAAGATCGTCGAGCTCGACCCCAACCAGTCGGTGCAGCGCGAGCACCTGCTCATCAAGGTGCGCGTCGACAACGCGACCCGCTCGCAGGTGCTCGAGGCGGTCAACCTCTTCCGCGCCCGCGTCGTCGACGTGTCGACCGACGCCCTCGTCATCGAGGTCACCGGGGACTCCGGCAAGACCACCGCGTTCCTCCGGGTGCTCGAGCCCTACGGCATCAAGGAGATCGCCCAGTCGGGCCTCCTCGCGATCGGCCGTGGCGGCAAGTCCATCACCGAGCGCGTCTTCAAGAACTGATCACGGATGCCGCGGCGCGCCGTCGCGGCATCCGTCACCTGAACCGAAACCAAGGAGAAAGACAGCACATGGCTGAGATCTACTACGACAAGGACGCCGACCTCGCGCTCATCCAGGGCAAGAAGGTCGCGGTCATCGGCTACGGCTCGCAGGGACACGCGCACGCGCAGAACCTCCGCGACTCGGGCGTCGAGGTCGTCATCGGCCTCAAGGAGGGCTCGAAGTCGAAGTCCAAGGCCGAGGAGGCGGGCTTCGAGGTCAAGAGCGTCGCCGACGCCGCGGCCGGTGCCGACGTCATCGTCATCCTCGCGCCCGATCAGTACCAGCGTCACATCTACGCCGAGTCGATCAAGGACAACCTCGCCGAGGGCAAGACCCTGGTGTTCGGCCACGGCTTCAACATCCGCTTCGGCTACATCGAGGCGCCCGAGGGCGTCGACGTCGTCATGGTCGCCCCGAAGGGCCCGGGCCACACCGTGCGCCGCGAGTACGAGGCGGGTCGCGGCGTGCCCGTGATCGTCGCCGTCGAGAAGGACGCGTCGGGCAACGCCTGGCCGCTCGTGCTCTCGTACGCCAAGGCGATCGGCGGCCTGCGCGCCGGCGGCATCAAGACGACCTTCACGGAGGAGACCGAGACCGACCTGTTCGGCGAGCAGGCCGTGCTCTGCGGCGGCGTCTCGCAGCTCGTGCAGTACGGCTTCGAGACCCTGACCGAGGCGGGCTACCAGCCGCAGGTCGCCTACTTCGAGGTGCTCCACGAGCTGAAGCTCATCGTCGACCTCATGTGGGAGGGCGGCATCGCCAAGCAGCGCTGGTCGGTCTCCGACACGGCCGAGTACGGCGACTACGTCTCGGGCCCCCGCGTCATCGACCCGCACGTCAAGGAGAACATGCAGGCCGTGCTCGCCGACATCCAGTCGGGCGCGTTCGCCGAGCGCTTCATCGCCGACCAGGACGCCGGTGCCCCCGAGTTCCTCGAGCTCCGCAAGAAGGGCGAGGCGCACCCGATCGAGGCGACGGGCCGCGAGCTGCGCAAGCTCTTCGCCTGGAACGCGTCGAACGACGACGACTACGTGGACGGCGAGGTCGCTCGCTGACGCGAGCCTCGCTCGTTCGTCGACGCGTCATCGCGTCGTGAGGCCCGCTCCGGATGCTCCGGGGCGGGCCTTTCCGTCGGGGCCGGGCGCCAGCCAGTCGTCCCGTGCCGTGCTCGTATGAGCGAGTTGCGCACAAGCACTTGTCCAAGCGGTCGCCGGTGTGGTCGCATGCCTTCCATGACCGAACTCCCACACCACCACTCCGACCCGACCCCGCGCTGGTGCTCGTGCGCCGTGCCCGACGACGACGCAGCGCCCACGGGCTCCGGACTCACCCGACGGAACATGCTCGTGGGGATCTCGGCCGCCGGCGCGCTCGCCGCGGTCGGATGGCCGGGCGCCGCCCAGGCCGCCCCGAATGACAAGTCGGTGACCATCACGATCATGGGCACCTCCGACCTGCACGCCAACGTCATCAACTGGGATTACTACAAGGACGCCACCTACAGCGACGCCCAGGGCAACGTGGTCGGGCTGGCGCGCGTCTCCAGCGTCGTCAACGAGATCCGCGCCCAGCGCGGCCGTGAGCACACGCTGCTCTTCGATGCGGGCGATACGATCCAAGGCACTCCGCTGGGGTTCTACTACGCGACCGTCGAGCCGGTCACCGAGACGGGCGCGGTCCATCCGATGGCCGCGCAGATGAACGCGATCGGCTATGACGCCGTCGCGCTCGGCAATCACGAGTTCAACTACGGCCTCGAGTTCCTCGACTACTGGATCTCGCAGATGGACGCCGACGTGCTGGCGGCGAACGCCGTGCACGCCGGCACGAAGGTGCCCGCGTACCTCCCGTACACGATCAAGACGATGAAGGTGAAGGGGCGTCCGCCGATCCGCGTCGGTGTACTCGGTCTCACGAACCCGGGTGTGGTGATCTGGGACAAGGGGAACGTCAGCGGCAAGCTCGAGGTGCAGGGCCTCGTCGAAGCGGCGGCGCGCTGGGTGCCCGTGATGCGCGCGGCGGGCGCCGACATCGTCGTGGTGAGCGCGCACTCGGGCGACAGCGGCACCTCGTCGTACGCCGGCGACCTGCCGGTCGAGAACGCGGCCGCGCTCGTCGCCGAGCAGGTGCCGGGCATCGACGCGATCCTCTTCGGGCACGCGCACCGGGAGGTGCCGCAGCGGTTCGTCACGAACCTCGAGACGGGTCGCCAGGTCGTGATGAGCGAGCCGAAGAACTGGGGCCAGCGGCTCAGCGTCTTCGATCTCACGCTCGAGTTCGCCAAGGGCAAGTGGACGGTCGCCTCGAGCTCGTCGACCACGCTGAACACCAACACCGTGGTCGACGACCCCGCGCTCGTCGCCGTGGTGCAGGCGCAGCACGATGCCGTCGTCGACTACGTCAACACGACGGTCGCGACCTCGACCGAGGCGATGTCGGCCGCCGAGGCGTGCTGGAAGGACACGGCGATCCTCGACTACGTGAACGTGGTCCAGGAGGCCACGGTCGCCGCGGCCGTGGCCGGCACGCCCGAGGCGTCCCTCCCGATCGTCTCGATCGCCGCGCCGTTCAACCGGGCGGCGAGCTTCCCGGCGGGTCCGGTCTCGATCAAGGACGTCGCGGGGCTCTACATCTACGACAACACCCTCCTCGCCTCGATCCTCACCGGCGCCCAGATCAAGGACTACCTCGAGTACTCGGCGGAGTACTTCAAGCCGGTGGCGCCCGACGCACCGGTCGACCCGGCATCCTGGACGAACGCGAACAACCGGCCCGACTACAACTACGACCAGTTCTCGGGTGTCGACTACGGCGTCGACGTGTCGCAGCCCGTCGGTTCACGCATCGTGGGGCTGTCGTACCAAGGCGCTCCGGTGGCGGCCGGCCAGCAGTTCCTCGTCGCGGTGAACAACTACCGGCAGTCGGGCGGCGGCGGATTCCCGCACATCGCGACGGCTCCGGTGGTCTACAACGCGCAGGTCGCGATCCGCGAGGCGATCGTGTCGTACGCCTCGGCGTCCGGCACCATCGACCCGGCCACGTTCCACGTCGAGAACTGGCGACTCGTGCGCAACGGCGTACCAGTGTTCTGACCCCTCGAACGCGATGGCGGCCCGTCCCGATCCGGGGCGGGCCGCTCGTCCGAGCCGCGAGGTATCCCTTGCGGCGGGGTCGACGTCGGCCGGCCCCGCTGTTCGCTCTTGGAGCGGCCCGTCAGTCGAAACCGCACGTGCTCTGTGGCTCGCCGAGCGCTGCGAGGTAGGTGCGCCACTCGTTCTCGGTGAGATCGCGGCCGGCGATCCGGCAGGCGAACTCGAACTGGTGCTCGGGATCGATATCCCACACCATGACGCCCTCGGGCGTCGAAAGAGCAATCTCGAGGCCATCGGGGCGGAGGACACCTTCGGGCATCGGGAACGCCAGCTCCGTGCCTTCGAGATCAACAAGAATGCCCTGAGCAACGGCTCGATCGTCGGTCCGGAAAGGCTCCCCAATCCCGATTCCCGTCGTCGTGTCGTAGAGCAACGCGGTTCCGTCGTCAGTCGTCACGAGCAGGGTCCGCGCGTCACGACTCAGCGACGGCAGCGCGAGGCCGCCCGCTGCGCCAGGGATCGTCCCCACCCCAACAAGCGGATCCGTCTCGTATCGACCCATTCGAGTGCCCTCCATGCCGAGGAGCTCGCCGTCTGCGAGCATGACGTGGGCTTTGATCTCCGTAGGGTCGTCGGAAAGGATGCGATGATCTTCGGCGGAGAGTATCGCCAGCCGAAGGTTCGACGTGTCCACGGTCTCCCACGGCGACGGCCCATCGTTCGAGTGCGTCACGGCGATCCGGTCACCCTCGGGTGATACCGAGATCCAGAGCGGGTACCCCTCGACTCGCCACGGCTCGCCTACCAGGTCACCTGTCCGCGGATCGAGCTCCTGGATGAGCCCGCCCCGCGTTGCATGGAGTCTCGTGCCGTCGGTCGAAGGCCAGAGTTTGTCAGCACCCAGGTCGATCGTCCCCACTTCGTCCCCAGTGTCCGCCTCGATGATGCGGAACAACCCGTCCGCTTCCGAACGCGCATACAGCCGTCCGTCCCGCGCCCAGCCGAGATCACTCACCGCCTTGTCGAACTGATATGTCACATCGCCGGTCGCCGTGTCCATGACGACGACGCCCTCGAGGACACCGTCCATGATCCGACCGATCTCGACGCCGACGGTCGGGGGGTCGACCTGAGGTGCGGTCGCAATGGACGAGCCTTCGTACGAATACGGTCCCGCCAGCAGGTGGCCGCGAGCGACGAGCCGACCGCCCAGGCCGATCCCCTCGAGATCCCATCGGGAGACGACCGGCTCACTGCCACTGATGACCGTCAAGACCGCGCCGTCGGTGCTCACGTCGATCGTCCCGACCTCGCCGTCGACAGGCGCGATCTCCTCGGCGGGAATCGGCGCGCCGTACGCGAGATCGAAGACGCTGATCCGCCCGAGTCTGCCTCCGCAATAGACGCGTTGCATCGACTCCGACAAGGCAAGCCAATTGCATCCCTCTGGAAAGGGTACGGTCGTCGACCAACGCACCTGCTGGCGGTCGGGTTCGAAGGCGATCAGCCCGAACGCCCCCGACGCGATCGCGATCCCAGAGTCGCCGACAGCCATGGCGGCGTGCGCAGACAATTCGGGCACTGCCATGCTCGAGGAGATCGTCGCCGATGCCGGATCGATCACGTCCACGCGGTCGTCGAGGCGTCCGACGAGGAGCCGGCCCCGGCCGTCGAACGCCAGCGCGGCGGAATGCGGGTAGACCTGCCAAGACTGAACCGCCGCGCGTGTCTCCTCGGCGATGCCGCGCATCCGCCAGTCCGAGGTCGTCACGAGTGTCACGGCGCCATCGCGGTAGTCGGCGATCGCGATGGTCGAGCCGTCGGCATTCACGGCGAGCGCACCCGTTCCCACGTCGATCCGGCTCGGACCCCCGATGCGTTCCGCTCGTTCGAGATCGAACACGACGAGGTCGGATTTCGTGGATGGTCCGGACGAGGGCCGGCGGTCAGACCGCGTGTCAGCCGGCCACAGCACGGCACCGACGCGGCCGTCGGCGCTCACCTCGACGAGCGGACTTGCGGGGGCCGGTTCGGGATCGAACCCGAGGTCCAGTTCCCTGAGAACCGCTCCCGTTCCGGCATCGCGGATGCCGGCCTCGCCGGCGGACGTGACGACGAGCACGTGCTCCGTGCCTGGGATGACGCTCCCATACGTGTTGCCGCTCGACGCCAGGACGGCCGTGCCGAGGAATCCGCCCGCCCCTTGGAGCACGCTCATGAGTCCCGAGCGCGTGCGCGGGTCGTCGGGCCACCGTCGATACGCCTCGGCCGCGAGGAGGGCCGAGACGTCGCGCTCCGACGTCCTCAGCGAGCGCGACGTGGCGACGAGTGCCTCGATCGTGGCACTGTCTCGTTGGGCGTTCGCCTCCTGGGAGGACACCACCGCCACTGAGCCGGCGCCCGCGAGCAGCACGATCAGGCCTGCCGCGACCCCGAGCAGCGCGCGCAGGCGCCAGTTCTGCCGTCGTTCCCGTTGCTCGCGGGCCTCGAGTGCCCACCTGCCGGACGCCTCGAGCGCCTCCGACGCGTCCAGGAACTGCGATTCGGTCGTCGTGAGGTCTCGGTCGCCGGTCGACCGCCAGTCCAGCGCGGTCTGCAGTCGTCCCCCGCGGAAGAGGTCCTCGTCGGGCCGCCCGTCGGCATCCCATGACTCCGCAGCCGTGGACAGCGTGTGCATGGTGCGTTGCGCATCCGCGTCCTCGTCGAGCCACCCGCGCAGGCGTGGCCATGCGTCAGCCAGAGCCTCATGGGAGACGACGATCGTCGTCTCGTCGGCGCTGACCAGTCGCGCAGCTTCGAGCATCGCGAGCACACGGTCGCGTGCGGCGTCGTCATGGAGCGACTTCACCGGCAAGGTGCGACGTATGGGACTGCCGTCCGGGCTCAGGGACACGAGCCGCAGCAACGTCGAGCGGCAGAGCGCCCGCTCTGAGGGCGTCATTCGCTGGTAGAGCCGGTCTGCCGATTGGGCGATGGCGCCGGACAGGCCGCCGGCCGCCTCGTAGCCCGCGACGGTGAGCGTCGAGCCTTCGCGACGGAGCCACGTCTCGACGAGGGCGTGCGAGACGAGGGGGAGCGCACCGGCCTGCCCGGCGGCATCCCGCAGGATCAGTTCGGTGAGACCCGGCTGCAGCCGGAGGCCGGCCAAGCGAGCCGGACCTTCGATCGCCTCCCGGAGCCCGTCCATCCCGATCGGGGGCACGAGGTGGACGCCCTCGATGAAGGCCGGTCCGAGGCGCGGAAGCCGAGCGCAGTCGTCGAGGAAATCGCTGCGAACGGTGAGCAGGACGGTTCCGCCTCGGTGAATGTAGCCGGCGAGCGCCGCGCAGGTCTCGTCGATCGCATCGTCGGACAGGCCCTGATGCAGGAGTTCCTCGAACTGGTCGACGACGAGCACGTCCCCGACGCGCAGTGAAGCGAACAGTTCCTGGACGTCGGACGCGACGGTCTTTCGAGGCAGCAGGACCTCGACTCGTCGCCGTTGACGTCGAAGGGCCGGTGTCACCCCGGCGCGGACGAGGGACGACTTGCCGCATCCGCTCGAACCGACGAGCGCGACGAACGGGGCGCGGTCGATCCGTGCAAGCGTGGAGAGAATGTCACGGGAGCGACCGAAGAACTCCTCTTCGTCCTCGACGTCGTACGCGTCGAGCCCGCGATATGGGGATGTCGGCTCGACGTTCGGGCCTCGCACGGATGAAGCAGTGAGCACGGGGTCATGCCGGAGCATCGATTGCTCGAGTGCCGCGAGCTCATCCGAGAGGTCGATCCCGAGTTCCTCGTCGAGCCGGCGCCGCGCCTCACGGATCGTCGCAAGTGCTTCCGCCTGTCGACCACCGCGGTAGAGGGCGACGGCGAGGATACCCCACCTGCGTTCGCGAAGCGGCGCGTCCTGCACGAGCCGTTCCGCCCTGCTCACGATGCTGACGTCGTAGCCGAGGTCGAGCTGTGCTTGGAGCCGCCCCTCCTCGGCCGAGCCACGGAGATCGACAAGTCGCTGGGACTCGGCGACGGCGGGCGCCCAGTCGGGCAGGTCGGCGAAGGCACTTCCCCTCCAGAGTCCGAGCGACTGAGAGAAGGCCGCCTCCGCGCGATCCGGCTCACCGTCCCGAGCGTGCGCCATGCCGGCTTCGACTAATCGTTCGAAGCGGACGGCGTCGACCGAGTCGGACGTCACGTTGAGCCGATACCCTTCCGGCAGCGTCTCGATCGGCGGGACTCCTTCGTGGCGTCGAAGCCGTGCGATCGCGATCTGCACCTGCTTCGCCCACGTCGGCGGAGGGTCCTCACCCCAGATCGCATCGGCGATGTCACCGGGCGCGAGCGGATCACCGGCCCGAAACGCGAGTGCGGCGAGGACGGCTCGCTCTCGCGGGCTGATCGGGGCCCCGTCGACGACGAGCGTCCCGAGGACGCTGACGCTCATGCTGCGCATTGTCCTCGCGACCGGAAGGCCCGTCAATCGAACGGTCGGTGGGTGGATACTCGGCGGATACCAGCCTGAGCTCGCCGGATACCGGCGTGCGCTCGATGGATACCCGGGGGCGGCACGGTCGGAGACATGAACGCACGCACCCGCACCATGGCCTCCGCGCTCATCGCCGCGGCGGCCCTCATCGCCTCACTCGCCGGCTGCGCCGGCACGGCAGGTCCTGCCGACCAGAAAGCGGAATCCAGCATCCGGCAGGATGTCGCGGAGCGGCGCATCTGGATGCACGCTGGAGCCGTCGGTCCGGATGTCGCGGAGCGGCGCCTCTGGATGCACGCCGGAGCCGTCGGTCCGGATGTCGCGGAGCGGCGCCTCTGGATGAACAACTGACCAGCACCATCACGACTCAGTCGGGCTGCCCCGGGTCGCGGCGTCGCTCCCGCTCGCGGGCGTCCGCCGAGGCAGCCCCACTCCACCCAGTAGCGTGTCGGAATGGCCATTTCCCTCCCCGTCGAGATCGCCGTCCAGGATGCCGCCGGCGCGCGCATCGCACAGGAGGCAGGTGCCGCTCGCGTGGAGCTCTGCCAGGCGCTGGGCCTCGGCGGGCTGACCCCGTCGGCGGGACTCATCGAGGCGACGGTCGGCGTCGCCGCCGCGGCATCCGTCACGTCGTTCGTGCACGTGCTCATCCGCCCGCGCGGCGGCGGGTTCGTCTACGACGCCGACGAGCTCGACCTGATCGGCCGCGACATCCGCATGGCGCGGTCGCTCGGTGCCGACGGCGTCGTCGTCGGCGCGCTGACGGATGCCGGTGCGCTCGACCTCGATGCGATCGCCGCGTTCCTCGACGCCGCCGAAGGGCTCGACGTCACCGTGCACCGGGTGGTCGACGCCGCGACCGATCCGCTCGCCGCGGTCGCAACCCTGGCCGGCACGGGGGTGCGACGGGTGCTCACCTCGGGCGGCGCGGCCGACTGCCGTGCCGGACGCGAGGTGATCGCCCGCATGGTGACCGAGGTCGGGGGCGCGCTCGAGGTCATGGCCGGCGGCGGCGTGCGCGTCGACGACATCGCCGCACTCGGCGCGGCGGGCGTCGACGCGGTGCACCTCTCCGCGCGGCAGCGCGTCACTCGTGGCGGCGCGAGCGGTCCAGGTGGCGGCGAGGTCGGCTTCGACACGACGGATGCCGCGATCGTGCGCGCCGCGGTCGCAGCCGCGCGTGCACCCGTCGATCGCTAGTCTGGTCGCATGACCCGCGAGCCCGACGACGACGCACTGCGTTGGGAGGGCGACGACGATCCCACGCTCGCGCCCGGCTGGAAGCGGGTGGGCGAGCCGGCGCCGATCGAGGCGGCGACGGATGCCCCGGATGCCCCGGATGCCGGGGATGCCGTGCCATCCGCCGCGACGGTCGCGGCTGACGAGACGGATGCCCGGCGGCAGGCCGGCTCCGTCGAGCTCGTCGTGCTCGGGCTCCTCGGCGGGGTCTACCTGCTCTACTCGATCGGCTGGCTGATCTGGGCCTCCACGCCCGCGGTCGAGCTCGGCGATCCCGTCGCACAGTTCATGTACGGACTCGGCCGGTGGTTCGCGGTGCTCGCGCCCGTGCTGTGGTTCGCCGCCGTGCTGTGGCTCGCCGCCGAACACCGCCGCGCCCGCCTGCTCTGGCTCGTCGCCGGCGCAGTCCTGCTCGTGCCCGTCCCGTTCCTGCTGCGAGGCTGAGATGACCGACGCATCCCTTCCCACCGGTGGGTCCGTCCCACCGGATGCCGCCGCGGAGCCCCGCGAGACGGCGACGGTCCGTCGGCCGACCCCGCGCTGGCTCGCGATGACCATCGCCGTCGTCTTCGGCGTGCTCTATGCGTACGACGTCTGGGAGGCGGTGGGCAACCTCGTCGGACTGAACCTCCAGGCGGGTGCCCTCGGCGTGCCGCTCAGCGCGCTGGGACTCACGCTCCTCATCGCCGCCCTCATCGTGCCGTTCCTCGTGTTCGGGGTCGCGTTCTGGCTGGGCCGCCGTCGCGCCCCGCTCGCACAGGTGCTGCTCTTCCTGGCCGGGTACGCCCTCGTGCAGGCGCTCGCGTTCGACGCGGCCGTGTTCTTCGGCCTGGGCGGCTTCGACCTGTCCTGACGACGGGGCCGCCACGGCCACCGGCGCGAGGGTGTGACGGCGACGACGTCACAGAAGGAGTGCGGCATGCACGCTCCAGTAGAGTGGCCGGGTAGCGCCCCCACGGCGTGTGGCGCATCCCACCGCACATCAGAGCGCCGTGCGCGCGCTTCGCACCCGAAGGAATCGTTCGTGTCAAAGCCGGTCGTGCTGATCGCAGAAGAACTCTCGCCCGCCACCGTCGACGCCCTCGGGCCCGACTTCGAGATCCGCAACGTCGACGGCACCGACCGTTCCGCGCTGCTGGCCGCGCTGCCCGAGGCGAACGCCATCCTGGTGCGCTCGGCGACGAAGGTCGACGCCGAGGCGATCGCCGCCGCGCCCAGGCTGCAGGTGATCGCACGTGCGGGCGTCGGCCTCGACAACGTCGACATCAAGGCGGCGACCGCGGCCGGCGTGATGGTCGTGAACGCGCCGACGTCGAACATCATCTCGGCGGCCGAGCTCACCGTCGGCCACATCCTGAGCCTCGCCCGGCACATCCCGGCCGCGCACTCGGCGCTCGCACAGGGGGAGTGGAAGCGGTCGCAGTACACGGGCACCGAGCTCTACGAGAAGACGATCGGCATCATCGGCCTCGGCCGCATCGGTGCCCTCATCGCGGCTCGACTGCAGGCGTTCGGCACCGAGGTCATCGCGTACGACCCCTACATCACCGCCGCCCGCGCGCAGCAGCTCGGCGTGCAGACCGTCACTCTCGACGAACTCCTCGAGCGCAGCGACTTCATCACCATCCACATGCCGAAGACGCCCGAGACCACGGGCATGATCTCGACCGAGCAGCTCGCGAAGATGAAGCCGACGGCGTTCGTCGTGAACGTCGCACGCGGCGGCCTCATCGACGAGGACGCGCTGTACGAGGCGCTGGCCGCCCGGCAGATCGCCGGTGCCGGTCTCGACGTGTTCGTCACCGAGCCGCCGCGCGAGTCGCCGTTGCTCTCGCTGCCGAACGTCATCGTCACGCCGCACCTCGGCGCGTCGACCGACGAGGCGCAGGAGAAGGCGGGCGTCTCGGTCGCCAAGTCGGTGCGGCTCGCGCTCGCGGGCGAGCTCGTGCCCGATGCGGTGAACGTCGCGGGCGGCGTCATCGACCCGTACGTGCGACCCGGCATCCCGCTCGTCGACAAGCTCGGCCAGCTCTTCGCGGGCCTCGCAGACGCCGCGATCACGAGCCTCGACGTCGAGGTGCACGGCGAGCTCGTCGACTACGACGTCAGCGTCCTGAAGCTCGCGGCACTGAAGGGCGTGTTCACGAACGTGGTCAGCGAGACGGTTTCGTACGTGAACGCGCCGCTGCTCGCCGAGCAGCGCGGCATCGACGTGCGCCTCATCACCGACGCCGACTCGCCCGAGTACCGCAACGTGATCACGCTCGCGGGCGCGCTCGCCGACGGCCGCCAGCTCTCGGTCTCGGGCACGCTGACCGGCACCAAGCAGATCGAGAAGCTCGTGGGCATCAACGGCTACGAGATCGAGGTGCCGATCGCGACGACGCACATCGTGATGGAGTACACCGACCGGCCCGGCATCGTCGCGGTCTACGGCCGCGAGTTCGGCGATGCGGGCATCAACATCGCCGGCATGCAGATCGCGCGTCGCGAGGCCGGGGGCCAGGCGCTCAGCGTCCTGACGGTCGACTCGCCGGTGCCCACCGATGTGCTCGACCGCGTGCGCGAGGCGATCGACGCCGACGTGCTCGTCGAGATCGACATCACCGAGGAGTAGCGGGCGCCCGCTCAGGCCCGAGGTGGGCCGTCGGCGAGCCGTTCGAGCAGGTCGACCAGGTCGTCCATCTCGTGCTCGGGCGGCGCGTCCACGCCGGTCTCCGCGTCGTCGCCGTGCAGCGCGGAGTCGTAGTACAGGCCGTCGCCGATGAGCGTGATGGCGAGTGCGACCGTGGGGTCGGCCACATGCGTGCGCACCGCGCCGAGCCACCGCTGGCGCACCGACCGGATCATGCGAACGGCCGACGGATGCCCCGCCTGCGCGAGTCGCGCGGCGGCGACGCCTGCCCGCTCGAAGGCCGTGTCGCTCGCGACCGACGTGCGCACGAAGTAGGCGACGGGACCCTCGGGTGCTGAGGCCATGACCTCGAGGTCCGCATCGACGAGCGCGGAGAAGTGCGCCAGGACGGCGTCGATCAGGGCTTCGCGCGTCGGGAAGTGGTAGAGCAGCCCGCCCTTCGAGACCCCCGCCCCGCGCGCGGCAGCGTCGAGCGTCGCGGCACGGTCGCCGCCCTCCACGAGCAGGCGCTCGAAGGCGTCGAGCACGGCGTCGCGCGCGGCTGGGGGACGACTCATGTGCTCGATCGTAGCGAGCGGCATCCGACCATGACCTGATACTATACCGGCTGGACGGTAAAGTAATGGAAGCCGAGATGACGAACACCACCCAGCCCGAGACCCAGCCGAACGAGCTCGCGTCGCGCAGCATCGCGCCGATCGATCCCGGCCGAGCCTCGGCGGCGCCCGGACGTCGCACCCCGCGCGCGCCGCGCCGCGCCTGGTTGGCGCTCGCCGTGCTCATGCTGCCCGTGCTCCTCGTCTCCATCGACAACACCGTCCTCAGCTTCGCGCTGCCCGCCATCTCGCGCGACCTCGCACCGACGGCCGCCCAGCAGCTCTGGATCGTCGACGCGTACCCGCTCGTGCTCGCCGGCCTCCTCGTGGGCATGGGCAGCGCCGGCGACCGCTTCGGCCGCCGCCGCATGCTCCTGATCGGTTCGACCGGCTTCGCCGTGGTCTCGGTGATCGCCGCGTTCGCGCCGACGGCGGAGGCGCTCATCGGCGCCCGCGCGGCCCTCGGCTTCTTCGGCGCGATGCTCATGCCGTCGACCCTGTCGCTCCTGCGCGCGGTCTTCACCGATCGCGAGCAGCGACGACTCGCCATCGCCATCTGGGCGTCGGGCTTCGCGGCCGGCAGCGCCCTCGGGCCCCTCGTCGGCGGGCTCCTCCTCGAGCAGTTCGCGTGGGGGTCCGTCTTCCTCCTCGCGGTGCCGGTGCTCGTGCCCCTGCTCGTGCTCGTGCCGCTGCTCATCCCCGAGAGCCGCGACCCCGCGCCCGGGCGCATCGACGTCGTGAGCACGGTGCTCTCGCTGGCCGCGATGGGCCCGATCGTGTACGGCATCAAGTCGCTCGCCACCGAGGGCGTCGGCGGCTTCGGCGTGCAGGCGATCGCGTTCGGCGCGTTCTGCGCGCTGTGGTTCGTGCGGCGGCAGCTGCGCAGCGAGTCGCCCATGCTCGACGTGCGCCTGTTCCGGCAGGGCTCGTTCGGCGGTGCGGTGCTCGTCAACCTCTTCAGCGTGATCGCGCTGGTCGGATTCCTCTACTTCGTGTCGCAGCACCTGCAGCTCATCGCGGGGCTCACGCCGGTCGCTGCGGGCCTCGCCCTGCTGCCCGGCCTCGTCGCCATGATCATCGCCGGACTCGCCGTGGTGCCGATCGCCCGTCGCGTGCGCCCCCGCGTGCTCGTGCCGGTGGCGCTCGGCCTGTCCGCGGGGGGATACCTCCTCATCGCGCTCACCACGAGTGCGGAGTCGATCGCCCCCATCGTGATCGCCTTCGTGCTGCTCGGCGTGGGCATCGGCTCGGCCGAGACGGTCTCGAACGAGCTCATCCTCTCGAGCGCGCCGCCCGCGAAGGCCGGTGCCGCGTCGGCCGTGTCCGAGACCGCCTACGAGCTGGGCGCCGTCCT
Source organism: Agromyces sp. P2_B3 (assembly GCF_056404815.1). Classification (NCBI taxonomy): domain Bacteria; kingdom Bacillati; phylum Actinomycetota; class Actinomycetes; order Micrococcales; family Microbacteriaceae; genus Agromyces; species Agromyces sp. P2_B3. Next base: position 302,236 of record NZ_JBFUDH010000003.1, on the reverse strand, counting down.
CGGCACGGCCGTGCTCGGCAGCATCCTCGCGGCGCAATTCCGGTCGGGGATCGTGCTGCCGTCGCTCCTCACCGACGCGCAGGCGGATGCCGCGCGCGAGACGCTGGCCGGGGCCGTCACGGTGTCCGAGCAGCTGCCAGGCCCGATCGGCGCCGAGCTCGCGGCATCCGCAGCCCACGCGTTCGACGGCGGCGTCGTGGTGACCTCGCTCATCGGCGTGGGACTCATGCTCGCGGCCGCCGTGGTCGCGGCGATCGCGCTGCGGAACCCGGCGCCGGCTCCGACCGAATGACCACGTCGGGCAGCCGGGTCGCCCGGCCGACCCGGCCGGCACGACGAACGGCCGCCGCCCTCGTCGGGGCAGCGGCCGTTCGGAGCATCGGACTCAGAGGACGGTCGGGTCCTCAGGCGTCGAGTGCTCGTTGCGCACGACCCGGTCGCCGGTGGCGGGGTCGACGCTCGTGTGCGAGGTCGTCACCGAACGGCGACGACGCGCGAGGAGCACGATGCCGATGATGATGATGATCGCTCCGGCGATCATGAGGATGTAGCCGACCAGCTGGAGGTTGATCCAGTCGACGGTGAGGTTGAGCGCGAAGGCGAGAATGGCGCCGATCACGAAGAGCACGATTCCGAGACCGAGACTCATGGGGTCCTGCTTTCTCTCCGGCGGCTCCAGGTGCCGCGGTTCGATGAGGCGGATACCTCGTCCTGAGGCCGAGTGTATCGAGGGGGCAGTCACCCGGACACTACGCTGGGAGGGCTGGCGCACGAAGGAGAATCCATGGTAGGCACGGTCAGGCTCGCGGTCATCCGGGGCGACGGAATCGGTCCAGAGGTCGTCGATGAGGCGCTCAAGGCGCTCGACGCGGCCGTCGCCGGCACCGAGGTCGCCTTCGAGCAGACGCCCTTCTCGCTGGGTGCGGGGCGATACCTCGAGACGGGCGACGTGCTGACCGACGACGACCTCGCGGCCATCAAGGGCCACGACGCGATCCTCCTCGGCGCCGTGGGCGGCGTGCCCGGCGACCCGAGGCTCGCCGGCGCCAACATCGAGCGCGGGCTGCTGCTCAAGCTGCGCTTCGAGCTCGACCACTACGTGAACCTCCGGCCGTCGATCCTGCACGCGGGGGTGACGAGCCCGCTCGCCAACCCCGGCGAGGTCGACTTCGTCGTCGTCCGCGAGGGCACCGAGGGGCCCTACGTCGGCAACGGCGGTGCGATCCGCGTCGGCACGCCCGCCGAGGTGGCCAACGAGGTCTCGGTGAACACCGCCTACGGGGTCGAGCGCGTCGTGCGCTACGCCTTCGCCGCGGCATCCGCTCGCCCGCGCAGGAAGCTCACCCTCGTGCACAAGACGAACGTGCTCGTCTTCGCCGGGTCGCTCTGGAAACGCACGGTCGACGCCGTCGCCGCCGAGTTCCCCGAGGTCGAGGTCGACTACCTCCACGTCGACGCCGCGACCATCTTCCTCGTCACGGATCCTGCTAGATTCGATGTCATCGTCACGGACAACCTCTTCGGCGACATCCTCACCGACTTGGCCGGCGCGATCAGCGGCGGCATCGGACTCGCGGCCTCGGGCAACATCAACCCCGACGGCCGGTTCCCGAGCATGTTCGAGCCGGTCCACGGATCCGCGCCCGACATCGCCGGGAAGGGCATCGCCGACCCCACCGCCGCCATCCTCTCCGTGGCACTGCTCCTCGACCACCTGGGTCACGAGGAGCAGGCAGCGAAGGTGCGGCGGGCGGTCGCCGCCGACATCGCCGAACGCGGCGACGTTGCACGATCGACCTCCGAGGTCGGCGACGCGATCGTCGCCCGCATCGACGCAGACGAGTAACCAGCGCACCCGAAGGACGACAACATGACCATCAACCTCCCGCTCCAGGCCCCGTCCGCAGCAGGACTCACCTGGAACGTCACCCGCAACGACGCGGCGAAGACCGACGCCGAGCGCGACGCGATCCTCGCCGACCCCGGCTTCGGCAACCACTTCACCGACCACATGGTCGACCTCTGCTGGTCGGAGAAGGGCGGATGGCACCGCCCGCGCGTCTCGCCCTACGGCCCGATCCAGCTCGAGCCGTCGGCCGCGGTGCTGCACTACGCGCAGGAGATCTTCGAGGGCCTGAAGGCCTACCGCCACGCCGACGGCTCCGTCTGGACCTTCCGGCCCTACGAGAACGCGGCGCGCATGCAGCGCTCGGCGGCCCGTCTCGCCCTGCCCGAGCTGCCGAGCGAGTACTTCATCGACTCGCTGCGCCAGCTCGTCGCGGTCGACGGCGCGTGGGTGCCGACGGCTCCCGAGATGAGCCTCTACCTGCGCCCGTTCATGTTCGCGAAGGAGGCGTTCCTCGGCGTGCGCCCCGCGAAGAAGGTCGCCTACTACCTCATCGCGAGCCCGGCCGGAGCGTACTTCCACGGCGGCGTGCAGCCCGTGTCGATCTGGCTGTCGACGAAGTACGCACGCGCCGGCAAGGGCGGCACCGGTGCGGCGAAGACCGGCGGCAACTACGCGTCGAGCCTGCTGCCGCAGGCCGAGGCGGCCGAGCACGGGTGCCAGCAGGTGCTGTTCCTCGACGAGGGGAAGTACCTCGAGGAGCTCGGGGGCATGAACGTCGTGCTCGTCTACCGCGACGGCACGCTCGTCACGCCCGAGTCCGACTCGATCCTCGAGGGCATCACGCGCGACTCGGTGCTGCAGCTCGCGAAGGACCGCGGCCACACGGTCGAGAGCCGAAAGGTCACGATCGACGAGTGGCGGGAGGGCGCGGCATCCGGCGACATCGTGGGCGCGTTCGCGTGCGGCACCGCGGCGGTCATCACGCCCATCGGCCGCCTGCTCGCCGAGGACTTCGAGATCGTGCACTCGGGATCGGCGGCCTCGGAGCTGGCGCTCTCGCTCCGCGAGGAGCTCACCGGCATCCAGTACGGCCGCGTCGAGGACCGCCACGGCTGGCTGACCCGCCTCGACGCGTGATGCCGGGCGCGGCCATCCGGCCGTTCCGCCGTGAGGACACCGAGCCGGTGGTGGCGCTCTGGCGCGCTGCCGGCCTGGTGGTCCCGTGGAACGACCCGTATCGCGACATCGAGCGCAAGCTCACGGTGCAGCCCGACCTGTTCCTCGTCGCCGAGGACGACGGGGGAGCGGTGGTGGGCGCGGCGATGGTCGGCTACGACGGCCATCGCGGCTGGGTGAACTACCTCGCGGTCGACGCGTCGCGTCGCGGCGAGGGCCTGGGGGCGGCGATCATGGCCGAGGCCGAGCGGCTCCTCGTCGCGCTGGGATGCCCCAAGCTCAACCTGCAGGTGCGCTCTACGAACCAGGGCGTCATCGACTGGTACCGCTCGCTCGGCTACGAGCCCGACCGCGCGGTGAGCCTCGGCAAGCGACTCATCGCCGATGCCTCCGACCAATAGGCTGGCAGCATGAAGATCGCGCGATTCTCCCACGGCGAGACCATCGCCTTCGGCATCCTCGACGAGGAGGATGACGAGCTCGTCGTGCTGAAGGCCGACCCGATGTTCGCGGGCTTCGAGCCCACGGGCGAGCGTGTGCCGCTGAGCGAGGCGAAGCTGCTCGCGCCCGTCATCCCGCGGTCGAAGGTGGTCGCGGTGGGCAAGAACTACCGTGAGCACGCCGAGGAGATGGGCGGCGAGGCGCCGACCGAGCCGCTGCTGTTCCTGAAGCCGAACACGTCGGTCATCGGTCCGGGCGACGCCATCGTGCTGCCGGCGCAGAGCGAGCAGGTCGAGCATGAGGGCGAGGTGGCCGTGGTCATCGGCCGCATCGCGAGGAACGTGGCCGAGGCGGATGCCGCGGGCGTGATCTTCGGGTACACGATCGCGAACGACGTCACGGCCCGCGACCTGCAGCGGCGCGACGGCCAGTGGACGCGCGCGAAGGGCTTCGACACGTTCTGCCCGCTGGGGCCCGTCATCGACACCGACCTCGACCTCGAATCGGGCACCATCGAGGTGAGCGTCGACGGCGAGCGACGGCAGCACGGCCGGCTCGCCGACATGGTGCACTCGATCCCCGCGATCATCGCCTACGCCTCGAGCGTCTTCACCCTGCTGCCCGGCGACGTCATCCTCACCGGCACTCCGGCGGGCGTGGGGCCCATCGTCGACGGGAACACGGTCGACGTCACCGTCTCGGGGCTGGGTACGCTCTCGAACCCGGTTCGGGACGCAGGGCGCTGAGCTGCCGCGTCACCGGTCCAGCGCGTCAACGCCCCAGCGCGGTCGCGGCGAGCTCGACGTCCTCGAGGTCGTTCCACAGGTGGAACGCGACCCGTGCACGGCCCGCCCGGCCCGATGCGGTGATGCTCGCAGCGGTGAGCGCCGCGAGGTCGGCGCCCTCGGCGTCGGGCCACGCGACGATCGCGCTGTCACCGGCGTCGAGGCCGAGGCGCCCGCGGAACGCGTTCGCGAGCCCGAGGGCGTGGTCGTGCACCTCGGCGGCGTCGAGGGACGCGGCGAATCCGAGCGCGGCCTCGGCGCCGGCCCACGCGTGCCAGGCGGGGGAGACGTCGAACCGGGTCGCGTCGCCGGCGAGGTGGAGGTCGGGCCCGTAGCAGGAGGACCACGGATCCGCTCCCGAGTACCATCCGGCCGTGTACGGCGTCAGCTCGTCGGCGAGTCGCCCCGAGACGGCGGCGAACGCGGCGCCGCGGGGCGCACCCAACCACTTGTAGGCGTGGCAGACGATGAGGTCTGCGTCGAGGTCGGTGGTCGGCAGCCAGCCGGTGGCCTGGGTCGTGTCGACGAGCACCCGCGCTCCGGCGTTCCGGGCGGCATCGGCGACGGATGCCGCGTCGGCGATCTCACCCGTCGCCGACTGCACGAGCGAGTACGAGACCATCCACGTGTCGGGGCGCACCTCGTCGGCGACGGCGGCGAGCGGCACGTGGCGCACGCGCAGGTCGCTCCGGGCGAGGAAGGGGGCCACGACCGAGGAGAAGTCGCCGTCGATGCACAGCACCTCGGCGCCCGCGGGGGCGGATGCCGCGGCGAGCCCGGTGAACACCGAGACCTGGGAACCCGTGGCGACGCGGGCGGCGTCGACGCCGAGGAGCGTCGCGGCGTGGCCGCGAGCGCGTTCGAGGGTCGCGGAGTAGCCGGCGGCGCTCGCGGTGCCGGACGCCCAGCGTTCGAGGTCACTCAGCACGGCGTCGCGTGTGACGTCGGCGGGCAGCCCGAGCGTGCAGGCGGCGAGGTAGCCACGGCCGGCGGCGAATCGATCCCGGAAAGTGGACATGGCTCAAGTCTCGGCACCGCTGATCCATTCGACAACCGCAGGTGAGTGATCATATGCATGCCATGGAGTTATGATTCGACCATGTCCGACGCATCGGTCGAGGGACTCGCCGCCGCGCTCGACCTGCAGACCGTGCGGGTGGTGCGGCAGGTCGCCGAGCACGGCTCACTCACCGGGGCGGCCGAGGCGCTCGGCTACAGCCAGCCCGCCGTGAGCCAGCAGCTCCGTCGCTTCGAGGCGCGCACCGGCATCGCGCTCGTCGAGCGGGTCGGCCGCGGCATCCGGCTCACCCAGTCGGGGCGCGTGCTCGCCCGGCACGCCAACGCGGTGGCGACCGCGCTCGAGGCGGCCGCCGGCGAGCTCGCCGAGATCCGCGGCCTTCGTGCCGGCCGTGTGCGGCTCGTCGCGTTCCCATCGGCATCGGCGACGCTCGTGCCCCGCCTCATCGCGGCGCTCGGCGCCGCGCACCCCGGCGTGGGCGTGACGTACGTCGAGGCCGAGCCGCCCGAGGCGGTCGCCGCCGTGCGCGCCGACCGGGCCGATCTCGCCATCACCTTCAGCTATCCGGGCGACCGGGACGACCCGCACCGCGCCAGCGCGCGCGGGCTCGACGTGCGGGCGTTCGACGACGAGCCGATGCGGCTCGTGCTGCCGGCGGGACATCCGGCCGCGGCATCCGACGTCGTCGACCTGGCCGCCCTCGCAGGCGACCCCTGGATCGCCGGATGCCCGCGCTGCCGCGGCCACCTCCTCCAGCTCGCGGATGCCGCGGGCTTCGCGCCCCGCATCGCCTTCGAGACCGACAACTTCGTCGCCGTCGAGGGCATGGTGGCGCAGGGGCTCGGCGTGGCGCTGCTGCCCGCGCTCGCCCTGGCGGCGTCGCCGCGGCACCCCGGCGTCGTCACCCGTCCGACCGCGGGAGCCGACGTGCGGTCACTGCACCTCGTCACTGCGCGAGGCGCCGAACGCGTGCCGGCCATCGCCGCCACGATCGCGGCGCTCGAGAGCCTCGCGGCCTGACCGGCGGGTCGGAGCGGCACCGACGCGTACGCGGCATGGCCCGGGTGCGGCGCTCGATAGCATGGTCGGGTATGTCCGAGACAGCTCACCCCATCACCAGCGCCGCCGGCAGCGATGTCCGCGTGCGATTCTGCCCGTCGCCCACCGGCACGCCCCACGTGGGACTCGTGCGTACGGCCCTCTTCAACTGGGCCTACGCGCGCCACACCGGCGGCACCTTCGTGTTCCGCGTCGAGGACACCGATGCGGCCCGCGACAGCGAGGAGAGCTACGAGCAGCTGCTCGACGCGCTGACCTGGCTCGGGCTCGACTGGGACGAGGGCATCGGCATCGGCGGGCCGCACGCGCCCTACCGCCAGTCGCAGCGCGGTGACATCTACCGCGACCTCATCGACCGGCTCATCGCCTCGGGCCACCTCTACGAGTCGTACTCGACCGCCGAGGAGATCGACGCGCGCAACGCGGCGAACGGTCGCCCCAAGCAGCTCGGGTACGACAACTTCGACCGCTACCTCACCGACGAGCAGCGCGCCGCGTTCCGCGCCGAGGGTCGCGAGCCGGCGCTGCGCCTGCGCGTGCCAGAGGTCGACCTCGGGTTCGACGACCTCGTGCGCGGCCGCATCGACTTCCCGATCGGCTCGACCATCGACTTCGTCGTGGTGCGCCCCAACGGCGCCCCGCTGTACACCTTCGTGAATCCCGTCGACGACGCGCTCATGGGCATCACCCACGTGCTCCGCGGTGAGGACCTGCTCTCCTCGACGCCGCGGCAGATCGCGCTCTACCACGCGCTCATCGACATCGGCGTGACCAGCTTCGTGCCACGCTTCGGGCACCTGCCGTATGTCATGGGGGAGGGCAACAAGAAGCTGTCGAAGCGCGACCCCGAGTCGAGCCTGTTCCACCACCGCGAGCGCGGCTTCATCCCCGAGGGCCTCGTCAACTACCTGGCGCTCCTCGGCTGGGGCTTCTCCGCCGACCGCGACGTGTTCTCCCGCGACGAGCTCGTGGCGGCGTTCGACGTCGTCAACGTCAACCCGAACCCTGCGCGCTTCGACCTCAAGAAGGCCGAGGCGATCAACGGCGACCACATCCGCCAGCTCGGCGTCGCGGAGTTCGCCGCGCGCACGGTTCCCTACCTCCAGGAGGCGGGCGCCGTCGAGACGCCGATCACCGCCGCCCAGGAGGCGCTCCTCGCCGAGGCCGCACCGCACGTCCAGGAGCGCATCGGCCTGCTCGGCGAGGCGCCAGGCATGCTCGGCTTCCTCTTCACGGATGCCGCGGGCCTCCGCTACGACGATGACGCCCTCGCCGGCCTTCCGGCCGACGCGCCGGCCGTGCTCGCCGCCGCGCGCGAGGCGCTCGACCGGCTTCCGGCCGACGCGTGGGTCCACGACCAGATCGAGGAGGCCCTCCGCGGCGCCCTCGTCGACGGGTTGGGCCTCAAGCCGCGCGTCGCATTCGGCCCCGTGCGCACGGCGATCTCGGGTCGCCGTGTCTCGCCGCCGCTCTTCGAGTCGATGCAGATCCTGGGCAAGATCGACTCGATCGAGCGCATCGACCGCCTCGCGGCCCGCCTCGGCTAGGCCTCGGCGGCGGGCTGTCGGGGAGGCCGGCTCAGTTTGGTCGGGCCGCGGTCCGTAGGCTAGAGTTGCATGTCGGCGCGGGCTTCGGTCACGGGCCATTGGGGTATGGTGTAATTGGCAACACGGCGGTTTCTGGTACCGTTGTTCTTGGTTCGAGTCCAGGTACCCCAGCAAGTTCAGCAGCCCGGAATCCCGCATGAGAGCGGGCATCCGGGCTTCTTGCGTCTCAGAGGGCGGATTCCGCGGGAGTCATCGCTTCCCACCCGGGCAGGCGAACGAAGACGTTCGGAGCCGACCGTCTGTCCACGGCTTCGCTCGCGCACCTCGTGGGTTCGGGCGAGACGATGCAGGCCGTTCCTTCCTCGCCATCGGATCCGCCGTCCGTCCACGCCCGGGAGGCATGGAATGGGCTTCTTCATCTACGACAGCAGCCGCGAGGTCGCGGTCGACGACCGCACGCTCGTCCATCTGCAGGTCGTGATCATCGACAAGTTCCGCCGGAACGAGCGATTCGCGATGTCATTGTTCGATCAGAAACGACTCGTCACCGTGTGGATGACCCCCCAGTCTCCATTGCAGTTCGTCTACGAAGGCAATCGTCAACCGAAGCTGAACCGGGTCTGGCTCGACCAGCTGTCCGACACCTCGGCGATGACCGGCATGCTCCAACTCATCCCTGAACCCGCGGAGCGTGTGCCCAGTTGATCCGGGAGCCCCGTCCGGGAAGTCGGAGGAATGTCAAGGGGTGGCGGACCGCGACGAGACCGGGCTAGATCGGTGCTGCCAGGTGGTGAGTGCAGCTTCAATCACGCGGTAGCGACCCGAACGCGAAACGGAGACACGCAGATGAGCAAGCCAACGGAGGGCATGCGCCCGACCGTGTCTGAGATCGCTCGGCGGGCCCGCAACGCGTCGGTGGGGTCGTGAGATGTCATCACCGACCGAGCAGCTGGCGCCGGCACTCGACATCGACGCCCGGCTCACCGAGATCGAGCGCCGCGTGAACCTCCTCGTCAACGTCACGCCACTCAACGCGGCGGAGGCGTGGGCGGACTTCGAACGCAGTGACTTCGGCACGGCCCCGACGCTTCGGCTGCGGCCGTTGGACTTCGACCCGGATCTGGCGCAGCGTGAGCTGTACGACCTCGAGGTCGAGAATGTGCACGACCCGGCGCTGCACACGCTCTTCCGTGCGAAGCGCGATGAGATCTCCCGGCAGATCACCGCAGTGGAGGACCGCGACACGTCACGGTTCCTCTACGGGTCGCTCCAGCTCTACGGAACGGTGGCACCTCCGCTGGCCGCTGCGGCGGCGGAGTTGCTCGAGACCATCCCCCCGCAGGCGCCCAGCACCCAGACCGTCACGGCCGGGGCGTTCGCCGACGCGGCCCGTGCGGAGTTCGAGCGCTACCGCGCCGTGTACCCGGACTTCCCGGTCCGCGTGGAGGTGCGGGACGACATCTCCGAGCTGATGGTGTCGTTCGGCCGCCTGCTCATCCCCGAGTCCGCGGTATTCCGAGCCGACCGGGTCGAACCCCTCCTGCATCACGAGGTCGGCACCCACGTGGTCACGTACCAGAACGGTGCGCGGCAGCCACTGACCCTGTTGACCATCGGCCTGCCCGGCTACGACGAGACCCAGGAGGGGCTCGCCGTGCTCGCCGAGTACCTGACCGGAGGTTTGGACCCGCGGCGGCTGCGCGTGCTCGCCGCGCGAGTGGTCGCGGTCGGCAAGATGCTCGACGGCGCCGGCTTCCTGGACATATTCGAGTCGTTGCGGGCTGACCACCGCATACCGGCGCGGACCGCGTGGTCCATCGCCATCCGGGTGGTCGTCGGGGGCGGTTCGGTGAAGGACGCGATCTACCTTCGCGGGATCACGCGCATTCTCGACGCGCTCGCGGAGGGCAGCCGGCTCGACGCCCTGCTCGTCGGCAAGCTCGCGTTGGATCACATCCCCCTGGTGCAGGACCTGCTCGACCGCGAGGTGCTCCACGCGCCCTGGGTTCGGCCACGCTGGCTGGACGTGCCCGGCGCGCAGGAGCGCCTGGAGAGGCTGCGCGCCGGCGCGACGGTCACCGACCTCTACGAGGGAGACGTGGCCGCATGAGGCTCGCATTCCTCGTCAACGACGTCGACACCGAGGTAGACGAGTACGCCACCACCCGACTCGCCAGGGCCGCAGCCCGGGGTGGGCATGAGACCTGGTATGTCGGCGTCGGTGACCTTGAGCTCGGCAGCAGCGACGGGCGGTTCGCGGCGACCGCTCGCGCCGCGAGGTGGAAGAGCGACGACACCCTCGCGAGCTTCATGGACGGAATCAAGGCGCGCGACGCCGAGCGGATCGTCATGGACCACCTTGATGCGGTCTTCCTGCGCAACGAGTCGATCGACGACCTGCAGGAGCGCCCCTGGGCCAGCCCGATGGGCGTGGTGTTCGGAAAGATGCTCGCGGACCGCGGTGTGACGGTGGTGAACGACCCGCACACCCTTCATCGAGCGACCAGCAAGCTCTACCTGGAGGAGTTCCCCGAGCAGGTCCGGCCGCGGTCGCTGGTGACACGCGATCCCGAGGCGATCGAGCGGTTCGTCGACGAAGTCGGCCACTGCGTCGTCAAACCGCTGTACGGGGCCAAGGGCCGCAACGTCTTCATGATCGAGGGCCCGGGAGAGACCAACCTCGCGCAGATGACGGAGGCGGTCCTGCAGGACGGCTACGCCATCGTCCAGGAGTTCATCGACGGAGCCGAGGAGGGCGATGCACGGATCTTCCTGCTGGAGGGCCGCATCCTCGAGCGCGACGGCAGGCCGGCCGCCTTCCGACGTGTGCCCACCGGCAACGACCCGCGCGCCAACATCAGCACCGGTGGTCGGTCGGTGCCGCTCGAGGTCGGCGAGGCGCAGCTCAGCATCGTCGAGGCGATCGGTGACAAGCTCGTCGCCGATGGCATGTTCCTCGTGGGCATCGACGTGATCGGCAGCCAGGTGGTGGAGATCAACGCGGAGAGTCCCGGCGGGTTCCAGAGCGTCGAGCGGCTCTACGACATCGACATCGCCGAGACCGTCATCGAAGCCCTGGAACGCCGCGCGAGCCCGGGCTCATGAGCCGTACCGCTCCGGCGACGCGTGACCCCACCGCCCCACTCGTATCACGTGATCTCGGTCGGCTCGTCGATGAGGCTGAGACCCCCGGTCGAGCTGGCCGCGAGAGACAGGATCTCAAGCCAGGCTCGGTTCAGCCCCGCAGAACGATTTCCGGAGTAGACGAACTCGAGGGGCGTCGCGGGCGTGACCCAGATGGATGCCTCGTGGGTCTCATCCCGAAGCCGCCACTCGAAGCTCTCACGCCGCCGCAACTTGTCCACGACGACGACCTGGAGGTGCGCGAGCGCACGGTCGTCGATCTCGAACCGCGACGACGAGTCGTAGATCAAGGTGCCCATGACGCCTCCAGCTTGCGCGCACTTCGATCGATCGAACGCAACGATCTCGGTGCCGAGTGGGTCCGAGAGTAGTGTTCCGCCGATGTCGGGGAAAGTACACTAAGCAGATGTCCGATCGTGGACGTCGGTGAGCATCTTCTGGTTCAGGTGTTTCAGCCGGCCAGCGCGTCGAAGGCGCGTTCAGGCCCTGGCTTCGCGCGCTGGCGGGCCGACGCCTCGCGGAGGCGGGACCGAGCGCCCGACTCCGCCGCCATCGCCCACTCCAAGGCGGCGGCGAGCTCCTCGATCGACGCGGCGTTCGGGTCGAGCGCCACGCCGACGCCGCTCCGCTCCACCGCCGCCGCGCCCGCGAACTGGTCGGTGGAGAACGGCAGCACGACGAGGGGGACTCCGGATCCGACGGCCTCCGTGACCGAGTTGTTCCCGCCGTGCGTGACCGTGGCCGCGGCGGCGGCCAGCAGCCGCACCTGCGGCAGGTAGGGCCGCACCAGCCAGTCGGACGGCAGGGTACCGAGCTCCCCGGGCGGCGTCGATCCGCTCGCGACCGCCAGCCGCACCTCCGCCGACCGAGCCGCGTCGGCGACCCGCCCGAGCACGTCGCCACGCACCGACAGGAAGCTGCCGAAGCTCACGTACGCGAACCGGCCCGCCTGCCCGATCCACGCCTCGACCTCGGGATCGACTCGCTCCGACCGGAGCGTCGATCCCAGGAAGCGATGCGGGGGAAGGAACGATCGTCGCTCCTCGTCGACGAGCTCGCCCGGGTAGTTGTACAGCACCACCGGGCCGTGCTCCGCGAACGCGTCCTGCGACGTGGGGAATCCGGGGTGGAGCTCGCGACCCACCCGGTTCCACTCGGCGGTGAACGCGGTGGTGACCTGCCCGCACCGCCGCCGGAGCTCGTCGAGCTCCCCGGGTTCGAGGTGGAACGCGGACGGCCACGCCGAGGGGCATCCGTAGACCTCGTCGCCGACTGGCAGGGCCGACGGATGCCCCAGCACGACATCCCCGTAGGAGAGGCCGGCGGAATCGAGCCCGAGGCGCGCGCTGAACGCGAGATGGTCGACGAGGATCTGGTCGGGCGCGACCGCCTCGACGATCCGCAGGGTGGCCCTGGCCGAGACCGCGGGCTCCCACATGAGATCCACGAGTCGCTCGGCTGCCTGGTACTCGAGCGTCGCCACGGCGCCGCGGCGGGTCGCCTCGAAGAAGCCGCGCAGCGACGCCGCCTCGTCGCGGGGCTGGTCGTCCGTGGCGATGACGCCGGGGTTCGAACCACGACCCAGGCGCAGGTCCACTCGTTCGAAGCCGAATCCGGCGACGACCTCGGCCGTCGCCGGCCCGCTGGCGACCACCACCCGTTCACCCCGCGCCTGCCACGCCGTGGCGAGGGTCGCCAGGGGGAGGAGGTGCGAGGCGTAGTCGGGGCTGATGACGAGCAGCGTCATCGTGCCGCATCCAGCCGCTCGAGCGCGGCCTCGTCGCGGGCCACGCCCCGGTAGACCCGTCCGAGCGCCACGGACATGCCCTGGACGGTGAAGTGGTCGCGGACCATCCCACGGGACCGCTCGGCCCGGGCGGTGTCGTCGTGCGTCGCCACGCCGAGCGACTCGTCGAGCGCCCGCGCGAGGCGTTCCGCGTCCCACGTCGCGGTCAACAGGCCGGTCACGCCGGGCTCCACGTAGGTGGCTGGCCCGCCACCGTCGGGGGCGACGACCGGAAGGCCAGTGGCCATGGCCTCGAGCAGCGCGATGCCGAACTCCTCCTTGAGGCTCGCGCACGCGTAGACGCCGCCGGGTGCGACGAGGCCCGGGACCCCGAACCGGGCTGCGGCGAGCCAGCGGGCCGCGACGTCGTTCGAGCGGTGGCCCGGCAGCATGAGGCCCGCGGTGGGGCGCTCCGACGCCGGCACCGCTCGCTCGATGAGGTCGAGCTGCTGGCGTTCGTCGGGAGAGGGCTGCTCGAGGTCGCCCCCGATGACGAGGAGGTTCGCGCGTCGCCGCACCGGGTGGGTGGCCCACGCCTCCACGAGCGTCGCCATCCCCTTCACCCGGTGGAGGCGGCCGAGTGTCACGATCAGGGGCAGGCCCCGGCGTTCGGGGGCGAGTTCCTCGACGAGGGTGCGCAGCTCGGCGATCGCGGGCACCGGCGGGGCGCCGTGCGCGTGCGCCGCGGCATCCGCCACCGCCTCGTCGATCGTCGCGAGGTCGACGCCCTCGGGCACCACCGTGTGGCGCTCCGCGCGGGCCGTGAGGTCGATGCCCACGAGCCGGCGCAGGTCCTCCTCCAGGTGCGGCCGCGGGAAGAGGACCGTGTGCGCCGCATTGGCCGCGAGCCGCTGCACGAGGCGCGTGCGGAACCAGAAGTGCTCCGCGTGGTCGAACCGGCCGAACTCGTGCCGGCTCATCGCACCCGAGCGGTCGAGCGACTCGATCACCGCGTGCGGGTCGGGCGCCACGGTGAACACCACCGGGATGCCGAGCTCGCGGGCGACCTCCGCCGCGGCCAGGCTGCCGACGTCGGCCATGCGCAGGTGCAGCACGTCGACGCGGCCGGTCGCGAGCAGAAGGCGCCGGATGCCGCGGCGAGCCGCCACCCTCAATGGCCACGCCGCGGCCGACGGCACGGGGTCGCTGAGCAACGGGACGCGCCCGTACACGTGCCCCGAGGCGCCGTCGCGAAGTCGGACGAGATCGGCGGCGGCCCCATCGACGGAGCCGCGAGAGAGGGTGAGGACGCGCTCCACGCCGATCTCGCGGTCGCGCACGAGCGCGTCGCCGAGCCGCACCAGGAGCGTGGCGATGCCGCCGTTGTCGCCGGAGCCTGCCGAGCTCAGCAGGGGATCGAGGTCGGCGTGGAGAAAGAGCTGCGCGACCGTCAGGCCGGATCGGCGACCCTCCGCCCGTGCTGTAGGCGAACGCAGGTGCGGGCGCAGGTCGAGCAGTGCCAGTTCGGCGACCGCGCCGAGGGGACCGCCGTCGGCGGCCACCAGGTGCAGGAACTCCGCCAGCCGCGGATCCGCGGACCGCTGCCCGATCGCCGAGACGGCCGCGATGCGCACCCCTTCGGCCTCCGCGGAGTCCCGTGCGATGCGGAGGAGCGGCGCCGTCGCGATCGAATGCCGCACGAGCCCGAGGGTCTCGACCACCCGCGCGCGGGCTGCCGGCTCGACGACGCCGAGCAGCGCCGCCTCGGTCCCCACGACAAGGGCCTCGGCGGTCGTGGGGGACCACTGCTCGAGCGTCCGCTGCGCGAGCATGCCCCCGAACCCTCCAGTGACCACCATGCCGAGCAGGGCGCCCATCGCATCCGCGCGAGGGAGGCCACCGCCGAGCGCCCACGCCGCGTGCTCGCGGAGGAAGGCCCGCTCGTCGGTCAGCAGGCCGACGAGCATCCTGCCCGCCTCACGGTCGAACATCCCGGCGAGGGCGTGGGTCGACGCGATGGCGGCGATCTCGTCGTCGCCGCGGAGTGCTCCTGCGAGCACCCGCAGCGTGCGGACGCCCGGATCCCGGCCGGCCTCGAACGCGAGGTCGTCGGCCAGTCGCATCGCGTCCACGATCGCGTCGGCACCGGTCACTGCATCGAGTGCGGTCTGGACTCCCACGACGTCCTCCTCATCGACGCGCGCCGCCGACGACGCCTATTCGCGCCACCGATCCTGCGGTTCGGGTGTGATCGGCTCATCGAGTCTCGGCGCTCTCCGCCGACGCGGCATCCATCGTTCGGATGACGGCGAAGGACCCCGGCCAGGAGAATGTGGTCGGGGCCCGTCGTTCCCGTGGGTGTTGGGAATCGCACCGGCGGCCGGATGACGCGTGCGGGAGGTCCCACGGCTGACGGTCCCCACATCGTAGGCGCGGTGGCGCGGCATCCGATGCCCCCAGAATGGGGCGGCGAAGCGGCGGCCGCCCATCCGAGCGGGCCAGGCCCGGCCGGGACTAGCATGTGGCCAACGGCGTCGCGCCGCACGAGGCCTCGCCGACGATGTGCAGGGGGATGACCGCATGTGCCGCTGGCTCGCATACTCGGGGGAACCGCTCCGACCGTCCACGCTGATCCTCGATACGCAGCACTCGCTCGTGAAGCAGTCGCTGAACTCGCCGCTCGGGGCCGAGACCGTGAACGGCGACGGGTTCGGAATCGGCTGGTACCCGTCGGGCACCAGCGACGACGCGAAGCCGGCGCTGTTCCACAGCATCGAGCCGGCGTGGCACGACGAGAACCTGCGGGAGCTCACCCACGCGATCGAGAGTCCGCTCTTCTTCGCGCATGTGCGAGCGGCGGGCGGCCCCCCGATCCAGCAGACGAACTGCCACCCGTTCCGGTACGAGAACTGGCTGTTCATGCACAACGGCTTCCTCGGCGACTTCGTGAAGATGAAGCGCGACCTCGTGTTCGCCGTGGACCCGTCGCTCTACCCGCATATCCACGGCACGACCGACTCCGAGGTGATCTTCCACCTCGCCCTGTCCCTCGGCCTCCGTGACGACCCCATCGCCGGCATCACCGCCGCCGTGCAGCTGATCGAGAAGGTCGGCCGCGAACACGGCATCGCCTTCCCCATGCAGGGCACCATGGCCGTCTCCGACGGGACGACGATCTGGGCGTTCCGCTACTCCACCCAGCGCCGGTCGCGCACCCTCTTCCACTCCGAGGACATCGACACGCTGCGTGAGCTGTACCCCGATGTCGAGCGGCTCAACCTGTTCGGCCGCAACGCGCGCGTGGTGGTCTCGGAGCCCCTGAACGACATGCCGGGCGCGTTCATCGAGGTGCCCGAATCGACCGTCGCCATCATCGGCGAGGGCGAGTTCGACCATCGGCCGTTCCTCGCCGAAGCTGATTGATCGACGGGGCGAGAGGACACGGGGCCGGATGTCGCACCGAAGGCTGGACACGCACGGCATGCTGAGGTTCGATGGTGATCGAACCACCATGGTGCCCGCCCTACCGGGCACGCGTCACCCGCACGATCGCGGGCTCCGGGAGTGATCGCATGGCCGTCCGGAACAAGCGGAATCGGGATTTCGCCGAGACGCGGACTCCCGTGGGCGTTCTGGGCGGGCTCATCGGACTCGTGGCGGCCAGTGCGGCCGCGGCGACGCTCGTCGTCGTCGGGGTGACGCCGGCGATCGCGACCGTCGGCATCGCGGCATCCGGCACCATCGGCATGTTCGAGAACCTGCCGAGCTACCTCGAGATCGGGCAGCTGTCGGAGAAGAGCAACATCTACGCGACCAGGTCCGACGGGTCCACCGTGCTCCTGGCCTCGTTCTACGACCAGAACCGCATCGAGGTCGGCTGGGACGGCATCAGCCAGTATGTCAAGGACGCAACGGTCGCCGGCGAGGACCCGAGGTTCTACGAGCACGGCGGCATCGACCTGCAGGGCACCGTGCGCGCGGCGGTGACCACGGCGACCGGCCGCGAGACGCAGGGCGGGTCGTCGATCGCCCAGCAGTACGTCAAGAACGTGCGCGTGCAGGAATGCGAGGGCATGGCCGACGTCACGGCACTCGAGGACCTCACCGAGGAGGAGCGGGAGGCGCTCACCGGTGACGAGCGCCACGCCCTCATCGAGCAGGAGCGCCTCGGCTGCTACGACACCGTGACCGAGACGTCGATCGACCGCAAGCTCAAGGAGATGCGCCTCGCCATCGGCGTCGAGAAGCGGTATACGAAGAACGAGATCCTGCTCGGCTACCTGAACATCGCCGGCTTCGGCGGCACCGTGTACGGCATCGAGGCCGCGGCGAACTACTACTACAACACCAGCGCTGCGAACCTCTCGCTGGCGCAGGCCGCCTCCCTCATGGCGATCGTGAACAACCCCGCGAAGTTCCAGATCGACAAGCCCGAGAGCGAGACGAACGGTGCGGCGAACGGCTACGCCGAGAACACCTCGCGGCGCAACTACATCCTCGACCGCATGCTGGAGTACCGGAAGATCACGCAGGCGGAGTACGACACGGCGGTCGCAACGCCCGTGCAGCCCGCCATCACCGAGCCGAGCACCGGATGCCAGACCGCGGGCGGCAGCGCCTACTTCTGCGACTACGTGAAGAACATCCTGCAGAACGACCCGAACTTCGGCGATGACGCCGACACGAGGATGCGCAACTTCCGGCGCGGCGGATTCCAGGTCTACACGACGCTCGACCTCGACCTGCAGCTCGCCGCGGAGTCGACGATCGCCCAGAACGTGCCGCAGACCTATCCCGGGTGGGACGTCGGCGCGGTCATCTCCTCGGTGCAGGTCGGCACGGGCCGGGTGCTGGCGATGGCGCAGAACCGCACGTACAGCCAGGATCCCGAGGTGCTCAACTCGGGCCCGCAGTTCACGAGCATCAACTACAACACCGACTTCGAGTACGGCGGTTCGCGCGGGTTCCAGCCGGGTTCCTCGTACAAGGTGTTCACGCTGGCGGAGTGGCTGAAGACGGGGCACGCGCTCTCGGAGCGGGTCGACTCCCGGCCGAAGGCCAACTGGGGCACGTTCCAGGACAGCTGCCTCGGCCCGCAGAACTACGACGCCGAGCACTGGGCGCCGCGCAACGACGCCAACGAGGCGGGTGCCAACTACAGCGCCCTCGAGTCGACGATCGGCTCGATCAACACGGGCTACATCGGCATGGCCAAGCGGCTCGACCTCTGCGGCATCCGCAAGACCGCCGAGGCGTTCGGCGTGCACCGCGCCGACGGCGAACCGCTCGTGCAGAGCGCCTCCGCGGTGATCGGCATCAACGAGGTGGCCCCGCTCACCATGGCCGTCGCGTTCGCCGGCATCGCGAACAACGGCGTCACCTGCACCCCCGTCGCCATCGACCGCATCGTGGGGCGAGACGGGCAGGAGCTGCCCGCCCCGCAGACGACGTGCACGGAATCGGTGCCGCCCGCGGTCGCCGCGGCGATGCACTACGCCATGATCCGGGTGATGACGAGCGGCACCGCCACCGTCTCGAACGGGGCGACCTCGCCGCACGTGCCGCTCATCGGCAAGACGGGGACCACCGACGGGGCGAAGGACACCTGGATGGTCGGCGCCAGCTCGAAGGTGGCCACGGCGGCGGCCGTGGTGAGCGTCAACGGCGATGCGAACCAGCGCGCCATCTCCTTCGCGAGCGGGCAGGCCGCGACGGCGCGTCACCGGATGTGGCCGGCCGTCATGTCGGTGGCCGCGGCGAAGTACGGCGGCGACCCCTTCACCGAGGCCGGACCGGGCCCGGTCGCCCCGAAGTCGGGCGGCGTCGACGGTGGAACCACCGAGACGCCTGCACCGGCCGATCAGACCGAGGGCGGCGGCGACGGGAACAGCGGCAACGGCGGCAACGGCAACGGCAACGGGAACGGCGGCAACGGGAACGGCACGGGCGGTCCACCCGGGCAGTGACGCCGGACGCCGTCGGCTGACCGCACGGGACGACCGCGCATCCGAGCAGCGACGGCCGCCTCGCCCTCCCGCGTGGCTCAGAAGTCGATCGAATCCCCGGGTTCGAGGGGCAGGTACTCGCCGCCGCCCTGCTCGACGGCCCAGCGGAGGCGGGCGTTCGAGAGGTCCTTGCCGGCGCGCGACAGCAGCATCTCATGCGTCGGGAACGCCCGCTTCGGCGCCACCTCGATGACGTAGTCCATGGCTTCGCTGATCTTCATCCAGGGTGCGGCGGCCGGGGCGGCGAGCACGTCGACGGCGATCCCGTCGGGCGCGACGAACGAGTCGCCCGCGTAGTACAGCGCCTCGTTCACGAGCACCCCGAGGTTGTCGATGATCGGGATCGACCGGTGGATCTGCGCGTGCTGCCCGCCGAAGAATCGCAGCCGGAACGGCCCGACCTCCACCTCGTCGCCCGCCGCGACCGTCTCCACCGGGAATCCGGATGCCGCCGCGGCGACGCCCGCCGGGCCGAAGATGCGCACTCCGGGGTTGGCGCCGACGATGCGGCCGAGCTGCTCGGGCGTCCAGTGGTCGGCGTGCTCATGGGTGATCACCACGGCGGCGGTGCCGGCCGACTCCGTGATCGGTGTGGTGAAGCTGCCCGGGTCGACGTAGAGCTTGTCGCCCGAGTCCTCGATGACGAGCGCGGCATGTTCGAGCTTGGTGAGTCGCATGCGTCGAGCCAACACCGCCCGCCGCGCGGCGCGCAAGCCCGTCGCCTGCCAGAATCGCACCATGATCCGAGCCCCGCGGCGCCTCCTCGTCGCCGTCAACCCGGCCGCCTCCTTCGGCCGCAATCGCGCCGTGGGGCCGGCCGTGGTCGAGCGGCTCGTGGATGCCGGGTACGACGTGTCGATGCTCCGCGAGGCGAACTTCGAGCTGCTCCGGCGCGAGGCCGAGTCGGCGTTCGAGCAGCGCCCCGACGCCCTCGTCGTGGTGGGCGGCGACGGCATGGTCTCGCTCGGCGTGAACCTCGTGGCGCAGACGCGCGTGCCGCTCGGCATCGTGGCGGCCGGCACGGGCAACGACCTCGCCCGCGGGCTGGGTCTGCCGTACGACGATCCGGTCGCGGCCACCGATGCGCTGCTCGCGGCGCTCGACCGCGAGCCCCGGCAGATCGACGCAGGCATCATCCGGCACGGCGACCTGCGCACGTGGTTCGCGTGCGTGGTCTCGACGGGCTTCGACGCCGTCGTCAACGAGCGGGCGAACCGGATGACGCGTCCACGCGGCCCCAGTCGGTACACGCTCGCCCTCGCCCGCGAGCTCGCCACGTTCCGTCCCCGCACATACGTCATCACGATCGACGGGGTGCGCCGGGAGCAGCGTGCGATGCTCGTGTCGGTCGCGAACAATCCCTCGCTGGGCGGCGGCATGCGCATCGTGCCGCACGCCGACCTCGCCGACGGCCTGCTCGACGTCTTCATCGTCCATCCGCTGTCCCGTTCAGCGCTCGTCCGCGTGTTCCCGAAGGTCTTCGCGGGCACCCACGTCGACCACCCCGCGGTCGAGTTCGTGCGGGCGAGCCGGGTGCGCATCGAGGCCGATGACATCGTCGCGTACGCCGACGGCGAGCGCATCGGCCGGCTCCCGATCGAGGTCGACGTGGTGCCCGGGGCGCTGTCGGTCTTCGCATGATCACGGCGACGGATGCCGCGGCGGCGTCGATTTTGCGGGAGCCGCGAGCCTGTGTCATACTCTTCAAGTTGTCGATTCGGCCCCATCGTTTAGCGGCCTAGGACACCGCCCTCTCACGGCGGCAGCGCGGGTTCAAATCCCGCTGGGGTCACAACAGCGAAAACCCCCGGTCACCCGGGGGTTTTCTGCATTTCCGAGCGGCATTCTCCTGCCCGCGCGGGGTCGTCCCTCGATCGCCACGTCCCGCCGCCACGTCCCGCGACGAGAGTGCGGTGCGCTGCGGCATCCGCTCGCCCTCCGCTAGACTCGGCTGAGCGAAGGGGAGTATCCCGCGAGGCGCACGCCTCGGGCCACGATCGTCAGTACGAGCGCCAGAGACGCCGCTCCGGGCGTGGCGGCGCGCCGAGGGCGCGGTCGGGAGAGACTTTCGGGTTCACCTGTACCCACTCACCCCGGAAGGCCCCCTGTGCTCGAACTCCCCGTCTGGTTCGAAGTCGGCTCCCTCGTGGTCCTGACCCTCATCCTCATCGGCGACCTGCTGCTCGTCGTCAAGCGCCCCCACGTGCCGTCGTTCCGGGAGTCCACCCTGTGGGTGGTCTTCTACGTGGCGCTCGCGCTCGTGTTCGCGCTGTTGATGCTCCTGCTCGGCGACGCCGAGCACGCCGGCCAGTTCGTGGTCGGCTGGCTCACGGAGTACAGCCTCTCGATCGACAACCTCTTCGTGTTCGTCATCATCATGGCGAGGTTCTCGGTGCCGAAGAAGATGCAGCAGGAGGTGCTCATGGTGGGCATCATCCTGGCGCTGATCTTCCGCGGGGTGTTCATCCTCCTCGGCGCCCAGCTCATCGAGAACTTCAGCTGGATCTTCTACATCTTCGGCGCCTGGCTCGTCTGGACGGCGATCCAGCAGGCGTTCCTGCATCGCGAGGAGAGCGCAGAGGAGACCGAGAGCGCGCTCGTGCGGATGCTCCGCAAGCGCGTTCGCATCTCCGACGACTACGACGGCATCAAGCTGCGCACCACCGTCGACGGCACGCGCATGTTCACGCCGATCATCATCGTCTTCATCGCGATCGGCACGACCGACCTCCTCTTCGCGCTGGATTCGATCCCTGCCATCTTCGGCATCACGCAGTCGGCGTTCATCGTCTTCACGGCCAACGTGTTCGCGCTGATGGGCCTCCGCCAGCTCTACTTCCTGCTCGGCGGGCTGCTCGAGCGGCTCGAGTACCTCAAGTACGGCATCGCGTTCATCCTCGCCTTCATCGGCGTGAAGCTCGTGTTCCACGCCCTGCACGTCAACGAGCTCCCGTTCCTCAACGGCGGCGAACCCGTCGAGTGGGCACCCGAGATCTCCACATGGGCCTCGCTCGGCGTGATCGTGGTGGCGATGGCCGTGGCGACGATCGCGAGCCTCGTCAAGGCCCGGGTCGACTCGAAGCGCCGCGGCGTGAAGCTCATGGACGAGGTGCCGCACTTCACCGAGGACGCCTCCCGCCGCGAGCACTGACCGGTCCGGGGGTCGCGCCGCTGTGCACAGCGGTCCGCAGGACCCGCCCGGAGTTGCTAGCGTGGGGAGGCGGCGCCTGGGTGGGGCGCCCGGGCCGGGGGGCCCGCAGGCGAGTTGCGACGAGGAGAACCGTGTCCGCTGATGGCGAGGACATCGTCCGACTCCCGCGCGGTTCCGCGGTGATCGCCCACAGTGCGCAGAGCGACGTCGGTCGTGTCCGCAGCGTGAACGAAGACGCGTTCCTCGCGGCCGCACCGGTCTATCTCGTCGCCGACGGCATGGGCGGCCACGCGCGAGGCGATGCCGCGAGTCGCACGGTGGTCGAGACTTTTCGGCGTCACCTCGAGGCGGGCAGGCCGTCATCGCCCGAGCAGGTGCTCGACGCCATCCACAGTTCGAACGACGCCGTCCGGGCGCTGAGCGCCGAGGGCGAGGAGGGCACGGCCGTCGCCGGCACCACGCTCACGGGCATCGCGCTCGTCGACGCGGGCGACGGCGCGGGCTTCCACTGGATGGTGTTCAACGTCGGCGACTCCCGGGTCTACTCGTGGGACGGACGCACGCTGCAGCAGTTGAGCGTCGATCATTCGGCGGTGCAGGAACTCGTCGACGCCGGCCTGATCAGCGCCGACGATGCCGAGCGCCATCCCGACCGCAACGTGATCACGAGGGCGATGGGTGCCGACGAGGTCGTCGATCCCGACGTCTGGCTCATCCCCGCCGCCGGCCGCCAGGTGTTCCTGATCTGCTCGGACGGCCTCTCGAAGGAGGTCGACGACGAGCAGCTCGCCCAGGTCCTCGCGGGCGACACCGGGCATGCGGCGGGCCTCGCGGGCGAGTTGGTCGATGCCGCGCTCGAGCACGGCGGTCGTGACAACGTCACGGTCATCGTGGTCGAGTCGCAGCTCGGCGATGACGACGATGACGACGAGACCACCCGCGACCGAACCGGCTCGTTGTCACGCGCCGCCGAGGACACGACGCCGCGCACCGGGGGAGGGCACCATGGCGACGTATCGGCCTGACCCCTCGGGCGCGTGGCTCGCCGCCGTGCGCGGGCGCGTCGCCCTCCTGGCTCCGATCACTGCAGCCGACGCGGTGGCGGCGGTGTGGGCCGAGCTCGGCGCCCCCGATCCGACGCCGCAGGTGCTCGACCGGCTCACCGCGTCGGGCCTCGCGGCCACGCCGCCGTTCGCCCTCGTCGTGCGCGGCGACGGCCGCGGCTCGGCCAGGGTCGTGGCGCGCGGGCCCGTCCGCGTGGTGATCGGCGACACCACGGTGTCGGGCGAGGGCGTCTCGACCTGGGCCGAGCGGCTCATCGACGGGGTCGAGGGCGAGGTGCGTCTCGAGTCCGTCGATGCGGCGCCGTCCGGCGAGCGTCCCCAGCTCCCGCTCGTCGAGGGCGTGGTGTACGCCGTCGCCGTCGCGACCGACGCGGTCGGGCCGGTCGCCGCCGCGGCCTTCCCGGTCAGCCCGGCCGTCGACGCGGCGCCTGCGCCCGCGGCGCCTGCGCCCGCGACGGCCGCGGCCGTACCGGTCGTGGTGCCCGCTGCCCCGTCGACTCCCGCCCCGGTCTCGGTCGCCTCCCCGGCCGAGCAGACCATGGTGCCCGTCGAGGACACCATCGCCTCGCCCAAGCGCTCGGCGCCCGTGACCCGGCCGACTCCGGCAGCCCCGGCTGAGCTCGAGGGCGACCACGACGGCCTCACCGTCGCCGGCATCGACCTGCAGCGGCTCCGCGCCCAGCGCGCCGCGCGCCCGGCCACGGCCACGCCCACGCCTCCGTCGGGCGTCACGGTGTCGCCTTCGGCGTCGCTCCGCATGCCCGACGGCAGCCTCGAGCCGATCGGCCACGAGGTCGTCCTCGGGCGCGCGCCGAGCGTGAGCCAGGTCTCGGGCGGGCGAATCCCGCGGCTCATCACGATCGGAGCCGGCGACCCCGATATCTCACGCAACCACCTGCGCGTCGCGGTCGAGGGAGACACGGTCGTGGTGACCGACCTGCACTCGCGCAACGGCACGCATGTCGTCGCGCCAGGCAAGCCCCCGGTCAAGTTGCGGGCCGGCGAGCCGACGCCCGTCCTCACCGGTACGGTGATGGACCTCGGCGGCGGCTGGACGATCCAGGTCGTGGGCGAATGATGCGTCGCGCCCCGTCCACGCCGCCCGACCTGCCCGGATACACGGCGCTGCAGCTGCTCGGCTCTGGCGGGTTCGCCGATGTGTTCCTCTACGAGCAGCGCCTGCCGCGGCGCAAGGTCGCGGTGAAGGTGCTCCTCACCGAGGAGCTCGGCCGTGACACGCGCGCCCAGTTCGTCGCCGAGGCCAACCTCATGGCCCAACTGTCGGCGCATCCGTTCATCGTGACGATCTTCCACGCCGATGTCTCCGCCGACGGCCGCCCCTACTTCGTCATGGAGTACTGCTCGGGGCCGAGCCTCGCCGAGCGCTACAAGCGCGAGCGGTTCGCCGTCGAGGATGCTCTGCGCACCGGCATCCGCCTCGCCGGCGCCGTCGCCACGGCGCACGCCGCCGGCATCCTGCACCGCGACATCAAGCCGGCCAACGTGCTGACGAACGACTACGGGTGGCCCGCCCTCACCGACTTCGGCATCTCATCGAACCTCGAGGGCGAGTTGCCGGTGCACACGATGACGTCGCCCGTCGACGCGTCGTCGACGTCCTCCGGCCAGTCCGCGGTCGGCATGAGCGTGCCCTGGTCGCCGCCCGAGATGTTCGAGGATGACCCCAAGCCCGACCAGCGCAGCGATGTCTTCTCGCTCGCCGCGACGGTGCACTCCCTCCTCGCCGGGCGCACGCCGTTCGAGATCCCGGGGCGACCGAACGGGTCGCTCGACCTCATCGGGCGCATCGAGCGAGGGGCGATCACGCCGATCGGCCGCGACGACGTGCCGCGCAGCCTGACGGCCGTGCTGGCGAAGGGCATGGCGACGCGTCGCGACGACCGCTATCCCAGTGCGGTGGAGTTCGCCAGGGCACTCCAGCGCGTCGAGCTGGAACTCGGCTACCCGGCGACCACCATCGAGGTCCCCAACCTCTCCTCCGAGCGACAGGCGCCCGTCGAGGACGGCGCTGACGAGACGCGCGCCCGCGCGGTGCGATCGGTCGAGGCGCAGCCGGCCGCCCCGACCCGGCTGCCGGCCGCCGTTCCCAGTGAGGACGACGCCACCCGCGCTCGCACGCCGCGTCAGGTCGAGGCGCAGCCCGTCGCGGCAGCGGCCGCGACGCCCGACGAGGGCACGATCGTTCGCGCGCCGGTCGCGGTGGCGGGCGCGACGGCGAACCAGGTCGACCAGACGGTCATCCGCCCGCGGGGGCGCTCCGCGCAGGCAGCGACGCCCGCCGCCGAGGCTGCTGCTGCGCCGACGGTCGACGCGACGCAGCTGCGCGGCCGCGGTGCGGCGGCATCCGACCTCGTCGACGACACGCGCACCCAGGCGCGTCCCCGTCGATCCCACGTCGGCGCCGTGGTCGGCATCGTGGCGGCGATCGTGGTGGTGGTCGTGATCGGCATCGCGGTGGCCCTCTCCGGCACGCTCCAGCAACAGTCGGCCGATCGAACGGCCGCCCCGTCCGGCGAGGACGCGATCCTCGCCGCCACCGTTCCCGCGCCCGAAGTGCAGCCCGGCGTGCCCTCCGCCGACGGCGCCAGCGTGTCGTTCGCAGTCTCGCACGACGACGCCGAGGAGGGCGACCGGTACCGCTGGCAACGCGCCGACGGCTCCGGCGCGATCGCGGTCGCCGACGGCCCGACCATCGTCGTCGACGGGGTGACGGCGGGCGAGCGCGTCTGCATCGAGGTGCAGGTGCAGCGCGGGAGCAAGACCTCCGAACCGGTCACGGAGTGCACGGCATGAGGCCCCTCAAGGTCGAGTACTGCGGCGAGTGGTACACCGTGAACGAGGGCGAGGCCTTCGGGATCGGGCGCGAGTCCGACCTGACCATCGACGACAACCCCTACCTGCATCGCACCTTCCTGACGCTGTCCAGCGAGTACGGCCTCTGGTGGCTCTCGAACGTCGGCCAGCTCCTCTCGGCCACCGTCTCGGACGCGACCGGCAGCGTGCAGGCATGGGTCGCGCCGGGGGCGAAGCTGCCGCTCGTCTTCCAGACGGTGCACGTGATGTTCAGTGCCGGCTCGACCACCTACGACTTCACCATCCACGCCGAGGAGGACTTCTACAACACCTCCCTCACGGCGAGGCCGGCCGACGGCGGCACCACGATCCTCCCGGTGACGCTCACGACGAGCCAGCGGCTCCTCGTCGTGGCGCTCGCCGAGCATGTGCTGTCGCAGCCGTCTGCCGGCAGGTCGGTGGTGCCCACTTCGGCCGAGGCGGCTGCACGCCTCGGCTGGAGCATGACCACGTTCAACCGCAAGCTCGACAACGTCTGCGAGAAGCTCGACAAGATCGGCGTCGACGGGCTCCGGGGCGGCCGCGGCAGGCTCGCGACCAACCGGCGTGCGCGGCTCGTGGAGTACGCCGTCGCAACTCGGCTGGTGAGCACCGACGACCTGGCGCTGCTCGATGGCACCGACGATGTCCCCGACGGAGTCGCCGAGGGCAGCGACCCGCGCGCCTGACCGCGAGCCTGCACGGCCGGCGCGGAACGCCGGGAACTCTCATCGACCCAGCCGGAAGCAGGCGCCACGTCCCCCGGGGGCGGGTGACATGGGGATCCCTCCCCATGTGGCCCGTCAGGAGGTCCGTGTTACCGTGTACCCCGGTGTGGGGAGAGAACCGGCGCCATTCTGCGTCGGCGCGAACAGGTCAGGGAGTCACGGGTGGGAGTGTTCACTTCGTGGATCCGCACGCGAAAGACCACCGCGACCATCACGACGCTGGCGCTGATCGCCGGTGTTCCATTGGCCTTCGCGGTGCTGCACCAGGGCTTCCCGGTCACCGATCCCGACCTTCGCGCCCGCGACGTCTGGGTGACGAACGCGAAGGACCTGCTGGCCGGCCGTCTGAACCGTCCGATCGGCGAGCTGGATGCCGCGGTCAGCACGGCGACGAATGAGTTCGACGTCTTCCAGGACGGGGATTCGGCGTTCCTCTACGACCGCAGCATCGGATCCATCGAGCGCATCGACCCGTCGTACACCACGCTGACGGAGCGGATCGACGTGCCACCAGGGTCCACGGTCGCCTACGGCGGGGACGTGCTCGCCGTACTGTCGCCGAAGGGCGAGCTGTGGACGGTCCGCGCGGGCGGCTCCCTCTCGTTCGACGCAACTGGGACCGACCCGCTGCTGAAGCTCGGCGAGGACGCCGAGGTCGCGGTGAGCTCCGAGGGCACGGTCTTCGCCACGAAGCCGAGCAAGGGCTCCCTGTACCGGGTCCCCGTCGACGGCGGCGATCCCGTCCGCACGTCCATCCCGAAGCTCACCGGGCACCAACTCGCCGCGATCGGCGAACGTGCCGTGGTGCTCGACACCGAGGAGGATCGCCTCCTCGTCGACGATCGGTCGATCGAGCTCCCCGAAGCGGGCCTGCGGTTGCAGCAGTCCGGCGCGGAGCATGACGTCGCCTATGTGGCATCCGGCGGCGGATTGATGTCGGTGCCGCTCGACGGGGGAGAGGTCGCCGTCACCTCCAATGGCGCGGATGCCCCGGCCGACGGTGCCGACGACGTGGCCGCGCCCGTGTGGCTCGACGGCTGCGCGCACGGCGCCTGGGCGACCTCCGCCCGGTACCTCGTGGAGTGCGACGGCGCGGAGCCCGAGTCCCAGCAGATCGACCAGCCCACTGCCGGTTCGCGCCTCGAGTTCCGCGTGAACCGTGACGTCATCGTGCTGAACAACCTCTCGAATGGCAACTCGTGGCTGGTCGACTCCGACCTGCGCCTCGTCGACAACTGGGAGGAGGTCACGCCGCCCGAGGAGTCGGAGGACCAGGAGGGCGACGAGAAGTCGTCCCAGCAGAACTTCGAGGACACGCTCGCTGAGCGCGGTCCGATCAACCGTCCGCCGCTCGCGCGCGACGACGAGTACGGCGTGCGTCCCGACCGCACCACGATCCTCGAGGTGCTCGAGAACGACACCGATCCCGACGGCGACGTGCTCACGGTCGCCGGCCTCCCGACGGTGAGCGGCGCCTCGGGGCGGCTCGAGCTGATCGACGGCGGTCGTGCGCTGCAGTTCACGCCCGACGAGGGGGCCGCGGGCACGGCGTCGTTCCGCTACTCCGTGTCCGACGGGCGCGACGGGGTTGCGGAGGCCAATGTCGACGTGCGCATCACCCCCGACAGCGAGAACGAGGCGCCGATCTCGCTGCGCAACGGCGCGACGAGCGTCGAGCAGGGGCGCCAGATCTCCTACAACGTCCTCGCGGACTGGAACGACCCCGACGGCGACGACGTCTACCTCGTGAACGCATCGCCCACCAGCGGCGACTCGGTGCGATTCAGCCCCGACGGGCTCGTGACCTTCGAGCACCAGTCCGGCGAGCTCGGCGTCAAGGAGGTGCAGTACATCGTCTCCGACGGCCGCACCGAGGCGGCCGGCATCCTCACCGTGGAGGTGAAGCCGACCGGCACCCTGAACCCGGTCGGAACCCCCGACTTCGCACAGGTGTTCGCGGGCGAGACGTTCGCGATCGAGCCGCTCGCGAACGACCTGTCGCCGTCGGGTGCGCCGCTCAGCCTCGTGGGCGTCGAGGAGGCGCCCGACGACGCGGTCATCACCCCGAACATCGAACGCGGCACCATCACGTTCTCCGCGCCCGAGCCCGGTGAGTACGTCTTCCTCTACAACCTCGCCGCCGACACCGCCGTGAGCGTCGGCCTCATCCGGGTCCAGGTCACGCAGCCGCCCAGTGAGGCGCCCGCGCCCATCGCCGTCAAGGACATCGCCTACCTCCGTCCGGGGGAGCCGACCACGGTGCCGTTGCTCGTCAACGACGTGTCGCCGTCGGGCCGGGTGCTCGCCGTGCAGTCGGTCGACGAGACGGCGACCGACGACCTCGTGTCGGTCGAGATCCTCACCAACACGGTGGCGCGGGTCACGGCATCCGAGGCCATCGACCGCCAGCTCCAGTTCGAGTACACGATCTCCGACGGCGTGAACACGGCGACGGCGACGGTGGCCGTGGTGCCGGTGCCGCCGCTCGTCAAGCACCAGCCGCCGGTCGCGCTCGACGACAGCGTGAACGTGCGAGCCGGCGACATCGTGACGGTGCCGGTGCTCGCGAACGACTATCACCCCGACGCGGCATCCATCCACGTCCTGCCCGACCTCGCGAACACGACGGCAGCCGAGGGCCTGGCCTTCGTCAGCGAGGATTCGGTGCGCTTCCAGGCTCCGGATGCCCCGGGCACGTACACGACGGTCTACACGATCGGCGACGACTTCGACCAGACGGCGCGCGCCACCGTCCGGTTCACGGTGGTGGGGCCCGATCCCGACGCCAACCGCGCGCCGCTTCCCACACCGCTCACCTCGCGCACCTTCGAGGGGTCGGCGGTGAAGATCGACGTGCCGCTCGACGGCATCGACCCCGACGGCGACTCGGTCGTGCTGACGGGCATCTCGACCGCGCCCTCGCTCGGCCGCATCGTGGAGTCGACGAGCACCTCCATCACCTACGAGGCCCTCACGGGGTCGGCCGGCACCGACTCGTTCAGGTACGAGGTGCAGGACACCGGCGGTGCCACCTCGGTGGGCATCATCCGCATCGGCGTCATCCCGCGCCCGGTCGTGCAGCTTCCCCCGAAGGCCGTCGACGACACCATCGCGATGAAGCCCGGGCGCACCGTCGGGGTCGAGGTGCTGCTCAACGACTCCGATCCGTCGGGGTACGAGTTGCACGTGGCCGGCCTGCCCGAGGTCGACGAGGGCATCGAGGCCGAGATCCGCGACCGCCGTCGCGTCGTGGTGACCGCGCCCGAGACCGAGGGCGCCTACACGATCCGATACGAGATCTCGAACGGCCATGGCGGCGCGGACGCGGCGTTCCTCCAGGTGGCGGTGTCCAAGGATGCGGTGATCCTGCCGCCGACGGCGGAGGACCAGGTCATCGAGCCCGAAGAGGTCGTCGATGTCGAACGGGTCAACGTCGACCCGCTCGCCGATGCGACGAACCCCGGCGGACTCGTGGAAGACCTGAAGGTGACCGTCGAGGGTCCGAACGCCGGCCGGGCTCAGGTGCTGCCCGACGGGACGATCGACGTGGAGCCGGGCAGCCGACGCTACGCCGTGGCGTACCGCCTCACCAACGAGCTCGACGCCCTCTCCGCCATGGCGTTCGTCATCGTCCCACCGATCCCGGGTGGCGACACGGAGGTCGAGGAGACCCAGCGCCCGAAGACGCCCGAGGAGCTCGCCGCCGAGGAGAAGGCGAAGTTCCCGGCACCGCACCTCGCCGAGTTCCCCCCGGTCGTCGTGCCGATGAACGGCAAGGTCGTGTGGGATGCGAACGACATCGTCGTGGTGCCGTCGGGCCAGCCGCCCCTCATCCTCTCGGCGACGGCGACGAATGCGAAGGACGCACCGTTCGTCGACGGCACGACCCTGCAGTACGTTCCCGAGCAGGACTACCGGGGCTCCGCCTCCGTGACCTTCACCGTGACCGACGGAACGAGCGCTTCCGATCCGATCGGACGCGTCGCGATCCTCACGATTCCGATCACCGTGGGCGACCCCAACTTCAACGACACTCCACCCACCTTCACGCCCCGCACCGAGACCATCGAGGCGGGTGAGACGCCGCTCGACATCGACCTGCGCTCCTCGAGCTTCCAGCCGAACCCCGACAACATCCAGCGCATCCAGTACACGAACCTGCGCGGAACGACGTCCGACATCCAGGCCCAGATCACCGACGGCACCCTCACCGTGTCGGCCCCGCTCGGCGTGCAGCCCGGCACGGCGGCGCATCTCACCTTCGACCTGAAGTTCGAGTCGTTCACGGTGCCGGGCTACGTCGACGTGAAGGTCGTGTCGTCGACGCGCGCCAAGCCGATCGCCACCAACGACGGCCCGATCGACATGACCCGCAGCCAGTCCCTTGCCGTCGACGTGCTCGCGAACGACTTCAATCCGTTCAACGCCGAGGGCAAGCCGCTGCGCGTGGTCGCCGCGGAGGTGGACTCCGCGAACGTCGGCTCGAACGCGTCGGTCAGCTTCAACACGAGTGGCATCACCGTGCGCACCGGGCCAGTGTTCACGGGACAGTTGAGCGTCATCTACCGCATCGGGGATGCGACCATGGACCCCGCGCGGGAGGTGCAGGGGCGTGTCACGGTGGTCGTGCGCGACCGGCCCGACGCTCCGAGCATCACGGGCATCGTCGGGGGCGATGGCAAGGTCCAGTTGACGTGGCGGGCGAACGCCACGAACAACTCGCCGATCACGAGCTACATCGTCTCCGCGTCGCCATCCGGCGGCGGGCCCTGGACGTTCGGCGCCAGTGCTGCCGGCTCCCCGCAGAACATCCCCAACCTGGCGAACGGCACCACCTACAGCTTCAACGTGCGTGCGGTGAATGCAATCGGCACGTCCGACGCGTCGACGCCCGCGAGTGCGACCCCGTACGGCACCCCGACCGCCCCGAGGAACGTGAGCCACGGCTCGATCGGGTACGCGCCCGCAGATGTCACCGTGAGCTGGGCCGCGCCGTCGGACACCGGCGGCGGCGCCGTGGAGTACCAGGTCCGGGTCGACGGCGGCGGCTGGTCGGGCCTGCAGGGTGGAACCTCGAAGACGATCTCCAACCTGGGGGCAGGCACCCACACGGTGGAGGTCCGCGCGAGGAACAACGGCAGCCAGCAGTTCGGTCCGGCCGCCGGCACCACCTTCGGCGTCGAGAACCGGCCGCCTCCCGCCTTCTCGGCCTCGGTGTTCAAGGGCGGTTCGGCGCCGTACTGCTCCGGATGCCACTACGTCGGGGTCGACTTCTCGAACCTTCCCGCCGGGCGGTACAACGTCGTGACGGAGATCAACGGCAGTTCCGGCAGCTTCTACGTCGGCACGTACGACCTCGGATCCTCCGGGTCGCTCGTGCTCCAGAACGGCCTGGGCCAGCGGAACAACGACTCGATCCGCGTCCGGTTCACGCCCACGGGCGGCGGCGCCAACAAGTACTCGGATGCGACCTCGAACTGGGACGCCCTCCCCGTTCGCGGCGGGAACCCCTGATCAGGAGAACGAACGAATGTCAGTAACGCAAGAACAGGCCCTCTGGTTCCAGGACGCCTTCTCGAAGCTCGTCGACAACGTCGACCAGGCGATCCTCGGCAAGCGCGAGGTCATCGAGCTCGTGGTCACCGCACTGCTCTCCGACGGCCACGTGCTCCTCGAGGACTTCCCGGGCACCGGCAAGACGGTGCTCGCGAAGGCGCTGGCCAACACGCTCGACGGTACGAACTCCCGCATCCAGTTCACGCCCGACCTGCTGCCGTCCGACGTCACCGGCGTCACCATCTACGACCAGGGCAAGGGCCGCTTCGAGTTCCACCACGGACCGATCTTCGCCTCGATCGTGCTCGCCGACGAGATCAACCGCGCGAGCCCGAAGACGCAGTCGTCGCTCCTCGAGGTCATGGAGGAGGGCAAGGTCACCGTCGACGGCGTGAGCTACGACGTCGGCAGCCCGTTCATGGTGATCGCCACGCAGAACCCCGTGGAGCAGGCCGGCACCTACTCGCTGCCCGAGGCGCAGCTCGACCGCTTTCTGATCAAGACCTCGCTCGGCTACCCCGATCACGACACGGCCGTGACCCTGCTCCTCGACTCGGCGAACCGCGCACGGGCGTCCAAGGTGTCGCCCATCATCGCCTCGAGCTCGGTGAACACGATGTCGCAGCTCGCCTCCGACGTGTACGTCGACGCGGCCGTGCTCTCCTACCTCAACGAGATCGTGTCGGCGACGAGGGCGCACCAGGACTCGGCGCTGGGCGTCAGCATGCGCGGCGCCCTGGCGCTCGCCCGCACCGTGAAGACGTGGGCGATCGCGCACGGGCGCACCTACGTGACGCCCGACGACGTGCGCGAGCTCGCCGTCCCCGTGCTCGCGCACCGCATCATCGTCGACCCCGAGTCCGAGTTCGCCGGCGTGACCGCGGAGGACATCGTCAGCAGGGTGCTCGTCGACATCGCGCCCCCGGCCTACCGGGCGGCATGACCGCCGAACCCGGCGCGCAGACGACACCCTCGCAGACGCGCATCGCATTCCGCGCGGTCGGTCGGTCGCTCGCGGCATCCGCTCGATCGATCGCAGGCCGGCTCGCGCACGTCGCGCGCGCCGTCGCGGAGTTCTGCGCACCGGTGACGGGCGTGGTGTCCACGGTCGGATGGCTCGTGCTGGCGGCCGCGGCGGTGTCGCTCGTGATCGCCTTCTCGTTCGGCTGGATCGAGTTCGCCTTCCTCGGGTTCACGCTGCTCGCCGCGGTGCTCGTCTCCGTCGCCTTCGTGTTCGGCCGCATGCACTTCCGGGTCGGCATCGAGCTCCAGCCGGCGCGCGTCGTGGCGGGGGAGCGGGCGTTCGGTCGGCTCCTCGTGACCAACGCAGGAGGCTCGCCCTCGGCGCCGTCCCGCATCGAGCTGCCCGTCGGAGCGGGGCTCGCCGAGTTCGTCGTCCCCTCACTCGCGCCCGAGGCGGAGCACGAGGAGCTGTTCGCGGTTCCGACGAACCGACGCGCCGTCATCATCGCCGGGCCGGCCGTGTCGGTGCGCGGCGACCAGCTCGGGATCCTGCGCCGCATGGTGCGCTGGACCGACCCGGTGGAACTGTTCGTGCATCCGGTCACCGCTCGGCTCCGGCCGTCCGCGGCGGGCCTCGTGCGCGATCTCGAGGGCGAGGTCACCAAGGTCATCACGAACAACGACATCTCGTTCCACGCGCTGCGGGCCTACGAGCCCGGCGACGCCCTGCGGAACGTGCACTGGCGCACCTCGGCGCGAACCGGGCAGCTCATGGTGCGCCAGTACGAGGAGACGCGCCGCTCGCAGCTCGTGCTCGTGCAGGTGACGGAGCGCGCCCAGTACGCCTCGGATGACGAGTTCGAGCTCGCCGTCTCGGTGCTCGCCTCGATCGGCGTGCAGGTCATCCGCGACGCGACACGCCTCGCGGTCGTCACCGAGTCGATCGCCCTTCGCACCGCGACCCCGACTGTGCTCCTCGACGATTCGTCGCGCATCGAGCCGGTGGAGCGACGGTTCCCGACCGTGCGCGACTTCGTGCGGGACGCCACCAAGCGCCTCCCGGCACCGAGCGTCGTGATCGCCATCGGCGGCTCCCTCCTGCCGGTCGCCGAGTTCCGTTCCATCGAGACCCTCTTCGGCGCCGACACGGTCACGATCGCGTTCCGCGTCGAGCTCGGCGCCTCCAGCACCATCACGAAGGTCGCGGGCACCACGGTCGTGACCGTCGGCGACCTGGCCGACCTGCCGCGACTGGTCAGGAGGGTCCGGCCGTGAACCGACTTCCCCGCAACGTGACCAGCGACATCCTCGTCCTCAGCCTGCTGTCCGTGCTCGGCATCATCGGGTACGAGACCTCGTTCGGCGACCTGAACTTCATGCTCGCGGCGGGTGCCGGACTCGTCGTCGGCACCCTCGTCGCCGTCGCCGGCGCCGTGTGGCGGCTCGGCGTCCTCACCACCGTGCTCGTCGGCCTCGCGGCCTACTTCCTGCTCGGCAGCGCGTTCACCATGCCCGGGGAGGCGCTCTTCGGCGTGCTGCCCTCGCTCGCCTCCCTCACGGGGCTCGCATTCGGCGCGGTCTACGGCTGGGCCGACATCGTCACGATCGGCACGCCGGTCGAGGCGCCCTACTACATCGCCGTGGTGCCGTACTTCGCCGCCTGGCTCGTGTCGCTCGTCGGCACGATGCTCGCCACGCGCTGGCTCCCGAAGCGCCGCACGGCGCTCCGCGCGAGCGTGCTGCTCATCGGCCCGATCGTCCTCTACCTGTCGGGAATCCTGCTCGGCACCGACGAGGCGTTCTTCGCCGGGGTCCGCGGCGTCTCCTTCGCCGTCATCGCCCTCGTCTGGATCGCCTGGCATCGCGGAACGACCGTCGAGGCGAGTGGCGACGGGGCCAGGCGCCTGCGCCGCCAGAAGGTCGTCGGCACCGCCTCGGTCGTCGTGGGGGCCGTGGTCGTGGGCGCGCTGGCCGGGGCGGCGGTCGCGCCGGTGTCGCCCGAGCGCTTCGTGCTCCGCGACGAGATCGTGCCGCCGTTCGACCCGCTCGAGTTCCCGAGCCCGCTCTCGGGATTCCGGGAGTACACCAAGGACCTCGTCGAGGACACACTGTTCACGGTGCGGGGACTCGAACCGGGCGACACGGTGCGCCTCGCCACCATGGACGCCTACACGGGCCGACTCTGGAACGTGGCCGGTCCCGACGACGTGGGTGCCGACGGCGGCGGCTACGGCATCGTCGGCGAGTCCCTTCCCGAGCCCGAGCTGGCCGAGCTGGGCTCCGCACGTGACATCGAAGTCGAGGTCGGCGAGTACCGCGACGTGTGGCTCCCCACGGTGGGGTACGGCAGCTCGCTGCGCCTGCTCGACCAGGGCAGCGCCGAGCGAGCCGGCGACCTCCGCTACAACCCGGCGGCGGGCACGGCGGTGCTCACGAGCGGCGTCGCCGAGGGCGCGCGCTACGAGTTGCGCGCCAACGTGCAGGTCGAGCCCGACAGCGATGAGCTGATCGACGTTCCGGTGGCCGACATGACCCTCCCGGTCGTCGAGAACTCGCCCGACGTCGTCGCGGCGAAGGCCTCCGAGTTCGCCGGTGATGCGGCGAGCCCGATCGAGCAGCTCCGCGCGATCGAGCGGGCGCTGAAGACCGGCGGATTCCTCAGCCACGGGCTCGCATCCGACGCGGTGCCCTCCCGTGCAGGCCACGGCGCCGACCGCATCACCGAGCTCTTCACGCGCTCGCAGATGGTCGGCGACGCGGAGCAGTACGCCGCGGCGATGGCGCTCATGGCACGGTCGCTCGGCTATCCGGCTCGCGTCGTGATGGGGTTCGCGCCCGACATCGCGGACGGCCAGGAGGAGGTCGACGTCGTCGGCGACGACGTGACCGCCTGGGTGGAGGTGCCGTTCGAGGGTGTCGGCTGGGTCTCGTTCCGCCCGACGCCCGACAACATCGACGTCCCGCAGGAGCAGACCCCGAAGCCCAAGTCCGAGCCGCAGCCCCAGGTGCGCCAGCCCCCGCGTGCGGAGCACAGCGAGGACGAACTGCTGACCACCGTCGAGATCGACGAGACCGACGACGACGACAAGGACCGGCCGTTCTCGATCCCGGGCTGGGTCTGGGTCACGGTGGCGGCGGTCGGCATCCCGGCGGCGCTCGTGTTCCTGCCGATGCTGGTGGTCGGATTCGTCAAGGGGACTCGCCGCCGCCGCCGCCGGTCGGGGCCCAACGACCGGCAGAGCGCCGCCGCGTGGGAGGAGCTCGTCGACCGCTACGCCGAGCTGGGCTTCGAGCCTCCCGAGCGAGCGACGAGACTGCAGGCCGCGCGCATCCTCGAGCAGCAGTTCGACGAGCAGGGGCTCGGCGCGCTCGCGCGAGCGTCGGCAGCGGCGACGGATGCCTCCGCCCCGGCGCCGGTGCCCGTGCGGCTGTCGACGCTGGCGGCGACCATCGACCGCGACGTCTTCGACGGGGCATCCGTCGACGACGCGGCCGTCGAGCGGCGCTGGACGGAGGCGGATGCCGCGACGGCGGTGGTGGCGAATGCGGCCGGCCGGGTGCGTCGATTCGTGAGCCGGTACCGGATCCGCCTGCGTCGGTAGAGTGGAGTGGTGGCTGAACCGGACTTCATCGTCCCCCCGCCGGGGCTGATCCCGGCTGCGCCCGAGCAGCCCGCGCAGCCCGAGCGCACCGACCCCGACCGCACCGTTCGAGCCGTGCCCGCCCGGGCGCTGCCGACCTTCGCCCCGCCCACGGGTCCGGTCGCGCCGCGCGCGCCGCTGCCGCCACTGCCTCCGGGGCCGCCGAGCGCGGCCGTTCCCGCCGCTCCGCCCGTGCGCGTCGAGGCGCCCACGCCCACCCCGCAGCCGGGCGCCTGGCGCCTGCGCACCGCCGACGGACTCGAGGTGCTCCTCCTCCGTCCCGTGGTGCTCGGCCGTGATCCGGTCGCCGAGGCAGGGAGGCCGGGGGCGGCCACGATCCGCCTGGAGGACCCCGCCCGGTCGGTGTCGAAGACGCACGCGCTCGTCGAGGTCGTCGACGAACGGGTCACGGTCACCGACCTGCATTCGACGAACGGCAGCCGCGTGCTGACGCCCGAGGGCGACGAGGTCGAACTCGACCCCGGGCTGGCCTCCGCGGTCGCCGGCGGGTCGACGATCCTGCTCGGGGAGTTCGCCGTCACGCTGGATCGGGCTCCGCTCAACTCGGTGTAGCCTGAGATGGTGCGCGCTTCACGACTTCTTCTTCGGTGCCGCGGCGGGGCCTCGTTCTAGGCCGATCCCGTCGCGGAGTCCGTTGTCGGCTGACCACAGATTCTGAGGAAGCGAACGCATGAACGCAGCATCCACGATCCCCGCGAACACCGACGGGGCACGGCCTCGCACGCTGGCCGAGAAGGTCTGGGACGCCCATCTCGTGAAGAAGGGCGAGGACGGCACTCCCGACCTCATCTACATCGACCTGCACCTCGTGCACGAGGTCACGAGCCCGCAGGCCTTCGACGGCCTCCGCCTGGCCGGCCGGCCGGTGCGTCGTCCCGATCTCACGATCGCGACGGAGGACCACAACACGCCGACGCTCGCGATCGACCGGCCGATCGCCGACCCGACGAGCCGCACGCAGATCGAGACGCTCCGTCGCAACGCGAAGGAGTTCGGCATCCGCCTGCACTCGCTCGGCGACGTCGAGCAGGGCATCGTGCACGTCGTCGGCCCGCAGCTCGGCCTCACGCAGCCGGGCATCACCGTGGTCTGCGGTGACTCGCACACCTCGACGCACGGCGCGTTCGGAGCGATGGCGTTCGGCATCGGCACGAGCGAGGTCGAGCACGTCATGGCCACGCAGACGCTGCCGCTGAAGCCGTTCAAGACCATGGCGATCAACGTCGAGGGCGCGCTCCGTCCGGGCGTCACGGCGAAGGACATCATCCTCGCGGTCATCGCGAAGATCGGCACGGGCGGCGGGCAGGGCTACGTGCTCGAGTACCGCGGCAGCGCCATCCGTGCGCTCTCGATGGACG
Organism: Agromyces sp. P2_B3; assembly: GCF_056404815.1. NCBI lineage: Bacteria > Bacillati > Actinomycetota > Actinomycetes > Micrococcales > Microbacteriaceae > Agromyces > Agromyces sp. P2_B3. Next base: position 264,151 of record NZ_JBFUDH010000003.1, on the reverse strand, counting down.
GCCGCATGACGATCTGCAACATGTCGATCGAGGCCGGCGCGAGGGCCGGCATGGTGGCTCCGGATGCCACGACCTACGCGTATCTCAAGGGCCGCGCCCATGCGCCGGCCGGCGCCGACTGGGACGACGCGGTCGCCTACTGGGAGACCCTCGCGACCGACGAGGGTGCGGAGTTCGACGCCGAGGTGTTCATCGACGCCGACGCGCTCGAGCCGTTCGTCACATGGGGCACGAACCCCGGCCAGGGCGTCTCGCTCTCCGAGTCGGTGCCCGACCCCTCGTCCATCGACGACCAGCACGAGCGTGCGGCCGCCGAGCGGGCGCTCGAGTACATGGACCTCGCGCCCGGCACTCCGCTGAAGGACGTGCACGTCGACGCGGTCTTCATGGGCTCCTGCACGAACAGCCGCATCGAAGACCTCCGCGCGTTCGCGTCGATCGTGAAGGGCAAGCGCAAGGCCGACGGCGTGCGCGTCATGGTGGTGCCGGGCTCGGCCCGCGTGCGACTGGAGGCCGAGGCCGAGGGCCTCGACAAGGTGTTCGAGGAGTTCGGCGCCGAGTGGCGCTTCGCCGGGTGCTCGATGTGCCTCGGCATGAACCCCGACCAGCTCGCCCCGGGCGAGCGCTGCGCGTCCACGTCGAACCGCAACTTCGAGGGCCGGCAGGGCAAGGGCGGTCGCACGCACCTCGTGTCTCCGCTCGTCGCGGCGGCCACGGCCATCCGCGGCACGCTGTCCAGTCCGTGGGACCTCGAGCAGGAAGGGGCGCGCTGACCATGCAGAAGATCAGCACCGTCACCGGCACCGCCGTTCCGCTTCGCCGCTCGAACGTCGACACCGACCAGATCATCCCCGCGGTGTTCCTGAAGCGGGTCACGAAGACCGGCTTCGATGACGCCCTGTTCTACGCCTGGCGGCAGGATCCCGACTTCATCCTGAACCAGGAGCAGTACCGCGGCGCCCGCATCCTGATCGCCGGTCCCGACTTCGGCACGGGCTCGAGCCGCGAGCACGCCGTCTGGGCGCTGCGCGACTACGGCTTCGACGTGGTGATCAGCTCGCGCTTCGGCGACATCTTCCGGGGCAACTCGGGCAAGCAGGGCCTGCTCGCCGCGCAGGTCGCCTACGAGGACGTCGAGCGCCTCTGGGAGCAGGTCGAGGCCGACCCGGGAATACCCGTCACGGTCGATCTGGTTGAGCGTACGGTGAGCGTCGGAACGCTCACGGTGCCGTTCGACATCGACGACTACACTCGGTGGAGGCTTCTCGAAGGGCTCGACGACATCGGGCTCACCCTGCGGGACGAGGAGTCGATCGCCGAGTTCGAGTCACATCGAGAAGCTTGGCGGCCGAAGACCCTCCCCATCCGGGAGCCGGCAGAATCAGGGAGTCTGTGAACACGCTCGGGCAGGACGCCAAGAACCACGGATCGGCAGTCGGACTGAATGTCGACCGCATCACCATCAACGGCGGCAAGCCCCTGCGGGGCCGCATCGAGCTGAAGGGCGCCAAGAACCTCGTCACCAAGGCGATGGTCGCGGCGATCCTCGGCGACACGCCGAGCGTGCTGAAGGACGTCCCCAACATCAGCGACGTCCGCATCGTGCGCGGCCTCCTCGAGGTGCACGGCGTGAGCGTGACGCACGGCGTCGACGAGGGCGAGCTCATCCTCGACCCGTCGGCGGTCGAGACGGCGCACATGGCCGACATCGACGCGCACGCGGGCTCCAGCCGCATCCCGATCCTGTTCTGCGGGCCGCTCCTGCACCGCCTCGGCGAGGCGTTCATCCCCGACCTCGGCGGATGCCGCATCGGCGACCGCCCCATCGACTACCACCTCGAGGTGCTGCGCAACTTCGGCGCCATCGTCGAGAAGCTCCCGAGCGGCATCCGGATGTCGGCGCCCAACGGACTCCACGGAGCCAAGGTCGCCCTGCCGTACCCGAGCGTCGGCGCCACCGAGCAGGTGCTGCTCACCGCAGTGCTCGCCGACGGCATCACCGAGCTCTCGGGTGCCGCGATCGAGCCCGAGATCATGGATCTCATCAACATCCTGCAGAAGATGGGCGCGATCATCACGGTCGACACCGACCGCGTCATCCGCATCGAGGGCGTCGAGAAGCTCGACGGCTACACGCACCGCGCACTCTTCGACCGCAACGAGGCCGCCAGCTGGGCGGCCGCCGCCCTCGCCACCGACGGCGACATCTTCGTCGGCGGCGCGCGCCAGGCCGAGATGCTCACCTTCCTCAACGTCTTCCGCAAGGTCGGCGGCGACTTCGAGATCCAGGAGGACGGCATCCGCTTCTTCCACCCGGGTGGCGAGCTCAAGCCGGTGATCATCGAGACCGACGTGCACCCCGGCTTCATGACCGACTGGCAGCAGCCGCTCGTGGTCGCCCTGTCGAAGGCGAACGGCGTGTCGATCGTGCACGAGACCGTGTACGAGCAGCGCTTCGGCTTCGTCGACGCGCTCGTCGAGATGGGCGCGTCGATCGAGGTGCACAAGGAGTGCCTCGGCGCCGGGGCGTGCCGCTTCGGCCAGCGCAACTTCCAGCACTCGGCCGTGATCTCCGGACCGGCGAAGCTGCACGGCGCCGACATCGAGGTGCCCGACCTGCGCGGCGGCTTCAGCCACCTCATCGCGGCGCTGACCGCCGAGGGCCGTTCGACGGTCTCGAACGTGGGCATCATCGCGCGCGGGTACGAGAACTTCATCACGAAGCTCGAGCTCCTCGGGGCGGACTTCGAACTCGAAGGATAATGGGGGAGTGCCCCACCATCCTCCGGCGTCCGACGCTGCACTGAAGCCGCGTTCCGAGAAGCGGCGACCCTCGTTCTTCTGGTTGCTCGCCGTGCTCGTCCTCCCGCTGTTCAACCTCGTCGTGCGCTTCCGCTTCCACCATTCCGAGCGGATGCCGCAGGCCGGCGCCTTCGTGCTCGCGCCGAACCACTACAGCGAGATCGACCCCGTCGTCATGGGCGTCGTCTGCTGGAAGCTCGGTCGCGCGCCGCGGTTCCTCGCCAAGGCGTCGCTCTTCAAGAACCCCGTGCTCGGCTGGTTGCTGCGCACCTCCGGCCAGATCCCCGTGGAGCGGGCGGGCAGCAAGAGCCATGCCGCCCTCCGCGCGGCCGAGGATCTCGTGGCGAAGGGTCGCATGGTCGTCGTCTACCCCGAGGGGTCGCTGACGCGCGAGCCCGACCTCTGGCCGATGCGCGGCAAGACGGGCGCCGTGCGCATCGCGCTCGAGCGCGACATCCCGATCATCCCGGCCGCGCACTGGGGCACGCAGGAGCTGCTGCCGCGCTACGGCAAGAAGCTGAGCCTGTTCCCGCGCAAGACGATCGACGTGATCATCGGCGAGCCGCTCGATCTCAGCGCCTACCGCGGAAAGCCGCTCGACCAGGCGTCGCTGCTGAAGGCGACGGGCGAGCTCATGGACGCGATCGCCGGCCTCCTCGCCGAGGTGCGTGGCGAGCCGGCGCCGCCGGAGCGCTGGGATCCTGCGGCCCACGGCCAGAAGGAGACGGGGCGACTCGATGGCTAGGGCGTCCGCGAAGAAGGCGCCCGGCAAGCGCGTCGCCGTGCTCGGCGCCGGCAGCTGGGGCACGACGTTCGCGAAGATCCTCGCGGATGGGGGCGCCGACGTCGTCATCTGGGCACGCCGGCCAGAGCTCGCCCGCGAGATCCAGGAGGGCAAGCGCAACAGCGACTACCTCCCCGGCATCAACCTGCCGCTCGGGCTCCGCGCCACGAGCCGCCTCGACCTCGCACTCGCCGGCGCCGAGCAGGTGTACGTGTCGGTGCCGAGCCAGGCGCTCCGCGACAACCTGAAGATCGCGGCGCCGCACCTCCATGCCGAGGCGACGGTGGTGTCGCTGATGAAGGGCGTCGAGAAGGGCAGCGGCCTGCGCATGAGCGAGGTCATCGCCGAGGTGCTCAGGATCGACGAGTCCCAGATCGCCGTGATCTCGGGGCCCAACCTCGCGCTCGAGATCGCGAAGGAGCAGCCGACGGCGGCGGTCGTCTCGTCGACGAGCCTCGAGACCGCCCAGGCCGTGGCATCCGTCGCCCGCAATCGCTACTTCCACTCGTTCGTGAACACCGACGTCATCGGCACCGAGTTCGGCGGGGTGCTGAAGAACCTGATCGCGGTCGCGATCGGCATCGTCGACGGCGCGGGCTACGGCGAGAACACGAAGGCGTCGATCATCACGCGGGGCCTCGTCGAGATGACGGACTTCGCGGTCGCGTTCGGCGCGCATCCCGAGACGCTCTCGGGCCTCGCGGGTCTCGGCGACCTCATCGCGACGAGCCAGTCGCCGCTCTCGCGCAACAACACCGCCGGGCGACTGCTCGGCCAGGGCTACCACCTGAACGACGTGGTGAACCAGATGCAGCAGACCACCGAGGGCCTCGCCTCCGTCGCGCCGATCCTCGAGCTGGCGCGCGCCAAGGGCGTCGAGATGCCCATCGTCGAGCAGGTGCGGCAGGTACTGGCCGGCACGCTCGACCCCAAGGACATCGCACCGCACCTCACGACCGACGACGAGCCCCAGGGCGAAAGGACATTGGATGGACAAGCTCAGGGTGGTTCTCCTGTTCGGCGGGCGCTCAAGCGAGCATTCGATCAGCTGCGCAACAGCGGGAGGAGTGCTCCGGGCGATCGACCGTGACCGCTACGAGGTGATCCCCGTCGGGATCACCCGCGACGGCGCGTTCGTGCTCGAGGCCGACGACCCCGATCGGTTCGCCCTCGATCCCGAGCACCTCCCCGAGGTCGTCGACAACGGCACGCGCGTGCGCTGGCCCGAGAGCACCGCGTCGCGGGCGCTGACGGTGACGGATGCCGCGGGCGAGCGCTCGCTCGGCGACGTCGACGTGGTGTTCCCGATCCTGCACGGCCGGTTCGGCGAGGACGGCACGGTGCAGGGCCTCCTGGAGCTCGTCGGCCTGCCGTACGTCGGCAACGGCGTGCTGTCGTCGGCGATCGGCATGGACAAGCACGTCACGAAGACCGTGCTCGAGGGCGCGGGCATCCAGGTGGCGCCCTGGGTCACGCTCACGCGTGCGGGGCTGGCATCGGACCCCGAGCTCTGGAAGCGCAGGGTGCACAGCCTGGGCCTGCCGGTGTTCGTGAAGCCGGCTCGGGCGGGATCCTCCGTCGGAGTGAGCAAGGTCGCGGACTGGTCCGAGCTGCACGAGGCGCTCGACACCGCCTTCGCGGAGGACCGCACCGTCCTCGTCGAGTCGGCGGTGGTCGGCCGCGAGATCGAGTGCGGCGTGCTCGAGGGTCGCGAGGCGGGCGAGGTTCGCGTGAGCGTCGCGGGTGAGGTCGTCGTCACCGGCCGAGACTTCTACGACTTCGAGGCGAAGTACCTCGACGCGCCCGGCGTCGACCTGATCTGCCCGGCCGATCTCGGCGACGGCGAGCTGTTCGAGCTGCAGCGGGTCGCGCGGCGGGCGTTCGAGGCCATCGGGGCCGAGGGGCTGGCCCGCGTCGACGTGTTCCTCACCGACGACGGCTACGTCGTCAACGAGGTCAACACCATGCCCGGCTTCACGCCCATCTCGATGTTCCCGACCTGCTGGCTCCAGACGGGCCTGAGCTACCCCGAGCTCATCGACGAGCTGATCCAGGTCGGCAAGGCCAGGGGCGCCCGCTAGCCGGCGTCGTCGAGGCCGACGCAGCCGCCCTCGGCGGGGATGACGCCGACGGCGGCCGAGAGGTCGGAGATCGCGGTGGTGCCCGAGACCGCGTCGTTGTCGATGAGCACCTCGACGGTGGGCGTGCGGCCGTAGGTCGTGAAGAGGTAGTTCGGGGCATCCGACTCGTCGATGACCCAGTCGACGCCGTCGACGCTGACGCAGCGGTCGGTGGTCGGGCCGAGCGGCTCGACGCCGCATCGCAGCAGCACGGACGCGGGCTGGCCCCACGCGCCGGTGCCCTGTGCGTCGGTGTCGCGCTTCTCGAGCCCGGCGACGGTGTCGGGCAGGCGCACGACCACGGCGGCGCAGTCGGGGTCGCTCGCCGACGGAGCTGCGTCGAACGCGACGGCCTGGCTGCATCCGGCGAACGCGACGGTCGCGGCGAGGGCGAGACCGGCGGCCAGGGCGACGCGCCGCAGCCCGCGGCGCGAGGGGGAGGCGTCTGGGTGGGGCATCCGGATCAGGCTACCGTGAGTGGCATGGAACGAGCTGCGCGCCCGGCTGAGGCCACCGTCGGCGAACTGGGCGAATCGGCCGTGCTGGCGCGCATCCTGCCGCGGCTGGCACCAGGGGATGCGGCGCTCCTCGGCGCGGGCGACGACGCGGCCGTCGTGGCGGCGGCCGACGGGCGCTTCGTGGTCACGACCGACCTGCTCGTGCACGGACCCGACTTCCGCCTCGCGTGGTCGAGCCCGTTCGAGCTGGGCTGGAAGGCGGCCGCCACCAACCTCACCGACGTCGCCGCGATGGGCGCGCGACCGACCGCGCTCGTCGTCGCGATCGCCGCGCCGCCGACGACACCCGTGTCGGTGCTCGAGGACATCGCGGAGGGCATGCGCGCGGGCCTCGCCGCGCTCGCGCCGGGCGCCGGCGTGGTGGGGGGCGACCTTTCGGCCTCCGCGGTGCTCACGATCGCCGTGACGGCCTTCGGCGACCTCGAGGGGCGTGCGCCGATCCTCCGCTCGGGCGCCCGCGTGGGCGACGTCCTGGCGCACGCCGGCGCGCGCGGCGACGCGGCACGCGGTCTCGCGCTCCTGTTCGCCGAGGGGGTGGATGCCGCGGGCGAGCCCGATCCCGACCGCGCTGCCGCGGTTCGCGCCCGGCATCCCGAGCCCGTGCGGGCCCAGCTGGCACCCGCACCGCCGGTGTCCGCCGGCGTCGCCGCCGCGATCGCCGGAGCCACGTCGATGCTCGACGTGTCCGACGGGCTCGCGCGCGACGCGCGTCGGGTCGCCGAGGCGAGCGGGGTGTCCCTCGACTTCGACGGTGCCGCGCTCGGCCCAGACCTGCGAGTCGCGCTGGCCGGGGCAGAGGACCACGGGCTCCTCGCCACGTTCCCCGCCGGGGCGCAGCTGCCCGCGCCGTTCGAGCCGATCGGTCGCGTCGTGGCCGGCGACGGCGAGGTGCTCGTCGACGGCCGCGTCGCCGGCGCGGAGGGGTGGGACCCCTACTCCGGCTGGGACGGTCGCGCCGGCTGATCGGGATCGGGCGGCGCGGGGGCCGGAGCGCGCTCGGCCCACCACAGGGTCGTCTCGCCGTAGTCGCGGCGCCGGTCGGGCACGATGCCCGCGGGCCAGGCCGGCTCGGGAGAGCGGGAGCTCCGTTCGACGACCACGATGGCGTGGCGGGAGAGCAGCGGCGCGAGGAGCGCGAGGTCGTGGGCGAGCGCCCCCTCGCCGAGGTCGTAGGGCGGGTCGATGAACACGAGGTCGAACCCGCCCGAGGCGGTCTCGAGGTACGAGGCCACGCCGCGTACGACCACGCGGATGCGGGGGCCGGCCCCGCGCATCGCGCGCCCCACCGCGTCGGCGTTCCGCCGGCACACGTCGGCCGCGGGCTTGGCCTTCTCGACGAGCACGACCTCCGCGGCGCCGCGCGAGGCGGCCTCGAGCCCGAGCGCGCCGGAGCCGGCGTAGAGGTCGAGCACGGCCGACCCGTCGATGGCGTCGCGGGACTCGAGGGCGGAGAAGATCGCCTCGCGCACGCGGTCGCTCGTGGGCCGCGTGCCGGAGCGCGGCACGGCGAGGGTGAGCGAGCCGGCGGATCCGGCGATGATGCGGGTCATGCTCACGGCAGCATATCGACGCGGACGTGCGGTGTCATGCCCGCGCGAGGGCGCCTCCGCCGCTGCCATGATGGAGGGGTGGATGACTCGACCGACCAGGTGCCCGCCGAACCGTCCCGACACCGCGGGGACGAACAGCAGATGATCGACCGCCTCTGGGACTTCAGCGACCCGGCGGCAAGCGAGGAGCGGTTCCGGGAGGCCGCCGACGACGACACCCATCCGGCCCATGTGCGCGCGGTGCTCGCCACCCAGCTGGCGCGCGCGCTCGGCATCCAGGGCCGCATCGCCGAGGCGCTCGCGGTGCTCGACGCCGTGGCCGCCGAGGGCATCCCGGCCGAGGACCCCGAGCGCGACGCGGCCGAGGTCAGGGCCCGCGTCGCGATCGAGCGGGGCCGCATCCTCGCCGCTGCCGACCGGCGTCCCGAGGCGGTGCCCGAGCTCACCCGCGGCGTGCGCGAGGCCGCCCTCGCCGGGTCGCCGTTCCTTGTGCTCGACGCCCTGCACATGCTCGCGCTGAACGATGAGGGCCACGAGGAGGAGTGGGCGGCCGAGGGCCTCGACGTGCTCTCGACCTCACGCGACCCCCGCGTGCTGCGGTGGGGGGTCGCCCTGCACAACAACCTCGGCTGGACGATGCACGACGCCGGCCGCGCCGACGCCGCCCTCGCGCAGTTCGAGCAGGCGGTGGAGTCGGCCGACCGCTACGGCACCGCCGAGCAGCAGCACGTCGCCCGCTGGTCGGTCGCCCGGTGCCTGCGCACGCTCGGTCGCACCGAGGAGGCGCTCGACCTGCAGCGCGAGCTCGCCAGGGCACGCCCCGACGACCCGTACGTGCAGGCCGAGCTCGCCGAGCTGGCGGGCGCCGAGTCGGCAGGGGAGCCTACGATCGAGGCATGACGGCCGAAGGAGCGGATGCCGCTGGCGCCGGCCGGTTCACCCTCGACACCCGGCTCACGGGCGCGCTCGGTGGGCGCACGGCGCAGGCGGTGGAGCGCGCGTTCGGCTACCGCACGGTCGGCGAGATGCTGGGCCACTACCCGCGGCGGTACGCGCTCCGGGGTGAGCTCACGGCGCTCGCCAGCCTCCCGCTCGACGAGAACGTCACGATCGTCGCCGAGGTGCTCGAGGTGCGCGTGCGCGAGATGCGCCAGCGGCGCGGCTCGATCCTCGAGGCGAAGATCTCCGACGGCACCGGCATCCTGACGCTCACGTTCTTCAACCAGAAGTGGCGCGAGAACGACCTGCGTCCCGGGCGCCGCGGCATCTTCGCGGGCAAGGTCGGCGACTACCGGGGAAACCGGCAGCTTGCCCACCCCGACTACGAGCTGTTCGACGACGAGACGCCCATCACGGCGGATGCCGCGGCGGCCAAGCGCTGGGCCGAGGCGCCCATCCCCATCTACCCGGCGACGAGCACGCTCGCGAGCTGGCAGCTCGCCAAGTCGATCGAACTGCTGCTCGACGGCCTGGGCGAGGTCGACGATCCGGTCCCCGCCGCCGTCCGCGCGGCGCGGTCGCTCCTCGACCAGCGGCGCGCGTTCGAGGCCATCCACCGCCCCGAGGTCGAGGCCGACTGGAAGGCCGCGCGTCGCACGCTCCGCTTCACCGAGGCGTTCGTGCTCCAGACCGCACTGCTCCTGCGCCGAGCCGAGCTTCGTGCGCACTCGACGACCGCGCGGCATCCGTCGCCCGGCGGCCTGCTCGAGCGGTTCGACGCGTCCCTGCCGTTCACGCTCACGGGCGACCAGCAGTCCGTGGGGGCGGAGATCGCCGACGACCTCGAGCAGCCGGTGCCGATGAACCGGCTCGTGCAGGGCGAGGTGGGCTCGGGCAAGACGGTGGTCGCCCTGCGCGCCATGCTCGCCGTGGCCGACTCGGGCGGGCAGTCGGCGCTGCTGGCGCCCACCGAGGTGCTCGCGGCCCAGCACCTGCGCTCCATGGTGCGCATGCTCGGCCCGGAGCTGTCTGCCGCGCTGGTGCCGACCCTGCTGACCGGGCAGCTGGCCACCGCCGAGCGGCGCAAGGCGCTGCTGCGCGCTGCTGCCGGGCAGTCGCGCATCGTCGTGGGCACGCACGCGCTCATCGGCGACAACGTCTCGTTCGCCGACCTCGGCCTCGTGGTCGTCGACGAGCAGCACCGGTTCGGCGTCGAGCAGCGCGAGGCGCTGCGGCTCAAGGGGCAGCACCCGCCGCACGTGCTGGTGCTCACCGCCACGCCCATCCCGCGCACGGTGGCGATGACGGTGTTCGGCGACCTCGACGTGTCGACGATCCGCGAACTGCCCGCCGGGCGCGCCGGCATCGAGTCGCACGTGGTCCCGCTCGCCGACCGGCCGGGCTGGCGGGCGCGGGTCTGGGAGCGCCTGGCCGAGGAGGTGGAGCTCGGCCGTCAGGGATTCGTCGTGTGCCCCGCGATCGAGGCCAAGGTCGCCGAGGACGACGGCGAGCCGGCCGAGGGAGGCGACGCGTCCGAGGGCGCCGGCCCCGCGGCATCCGTCGCGTCGGTGCTGGCCGAGCTCACCGCGCACCCGCGGTTCACGGGCACGCGGGTCGCGCCGCTGCACGGCCGCATGAGCGCCGACGAGAAGGATGCCACGATGCGCGCGTTCGCAGCGGGCGACCTCGACGTGCTCGTCGCCACCACCGTCATCGAGGTGGGGGTCGACGTGCCCAACGCGAGCGCCATGGTCGTCGTCGACGCCGACCGCTTCGGGGTGTCGCAGCTGCACCAGCTCCGGGGCCGCGTGGGCCGGGGGAGCGTGCCCGGGCTGTGCCTGCTCGTCACCGCGGCCGAGCAGGGCTCGCTCGCACGGCAGCGGGTCGAGGCCGTGGCGGCGACGCTCGACGGGTTCGAGCTCGCCCGCGTCGACCTCGAGCTCAGGCAGGAGGGCGACGTGCTCGGGGCCGTCCAGTCGGGCGGCAGGTCGTCGCTGAAGCTGCTCCGCGTCGCGCGCGACGGCGACGTCATCGCCGATGCACGCGAGCTCGCGGCCGAGGTGCTCGACGGCGATCCGGGCCTCGACGGGCATGCGGCGCTCGCCGCTGAGGTGCGGCGCCGGGTCGACGCCGAGGCCAGCGGATTCCTGAGCAAGGGCTGAGACTCTGGATCGGCCCTTTCGCGCCGAGTTCCGCGCACTACGCTGGTGCGTATGCAGCGGATCGCCGTCGTCCCAGGATCATTCGACCCCGTCACGCTCGGCCACCTCGACGTCATCGGGCGGGCCGCGGGGCTCTACGACGAGCTGCATGTCGTCGTGGTGCACAACCCCGACAAGTCGGCCCTCCTGCCGATCGCGCAGCGGGTCGCGCTCATCGAGCGCTCGATCGCCGACGCCGGCATCCAGGGCCGCATCGTCGTCGCGTCGTGGAGCATGGGGCTCCTGGTCGACTACTGCACGGACGTCGGCGCGACGGTGCTCGTCAAGGGCATCCGCTCGCAGATCGACGTGGCATACGAGACGCCGATGGCGATCGTGAACCGCCACCTGGCTGGCGTCGAGACCGTCTTCCTCCTCCCCGACCCGGCGAACGCCCACGTGTCGAGCTCGCTCGTGCGACAGGTGTCCGCCCTCGGCGGGGACGTCGCGCCCTACGTGCCCGTCGCCGTCTCCGACTACCTCCAGGCGGCGATGACGACATGACCGAGGCGGCTGTGACCCTCAGTGGCGCCGGCGACGCGGCCGACGTGCCCGAGCTCGCGATGGGCATCGACGAGGTGGGGTCGCGCGCGGCCGCCATCGTGCAGAACGTCGAGACCGTCATCGCCGGCAAGCGCGACGCCATCACCGCGGCGCTCACCGTGCTGCTGGCCGAGGGCCACCTGCTCATCGAGGACGTGCCCGGCGTGGGCAAGACGATGCTCGCCAAGGCGCTCGCCCGCTCGGTCGACAGCACGGTGAGCCGCATCCAGTTCACGCCCGACCTGCTGCCGAGCGACGTGACGGGCGTGTCGGTGTTCGACCAGGCCAGCCGCCGCTTCGAGTTCAAGCGCGGGCCGGTGTTCGCCAACATCATCATCGGCGACGAGATCAACCGCGCGAGCCCCAAGACGCAGTCCGCCCTCCTCGAGTGCATGGAGGAGCGACAGGTCACGGCCGACGGCACGACGTACGTGCTCGAGCCGCCGTTCACCGTCGTCGCCACGCAGAACCCGGTCGAGATGGAGGGCACCTACCCGCTGCCCGAGGCGCAGCGCGACCGCTTCATGGCGCGCGTCTCGATGGGCTACCCGTCGCCTGCCGACGAGATCGCCATGCTCTCCCAGCGCGAGACGTCGAGCCCCCTCGACCGGCTCGGGCCGGTCGTCACGCTCGCCGAGCTGCGCGACATGATCGCGGCGGTGCAGCACGTCTTCACCTCCCAGCCCGTCAAGGAGTACGCGGTGCAGCTCGCCCGCGCCACTCGCGAGGATCGACAGCTGCGGCTCGGCGCAAGCCCCCGCGCGACCCTGCAGCTGATCCGCGCGGCGAAGGCCCACGCCGCCATGCACGGACGCGACTTCGTGCTGCCCGACGACGTGGACGCGCTCGCCGTGCCCGTGCTCGCCCATCGGCTCGTGCCCACGAGCCGGGCCGTCGGCTCGCACGACCGCGACAGCGGGCCGCTCATCGACGCCATCGTGCGCCGCATCGTGGGGGAGACGCCGGTTCCGGTCGGCAGCGCACGAAGGAACTGACATGTCCCGCCCGCGTCCCCTTCGCGTCTCGGCCTGGCCGCGACTCACGCGTCGCGGGGGCACGCTGGTGGTCGTCGGCGTGGCGCTGCTCGCGGTGTCGCTGTGGTTCGACCTGCGCGACATCCTGCTGCTCGCGTTCGTGGGCATCGCGATGCCCGCCGCGGCCGCGGTGTTCGTGGTCGTGCGCACGCCGCGGCTCGCGGTCACCCGGGCGTTCGCGCCACCGGTGGTGGCGGCCGGGGGCTCGACGCGGGTGTCGCTCGTGGTCAAGAACCGCGGACGGCGCACGTTCGACGGCGCGCACTGGCGGGACACGGCGCCCGAGGGCGTGACCGCGCCGCCTGAGGCCATCCTTCCGGCGATCGGCCCGTACGAGGGGGTGCTCCCGTCGGGCGACGACACGGTTCGCCTCGAATACCGGCTCCGGATGCCGCGGCGCGGCGTCGTGTCAGTCGGACCGCTCCGCGTCGGCATCACCGACCCGTTCGGACTCGCTCGCATCGACCGCGAGATCGGCACGGGACACGAACTGGTGGTGACGCCGAGGGTCACGCCCCTCGAGGCCGCGCTGGGCAGCGCCGCGTCCATCGACGGCGTCGTGCACGGCCTGCAGCGGCGGTCGCATCCGAACTCCGACGAGCTGATCGCTCGCGAGTACCGCTACGGCGACCCGCTGCGCCGCGTGAACTGGGCGGCCACGGCCCGGCGCGGCGAGCTCATGGTGCGCGAGGAGGAGCAGCGCGGCGATCCCGAGGCGCGCATCCTGCTCGACACGACGATGTCCGGGCGCCCGCACGTGTCGTCGCTGCGACGCGAGCACGACGATCGTCCGCATCACGCCTTCGAGCTCGGCATCGAGGTGGCCGCCTCGATCGGCGTGCACCTGCTCGAGCGCGGGTTCCAGGTCCGATGCACGCAGATCGCCGACCCCGAGCGCGGCGTCGTGCCTGGCAGCGCCCTTGACGGCGGCTACCGGATGCCGGGCGGCGATCGGGTGCTGCTCGAGGACCTCGCGCGGATCGATGAGCCCGGGCGTGCCGCCCCGCACGCGGATGCCGCGACGGCGGGTCGGGAGTCGCACCCCCGTGCGCGGGAGGCGCGAGCCCCGGGTTTCGCCGTGCTGGTGGACCCCGACGATCAGGACGCCGCCAACCTGGTGGCGCTGCGGCCCGCGTTCGAGCCCGCGGTCGCCTTCGCCGCCGAGACCACGTCGAGGCGGGTGCTCGACGTGCTCGAGGAGGCCGACTGGCGCATCGTGCGGGTGCGCAGGCCGGGCGACATCGGCGACGCCTGGGCCGGGGTGGCGGTCACGGCCCGGGGCCACGGGTCGGCCGCGACGGCGCTCGACGCCCGCGACGGCCTCGGCGACCGGGATGGCGCAGCGGACGGTGCGGTGGACCATGCGACCTGAGCCGGCTCCACTCTCCCGCTCACAGCGCCTCGCGCTGACGCTGGCCTCCTTCCTCGTGCTCGTGATCGCCACGATGGCCCTTGGCCCCCTCATCGCGGGCAGCGGCTGGTGGTGGCTGTGCGCGTTCGTCGCCGCGGGCACGCTCTTCTCAGGCTTCGGACTCCGGGCGCTTCGCACGCCGCCGTCGCTCGTGCCGGTGCTCGAGGCCGGGGTGCTCGTGCTGCTGCTCACGCTGCTCTTCGGCGGCTCGACGAGCTTCGCGTTGCTCATCCCCACCCAGGGCACGTTCGAGACCTTCGGTGAGCTCCTCGGCGGTGCGCAGCGCACGATCGAGCAGCAGGCGGTGCCGGCGATCACCGTGCCGGCGCTGTCGTTCGCGCTCGCGCTGGGCGTCGGCGTGCTGGCCATCTTCATGGACGTCCTGGTGCAGACGCTGCGGATGCCGGCGCTCGCCGCCGTGCCGGCGCTGGTGCCCATCCTCATCCCCGGCTTCATCATCGAGGCCGGAGCGGAGCTGCCCACGCTCGTGCTCACGGCCGCGGCCTATCTCCTGCTCCTCCGCGTCGACGTCCGAGTGCGTCGCAGGGCCCGGCTCGACGCCGGGGACGAGGGCACCGACGTGGCCACGGTCATCGCGCCCAAGCGCGTCCCCATCGTCTCGACGCTCGGCGCCTCGCTCGGGCTCGCCGCCGTCGGACTCCTCGCCGCATCGGTGCTCGCGGCGTCCACGCCGAGCATCTCCACGAGCCTGCTCCTCGGCTCGCCATCGCAGGGCACCCTGTTCGCCCGGGGCGTCAGCCCGTTCATCGACCTCGGCCGCGACCTCCGTCGCCCCGAGGCGAGCCCCGCGTTCCACTACCTGGCGCGCGATGGCGACCGACCCTACTTCACGCTGCTCACCCTCGACCGGTTCGAGGGCGAGGTGTGGAGCGCGACCGAGCGCGCGGTCGACGGCGACAACACCGTCGACGCGCTGCCGCGCCCGCGCGGGCTCTCCCGCGCGATCGAGACGTCGGAGCATCCGATCGACATCGTCATCGACGACGTGCGCACCACGTGGCTGCCGGTGCCGTATCCCACCTCGAGCATCGAGGGCCTGGCGGGGTCGTGGTTCTGGGAGGACGACTCCCTCACGGTGCGGAGCGTCGACGCCGACACCGACGGGCAGCGCTACCGGGTCACGCGCCTCGACGTGGCGCCCACCCCGAAGCAGCTGCGGGAGGCCGACCCCGACGTGCCGGAGAACCTCGCGCCCTACCTGGCGCTGCCCGAGGAGATGCCGGCGATCATCACCGACACCGCGGCATCCGTCACTGCCGAAAGCGCCTCGAAGTACGATGCCGCCGTCGCGATCCAGGCGTACCTACGCGGCGTCGACTTCGACTACTCCACGGACGCTCCAGTCGAGGAGGGCTTCGACGGCGGCGGCTTCGACGTGATCGCGAAGTTCCTCGAGGTGAAGGAGGGCTACTGCGTGCACTTCGCCTCGACGATGGCGGTGCTCGCCCGCGAGGTCGGCATCCCCGCCCGGATCTCGATCGGGTACACGCAGGGCTCGCCGACCGAGGAGCGCGTGGAGGGCGTGCAGCGCGTCGAGGTCGACTCCCACGACCTGCACTCGTGGCCCGAGCTCTACTTCGACGGCATCGGCTGGGTGCCGTTCGAGCCGACGCCGGGCCGCGGCCTGGTGCCCGACTACTCGCGTCCGGGCGCAGGGGAGGAGCGCGGCCCCAACCTGCCGAACGCGGCGACCTCCACGCCCGGGGCGGGCGACCGATCCGACCTCGATCCCGATCGCGGACTCGCGGGTCCGGCCGGCGGCGCCCTCGCCTCGGCGGGCGAGTGGTGGCTCCGAGGCGGCGCGTTGGCGCTCGTGGTACTCGTCCTCCTGCTCACGCCGGCCGCATTCCGGCTGAGCCAGCGGATGACCCGGCGCGGCCGCATCCGGCGAGGCGAGCGACCCGCGGATGCCGCGTGGGACGAGCTCGTGGCCACGGCCCTCGACCTCGGCGCGGGCGGCGGCGACGCCGAGACCGCCCGCGCGTTCGCCGCGCGGATCGGGCGACGGGAGGCGTTCGCTGCCGATCCCGACCTGCAGGCGGCACTGCTGCGCCTCCGCGACGCCGTGGAGCGCGCACGGTACGGTCCCGCACGGGCAGCTGCCGATCAGCAGCTCGCCGACGACCTGGGCGCCGTGCGCGCTGCGCTCGTGTCCGACGCGAGCGCCGGCGAACGGGCGAGGGCCCTGTTCGCACCCCGCTCGCTCTTCGATCGCGTGCGGAGGGCGCTCGGCGATCGCACTGCGGCCGGGGCGTAGAATCGTCGATCGTGGCCATTCAGCATTCCCCGTTCCGAGTGAACGTGCGCGACCTCGTGAACCGTCCGGGCGAGATGCGCGAGCAGCGACTCGCGATCCCCGTGGGCGACCCGATGGGCGAGGGACTCGTCGCCGTCAAGGCGGGCTCCGAGCTCGACCTGGGCGTGCGCCTGGAGTCGGTGCACGAGGGCGTCCTCGTGACCGGCGAGGTCGACGCGGTGGCCGAGGGGGAGTGCGGCCGATGCCTCATCGACATCGCCCTGCCCGTCGAAGTCGAGTTCCAGGAGCTTTTCGCGTATCATTCTGGAGAAGCTTTCGAGTATGAGGTTCAAGACGACCACGTGGATCTTGAATCGCTCATCCGAGATGCGGTAGTGCTGGCACTACCGTTCCAGCCGGTGTGCCGGCCGGACTGCCCGGGTCTCGACCCAGAGACCGGGGTCCGACTGGCTGATCATCCGGAACTCGTCACCCCTGAGCAGCGCGACCCGCGATGGGCCGCGCTCGCGGGGTTCGAAGCTTCCGAAGACCAAGGCTCGGATGCCGCATCCGACGCCCCCCAGCAGAGAGATTGAGAGAGAGTCATGGCTGTTCCCAAGAGGAAGAAGTCACGAGCCAACACGCACGCGCGTCGTTCGCAGTGGAAGGCCGAGGTCCCCACGCTCGTCAAGACCGTCGAGAACGGCAAGGTCACCTACAGCCTTCCGCACCGTGCCAAGGTCGTCGAGGACTCCGCGGGCACCCCGCTGTTCCTCGAGTACAAGGGCCGCAAGGTCGCCGACGTCTAGTCGGCCCCGACTCGCCTACCGACCGGTCGTGACGCGCACGGAGCACACGGGGACGGAGTCCACGGCTCCTTCGGAGCATTCACTCGAGGAATTGCAGCGTTCGCTGCAGATCGAGGTGGACCCGGCCCTGCTCCAGCTCGCGCTCACGCACCGGTCGTTCGCGTACGAGAACGGCGGCATCCCCACCAACGAGCGCCTCGAGTTCCTCGGCGACTCCATCCTGGGGCAGGCCGTCACGGTCAAGCTGTTCCGCGACCACCCCGACCTCGATGAGGGCGAGCTCGCCAAGCGGCGGGCGAGCCTCGTCTCGAGTGCCGCGCTCGCGGAGGTGGGCCGCACCATCGGCGTCGGACCGTACGTGCTGCTCGGCCGGGGCGAGACGATGACCGGCGGCGCCGACAAGCCGTCGATCCTCGCCGACACCGTCGAGGCGATCATCGGCGCCGTCTACCTCGACTCGGGCGGCGACGCCGCCACGGCCTTCGTGCTGCGCCTGGTCGGGCCGCTCCTCGACGACCCCGAGCGGTTCGGTGCAGCCATGGACCCGAAGACCAGCCTGCAGGAGATCGCGGCGCGACGCAGCGCCCCGCCGCCCGTCTACACGGTCACGGAGTCGGGACCAGACCACAACAAGCACTTCATCGCCACCGTCTCGGTGGGCGACCTGGTGCAGGCCACCGGCGAGGGCTCGAGCAAGAAGCAGGCCGAGATGGCCGCAGCACTCGAGGCCTGGACCGAGCTGAACGCCGTCTGACGTGCCCGAGCTGCCCGAGGTCGAGGTCGTCCGCGCCGGCCTCGCACCCGCCGTCACCGGCGCGCTCGTGACCGCCGTCGACGTGCTCGACCCGCGGGCGCTGACCCGCCACGTCGCGGCATCCGGCGACTTCGAATCGCTCGTCACGGGTGCCCGGATCGCGGCGGCGGTGCGTCGCGGCAAGTTCCTCTGGTTGCCCATCGGCCCCGACCGGGCGATCGTCGGCCACCTCGGCATGAGCGGGCAGCTCCTGCTGCGCACGCCCGATCACCCCGGCGACGACCGGCACGCGCGCGTACGCCTGCATCTCGAGCATCCCGGGCACGGGGAGTTCCGCATCGACTTCGTCGACCAGCGCACCTTCGGCTCGCTCGCGGTGGATCGGCTCGTCCCGACCGCCGACGGCGAGGTGGCCGGCTTCTCCGCCGGCGTGACCGGGCCGTGGGATCGGAGCATCCCGGCGCAGGTCGCGCACATCGCGCGCGATCCACTCGACCCGGCCTTCGACGACGCCGCCTTCCTCGACGCCCTCGCGCGGCGCGCCTCGGGCGTCAAGCGGGTGCTCCTCGACCAGAACCTCGTGAGCGGCGTCGGCAACATCTACGCCGACGAGTCGCTCTGGGCGGTGCGCATGCACGGCGAGCAGCCCGCGGCCTCCCTGTCGAGGCGCCGGGCCCGCGACCTGCTCGCGGCGGTGCGCGACGTGCTCGGCAAGGCCCTCGCCGAGGGCGGCACGAGCTTCGACGCGCAGTATGTCAACGTGAACGGCGCGTCGGGCTACTTCGCCCACTCGCTGAACGCCTACGGTCGTGCCGGCCTGCCGTGCCCGCGCTGCGGCACCCCCATCGTGCGCGAGGCGTTCATGAACCGGTCGTCGCATCGGTGCCCGCGATGCCAGCGGCTCCGGATCCCGCGGCGGACGCCGGTCGCTGCCAGCTCGCGTCCAGCCCCCTGAGCTCGAATCCGAGCGCCAGGTTGATGGCGAGCATGTGGTCGTTCTCGTCGGCGTTCCACGTGGAGACCTCGTGTCGTTCGGGCGCGACCTCGCCCAGCCGCACGAGATTCGCGAGCTTGAGGAGCATCCCGAGGGCATGGCCGCGGTGCGCGCCGACGACGAGCGTGTCGGACTGGTAGGCGATGGGCCGGCCGTCGGGCAGTTCGAGCTCCGTGTAGCCGGCGACCTCGCCTCCGTCGGTGACCGCCGCGGCGACGAGCATGCCCGTGGCGCTGTCGCGGCGTTCGTCCTCGTAGGCGCGTACGCGGTCGGCGGTCCACACCTCGTCGTCGTACTGCAGCCCGCCGGCGGGCACGTCGAGCACCATGCGTGCGCGTCGACGAGCCCGTCGGGCGCGCGATCCTCCCAGGTGCGCAGTCGGTAACCGGCAGCGGATGCCGCGGGCTCGCGTTCCTCGAGCGCCGAGGCGAACCCGTCGCGGCGCCCGTCGACGCGGAGCCCGCTCACCCGCTCGACCTGCTGCAACGCATAGCCGTGCGCCACGGCGAATCGCGCCGCAGGGTCGGAGGCCGGCAGTTCGGCGTCGCCGTCGGGGGCGCGCAGCACCTCGCCCGTCGTGCGGAGACTCGCGCCCCCGTGCTCCGACCAGCCGACGAGCGCCGGACGCCCGACCTCTGCGGCCTGGACCTCCATCGCGGCGAGCAGGGCGCTCCCGACGCCGCGGCCGCGACGGTCGGGCCGCACGCCGAGCGACATCTCGGCCATCCTCGCCTGCGGGTCGGTCTCCCACACCATGGCGGCCGCGCCGACCAGGTCGTCACCCTCGTAGGCGCCGACCTCCACGCGGCGGCGGAAGCGCTGGTCGCGATGTCGCACGAGGAGCTCGGCGGCGGTGAACTCGAAGTGGTCGTGGCCCCACGTCTCGCGCGCGATGGCGCGGGTGAGCTCGACGTACGCCTCCAGCGGCCGCGCCTCGGTCGTGCCGAGGCGTGCGGGCACGGGCACGGGTCGGATGTCGATGGCCACGCGATCGTCCTCCTCGCCGTCGGTCGGACAGCCGCCCAGACTATCGGCGGGCGCGGCGCGCCGGCAACGATCGATCCTCAGCTTCGCGGCGAGGGTGCGCGGGAACCGGGCGCCCGCTCGGGTACGCTCGTGCGAGGCATCCGCACGACCCAGCCGCACCCGGGGGACCATGTACCTGAAGAGCCTGACGCTGAAGGGATTCAAGTCCTTCGCGCAGCCGACCACGTTCGCGTTCGAGCCGGGCGTCACCTGCATCGTCGGTCCCAACGGCTCGGGCAAGTCGAACGTCGTCGACGCGCTCGCCTGGGTGATGGGCGAGCAGGGCGCGAAGACGTTGCGCGGCGGCAAGATGGAGGACGTCATCTTCGCCGGCACGGCCACGCGCGGCCCGCTCGGCCGCGCCGAGGTCAGCCTCACGATCGACAACGCCGACGGCGCCCTGCCGATCGAGTACAGCGAGGTCACGATCTCCCGCACGCTGTTCCGCAACGGGGCGAGCGAGTACGCCATCAACGGCGAGACCTGCCGGCTGCTCGACGTGCAGGAACTGCTCAGCGACTCGGGGCTCGGCCGTGAGATGCACGTCATCGTCGGCCAGGGCCAGCTCGACGCGGTGCTGCACGCGAGCGCCGAGGACCGGCGCGGCTTCATCGAGGAGGCCGCGGGCATCCTCAAGCACCGCCGCCGCAAGGAGAAGACGCTCCGCAAGCTCGACGCGATGCAGGCGAACCTCACCCGGCTCTCCGACCTCGCCGGCGAGATCCGGCGCCAGCTGAAGCCCCTCGGCCGCCAGGCCGAGGTGGCCCGCGAGGCCGCCACGATCGCCGCCGTGGTGCGCGACGCGCGGGCGCGGCTCCTCGCCGACGAGGTCGTGGGCCTCCGCCGCGCGCTCGACGAGCACGGGCGCAGCGAGTCCGAGCGGCACAGCGAGCGGCAGGTGCTGCAGCAGGAGCTCGAGCAGCACCAGGCACGGGTCGAGCGACTCGAGGCGACCTACCTCGGCGACGACGTCGACGCGGCGCGTTCCACCTCCCATGCGCTCGAGTCCGCGCAGGAGCGCCTGCGGGCGCTCGACGCCCTCGCGCGGCAGCGCATCGCCCTGCTGACCGCCCAGGTCGAGCCGACGGATGCCGCGCCGAGCGTCACCCGCGCCATGATCGACGAGGCGACCACCGGACTCGACGGCTTCGGTGCGGCCGTGGGCGAGGCGGCCGCGGCCCTCGAGGATGCGGTCGCCGGCACCCGGGCCGCCCGGGTCGAGCTCGACCGCGTCGACGAGGGCATCGCCCGGGACAGCGCCCGCGTCGCCGCCTACGACCTCGAGCTGTCCAAGCTCGCCGGGCAGGCCGACACCGCCGCGTCCAGGCTCGCCGCCGTGCGCGGAGAGGTGCTCCGGCACGCGAACGCGCTCGAGGCCGCCGCCGCGCGTCGGCAGGCAGCCGCTGCCGAACTCGCTCGGGTCGAGGCCGAGGCGGAGGCCGGCGAAGGCGCCGAGACCGACCTCGACGAGGCGTATGAGCTCGCGCAGGCGGCCGTGTTCGAGGCGGAGGGCGAGATCGAGCGGATCCGGGAGGAGCTCCACGGGCGCGAGCGTGAGCAGGGCGCCCTGGCGGCTCGTACCGCCGCCCTCTCGCTCGCCCTCGACCAGAAGGACGGCTCGGCCGCCCTCGTCGGCGCCCACGTCGACGGCGTGCGGGGGCTCCTCGCGGAGTCGTTGCACGTCGAGCCCGGGTACGAGCCGGCCGTGGCGGCCGCACTCGGGTCGCTCGCCGACGCCGTGCTCGTCGACGACCGGGCGGCCGCCTTCCGGGCCCTGAAGCACGCCGAGCGCGGCGAGCTCGGACGCGTCGCCCTCGCCATGGCCGATCCCGGCGTGGCGGCCCGCGGCAGTCACGCGGTCGACGGCCTGACCGCGGCATCCGACGTCGTGACCGCCCCTGCCGGCGTGGTGGCCCTGCTCGCCGAGGTGCTCATCGCCGACGACCTCGCCGCGGCCCGCGCCGCCGAGCCGGCGCTCGCCCGGCTCGACGGACCGGTGACGGTCATCACGAAGGACGGCACGGTCGTCGGGCGCTACGTGATCCGCGGCGGTACCGGACGCGAGCAGAGCCGCATCGAGCTCATCGCCGAACGCGACCGCGCGGGGGCCCGGCTCGAGGAGGTGCGGGCCGAGCTCGAGCGCTCCCGGTTCGAGCTCACCGAGCAGCGCGGCATCCTCGAGCAGTCGAAGGACCAGTCCAAGCGCGCCCTCGCCGCGCTCCGCGAGTTCGACGCGCAGCTGGCGCAGCGCACCGAGCGGCTGAACCGCGCACGCGTGCAGGCGGAGGCCGTCGAAGCCGAGACCGCCCGCCTCGAGCAGGCCGCGGCGAACGCGCAGGAGCGGGTGGCCGACGCCGAGCGCGCCGCCGACGAGGCGAAGGCCGCGCTCGACGAGGCGCGTGCCGTGCCCCGGCCCGTGCTCGACGCGACGGCCCGCGACGGCGCCGTGGCCGCGCTCGAACGGGCGCGTGAACTCGAGGTGGAGGGCCGTTTGCGGCTCGAGACCGCCCGCGAGCGCGTGCGCGCCGAGGAGGCCCGGGTGCGCGCGATGGAGCGGCAGTTCGAGGCCGAGCAGCAGGCCGCGGCGGATGCCGCGCGTCGGGCGGTCGTGCGCCGCGCCCAGCTCGCCGCGGCCACCCGCGTCGCGGACTCGCTGCCGGCCGCACTCGCCTCGGTCGACGCGTCGGTGGCCGAGGCCCGCGTCGCCCTCGGACGCGCGGAGGCGCAGCGCGCGAGCCGCAACGAGGAGCTCCAGCAGGTGCGGCGCCAGGAGGCCGCCGTGCGCGAGCGGCTGCACGCCGTCACCGAGGACGTGCACGGCCTCGAGCTGCGCATCTACGAGAAGAAGCTGCACGTCGCCGGCCTCGTGGAACGCGCGGAGTCGGAGCTGGGCCTCGGCGAGGACGTCCTGGTCGACGAGTACGGCCCCGACGTCGAGATCCCCGGCGAGGACGAGGAGTCGGCGCCCCGCCCGTTCGTGCGCGAGCAGCAGCAGCGCCGCCTGGCGGCCGCCGAGCGCAAGCTGGCCCAGCTCGGCCGGGTCAACCCGCTCGCGCTCGAGGAGTTCGCCGCGCTCGAGCAGCGGCACCAGTTCCTCTCGGAGCAGCTCACCGACCTCGCCAACACCCGCAAGGACCTGCTCACCATCATCGAGGAGATCGACGGGAAGATGGAGGCGATCTTCCGCGGCGCCTTCGACGACACCCAGGCGGCGTTCGCCGAGGTCTTCCCGGTGCTCTTCCCGGGCGGCACGGGCAGCATCACGCTGACCGACCCCGACAACATGCTCACGACCGGCATCGAGGTCTCGGTGAAGCCGGCCGGCAAGAAGATCGAGCGCCTCTCGCTGCTCTCGGGCGGCGAGCGATCGCTGGCCGCGGTCGCGCTGCTCATCGCCATCTTCAAGGCGCGTCCGAGCCCGTTCTACATCATGGACGAGGTGGAGGCGGCGCTCGACGACGCCAACCTCGGCCGCCTCCTCACCACCATGGAGGACCTGCGCGAGTCCAGCCAGCTCATCGTCATCACGCACCAGAAGCGCACGATGGAGATCGCCGACGCGCTCTACGGCGTCTCGATGCGCCAGGACGGCGTCTCCGCCGTCGTCGGCCAGCGGGTTCGCGAGGAGCGCGAGGCCAAGGCCAGCTGAGCCGAGCGAGCGGATGCCGCAGGCACGCGCCTGCGGCATCCGCTCTGCGACTCAGGTGAGCCGGCGATCGCCCGGATCGACGACGCGGAACCAGCGGTACCCGTAGGCGTCGAGGTGCACGTCGATGCGCCCGCGCTCGTCGAGGTCGAACGCGTCGACGGCGAACAGGTCGGAGAACCGGGCCCCGGCGGGCACCTCCCCGAGCTCGAGGGTGACGGTGGCCGGCCGTGGCGCGAAGTTGTGCACCGCGACGAACCGGCCGACGTCGGCGGTGAGCTGGTGGGCGAGCACGGCGTCGTTGCCCGTGTCGAGCAGGTCGAGCCGGCCCCAGCCGATCTCGGGGGAGCTGCGGTACCGCACCGCGAACTTCCGGATCGTCGCGAGCAGCGACTCGGGGTCGTGCATCTGCGCCTCGACGTTCACGTGCTCGGGCGCGTAGCCGTCGGTGGGCGGCGCTGCGACGAGGCGGCCGGGCCTCGCCCGCGAGAAGCCGCCGTTCGCCTCGTCGGTCCACTGCATCGGGGTGCGCACCGTCATGCGGCCGCCCTCCACGCGGTTCTCGCCCATGCCGATCTCCTCGCCGTAGAAGAGCACGGGTGTGCCCGGCAGCGAGAAGAGCAGGCTGTAGACCATACGGATGCGGCGGGGATCGCCGTCGAGCATCGGCGGGAGGCGGCGCGCGATGCCCCGCCCGTAGACCCGCATCCACTCCTCGGGCGCGAACGCGTCGAACACCTCCTCGCGCTCGGCGTCGCTGAGCTTGTCGAGGGTGAGCTCGTCGTGGTTGCGCACGAAGTTCGCCCACTGCGCCTCGGGCTCCAGCTGGGGCCGCTTGGCGAGCGAGGCGGCGAGGGGTCGTGCGTCCTCCCGCGCGAGCGACAGGTACAGGGCCTGCATGCCGAGGAAGTCGAACTGCATCGTGAGCTCGGCCGGATGGCCGGGCCGGCCGAAGAACTCGACCTGCTGGTCGAACGGCAGGTTCACCTCGCCCAGCAGCACCGCCTCGCTCGAACGGCGCTGCAGGAACCTCCGGATGTCGCGGAGGAACTCGTGCGGATCGCCGATGTCGACGCCGTCGGGCGGCTCGATGAGGAACGGCACGGCGTCGACCCGGAAGCCCGAGACGCCCATCTCCAGCCAGAAGCCGATCGTCTTCGCGATCTCGTGGCGCACGGCCGGGTTGGCGATGTTGAGGTCGGGTTGGTGCCGGTAGAAGCTGTGCAGGTAGTACTGCTCCGTGCGCTCGTCGTACTCCCAGACGCCGTCCTCCTCGCCGGGGAACACGCTCTTCGCCGGATGCGCGGGTGGCTCGTCCCGCCAGACGTAGTAGTCGCGGAACGGCGAGGTGCGGCTGCGCCTGGCCGACCGGAACCAGGGGTGCCGGTCGGAGGTGTGGTTCATCACGAAGTCGATGATCACGCGCATGCCGCGGTCGCGGGCGGTGCGCAGGAACTCCGCGACGTCGCCGAGCGAGCCGAGCCGGGGGTCGACGCCCGTGAAGTCGGTGATGTCGTAGCCGTCGTCGCGGTCGGGCGTCGGCTGGAACGGCATGAGCCAGAGGCAGGTCACCCCGAGCTCGGCGAGGTGGTCGAGCCGGTGCCCGAGGCCCTCGAAGTCGCCCGAGCCGTCGTCGTTCCAGTCCATGTACGTCTCGACGTCGAGGCAGTAGACGACCGCCGTCTTCCACCAGAGGTCGCTGCGGTCGGTGATCTTCATCGGCCCACCCCCCTCAGTGCGGGGAGGACGTGCTCGCCGAAGGCATCGATGAACGCGTCCTGCTCGGCGCCGACGTGGTGGAGGTAGATGCGGTCGACGTCGAGCTCCGCGATGCCCGCGAGGTGGTCGAGGTGCCGTGCGGTGTCGGACGAGGCGAGCAGCGTGGCAGCCACGTCGTCGAGCGTGGCGTCGGCCGTGCGGGCGTCGAAGTCCTCGGGGCGGTCGAGCTCCCACGAGAGGTGCGCCGGCACGAGGCTCTGCCGCCACTGGTCGTGCGCGATGGCGAGCGCCTCGTCGTCGGACGGCGCCCAGCTCAGGTGCACCTGCACGGCGACCGGGCCTCGGCCGCCGGCCTCGCGGTACGCGTCGATGAACTCGCGCAACCCGTCGGGCCCCTGGTCGACGGTGATGACGCCGTCGGCCCACGCCGCGACGTCGCGCGCGGTCTCGGTGCTGATGGCGGCGGCGAACAGCGGCGGCGGCTCGTCGGGGCGGCTCCAGATCCTCGCGCGGTCGACCCGGATGCGGCCGTCGGCGGTCACCTCGTCGCCCGCGAGCAGGCGGCGGATGACGTCGACCGATTCGGCGAGCCGCGCGTCGCGCTCCTCCTTCGCCGGCCACGGATCGCCGGTGACGTGCTCGTTGATCGCCTCACCGCTCCCGAGCGCCGCCCAGAACCGGTTCGGGTACATCTCCGCGAGGGTGGCGAGCTTCTGCGCCGCGATCGCCGGGTGGTAGCGCTGCCCGGGCGCCGTCACGACGCCGACCGAGAACGAGGTGGCCTCGAGCGCGGCGCCGAGCCAGCTCCATGCGTACCCCGAGTGCCCCTGGCGCACGCTCCACGGTTCGAGGTGGTCGCTGCACATGGCGGCGTCGAAGCCGGCCTGTTCGGCGCGCCGCACCGCGTGGAGCAGTCGGCTGGGCGGCAGTTGTTCGTGCGAGGCGTGGAATCCCACGATCGTCATTCGCACTCCTTCCGTCGTCCCCGAGGGTTCCGTGGCCCCGGGGGAGCGGCAACCCCTTGCAGGGGCACCGGGCGCGGTGTACCGGCGCTCTAGGCTGGAGGCATGGCAGAACGCGCATCCTGGTCGCTCGGTGCGGCCCTCCGCGGGGTCTTCGGAGCGAAGACGATCGACGAGGACACCTGGGACGACCTCGAGTCCGCGCTCATCCGCGCCGACTTCGGCCCCGCCGTCACCGAGGAGATCGTGGCCGCGATCAAGGCCCAGGTCGAGCGGTACCGCACGACCGATCCGCGCGACGTCCAGCGGATGCTGCGCGAGCTCATCGAGGAGCGGCTCTCGAAGTACGACCCGACGCTGAAGCTCACGGAGCGTCCCGCCGTCGTGCTGGTCGTCGGCGTGAACGGCGTCGGCAAGACCACCACGATCGGCAAGTTCGCGCGGTTCCTGCGCAGCTACGACCGGAGCGTCGTCGTGGGCGCGGCCGACACGTTCCGTGCCGCCGCGGTCGACCAGCTCGCCACCTGGGCGGAGCGCGCCGGCGTGGGCATCGTGCGACCTGAGCGCGAGGGCCAGGACCCGGCATCCGTCGCCTTCCAGACGGTCGAGAAGGCCAAGCGCGACGGCATCGAGATCGTCATCATCGACACCGCGGGTCGCCTGCACACCAAGGGCGGGCTCATGGACGAGCTCGGCAAGATCCGCCGCGTCGTCGAGAAGCAGGCGCCCATCAGCGAGGTGCTGCTCGTGCTCGACGCGACGACCGGGCAGAACGGCCTGGCGCAGGCCGAGGCGTTCATCGAGCACGGCGGCGTCACCGGCCTCGTGCTCACCAAGCTCGATGGCAGCGCGAAGGGCGGCTTCGTGCTCGCGGTGCAGGAGAAGACCGGCCTGCCGATCAAGCTGATCGGCCAGGGCGAGGGCATCGGCGACCTCACCGGGTTCACGCCGCACGTCTTCGCGCAGAAGCTCGTGGGCTAGGAGGAGCACATGGCGATCGAACACGACTACTTCGGGGTCATCGGCGAGTACTGGTCCGAGATGATCGAGTTCGGCGACCAGCGCGTCGAAGTCGTCCTCGAGGCGGAGGACGGCATGGTGACGTCCGCGTCGCTGGATGCCGCGGCCGTGCTCGTCGGTGAGCTCGAGCTCGTCGACGAGGACGTGCGCTCCGCGTTCGTGGGCCAGCTGGACTCGGGAAGCAGTCCGGTCATGCGATTCCTGGACGTGCTCCTCGACGCCGACCTCGAGCAGGCCGACGAGATCGACGGGGCCATCGGTCGCGATTCGGGCGACCGGCAGGTCGACGCCCTGCGGTCGCTGTCGCTCCTCCGCGTCGACCTCCGGCCCGAGGCCGACGGCGACGGGGAGCCCTTCGCCGAGTTCGAGTACGCGCTCGCGCCCGACGACACCGACGAACGGCTCATCGCGGCGATCGACATCGGCCGAGCCGTCGTCGACGTGCGCTTCGAGGGGTAGCCGGGGCATCCGGCCACCCGCCGGGCAACACCCGGGCGCCGAACGGCCGCACCGTCGCGCTCGCTTAGACTTGGTGCACCATGGCTACCTTCGGAAACCTGTCTGACCGCCTCGCCGAGACCTTCAAGAACCTCCGCACCAAGGGCAAGCTGTCGGCGGCCGACGTCGACGGCACCGTGCGCGAGATCCGTCGCGCGCTGCTCGACGCCGACGTCTCGCTCGACGTGGTCAAGCAGTTCACGGCGCACGTGCGCGAGCGCGCCCTCGGCGACGAGGTCAACAAGGCGCTGAACCCCGCCCAGCAGGTCGTGCAGATCGTCAACGAGGAGCTCGTGGCGATCCTCGGCGGGGAGCAGCGCCGGCTGCAGTTCGCGAAGAACCCGCCGACCGTGATCATGCTCGCGGGCCTGCAGGGCGCCGGCAAGACCACGTTGGCAGGAAAGCTCGCGAAGTGGCTCGTGAAGGACGGGCACACGCCCATGCTCGTCGCGGCCGACCTCCAGCGCCCGAACGCCGTGAACCAGCTGCAGGTCGTCGGCGCGCAGGCCGGAGTCCCCGTGTTCGCCCCCGAGCCGGGCAACGGCGTCGGCGACCCGGTGCGCGTCGCGAAGGACGCCGTCAAGCAGGCCGAGCGCGCCCAGCACGACGTGGTCATCATCGACACCGCGGGCCGCCTCGGCGTCGACGCCGAGATGATGAAGCAGGCCGCGAACATCCGCAAGGCGACCAACCCCGACGAGGTGCTCTTCGTCATCGACGCGATGATCGGTCAGGACGCCGTCGTCACGGCCAAGGCGTTCCAGGAGGGCGTCGACTTCACCGGTGTCGTCCTCTCCAAGCTCGACGGCGACGCCCGCGGTGGCGCCGCGCTCTCGGTCGCGTCGGTCACCGGCCGGCCGATCATCTTCGCGTCCACCGGCGAGGGCCTCGACGACTTCGAGCCGTTCCACCCCGACCGCATGGCGAGCCGCATCCTCGACCTCGGCGACATCCTGACCCTCATCGAGCAGGCCCAGCAGGCCTTCGACGAGGAAGAGGCGATGAAGGTCGCCGAGAAGCTCGCGACCGAGCAGTTCACGCTCGAGGACTTCCTCGCGCAGATGCAGCAGCTCCGCGGCGCGGGCTCGATCAAGAAGATGCTCGGCATGCTGCCCGGCGCTGGCGGCATGAAGCAGCAGCTCGAGAACTTCGACGAGCGCGAGATCGTGCGCACCGAGGCGATCATCCAGTCGATGACGCTCGCCGAGCGCCGCAACCCGAAGCTCCTCAACGGCTCCCGGCGACTGCGCATCGCACGCGGCTCCGGCATGACCGTCACCGACGTGAACCAGCTCGTGCAGCGCTTCGAGCAGGCCGCCAAGATGATGAAGACGGTGGCCCGCGGCGGCATGCCGCAGATTCCGGGCATGGGCCCGATCCCCGGCGGTGGCGGCTACGGCGGCGGCAAGCGCCAGGCGGCCAAGGGCAAGAAGAAGTCGTCGGGCTCGCGGTCGGGCAACCCTGCCAAGCGGGCGGCCGAGAACGCGGCGATCGCGTCGGGGGTCACCCCGGCCGGCCAGGGCTCGACGCCCGCCGGCTCGGGCTTCGGCCTCGGCGGCGGGGCGGGCGCCAAGGCCGCCCCCAGCGAAGAGGAGCTCGCGGCCCTGCAGAAGTTCCTCGGGCGCTGAGCCGACCGCTCAGTCGAGCGGATCGGCGTCGCGACGAACCGGCGCGGCGTCGATGAACTCCGCGAGCGACGCGTCGCGGAGCATGACGACGCGTCGTGGCCTCGCGTCGGCGAGCCGGAGGACCTGCTCGCCGGGCAGCGGCGCCGCGGATGCCGCGAGCACGACGTTGCCGAGGCTCGCCCCCTCGACCACCTCGGCGGCCGTGAGCGCGAACACGTCGTCGAACACGGATTCCAGCGTCGCGGCGACCTCGCGGGCCGTGTGGAGGCCCGGCGCCGCCAGGGTGTTGACGACGACGAGGCCGTCCGCCGCGGTCAGGCGCTCGAGTGCGGCGAAGAACTCCGCGGTGGACAGGTGACGGGGCGCCCGGCTGCCCGAGAACACGTCGACGAGCACGAGGTCGTATCCCGCTCCCACCTTCGCGGCGCGCTCCACGGCCGCGCGGGCATCCCCGAACTCGGCGGTGAGCTCCACGTCGTCGCGAAGCGGGAGCGCGGCGAGCACGAACTCGAGGAGCTCCCGATGGAGTTCCACCACGTGCTGCGCCGACCCGGGCCGCGTCGCCGTGAGGTAGCGGGCCACGGTGAGGGCGCCGGCGCCGAGGTGCAGCACCCGCAGCGGGCGGCCGGGCTCGCGGCATCCGTCGACCAGTGCGGCGATGAGCCGCGTGTACTCGAGCTGCAGGTCGAGCGGGTCGTCGAGGTTGACGTGGGACTGGGTGGTGCCGTCGACGACGAGCGACACGCCGCCGTTCACGCCGCGCCCGGTGAGCAGTTCGGCGACGAGGCGTGCGCCGCCGGCGTCGGGTTCGAGTTCGAGGCGAGGGTCGGCCATGCCTCCACATTAGGTCTGCGTCGTTCGCTGACAGCCCTGTAAGGAGCGGTTCCGGGCGACGCGATACAGTGAAGCCGAGGCGGTAGCGGATGCCGCGACGAGACGACTGGAGCACGCTCATGACCACCGGCTCAGCCGACTACCGCGACGCGGGACTCACCTTCCCCGACGACTTCCTCTTCGGATCCGCCACGGCGTCGTACCAGATCGAGGGCGCGGTGAACGAGGACGGACGCGGCCCCTCCATCTGGGACACGTTCAGCCACACGCCCGGCAAGGTGTGGAACG
This sequence comes from Agromyces sp. P2_B3, assembly GCF_056404815.1. Taxonomy (NCBI): domain Bacteria; kingdom Bacillati; phylum Actinomycetota; class Actinomycetes; order Micrococcales; family Microbacteriaceae; genus Agromyces; species Agromyces sp. P2_B3. The sequence goes on along the minus strand of NZ_JBFUDH010000003.1, from coordinate 233,814 downwards.
GCGACACCGGCGACGTGGCCGACGACCACTACCACCGACTCGACGCCGACCTCGACCTCATGGCCGACCTGGGGCTCGAGGCGTACCGGTTCTCGATCGCGTGGCCGCGGATCCAGCCCACCGGTCGAGGGCCGGCCAACGAGGCGGGCCTCGCGTTCTACGAGCGGCTCGTCGACGGGCTCATCGCCCGCGGCATCCGGCCCATCGCGACGCTGTACCACTGGGACCTGCCGCAGGCGCTCGAGGACGAGGGCGGCTGGGCGAACCGGGCCACCGCAGAGGCGTTCGCCGACTACGCCCGCATCGTGGGGGAGCGGCTCGGGGATCGCATCGCCGTGTGGACGACGCTCAACGAGCCCTGGTGCAGCGCCTACCTCGGCTACGGCTCGGGCGCGCACGCCCCCGGCCTCATGGACGGCGCGAAGGCGCTCGCCGCCGTGCACCACCTGAACCTCGCGCACGGACTCGCGATCGCCGCCCTGCGGGAGGTCGTCACGAACGACCCCGGCTACTCGATCACGCTGAACCTGCACGTCATCCGCCCGTCGGGCCCGACGGGCGACGAGGCGGCCCGTCGCATCGACGGCCTCGCCAACCGGGTCTTCCTCGGCCCGCTGCTCGACGGCGAATACCCCGCGGACGTCATCGCCGACACGGCCGAGGTGACCGACTGGTCGTTCGTGAAGCCGGGCGACACCGAGCTCATCCAGCAGCCGATCTCGCTGCTCGGCGTCAACTACTACTCCACCGTGACCGTGGCGATGTGGGACGGCGTGTCGCCGCGTGCCAACGCCGACGGCCACAAGGACATGGGCGGCACGCCCTGGCCGGGCTCCCAGCACGTCGAGTTCCTCGTGCAGCCGGGCCCGTACACGGCCATGGGCTGGAACATCGACCCGTCGGGGCTGGAAGACCTCCTCGTCGCGCTGCACGAGGCCTACCCCGGTCTGCCGCTCATGGTCACCGAGAACGGCGCCGCGTTCGACGACGTCGTGACGGAGGAGCCCGACGGCCCCGCCGTGCACGACGCCGAGCGCGTCGACTACCTGCGCCGCCACTTCACCGCCGCGCACCGGGCCATGGCTCGCGGGGTCGACCTGCGCGGTTACCAGGTGTGGTCGCTCATGGACAACTTCGAGTGGGGCTACGGCTACTCCAAGCGCTTCGGCATCGTGCGGGTCGACTACGACACGCTCGAGCGCCTGCCGAAGGACAGCGCGAAGTGGTACGCCGAGCTCATGCGCACGCGGGCGATCCCGGCCTAGGAGGCGGGCGCCGCGGCATCCGTCGTCGGGGAGGAGACCCCGTCGCGGAGCTCGCGGGCGAGGTGCGCGACGACGGCGGTGAGGTCGCCCCCGGCGGCCTCGGCGACCCGCAGCTGTCGCTGGTAGCTCGCCCCGCCGTCGAGGGTGCCGCGCACGAGCTGCAGCTCGGCCTGGCATCCGAGCCGCTCGGCGACGGGCACGAGCGTCGTGAGGAGGTCGCGCAGGTCGTCGCCGACGAGCCGCTCGGTGCCCGCGACATCCGTGATGATCTCGGCGTCCATGCCGTAGCGCGCGGCGCGCCACTTGTTCTCGCGCACGTACCAGGGCTGCAGCACCGTCAGCGTCTCGCCGTCGTCGAGGCGTTCGCTCATCCACTCGACGAGGCACTGCACGAGTGCCGCGATGGCGGCGATCTCGGCCGCGGTCGAGACGCCGTCGCAGACGCGCACCTCGACGGTGCCCCACTTCGGCGACGGGCGGATGTCCCAGCGCACCTCGCTGTGGTCCTCGATCACGCCGGTGCGCACCAGGTCGTCGACGTAGCGTTCGTAGGCCGGCCAGTCGGGCAGCGGGTACGGCAGTCCCGCCGTGGGCAGCTGCTGGAACATGAGTGCGCGATTCGAGGCGTACCCCGTGTCGACCCCCGCCCAGAACGGGCTCGACGCCGACAGCGCCTGCAGGTGCGGGAGGTAGGCGAGCAGGCCGTCGAGAATGGGCAGCGCCTTGTCGCGCTCCTCGATGCCGACGTGCACGTGGATGCCCCAGATCATCATGTTGCGACCCCACCACCGGGTGCGTTCGATGAGCTTGTGGTACCGCGGCTTGTCGGTGAGGCGCTGGTCGTACCACTGGCTGAAGGGGTGCGAGCCGCTGCAGATGAGCTCGTAGTCGCCGAGCTCGTCGATCACCGCCCGCACCTCGGCGAGCTGGCCCTCGAGGTCGGCGACGGCGTCGGCGACGCGCTCGTGCACGCCGCTCACGAGCTCGACGGTGTTCGTGAGCAGCTCCGAGGTGATGGTGGGATGCGTCCCGCCCTCGCTCCGCTCGTCGAGCAGCTCGAGCACGCGGTCGCCGATCGAGGCGAGCTCGCCGGTGGCGCGATCCACGATCGCGACCTCCCACTCGAGGCCGATGGTGGACCGGGCCGAACGGGCGAAGTCGATCTGCACGGCGCGAACCCCCTCCACGGCGTCGGATGCGCCGATGTCGGCTCATCATGGCATGCGACCCGGGCGATTATCCTTACGACGCGAAATCTGCAAGAATGGTCAGTCGAGTTCCGTACCGCCCGACCCTCTATCCGGCGCACAGAACCTCATTGAGCTTCCGCCGAGTGTGCACCCCACGCTCACGGCTGTCAGTTCGCCCACCTCACAACATTTTCAGGAGAATTGTGGCTGTCAAGATCCGTCTCAAGCGCCTCGGCAAGATCCGTGCGCCGTACTACCGCATCGTCGTCGCCGACTCGCGCACCAAGCGCGACGGTCGCGTCATCGAGGAGATCGGCAAGTACCACCCCACCGAGAACCCCTCGTTCATCGAGGTCGACTCCGACCGCGCCCAGTACTGGCTCTCCGTCGGCGCTCAGCCGACCGAGCAGGTCGCCGCGATCCTCAAGCTCACGGGCGACTGGGGCAAGTTCAAGGGCGACGCCGACGCGAAGTCCACCGTCAAGGTCGCCGAGCCCAAGGCCGGGTTCGTCGCCGACGACAAGAAGAAGCCGGTGCTGAAGCCGAAGTCGGAGAAGCCCGCCAAGGCTGCCGAGGCCGAGGCGCCCGCCGCCGACGAGACCGCGACGGACGAGGCCTAGGCCTTGCTCCAGTCCGCGCTCGAACACCTCGTCAAGGGGATCGTCGATCACCCTGACGACGTGAAGGTCGTCTCCGCGTCGAGCGCACGCGGCGAGGTCCTCGAGGTTCATGTGAACCCCGAGGACCTCGGTCGCGTGATCGGCCGTGCCGGCCGCACCGCGAAGGCGCTCCGCACCCTCGTGACCGCACTCGCCGACGGCCGCCGCGTTCGCGTCGACGTCGTCGACACCGACGACTGACGTGGCCGACGCACCCCGAACGCAGCTCAGGGTCGGCCGCCTCACCAAGGCGCACGGCCTGAAGGGCGCCATCAAGCTCGAGCTCTACACCGACGACCCCGAGCGCCGCTTCGTGCCGGGCGCCGAGTTCTCGCTGCAGGTCCCCGAGTCCTCGCCCTGGCACGGCAAGCACCTCACGCTCCGTGAGGTGCGCTGGTACAACGGCCACCCGGTCGGGTTCTTCGAGGGGGTCGACGACCGCACCGCGGCCGAGGGCCTCGCGAAGGCCATCCTCTGGGTCGAGCACGTCGACCAGGAGTCGCCCGAGGACGACGCGTGGTACGACCACCAGCTCGTCGGGCTCGCGGTCATCCGCGACGGCGAGCGCATCGGCCAGGTCACCCACGTCGACCACCTGCCGGCGCAGGACCTCCTGATCGTGAAGTCCGGCGGGCGGGAGATCATGGTCCCGTTCGTCGCGGCGATCGTGCCCGAGGTCGACATCGAGGCCGGCACGCTGACGGTGACGCCGCCGCCCGGCCTCTTCGAGGAGCTCGTCGAGGAGCCGGAAACGGCCGAGGGTGACGCGCCCGCCGAGGCGGAGCCCGAGGCATCCGCCGACGGCGAGCCCGAGGCATCCGGCGGCGACGACCACCCCGCCGAGTAGGGTCGGGCCATGCGGATCGACATCGTCACGATCTTCCCCGACTTCTTCTCGGTGCTCGACCTGTCGCTGCTCGGCAAGGCGCGCCAGACGGGGCTGATCGAGGTCCGCACCCACGACCTGCGCGAGCACACCCACGACCGGCACCGCACCGTCGACGACACCCCGTACGGCGGCGGTGCGGGCATGGTCATGAAGCCCGAGCCGTGGGGCGAGGCGATCGACGCGATCGTCGGCGATGCGGCATCCGACGCCCTGCTCGTCGTGCCGTCGCCCGCGGGCGAGCCGTTCACCCAGGCCACGGCCCGCGAGCTCGCGCAGGAGCCGCACCTCGTCTTCGCCTGCGGGCGGTACGAGGGCATCGACCAGCGCGTCGTCGACCACTTCGCGACGCGCATGCGCGTGCGGCTCATCAGCCTCGGCGACTACGTGCTCAACGGCGGCGAGGTCGCCGTGATGGCGATGATCGAGGCCGCCGGGCGCCTGGTGCCCGGAGTCGTCGGCAACCCCGAGAGCCTCGTCGAGGAGTCCCACGAGGACGGGCTGCTCGAGTATCCCAGCTACACCAAGCCCGCCACCTGGCGCGGCCTCGACGTGCCGCCGGTGCTGCTGTCGGGCAACCATGGCGCGATCGCCGCGTGGCGGCACGACCAGCAGGTCGAGCGCACCCGTCGCGTGCGGCCCGAGCTGCTCGCCGAGTAGCGCGCGGCTGCATCGTCGCACGACGTCACGCCCGCCCGACACGTGCCCACGGGCGCCCACGGATGTCGCGGCACGGCGTGAGGCAGTCTTCACCTCCCGGAAACACTCGGGAGCCGTCCGCGAAACACGCCGTGCATAGCGTCGAAACCGGCGGCCGACAGCGGACTCCGCCGGAGAGCGCGGGGTTCGGAGATGGTCGGGTCGAGTGGTGCAGGCCTCCCCGATGACCGGCTGGGCCCCCACCCGCTCCGTCTCGTCGCCGTCACCCACGGGGCGCCGTCGGCCGCGAATCGCGAGGCCGTGATCCGACTCGTCGACGCCGTCGCCTCGGAGCGGCCCGACGTCGGCGTATCCATCAGCTTCGTCGATGCCAGCAACGCGGATGTCGCGGCCGCCCTCGCAGCCGACGCCGAACCCGACGCGGTCATCGTGCCGCTGGTGCTCTCGGCGGGCTTCCACGTGCGCACCGGCCTGTCGCTCGGCCTCGACCGCATCGGCGGGGGCGCGCAGCTCGCCCCAGAGCTCGGACCTGATGAGCGCATCGTCTCGGTGCTCGCCGATCGCCTCGCGGCCCTCGGCCTCGCCGAGGGCGACGCCGTGCTCCTCGCCGCCGCGGGCTCGAACGACCCCCGCGCGGTGCGCGAGTGCTTCGAGACCGCCCGCCGCCTCGGCCAGCGCCTCGGCCGGCCCGTGACCGTGGGGTTCATCGCCGCCGCGATCCCGCGCCTGCCCGACGCCATCGAGATGATCCGCGAGGTGCATCCCGGCTCGCGCATCGTCGTCGGGCCGTACCTGCTGGCGCCCGGCACGTTCTACGACGCCGCGACCGCGGCCGGCGGCGACGTCATCGCCGATCCGCTGCTGCTGCCGGACCGCCCGGCGCCGCGCGAGCTCGTCGAACTGGTGCTCGAGCGGTACGAGCAGGTCGACGCCGCGCGCCGCGAGCGCGCCTGAGGCGTACGAATGGCGGCGGCGACGCCGACCCTTCGGGAGCGCGCGACGAGCGGGCTCCCCGTCGGCGACCTCAGGCGGTGAGGCTCGGCGTGCCGCCCGCCTCCGCGGCCCGTGCGAGCACGTCGGCGATGCGGCCCTTGCAGCCGCCGCATCCCGTGCCGGCACGCGTGTCCCGGCCCACGCACTCGACGGTCGTGTTGCCGCAGGCTGCCGACTCCTCGATGCGCCCCACGGTGACGCCGTTGCACCAGCACACGGTGCTCGACGGCGCGAACGCGTCGGCGTCGGCCGCGGGATCGTAGTCGGGACCGTCGAACCGCAGCAGCAGGGAGCGGTCGGCGGGCAGTTCGCCGCGCCGCTCGAACAGGAGCGTCAGCTCGGCGGCGGTGCGCGGCATCCCGACGCTCACGAAGCCGGTGAGCACGCCGTCCTCGGTCACCATCTTCACGTAGCGGAGGTGTTCGGGATCGGCCCACTGCGAGACGCGGCGGCGCGGATGCAGGGCGTCGTCGTCCCACGGGTCGGTCGCGATCTCGCCCACGGCGACCACGTCGATGTGCTCGGCCTTGAGCATCACGATCGGGTCCCGTTCGCCCGGCACCGCGGCATCCGCCCCGCGCCCCGCTGCCTCCTCGGTGAACGCGGCGGCGAGCCACGACGCCTGGCGCCAGCCCGGTCCGATGAGGCCCGACGGCGCGCCGGGCAGCACGCGCTGGCCCGCGAGCTCATCGGTGCGCGGCGTGACCTGGGCGCAGTCGCCGATCGCGTACACGTCGGGGTCGCTCCACGACTGCAGCCGCTCGTTCACGACGACGCCGACGGCCGTGCGCAGGCCCGCGAGGGTGGCCAGCTCGTTGCGGGGGCTCACGCCGCACGAGAGCACCAGCAGGTCGCCGCGCAGCTGCTTGCCGTCGGCGGTGACGAGCATGTCGAACCGGCGCCGGCCGTTCTCGTCCGTGCGGAACGCGATCGCCTCCGCACGGCTGTGCGCGATGACGGTGATGCCCGTGCGCCGCAGCGCTGCGCGCAGCACCTGCCCGCCCCCGCGGTCGAGGTTGCGCGGCATGGGGTGCGGCCCGTGGTGCACGACGCACACCTGCGCGCCGGCATGGGCCGCGGCGAGGGCGAGCTCGAGGCCGAGCACCCCGGCGCCCAGCACGATGATGCGGCGACGAGCGCGCACGGCCTCGAGCACCCGCTCGGCGTCGGCGAGGTCGCGGAGCGCCGTGATGCCCTCGGGCAGCTCGTCGTCGCGCGCCACGAGCTGCCGCGCGTACTTCTCGAGCGACGAGAGGTCGCGGCGGTGCCGCTCCACGCCGTCGAGGGTCGGCACGTTCGCGCGCGACCCGGTGGCCAGCACGAGACGGTCGTAGGGCAGCTCCTCGCCCGTGCCGAGCCGCACCGTTCGCGACGCCCGGTCGATCGAGGTGGCAGCCACGCCCACGAGCATGCGGGCACCCGCCGCCTCGGCGGCCGCCGCATCGCCGACGAGCATGGCGTCGAGGTCGGTGTTGCCGACCGCGTACTCGGCGACGAGCACCCGGTTGTAGGCCTCGGTCTGCTCGCCGCCGACGACCGTGAGCGCGATGTCGCCGCGCTCGACCGACGGCAGCAGCTCCTCGACGAAGCGGGCGCCGACGGGGCCGTATCCGACGAGGACGATCCTCAGTGCGCTCATGCGGGGACCCCGGCTTCCATGCGGCTCGCGACGCGGGTGACGCGCACGACGTTGGTCTTGAACTCGGGCATCGACGAGATCGGGTCGACCGCGTCGCTCGTCAGTAGGTTGGCCGCCTGGGCGTCGCCGTAGTGGAACGGCAGGAAGACGTCATCGGGTCGGATGTCGGTCGTGAGCCTCGCCCGGCAGCGCATCGTGCCGCGCGGGTTGCTGAGCTCGAGCGGATCGCCGTCGTCGATGCCGAGGCGCAGTGCGGTCGCCGGATGCATCGAGGCGAACGCCTCGGGCTGGGCGCCGAGCAGCTCGGGCACCCGCCGGGTCTGGGCGCCGCTCTGGTAGTGCTCGAGGAGCCGTCCGGTGACGAGGGTGAGCTCGCCGTCGGCCGGGCGCGGCCGCGCGGACTCGCGCACCGACACGGCCACCAGCCGGGCGAGCCCGTCGGGGTGCGCGAACCGGTCGGCGAAGAGGCGCGGAGTGCCCGCGCTGCCCCGCGGCATCGGCCAGTACGCCGCCTCGCCGCGGTCGAGCATGGCGTAGTCGATGCCGGAGTAGTCGGCGATGCCGCCCTCCGACGCGTCGCGGAGCTCGTCGAACACCCGCTCGGGATCGGTGTCAAACGCGGCGCCGCACTCCAGCCTGCGGGCGAGCTCCGACAGGATCCACAGCTCGTCGCGCACCCCCGAGGGCGGGGTGATGGCACGGCGGCGACGGATGACGCGGCCCTCGAGGTTCGTCATCGTGCCCTCCTCCTCGGCCCACTGGGTGACCGGAAGCACGACATCGGCGAGCGCCGCCGTCTCCGAGAGGAAGAAGTCGCACACCACGAGGAGGTCGAGTCGCGCGATGCCCTCGCGCACGGCTTCCACGTTCGGCGAGGAGACGACGAGGTTCGACCCGTGCACGAGCAGGGCGCGCACGCCTCCCGGACGCCCGAGCGACTGCAGGAGCTCCACGGCCGGCACTCCGGGCCCGGGGATGTCCTCGGGCGCGACGCCCCACACGCGAGCGACATGGGCACGGGCCTCGGGATCCGTGATCTTGCGGTATCCCGGCAGCTGGTCGCATTTCTGCCCGTGCTCGCGGCCGCCCTGCCCGTTGCCCTGGCCGGTGAGGGTGCCGTAGCCGCTGCCCGCTCGGCCCGGGAGGCCCAGAATCAGTGCGAGGTTGATCGCGGCCGTCGCGGTGTCGGTGCCGTCGACGTGCTGCTCCACTCCGCGCCCGGTGAGGATGTACGTGCCGTCTCCCGACGCGAGGCGCCGCGCGAGCCGCTTCAGGGTGAGCGCCGCGACGCCGGTCACCGACTGCACGCGTTCGGGCCACCACGACGCGACGCTGCGGCGCAGCGACTCGAACCCCGTCGTGCGGGCAGCCACGTAGTCGGCGTCGACGAGGCGCTCCGCGATGACGACGTGGATGAGGCCCAGCAGCAGGGCGAGGTCGGTGCCCGGCGCCGGCTGCACGTGCAGGCCCTTCCCATCGTCGGTGAGGCGCGCGGTCGCCGTGCGCCGGGGATCGACGACGACGAGGGCGCCCGCGGCCTGCGCGCCCGCGAGGTGCCCGATGAACGGCGGCATCGTCTCGGCCACGTTCGTGCCGAGCAGGAGCACGGTGCGCGCCCCGTCGAGGTCCTCGAGCGGGAACGGCAGGCCGCGGTCGACGCCGAACGCGCGGTTCCCGGCCGCAGCCGCCGACGACATGCAGTACCGGCCGTTGTAGTCGATGCGGCTCGTGCCCAGCGCGAGCCGTGCGAACTTGCCGAGCAGGTACGCCTTCTCGTTCGTGAGCCCGCCACCGCCGAAGACGCCCACGGCGTCCGCGCCGTGCGCCGAGCGGATGCCGCGCAGGCGCGCCGCGACGAAGTGGAGCGCTTTCTCCCACGACGCTTCGTGGAGCGCGCCGTCGGCGCCCCGCAGGAGCGGGGCGCCGAGGCGAGACGGTGCGCGGAGCAACTCCGCCGACGTCCATCCCTTCTTGCACAGGCCGCCGCGGTTCGTGGGGAAGTCGCGGCCGCTGACGGTCACGGGCGTCGCAGCGGTCGCGTCGTCCGCGGCATCCGTCGGCGTGAGGGTCATCGCGCACTGCAGCGCGCAGTACGGGCAGTGCGAGGGGGCGGCGGGACGGGGCATCCGGACTCGTTTCAGATCTTGTGTTCGCGGAGGCGGCTCGACCGCACGTAGACGACGTAGGTGAGCACGAGGAGCACGACGTAGGCGGCGACGAAGCCGAGGAACGCGGCGGCGTACCCGCCGGTGGACTGGAACGAGAGGTTCAGCGCCTGCGGGATGAGGAAGCCGCCGTACGCGCCGATCGCGGAGATCAGGCCGAGGGCCGCGGCCGCCTTGCGCTGGGTGGACACGTCGCCGGCGCCGCCGCCGCGCACCGCGAACACCACGGGGACCATGCGGTAGGTCGAGCCGTTGCCGATGCCGGCCGCGGCGAACAGCAGCAGGAAGAGGCCCAGGAACAGCCAGAAGCTCGCCACCGGGAGCGTCAGCAGCACGGCGAGGGTCACGGTGCCCATCACCGCGAACGCGGCCATCGTGATGCGGGCGCCGCCGAACCGGTCGGAGAGGCGGCCGCCGTAGGGGCGGGCGAGGGACCCGACCAGGGCGCCGAGGAAGGCGAGGGAGACCGACGCGCCGCCCACGCTGATCGCGGAGAACTCGGGGAACTGGTCGGCGATGAGCTTCGGGAAGACGCTCGCGAAGCCGATGAACGACCCGAACGTGCCGATGTAGAGGAGCGACAGCATCCAGAGGTGCGGCTCCCGGAGCGCCGCGGCGGAGCCGGCGAAGTCCGCCTTCGCGCTCGAGAGGTTGTCCATGTACCGGTACGCGCCGAACATGGCCACGAGGATCAGCGGCACCCAGATGATGCCGGCGAGGGGCACGTTGAGGGTCGCGCCGGCGCCGATCGTGATGACGATCGGCACGACGAACTGGGCCACGGATGCCCCGAGGTTGCCGCCTGCGGCGTTCAGGCCGAGCGCCCAGCCCTTCTCGCGCTGCGGGTAGAAGAACGTGATGTTCGACATGGAGCTCGCGAAGTTGCCGCCGCCGAAGCCGGCCAGCGCCGCGACCAGGAGCAGCACCCCGAACGGCGTCTCGGGGTTGGACACGCACACCGCGAGGGCGATCGTGGGCAGGAGGAGCAGGCCGGCCGAAACGATGGTCCAGTTGCGACCGCCGAAGCGGGGCACGAGGAACGAGTACGGGATGCGGAGGGTCGCGCCCACGAGGCTCGGGATCGAGATGAGCCAGAACACCTGGCCGGTGTCGAGGTCGAAGCCCGCCTTCGGCAGCGTCACGGCGACGATCGACCAGAGCTGCCAGACGACGAACCCGAGGAACTCGGCGAAGATCGACCAGCGGAGGTTGCGACGGGCGATGCCCCGGCCGACCGACTCCCACTGGGCGTGGTCCTCGGGGTTCCAGTGGTCGATCCAGCGACCGGGCCGGGTCGCCAGCGGCGGCGCGGCCGTCGTGGTCGTGGTCGGGTCAGCGGCGAGGGGTGCTGCGGCGTGCGGGGGAGCGCTGCTCACGGTCTGCGTCATCGGTGCCTCCGGGGGTGTCGGTCACGGGGTCGAACTCGTGCTGCCGACGCTATGGGGGTGGTGTTTCCGCGGATCGGTCCGGTCGTAAACCCTGCGTCTCCACCTGCTCACCCTGGCCGCACCGTCGTGTGAGGTCGTGGTCACACGTCGATCCGGTAGCCGCGCTTGACCACGGTGGCGATCAGCCCCGGCACCCCGATCGTCTGCCGCAGGCGGCTGAGCGCCACCTCGAGGGCGTGCTCGTCGTTCGTGCCCGGCAGCCCCGAGGCGAGCCGCTCCCGCCCGACCACCGAGCCGCGCGCCTGCACGAGCGCCCGCAGGATCATCAGGGCGACCGGGGCGAGGGAGACGCGGCGATCGGCGACGTCGACGACCGAACCGCGCAGCGCGAGCGCTCCGTGTCGGGTCTCGAGGCGGATGACGCGCGTCGACTCGAGGTGCTCGCAGACGAGCCGGATGAGGGCGCCCATGCGGTAGCGCTCGGGCTGGATCGGCGTGATGCCCGCCGCGACGAGCGGCGCAGCGGTCACGGGGCCGACCGCGGCCGCTACGACGGGGCCGCACATGGCGTCGACGAGGTCGTCGTAGCGCCCGCGCGCCTCGGCGGCGCTGAACAGTGCGTGCACGGCGGGGGCGCTCGTGAACGTGATGCAGTCCAGGCCCCCGGAGCAGGTCGCGTCGATGAGCCGGTCGACCCGGTCGTCGTCCTCGTCCGTCTCGATCCACCGGTACGGCTCGACCGTGAGCACGGTGTCGTGGGCGTCGCGCAGGCGGTCGAGCTGCGACGGGTTCAGGAACCCGTGCAGCTGCACGGCGACGGTCAGGCCCGGTGGGTGGGTCGCGAGCACCTCGTCGATGAGCGACTCCGTCGTCTCCTCGGCGCTCATGCCCACGTCGTTGAGTCCGGCGGCCCGGATGCCTCCGCGCGCCTTCGGCCCGCGCACGAGGATCGCCGTGTCGGACAGTGCGTCGACGAGGTCCTCACCGAGGCCCGCGGCATCCGCCACCTCGAACCAGCGCCGCACGCCGTAGGCGGTCGTGGCCAGGAGCACGTCGGGTCGGGCCGCGATGATCGCGCGCGTGTCGGCGATGACCGGGTCGTCGGAGACCGCGTTGGCCATGCGCAGCGTCGGCGCGTGCAGCACCTGGGCTCCGCGCCGGGCGAGCGCGTCGATGAGGTCGGCGGAGCGCCGGTCGCTCGTGACCCCGATGCGGAAGCCCTCGAGCTGGTCGGGCCGGAAGCCCGGCGCGCACTCGATGACGTCGGTCATGACGCGACCGCCGCGAACCCGGCGGCACGTTCCATGAGCTCGGCGGCGCTCGTGTCGCCGTCGTGCGCGAGGCGCACGACCTCGCCGACGACCACGACGGCGGGCGAGGTGACGCCGGCGCGGCCGGCGGCCACGACGATGTCGGTCAGCGAGCCGACGGTCGTGCGCTGGTCGGGGCGGAAGCCGCGTTCGACGATGGCCACGGGCATGTCGGCCGGCATGCCGAAGCGCGCGAGTCCGGCCGTGAGCGACGGCAGTGAGTTGACGCCCATGAGCACGACGATGGTGCCTCCGAGACCGGCGAGGTGCTCGAGCTCCGTCGCGGTCAGCGGCGCGTGGCCCGACACGACCGTGAAGAGATGGCTGAGGCCGCGGTGGGTGAGGGGGATGCCCGCGGCGCCGGGCACCGAGACGGCGCTCGTGACGCCGGGGATGACCTCGACGGACACCCCGGCACGATGGCAGGCGAGCACCTCCTCGCTGCCGCGTCCGAGCACGTAGGGGTCGCCGCCCTTCAGGCGCACGGCGTGCCGCCCGGCCAGCGCGTGCTCGACGAGGAGCGCCTCGATCTCGTGCTGCGGGATGGCGTGGTGGCCGGGCCGCTTGCCGACGTCGATGAGCGCGGCGGTCGGCGCGTACTCCGCGAGCGCCTCGTACGGCGCGAGGCGATCGACGAGCACCACATCCGCCTCGCCGAGGGCGCGCACCGCGGCGACGGTGAGCAGGTCGGCACGCCCCGGGCCGCCGCCGACGAGGGTCACGCGGCCGGTCATGCGTCGGCTCCCCGCACGGGGATGGTCGTCCCGGCCACGAGCACGGCCTCGCCGCGCTCCCGTTCCTCGGCGGTGGCAGGCCGGAACTGGTCGCGCTCCGGCACCCGCGCGATGGAGGGGTCGGGCGTGTTCGGGGCGTTCACGAACGACCGGAACCGTCGGAGCCGGTCGGGATCGGCGAGGGTCGCCGCCCATTCGTCCTCGTAGGTGTCGACGTGCCGGGCCATGGCCTGCTCGAGCTCCTCGGCGAGGCCCAGCGAGTCGTTGACGACGACGTCGCGCACGTGGTCGAGGCCGCCCTCCACGTCCTCGATCCAGCGTGCGGTGCGCTGGAGGCGGTCGGCCGTGCGGATGTAGTACATGATGTAGCGGTCGATGTAGCGCAGGAGGGTCTCGTCGTCGAGGTCGCTCGCGAGCAGCTGCGCATGCGCGGGCTGGAACCCGCCGTTGCCGCCGACGTACATGTTCCAGCCCTGGTCGGTCGCGATGACGCCGACGTCCTTGGCGCGGGCCTCGGCGCATTCGCGAGCGCATCCCGAGACGCCGAATTTCAGCTTGTGCGGTGAACGGAGGCCGCGGTAGCGGAGCTCCAGCTGCACGGCCATGGCGACGGAGTCCTGCACGCCGTAGCGGCACCACGTCGAGCCCACGCAGCTCTTCACGTTGCGGAGCGCCTTGCCGTAGGCCTGACCCGACTCGAAGCCGGCGTCGACGAGCACCTTCCAGATGTCGGGGAGCTGGTCGAGCCGCGCCCCGAACAGGTCGATGCGCTGGCCGCCGGTGATCTTGGTGTAGAGGCCGAAGTCGGTGGCGACCTGGGCGATCACCGCGAGCTTCTGCGGGGTGATCTCGCCGGCGGGGATGCGCGGCACGACCGAGTAGGTGCCGTCCTTCTGCATGTTGGCCATGGCGCGGTCGTTCGTGTCCTGGAGGCCGCCGCGGCCGCCGTCGAGGATGTACGACCCGTGCTGGGTGGCGAGGATCGACCCGACGACGGGCTTGCAGACGTCGCAGCCTCGCCCCGTGCCGAGGCGCGCGACGATCTCGTCGAACGAGGTGAGCTCGAGCACGCGGATCGACTCGAACAGCTCCTGGCGCGAGAGCGCGAAGTGCTCGCAGAGCGCCCGCGAGGGCGTGATGCCGGCCTTCGTGAGCTCGGACTCGAGGAGCTTCTTCACGAGCGGCACGCACGAACCGCACTGCGTCCCGGCGCGAGTGCAGGCCTTCAGCTCGCCGAGGTCGGTGCAGGCCTCGACGTGATCGGCGTGGCCACCGGCGACGGCGTCGCGGATGGTCCCCGCGCTCACGTTGTTGCACGCGCAGACGAGGGCGCCCGCGGGCAGCTCATCACCGGCTGGCGCCTCCATGCCCGACGCCGAGAGGTAGGCGGCCGGCTCGCTCGACAGCTGCGTGCCGAGCAGCGGCCGCAGCGACGCGTACGGCGAGGCGTCGCCGACGAAGATGCCGCCGAGTAGGGTCTTCGCGTCGTCGGTCATCACGAGCTTCTGGTAGAGCCCGCGAGCGGGGTCGGCGTAGACGATCTCGAGCGCCTGCTCCGTTCGCGCGAGCGCGTCGCCGAAGCTCGCGACGTCCACGCCCGACAGCTTCAGCTTCGTCGCGTCGTCGACGCTCGTGAACTCCGCCGCACCGCCGAGCAGCCGGTCGGCGACCACCTCGGCCATCGCGTTGGCCGGCGCGACGAGGCCGGTGCATCGGCCCTCGAAGCTCGCCACCTCGCCGATCGCCCAGATATGCGGTGCGGATGCCGCGCACGCCGTGTCGATGGCGACCCCGCCGCGCGGCCCGAGCTCGAGCCCGAGATCTCGGGCGAGTTCGTCGCGAGGGCTGATGCCGATGGCGAAGACGATGAGGTCGCAGTCGATGCGCCGGCCGTTGGTGAGCTCCACGGCGGTGACGGCGTCGCCCTCGACGACCACGGCCGACGGGCGGGCGCCGAGGTGCAGGCCGATGCCCTGCCCGGCGATGATCCGTCCGAGCGCACGACCGGCGCCCTCGTCGAGCTGCGCCGACATGAGCCAGCCGCCCGAGTGCACGACGGCGGTGTGCGCGCCGAGCTTGGCGAGCCCGCCGGCCGCCTCGAGGCCGAGCAGGCCACCGCCCGCGACGACGACCTGCGCCGGGCGGCCGCGACGAGCCGCGAGGTCGCGGGTCTCGGCGACGAGCGCGTCGACGTCGTCGATCGTGCGGTATACCCGAGCGTGGGAGGAGCCGGGGAGGTCGGGGACGGGCGCGCTCGACCCGGTGGCGAGGACGAGCTCGTCCCAACGCAGCAGCGTGCCGGCCGAGGTGGTCGCGGTGCGTGCCACCCCGTCGATGCCCGTCACGCGCTCGCCGGTGACGAGCCTGGTGTGGCCCTCGTCCCACATGCGGGTGGGCTCGAGGGTGAGGTCCGTCGCGGCATCCGCCAGCCTCGTGCTCAGCGCGACCCGGTCGTAGGGCCGGTGCACCTCCTCGCCGACGACGGTGACCCGCAGGGTGCGCTCAGCGTCGCGGGCGTGCAGGCTGTCGGCGAGTCGGTGCGCCGCCGGCCCGCCGCCGACGATGAGGACGTCGCGCACGCCCGGGGTGGCGTGGGGGGTCTCGGTCATGGCTGCCTCCGTGGCTCGATTGATGGCGAGCGTACGGCGAGGGGGTTTCGGCCCTGTTACGTCGGGGTAACCGCATCCGCACCCGAACGCACGTCCGCCTCACCGCGATGTGAGGCGGGTTTCACCTCGGTGAAACACCTCGTGGGCGAGGGTGAAACACCCGGAACGTAGCGTCGTCCGCACGACGAGAGGAGCCGGGATGCCGCCGACGATCGAGATGACGACCACCTGGGAGCGCACGTGCGAGGTCGACGACCTCGAACCCGGGTGGGGCGAGGTGGCCCTGCTGGGCGCGCGACAGGTCGCCCTGGTGCGGCTCGCCGACGACGAGGTCTACGCCGTCGACCACTACGACCCGCACACGGGCGCGCCCGTCATGGCGCGCGGGATCGTCGGTTCCCGGGGCGACCGGCCGACCATCGCCTCGCCCCTGCACAAGGAGGTCTACGACCTCGGCACCGGCGAGTGCTTCACCGACGCGGCGCTGGTGCTCCGCACGTACCGCACGCGCATCGTCGGCGGAATGGTCGAGGTCGAGCTCGACGGATGACGCGACCGACGAGGCGGGCGTCGCTCAGCCGCGCTGCGTGAGCACGATCGGGTCGCCGTCCGTGATCGCGATGGTGTGCTCGGAGTGCGCGCCGCGCGATCCGTCCGCGCTCCGGAGCGTCCAGCCGTCGGGGTCGGTGAAGATCCGGTCGGTCGTCTCGAGGAACCAGGGCTCGATCGCGATCACGAGGCCCGGCTTCAAGGGCAGCCCGCGTCCGGGGCGGCCGTTGTTGGGCACGTGCGGGTCGCCGTGCATGGTGCGGCCCACGCCGTGACCGCCGAAGTCGGTGTTGATCGAGTAGCCCTCGGCCTTCGCCACGTCGGCGATGGCCCGGGAGATGTCGCCGATGCGGTGGCCGGGGCGCGCGGCGGCGATGCCGGCGTCGAGGGCGCGGCGCGTCGTGTCGATCAGGCGCAGGTCCTCGTCGCGTGCCGTGCCGACCACGATCGAGATCGCCGAGTCGGCGACCCAGCCGTTGACGGATGCCGCGAAGTCGAGGCTCAGCAGGTCACCGTCGCGGAGGCGGTAGTCGTGGGGGAGGCCGTGCAGCACCGCGTCGTTGACGGAGGTGCACAGCACCTTGCCGAACGGGCTCGCTCCGAACGAGGGGTGGTAGTCGATGTAGCAGCTCTCCGCGCCGGCCGAGCGGATCATCTCGTGCGCCAGGGCGTCGAGCTCCAGCAGGTTCATGCCCACCGCGGCGGCCTTCGACGTCGCCTCCAGGACGCTCGCCACGAAGCGGCCGGCCGGACGCATCTGCTCGATCTCCGACGGGGTCCTCAGTTCGATCACGCTCATCCTCTCCGAGACCATTCTGCCGGGTCCGCCCTGAGTGAACACCCGGCCCGCGCGCAGGCGCACGGCGTTACGCTGTGGGCATGCTGATCCGGCGGGCATTCCTCAGGTGGCTGGTGGCGGCGACGGTCGTGTTGCCGATCTGGCTCGCCGTGGGGTGGGCGGTCTTCGGCGGCGGCGGATGGGGCACCCTCGGTCTCATCATCACCGTGCCGGTGGCGTTCGTCGCCCTCGGCATCATCGCGCTCCTCGTGTGGGCGCGCCCCACCGTGCGTGCCGAGCGCGCCGCCTCCTGGACCGACGTGGCGGTGGTCGGCCTGTGGCACGCCTCGATCATCGGCATCGGCTTCTACGGCGATGCATCCGGATTCCTGGGCGTGGCCGCCATCCTCCTCGCCATCGGCGCGTTCTGGGCCGCGATCTGGCAGCTCGTCTCCGACGGCGCGCGACGCGTGCAGGCCACCATGGAGGAGTTCGAACGCGTCGCCACGGCGCAGTCCCGGCCCGCACCAGACGCACAGGGCGAGATGCCGGCGCGGCGCCCGCCCTTCGGCGACGACGACGGCGAGGTCATCGTCGTGCGCGAGGTGCGCGACTGACGCTGCAGCACCCGGCGTGGCATCCGTTCGCCCGCTTTGGCGTGCAGCGCCCCGGCATGGCACAATAGACGATTGTGCCGCCGCAGGACTCTGCCTCCGGGGAGGACGCACCGCGCGAGTGATCGCGCAGGCGGCACCACACACTTCCATCAATGATCCGCGTTCGACCGGTGGCGGGCGCAGAGAGCGAACCATCATGCACATCCTCGACCATGTCGACGCCGCGAGCCTGAGGTCGGATGTCCCCGACTTCCGCCCCGGCGACACCGTCAAGGTGCACGTCAACATCATCGAAGGCACGCGCTCGCGCATCCAGGTCTTCCAGGGCGTCGTCATCGGCCGCCAGGGCGAGGGCGTCCGCGAGACCTTCACCGTCCGCAAGGTCTCCTTCCAGGTCGGCGTCGAGCGCAAGTTCCCGGTGCACTCGCCGGTCATCGACCACATCGAGGTCGTGACCCGCGGTGACGTCCGTCGCGCGAAGCTCTACTACCTGCGCAAGCTCCGCGGCAAGAAGGCGAAGATCAAGGAGAAGCGCGACAGCTGATCCGTCGTCGCATCCGCCCGCGCGTCGCGAGCGGCACGGCATTCCGACCGAGCTCCTCACCCCTAGACTGGGTGGGGAGCTCGGGCGGTTAAATGACAGAAGAAATCAGCACCACGCGGACAGACCGCGCGGGCTCGGCGTCGGCACGCAGGAAACGGAGCACGCTGCTCTTCCTGCGAGACCTGCTCGTCATCTTCGTGGTGGCGGTGCTGGTCTCCTTCCTCATCAAGACCTTCCTCATCCGGTCGTTCTTCATCCCGTCGCAGTCGATGGAGCAGACGCTGGTGATGGACGATCGCATCATCGTCAACCAGCTGGTGCCCGAGGTGACGCCGATCGAGCACGGCGACGTGGTCGTGTTCAAGGATCCGGGCGGCTGGCTCCCGGCCCGCCCCGAGACGGTGCAGCCGCCGCTCGTGGCCGCGATCGACTGGTTCCTCGCGTTCGTCGGGCTCTCGGCCCCCGACTCCAACGACCATCTCGTGAAGCGGGTCATCGGCCTGCCGGGCGACCACGTCACCTGCTGCAACGCACTCGGGCAGATGAGCGTCAACGGCGTTCCGCTCGACGAGCCGTACGTCGCGCTGCCGCCCGGCGAGACCAAGGTCTCCCGCGACGACTTCGACACCATCGTGCCCGACGACTCGCTGTGGGTGATGGGCGACAACCGCTACAACTCCAAGGACTCGCGCTACAACGGCGAGACGCCGCTCAAGGGCTTCGTGCCGATCGAGAACGTCGTCGGGCGCGCGTTCGTCGTGAGCTGGCCCATCGACCACTGGGCCTGGCTCGGCAACTACCCCGAGGTCTTCGAGGGCGTCGACGAGGGCACGGGCTGACATGTCGCCGACCGCGATCCCCAATCTCAAGGTCGAGCGCGAGCTGTTCGACACCGGGGCTCCCGTGGTGCTCGCCTGCGACGAGGTCGGCCGCGGTGCGCTCGCCGGGCCGGTCGCCGTCGGGCTCGTGCTCATCGAGGCGTCGGTGCGCCGGATGCCGGCCGGACTCCGCGACTCGAAGCTGATGACCGAGCCGCGCCGCGAGGCCATGGCGCCGCGCGCCGCGGCGTGGGTGAGCGGCTGGGCGGTGGGCGAGGCATCCGCCGCCGAGATCGACGAGCTCGGCATCATGGCGTGCCTCGGCCTCGCCGGTGCCCGCGCCTACGCCGCGCTCACCGCCGCGCAGGAGGTCGCGCTGGATGCGCCGCTCCTGCTCGACGGCAACTACGACTGGCTGAGCCCGTCGATCCAGCACCGTGCCCGTGTGACCACGCGGATCAAGGCCGATCGCGACTGCGCGTCGGTGGCCGCGGCATCCGTCATCGCCAAGGTGCATCGCGACCGGGGCATGCGCAGCGCGCACGACGACCTGCCCCTCTACGGCTGGGACGAGAACAAGGGCTACTCGAGCCGAGGGCACTTCGCCGCCCTCGCCGAGCACGGCCCGAGCGCCCTGCACCGGCACACGTGGCTCCACGAGCGCCCCGAGGAGGCGCCGGCGCTCTTCGACCTCGGCGTAGGATGAATCCCGATGGATGAAGACGAGTTCGAAGACTACGACCGCGAGGTCGAGCTGGCCCTGTACCGCGAATACCGTGACATCGTGTCGCAATTCCAGTACGTGGTCGAGACGGAGCGGCGCTTCTACCTCGCCAACGAGGTCGAACTGGTGCGCCGCGACACCGAGCACGACTTCTACTTCGAGTTGACCATGAAGGACGTCTGGGTCTGGGACGTCTACCGTGCCGACCGGTTCGTGAAGTCGGTGCGTGTGCTCACGTTCAAGGACGTGAACGTCGAGGAGCTCGCGACGCGCGAGTTCGAGCTTCCCAAGGAGCTCGCGCTCGACGAGTAGCGCTCGGGCCTTCCCGCGACGACGGCCACTGCGGTCGGCCGGCGGAGGACCATGCTGACGTCCACCTTCGTCGGCGACTCGTCCTCGACACCCTGACTGCTGCCGCCCGCGGCCACGAGGCGGTCGAGACCGCTCCGGGCCGGATGGTTCCGCCACCACGCTGGTCGCGGAGGTGGTGCTGGTGGCCCACAATGCGGAACTCGGTCGGCGCGGCGAACAGCTCGCGGTCGATCATCTGGAATCGCGCGGGATGCGCGTCGTCGCCCGCAACTGGCGATGCAGGCTCGGCGAGATCGACATCGTCGCGCGCGACGGGAGCGACACGGTCGTCGTCGAGGTGAAGACCCGCACGTCGCAGGACTACGGTCATCCGTTCGAGGCGATCACGCCGATCAAGCTCGCTCGGCTGCGCCGGCTCGCGATCGCCTGGTGCGAGGCGACGGATGCCCCGGTCGCGCGTCTCCGCATCGACGCGGTGGCCGTGCTCGCACCGACCGAGGCGCCGGCCCTCATCGAGCACCTCGAGGGGATCGGCTGATGCCCGTGGCACGCACGCGCTCCATCGCGCTCCTCGGCCTCACCGGCTCGGTGGTCGAGGTCGAGGCCGATCTCTCGTCGCAGCTGCCCGGATTCGTGATCATCGGCCTCCCCGACGCGGCACTGACCGAGGCTCGCGAGCGGGTGCGCTCCGCCGCGGTCAACGCGGGGTGCCCGCTCCCGCAGCGCAAGCTCACGGTCAACCTCTCGCCCGCGGCGCTGCCCAAGCACGGGTCCGGGTTCGACCTGGCGATCGCCATCGCATGCCTTGCGGCCGCCGGCGAGGTCTCGGTCGATTCCGTCGATCGCGTCGTGCACCTCGGAGAGCTCGGCCTCGACGGTCGCCTCCGTCCGATCGACGGCATCCTGCCGGCCGTGCTCGCCGCGGTCCGGTCCGGCCATGACACCGTGATGGTGCCTGCCGCGAATGCCGCCGAGGCGGCGCTGGTGCCGGGCGTCGAGGTGATCGGCGTCTCGTCGCTGCTCGAGGCGGCGATCCGCCACGGCGGCGACTACGAGGAGCAGGCCGTCGAGGCCGTGCCCGCGATCATCCGGGGAGACGACGGCGAGCCCCTGGTCGGCGACCTGGCCGACATCGCCGGGAACGGCGATGCGGTCGAGGCCCTGATCACGGCGGCCGCGGGCGGGCACCACCTCTTCCTGCTGGGTCCACCGGGGGCCGGCAAGACCATGCTCGCCTCGCGGCTGCCGGGCATCCTGCCCGACCTCGATTCGGATGCCGCCCTCGAGGTCTCGTCGATCCGATCGCTCTCCGGTCGGCCGTTGGGCGCCACGCTCTCGGTGCGTCCGCCGTTCGAGGCTCCCCATCACACCGCATCGGCCGCGGCGATCGTGGGCGGCGGGAGTCGGGTCATCCGCCCGGGCGCGGCCGCTCGCGCGTCGCACGGAGTGCTCTTCCTCGATGAAGCGCCCGAGTTCGCCTCGACCGTGCTCGACGTGCTCCGCCAGCCGCTGGAATCGGGCACCATCTCCATCCACCGCGCGAGCGCGGTGGCATCGTTCCCGGCCCGCTTCCAGCTCGTCATCGCCGCCAATCCCTGCCCGTGCGGCCATCACGGCGTCGATGACACCAGTTGCACCTGCTCGCCGGTCGTGCGCCGCCGCTACCTCGCGCGCATCTCCGGCCCGCTGCTCGACCGCATCGACCTGCAGATCCTGGTTCCCCGCATCACGACCGCTGGGATCCGCGTCGCGGCCGATCTGCCGGGGTTGTCCAGCGCCGAGGCTCGAGTGCGCGTCGACGCGGCCCGGGCGATCGCGCGTGAGCGCCTCCGGGCGACGCCCTGGCGCACGAACTCCGAGATGCCCGGGCCGTGGATGCGCGGCGCCGGTCGCCTCCACCCCGGGGGGCGCGCGAGTGCCGCGCTCGATCGGGCGCTCGAGCGCGGCGGCATCACGATGCGCGGATACGACCGTGTGCTCAAGACCGCGTGGACGATCGCCGACCTCGACGGGGCCGTCGCCCCGACCGCCGAACACGTGGGCCGGGCCTACTTCATGAGGAAGGGAATCAACGCATGACGCGGTTGCAGCAGGCGGCCGACCGATCGGCCGCGGAGTTCGCCGCCGTCCGCACCGGCGGGGAGCCGACGCTCGAGGCGTTCGCCCGGGCCGTCCTCGGCCTCGTGGCGGAGCCCGGTGACGGCGTGCTCGGCCGGGTGGTCGGAGCGATCGGAGCGATCGACGCGGCCGAGTCGCTGCTGGCCGGTCGCTCGGCCGCCGACCTGGTCGAGCGGGTCGTGGGGGCTGGAGGCGACCTCGACGAGCGCGAGGCGACGGCGGGACTCGATCGCTGGTCGCCACGGCTCGATCACGGGTCGTTCGTCCGCTCGCTCACCCAGGCGGCTCGTGTGGGGGCGGTGCTGCTCACGCCCGACGACCCCGCGTGGCCGCGCGGCGTCGACGAACTTCACGTGCACGCACCGCTCGGTCTCTGGGTGCGGGGGCGAGCCGACGCGCTGTCCTCTGCACGCTCCACGATCGCCCTCGTCGGCGCCCGCGCGGCGACGGGCTACGGCGAGCACGTCGCCATGGAGGCTTCGGCCGGGCTCGTCGACCGCGGCTTCACCGTGGTCTCGGGCGGTGCCTACGGCATCGACGGCATGGCGCATCGCGCCGCGCTGGCGAGCGACGGCACGACCGTCGCCTTCCTCGCCGGCGGAGTCGACCGGTTCTATCCGCTGGGGCATGAATCCCTCCTCGCGCGCATCGTGCAGACCGGGGCGGTCGTGTCGGAGCTGCCCTGTGGTGCGGCGCCGACGAAATGGAGGTTCCTGCAGCGCAATCGCCTCATCGCCGCCGCGAGCGAGGCGACCGTCGTGCTCGAAGCCGGGATCCGTTCGGGGTCGCTCAACACAGCCGGGCACGCGGCCGCGCTCGGCCGCCCGCTCGGAGCCGTGCCCGGGCCGGTGACGAGTCCCGCCTCGGCCGGATGTCACCGCCTCCTGCGGGACTTCGACGCGGTCTGCGTCGTCGACGCCGACCAGATGGCCGAGTTGGCCGGCGACGGGAGCGGCACCGGGATCGGACGCCTACCGGCGCTCGGAGCGAGCGACGGTGCCGGCCGATCGCCCGATGCGGACCACACCATCGGCACCGGTTCGGACGACCCCACCGGAGTGCGCATGCTCGATGCGCTCAGCACCCGCACGCCGCGCGAGCTGGCGGACGTCGCGCGCAGGGCGGGGCTGTCGGTGCCCGAGGCGATGTCGGCCCTCGGCCGGTTCGAGGCCGAGGGGATCGTCGAGCGACGTCCATCCGGCTGGCTCCGGCGACGGGCCGGGTGATGCCCGGCCAGGCGTCGGCGGCACCGCCTAGGCTGACCACGAGGGGGTCGGAATGCAGGCGGAACAGGCAGCGCAACTCGGTCGATACCCGGCTGCGAAGCGGGTCATCGCCCATGTGAGCGACACCCACCTGCTGCAGGGCGGAGCCCGGCTCGGGGGCGTCGCCGACACCGTGCGGGCGCTCGACCAGGCCGTCCAGCAGCTCTCGCGACTCGGAGACCGACTCGACGCCATCGTCGTCACGGGCGATGTCACCGACCTCGGCGAGCCCGACGCCTACCGCCTCGTCCGCGATGCGATCGATCCGCTTGCGGCGTCGACGGGCGCGGCACTGGTCTGGGTCATCGGCAACCACGACGAGCGGCCCGTCTTCCGTCGTGAACTCCTGGGGGAGGCGCCCAGCGAGGCACCCACTCACCGCGCGGTGGCGATCGGAGGCCTTCGCATCGTCGTCCTCGACACGAGCGTTCCGGGATACCACCACGGTGCGCTGGACGCGACGTCGCTCGAGTGGCTCGACGGCGTCCTCGCCGAGCCCGCGCCCGAGGGCACCGTCCTCGCGATGCACCACGCCCCGATCCCCACGCCCCTCCCGCTCATGGACGTCCTCGAACTCCGCGGACAGGACGAGCTCGCCGACGTCATCCGCGGCCGCGACGTGCGTCACATCCTCGGCGGACACCTGCACTACGCGACCAACGCCATGTTCGCGGGCATCCCGGTCTCCGTCGCAGGTGCGCTCGCCTACACCATGGACCTCTCGGCGCCGCCTCGCGACCTGGTCGGCGTCGACGGCGGCCGCTCGTTCACGCTCGTCCACCTCTACGACGACGCTGTCGTGACCTCCGTCGTCCCCCTCGGACCGTTCCCCGTGGTCACGCATCTCGGCGAGGCGTTCCTCACCGAGATCGAACAGCTCCCACCCGCCGGGCGCATCGAGCGGTTCTCACGGAAGCCCACCGCTCCCGAGGCGGAGTGATGCACGGCCACGCCGCAGTCGTACACCCGACTCGGCCTCCGACCGCGACCCGAGGGCGCGACTCGTGACGCTCGACGCCCTCCTCGACGACTACCTCGGGCACGTCCGCTCGGAGCGCGGCTACTCGGCCCACACCGTCGCGGCGTACCGCGGCGACCTGGTCGACCTCATCCGGTTCGCCGACGCGCGTGGGGTCAGGTCGCCGTCGGGCGTCGACCTGCCCCTCCTGCGCGACTGGCTGTACGCGGCGACCGAGCGCGGGCTCGCACGCACCAGCATCGCCCGGCGCGCGGCATCCGCTCGTGGCTTCACGGCGTGGTTGCACCGACGCGACCTCCTGCCCGCCGATCCGGGCGCGCGGCTCAAGGCACCCCGGGCGCAGCGCACGCTGCCTCGCGTGGTGACCGAGCGTGCGCTCGCCGAGGCGCTCGGCGACCTGGCCGCTCGCGCGGCCGACGGTGATCCTCTCGCCGTCCGGGATGCCGCGATCGCGGAGCTGCTCTACGCCTCGGCGCTTCGCGTCTCCGAGCTCGTGGGCCTCGACGTGGACGACGTGGACCGTCGCCGTCGAACGGTCCGGGTCACCGGCAAGGGGTCGAAGGAGCGCGTCGTGCCGTATGGTGCGCCGGCCGCCCGCGCCCTGGACCGCTACGTCGACGACGCGCGCCCGGCGATCATCGCTGCGGCCGGAAGCGCACGCGGGAGTGCGGCCGGGAGTGCGGCCGGGACGCCCGCGACCCATGCCGTCTTCCTCGGCGTTCGCGGCGGGCGGCTCGGGGTGCGCAGCGTGCACCGACTGGTCGCGGGCCTGCTCACCGCGATCCCGGGCACGGGCCCGAGCGGGCCGCACGCGCTGCGGCACAGCGCCGCGACGCACCTGCTCGACGGCGGCGCCGACCTGCGAGCGGTGCAGGAGTTCCTCGGCCACGCGAGCCTCGGGACCACGCAGATCTACACGCACGTCTCGGCCGAGCGCCTGAAGCAGAGCTACCAGACCGCGCATCCGCGCGCCTGAGGCCCTCGATCGACCGCCGATCAGGTGCCGTCGAATGGCAGCAGCACGGCCCGGGGGAGTCCGCCGAGGAACAGGAACGGCGAGACGTACGCGCCGTCGATGCGCACCCCGAAGTGCACGCAGCCCGACGCGCAGTGGCCGCCCGTCGCGACGCGACCCACGATGTCGCCAGCGCGCACGATGGTGCCCGCCGCCACGGCCGCCTCGACGGGTTCGACGGCGCTGACCACGCCGTCGCCATGGTCGACGGCGACCACCCCGCGGTCCGCGACCGTGCCGGCGAAGCTCACGACCCCATCGGCGGGCGCGACGACCACGGCGCCGCCCTGCGCGGCCACGTCGAGGCCGCGGTGGCCCGCGGCGTACGGCGTGGCCGGCGCCCGGAACGGCGCGACGACCCGGATCGGGGCGGGAACCGGCCAGCGCCACGGATCCTCGAGCGCGGCGGCCGTCCTCCGCGTGCGGGCTGAGCCGTCCTGCTCCGACTCCACCGCGGATACCGGCAGCGTTCCGGCGGGCGTGGCGGCGAGCGCGAGGGTGAGCGCGAGTCCGATGCCGACCTTTCGACGTGACATGGGAATCCTCATCCGAACAGCGTGCGGGCGTCCGCGTGGTCCACGTGATCGCCCGACCCGCGCAGGCTCAGCAGGCCGCCGCCCGTGGTTGGGGAGGGGGAGTGCCGATGGTAGAGTATCGGGAGCACCTCGGCCTGCCGGGGTGACTACGCGTGCCATTCGGCCACCGACTCCACTCAGTCCCGCTCCCGCTCCTCCGAGCTCGAGCAGGCGGAGCCGTGCCGGGCACCAGGGCTCACGGCCGCCGGCCGGAGCGTCAACTGAGAACAAAGGAGTACGGCTCATGGCCGTCGTCACCATCCGCCAGCTGCTCGACAGCGGCGTGCACTTCGGGCACCAGACCCGCCGTTGGAACCCGAAGATGAAGCGGTTCATCTTCACCGAGCGTTCCGGCATCTACATCATCGACCTGCAGCAGTCGCTCGCCTACATCGACAAGGCGTACGACTTCGTCCGCGAGACGGTCGCCCACGGCGGCACCATCCTCTTCGTCGGCACGAAGAAGCAGGCCCAGGAGTCCATCGCCGAGCAGGCGACCCGTGTCGGCCAGCCCTACGTGAACCAGCGCTGGCTCGGCGGCCTCCTCACCAACTTCACCACGGTCTCCAAGCGCCTCGCGCGCATGAAGGAGCTCGAGGAGCTCGACTTCGAGGGCACCACGAGCGGCTTCACCAAGAAGGAGCTCCTCATCAAGAAGCGCGAGCTCGACAAGCTGCACAAGTCGCTCGGCGGCATCCGCAACCTGTCGAAGACGCCGTCGGCCCTCTGGGTGGTCGACACCAAGAAGGAGCACCTCGCGATCGACGAGGCCAAGAAGCTCGGCATCCCCGTCATCGGCATCCTCGACACCAACTGCGACCCCGACGAGGTCCAGTACCCGATCCCGGGCAACGACGACGCGATCCGCTCGGTGAGCCTGCTCACCCGCATCATCGCCGACGCCGCGGCCGAGGGTCTCATCGAGCGTCACCAGAAGCCCGAGGCCGAGGGCAACGTGTCGGCCGTCGAGCCGCTCGCCGAGTGGGAGCAGGAGCTCCTCCAGGCGCAGACGCCCGAGCAGTCGTCGCCCGAGACCGACAAGGTCGATGGCGCCACCGCTGAGGCCGAAGAGGTCGCCGAGGTCGCCGAGGCCGTCTCGATCGACGAGGTCGTCGAGGCGACGACCGAGTCCGAGGCCGACGTCGAGGGCGCTGCTGCCGCAGAGGCCGCCGTCGAGGCCGACGAGACCAAGTAATCCACTCCACCTACGACCACGAGTCCAGGAGACATCCCACTATGGCCAACTTCACACTCGAAGACGTCAAGAACCTGCGCGAGCGCCTCGGCACCGGCATGGTCGACACGAAGAACGCACTCGTCGAGGCCGACGGCGACATGGACAAGGCGGTCGAGATCCTCCGCCTGAAGGGCGCGAAGGGCAATGCCAAGCGCGCCGACCGCTCCACCGCAGAGGGCCTCGTCGCCGCCGTCGACAACGGCGACGGCACCGCCACCATGATCGAGCTCGCCTGCGAGACCGACTTCGTCGCCAAGGGCGACAAGTTCGTCGGCCTCGCCGACCGCGTGCTGGCCGCAGTGGCCGCCGCGCGCGCCGCGACCGTCGAGGCCGCCCTGGCCGCGCCGGCCGAGGGCAAGACCGTCGCCGACGTGATCAGCGAGGAGGCGGCGATCCTCGGCGAGAAGGTCGAGCTCCGCCGCATCCGCCTCGTCACGGGTGAGCACTTCTCAATCTACCTGCACAAGACGTCGAAGGACCTGCCCCCGCAGGTCGGCGTCGTGCTCGGCTACGCTGGCGACGACGCGGAGACCGCTCGCTCGGTGGCGCAGCACATCTCGTTCGCGAACCCCGAGTACCTCACCCGTGAGGACGTCCCGGCGGAGTCGGTCGAGAAGGAGCGTTCGATCGTCGAGCAGATCTCCCGCGAGGAGGGCAAGCCCGAGGCCGCCCTCCCGAAGATCATCGAGGGTCGCGTCGGCGCCTACTTCAAGCAGGTCGCCCTGCTCGAGCAGGACTACGCGAAGGACAACAAGCTGTCCGTGAGCAAGGTCCTCTCCGACGCAGGCCTCACCGTGAGCGACTTCGCTCGCTTCAAGGTCGGCGCGTAGCACGTCGTGAGGGAGCCCGGATCGCATCGGCGATCCGGGCTCCCTTTTCCATGCGCGGATGCCGCGGGCGACGCGCCCGTCGAACGGCACGGCCGCGCGACATCCGGCACCGGCACTGCGCCGAGGTCGGCGAACCACTAGTTTTGACACGGGCACGAAGGATTGGGGCGAGGATGACGGATCGCAGGCGCAGGGTGATGCTGAAGCTCTCGGGCGAGGCGTTCGGCGGAGGGCAGCTCGGGGTCAACCCCGACGTCGTGAGCTCGCTGGCGCGCGAGATCGCGGATGCGGCGCGCACGGTCGAGATCGCGATCGTCGTCGGCGGCGGCAACTTCTTCCGCGGCGCCGAGCTCTCGCAGCGTGGCATGGACCGCGGTCGTGCCGACTACATGGGCATGCTCGGCACCGTCATGAACTCCCTGGCGCTGCAGGACTTCCTCGAGCAGGCCGGCGCCGAGACCCGCGTGCAGTCCGCGATCTCGATGACCCAGGTGGCGGAGCCCTACATCCCGCGCCGTGCCGAGCGCCACCTCGAGAAGGGTCGCGTCGTCATCTTCGGCGCCGGAGCGGGCCTCCCGTACTTCTCCACCGACACGGTCGCCGCACAGCGCGCGCTCGAGATCGATGCCGACGTCGTGCTCGTCGCCAAGAACGGCGTCGACGGCGTCTACTCCGACGACCCTCGCACCAACCCCGACGCGCACAAGATCGACCGCATCAGCTACCAGGAGGCACTCCAGCGGGGCCTCAAGGTCGTGGACTCGACGGCGTTCAGCCTCTGCATGGACAACGGCATGCCCATGCAGGTCTTCGGCATGGAACCGCGCGGCAACGTCACGGCGGCGATCCTCGGCGCCGAACTCGGCACGATCGTCAGCAACGGCGTGCCCGTCTCCACTCGATAGACTGTCCCGAGTAGCGAACAGAAGGAGCCCCCGTGATCGCGGATGTACTGTCCGATGCCACTGCACGCATGCACAAGGCCGTCGAGGTCGCGAAGGATGACTTCGCCTCGGTGCGAACCGGGCGGGCGAACCCCCAGCTCTTCCAGAAGATCATGGTGAGCTACTACGGCACGCCGACCCCGCTCTCGCAGCTCGCGTCGCTGCAGAACCCCGAGGCTCGCACCCTCGTCGTGACGCCCTACGACAAGAGCGCACTGAAGGACATCGAGCAGGCGATCCGCGACACCCCGAACCTCGGTGCGAACCCGACGAACGACGGCAACATCGTTCGCGTGACGCTGCCCGAGCTGACCGAGGAGCGTCGCCGGGAGTACGTCAAGATCGTGCGCTCGAAGGCTGAGGACGCCCGCGTGTCGGTGCGGAACATCCGTCGCAAGGCGAAGGACGACCTCGACAGCCTCAAGGGCGAGGTCGGCGACGACGAGGTGTCGCGTGCCGAGAAGGAGCTCGAGCAGCTCACGAAGACGAACGTCGACGCGATCGACGACGCGCTGAAGCGCAAGGAAGCCGAACTCCTCGAGGTCTGAGGGAACACCATGTCGGGCGTTCCAGGGGGAGATGACGAGTCGGACGCCGGAGGGCATGACCGGTCATCCCGAGACGACTTCAAGTCGCAGGTGCAGGCTCGCAGGGCCGATCTCGAGCGGCAGTTCGAGGCGTCCAAGGCGCAGTTCGACCAGGCGCAGGAGAAGATCCAGGCCCGCACGGGCCGCAACCTGATCCTGGCGATCCTCATCGGGCTCGCCTTCGGCGGGGCGCTCCTGCTGAGCCTGCTCGTGATCAAAGAGCTGTTCATGGTGTTCGCCCTGCCGCTCGCCGGCTTCGCGAGCTACGAGTTGGCGCAGGCCCTCCGGAAGGGCGACTTCCACGTCCCGCGCATCCCGACCGTCGCGGCCGCCGTGATCGCCATCCCGGTGTCGTACTACTTCGGGGCCGGCGGCCAGTTCCTCGCGGTGCTCGGCGGGATCGTGGTCGTGACGGCCTGGCGGCTCGTCGAGCAATTGATCCCCTCCCAGCGCCGCACGGGTACGAGCCTCGTCCGCGATCTCGCCGCCGGCGCGTTCGTGCAGGGCTACGTGGTGCTCCTCGCGACGTTCACCGTGGTGCTCACGGCGGCCGACGGCGGGCAGTGGTGGACGCTGGCGTTCATCATCATCGCGGTGGCGGCGGATGTCGGTGCGTACGCGTTCGGGCTCATGTTCGGCAAGCATCCGATGGCCCCCGTCATCAGCCCCAAGAAGACCTGGGAGGGCTTCGCCGGGGGAGCGGCTGCCAGCGTGCTGGCCGGACTGCTCCTGTCCACGCTCATGCTCGGCAACACCTGGTGGTTCGGGCTCATCTTCGGCGCGGCGATCTTCCTCACGGCGACGCTCGGCGACCTCGTCGAGTCCCTCGTGAAGCGCGACATCGGCATCAAGGACATGAGCTCGTGGCTGCCGGGGCACGGCGGATTCCTCGACCGCCTCGACTCGATCCTGCCGTCCGCGGCCGTGGCGTTCCTCGCGTTCCTGGTCTTCGGTTGAGCGTCCGCGATAATGGTGCCGTGGACTCCACCTTCCCTCGCGCCCGCAAGCCTCAACTGGGATACAACACCGCCCAGGTCGAGGAGTTCCTCCAGGTGGCGCGTCGCGCCTACGACGGCACGGCGAAGCCCGGCGACCCGCCGCTGACGTCGGAGAAGATCCGGCTCACCGCCTTCGCCATGCAGAAGGGCGGATACTCGACCGCGCACGTCGACGCGGCGATGGAACGGCTGGAGGACGCGTTCGCGGCCGAGGAACGACAGGTCGCCGCCAGGCTCCACGGCAGCGAGGCGTGGCTCAGCGAGGCGCGCACGACCGCGCAGGTCGTCTCGAACCGACTTGCCCGGCCGGCCGGGGAGCGCTTCGATCGCGTGAGCCCGCTCGCCCTCGGCTATCGGGTGCGCGACGTCGACCGATTCGCCGACAAGTTGACACGGTACTTCCGCGACGGATGGCCCATCTCGATCGACGACGTGCGCACGGTCGTCTTCCCGACGCAGCGCGGCGGCTACCGCGAATCGCAGGTGGACCTCGTGCTCGACGCCGTGGTCGACGTCATGCTCGCGGTCCGGTGACCCGGGGTTCGACCCGGCCCCGCCGGCTCCGATACACTCGACGAATCGTGGGCAGGCACTCGGACATCGACACATCGACGGCACCCGTGCATCCTGCCGCACCGCCGGTCAGGCGCCGGGGTCGCGTGAAGCAGTCCGCGACCGCCGTGTTCGCATTCCTCGCCTCCGTGAGCTTCCTGCTCGTGAACGTCGTCGACCCGTTCTCGGGCGCGACGGCCTCACCCGACTTCGCCGCCTCCGGTGAGCGGTTCGGCGGGGCCGACGTGCAGGCGATCGACGTCGAGGGCGAGTACACGATCGACGTGTCCAAGGAGTCGTACGACGTCGAGAAGAAGCCAGAGGTAAAGCTGGCCCCGGCGTCGACGTCATCGAGCAGCGGTTGGGCACCGCCCGCAGTGACGCCCGATCCCGGTTCGGCGCAGGCCTACGCGGCCGGCGCCGTCGCCGCGCGGGGCTGGCCGTCGAGCGAGTTCGACTGCCTGGTGGCCCTGTGGAGCAAGGAATCGGGCTGGCGGGTCAACGCCTACAACGCGTCGAGCGGCGCCTACGGGATCCCTCAGGCACTGCCGGGCTCGAAGATGGCGACGGCCGGCGCCGACTGGGAGACCAACGCGGGAACCCAGATCGAGTGGGGCCTGGGCTACGTGCAGGGCAGGTACGGCACCCCGTGCGGCGCGTGGGCGCACTCGCAGGACTCCGGCTGGTACTGAGCTCAGCGCGTTGCGCCCGGCAGCCGACGTCACGCGCCCCGCCTAGACTGGGACCATGGCACGCTCGAACCGATCTCGCGGTCGGGCGGCCCGTGCTCGTGAAGCGCATGTCGAGCTCGACGTCGATCGGCTCACGTCCGGATGGCGCCGCACCGAGGTGCGTGGTGGCCGCGAGTGGAACGTGCAGCCGGTCTCCGAGGCGCAGGCGGTGAAGCCGTACGTCTGTCCGGGGTGCGGTTTGGACGTGACCCCCGGGGTGGCGCACCTGGTCACCTGGCGTGCCGACGGCGTCCTCGGCGACGCCGCCGATCTCGCCGCCCGCCGGCACTGGCACACCCACTGCTGGAGGATCGAGGCCCGATGAACGAACCGCACGCCGACCCCGTCGAGATCCGAGCCGGGGTCGAGCTTCCCGCCGTGCGGGAGGACATCGAGTTGCGCACGGCGGACGGGCTCCGGTTGGTGGGCGAGCTGGCCACCCCGATCGACCGCGCACCGGTCGCGACGCTCGTCACGCTGCATCCGCTGCCGACTGCCGGCGGCTTCATGGACTCGCACATCCTCCGCAAGGCTGCGGCGCGGCTTCCCGCCCTGGCCGACCTCGCCGTGCTGCGGTTCAACACCCGGGGCACGTCGTCCCCGCGGGGTACCAGCGAGGGCACCTTCGGTGAGGGCGTCGCGGAACGGGCGGATGTCGCAGCGGCGATGGCGTTCGTCGCCGAGCGTGGGTTGCCGGCTCCCTGGCTCGTCGGATGGTCGTTCGGCACCGAGCTCGCCCTGAAGTACGGGCTGGAGCACGGCATCGCCGGCGCGATCCTGCTCTCGCCGCCGCTGCACCGGACCAGCCAGGAGGAACTGCAGCGGTGGAACGCCTCGTCGACGCCGATGGTGGCCGTGATCCCCGAGCACGACGACTACCTGAAGCCCGACCAGGCCGCGGAGCGCTTCGCCGTCCTGCCGCGACTGCGCCGGGTCGACGTCGCCGGCGGCCGCCACCTGTGGGTGGGGGAGTCGCAGACGCGGCGCGTGCTCGAGGAGATCGTCGCGGCGGTCAATCCTTCGGCGCTGCCGCTGCCGACGACCTGGCCTCCCGCGAGCTGAGCGGCGAGGCATCCGGAACCCGATCGCTCGGGAGGGCGACCGCGACCCGGTGGGTCAGAGCTCGTTCTGGTGCGGGATGACGACCTGCTTGATGATCAGCAGGATCGACGCGGCGACGGGGATGGCGATGAGCGCGCCGAGGATGCCGAGCAGTGCACCGCCGGCCAGAGCGGCGATGACCACGAGCGCGCCCGGGACCTTCACCGCGCGGTTCATGATGCGGGGGCTCAGCACGTATGCCTCGACCTGCATGTAGACCAGGTAGTAGATCGCCGCGACGAGCGCGGTGAGCGGCGACCCGAGGCCGGGGATCAGGCAGACCAGCACGATGAGGACGGACCCGGTCAGCGTGCCGACGAGCGGGACGAGCGAGAACAGGAAGGCGATGAACGCGAGGACCGCGGGGAAGGGCGCCTGGATGATCGAGAGGAAGATGAAGCTCGCGATCCCGTTGCAGGCCGCGAGCCCCGCCTGTCCGAGCACGTAGCGGCCGACGGACTGCGTGATCTGCTCGGTGAGGTCAGCGAAGCGCTCGCGCTTCGAGGCCGGCACCAGTTGGTACGTGCCCCGCTTCATCGCGTTGAGGGATGCCGCGAAGTACAGGGTGAGGATGAACACGATCACGATCGCGAACAGGCCGGTGCCGATGGCGACGGCGACCTGCAGGACGCCGCCGGCGAGCTCGCTCAGCTTCTCGGGATTCGTGAAGAAGTCGGTGACCGCCGTCGTGACCTGCTGGCTGATCTCGTCGACGGGCACCTGGGGGAACTGGTCCTTCAGGCTCTCGATCCACTCCTGCGAGTTGACCCGGTCGACGATGAGCGGGATCTCCTCGACGAGCTGGCTCACCTGGTCGACCACGATGGGGACCACGGCGAGCACCAGTGCCGCGACGAGCAGCCCCACGCCGGTCATCACGATGAGGATCGCCGCCCAACGCGGAAGCCCCCGGCGCTCGAGCCAGCTGATCGCCGGATCGAGGCCGAGGGCCAGGAAGAGTGCCGCGCCGACATAGGCGATGATCGTCGAGAGGCTCGCGATCGAGAACAGGATGAGCAGGCCGGCGCCGACTCCGAGCGTTCCGACGAGTCCGAAGCGGAACGCGTTCTGGATTCTCATGGAGGCGGCGCGGCCTCGCGTCAGCGGGTGCTCTGCGCGGCGACCTGCTCGGCCTGCGTGAGCACGCCCCGCAGGCTCTCGAAGTAGCCGGCCACGGCGTCGCGCTCGATCTTGATCTGCGAGAGGCGGTCCTCGGCGTCGGCGACCAGGGCGCGGGTGCGCTCCTCGGCATCCGCAATGAGCTTGCGTGCCTGGTCGTGCGCGGCGGCCACGCGGTCGCGGGCCTCCTCATCGGCCTTGTCGCGGATCTTGGCGATCTCGGTGCGCACGTGCGTCTCGAGGCGGTCGGCCTCCGCGCGGCTCTCGGAGGTGCGTGCGACCGCATCGGCGAGCTCGGCGTTGGCGTCGTCGAGGAACTTCTGCGTCTGGGCCACCGCCTCCTGGTGCGCGACGAGCAGCTCCTGCTCGGCCTCGTCGCGCTTGGCCGAGAGCTCGGCCTCGAGGTCGAGGTGGGCCTTCTCGATCTCGCGGCGCATGCGGTTCACCTCGTGCGTGGTCTTCTTGCGCATCGCGGTGAGCTGGTTGTCGAGGTCGATGCGCGCCTGCTCGGACTCGGCATCGAAGTCGGCACGGGCCTGCTCCTGCTCGAGGGCGAGGTCGGCCCGCATCTGGTCGAGGTCTGCGGCGTGCTTGGCGCGGATGCGCTCGAGCTCGTGCTGGAGCTTGAGCCGCGCGGCCTCGGCCTCGCGCTCGAGGTCGACCTTGGCCTGCGCCTTCTGCTCGGCGAGTGCCGCGCGGCTCGACTCGAGCTCGCGGTCGAGGTCGGTGCGTGCCTGCTCGAGCTCGTGCACGAGCGCGGCGCGGCGCTCGCTGATCTCGGCGTCGATGCCGGCCCGGGCCTCGGCGGTCTCGCGCTCGAGGTCGAGGCGCGACTGCTCGGTGTCGCGGGCCAGGTCGATGCGCGCCTGCTCGGTCTCCTTGGCGAGCTCCGCCCGGGCCCGGTCGAGCTCGATGGCGACCTCGGCGCGGGTCTGCTCGGTCTCCTGCGCGAGGCCGGCGGCGGTGGCACGTGCCTCGTTCGCCTCGGCGTTCGCGGCGACGAGGATCTCGGCGGCCTTCTTCTCGGCGGCGGAGATGGTCGCGGCGGACTCGCGCTTGGCGCTTGAGCGGAGCTCGGCGGCCTCGGTGGCCACGGCGCCGCGGATGGCGGCCGCGTCGCGGGCGGCCTCCTGGCGGAGCTGCTCGCTCGCCTCGTGCGCGCGGGAGACCATGTCGTCGGCCTCGGCGCGGGCGTTCTCGAGCGTGCGGTTCGCCTGCGCGCGGGCCTCGGTGAGGGTGCGCTCGGCCAGCTCGTGGGCGTCGGAGCGCATGAGGTGCGCCTCGTCCTCGGCGGAGCGGCGCAGCTTCTCGGCGTCGATGTCGGCCTGGGCGATGAGGCGCGTGGACTGCTCCTCGGCGACCCGGAGGGTGTTCTCGAGCTTGGTGCCGAGGCCGGAGAAGGTCGGGCTGCCGACCTCTTCGAGCTCGGCGGTCAGCTCCTCGATGCGGGCGTGGAGGCGCTTGTTCTCCTTGGCCTGCTCGGCGAGCTGGGTGTTCGTGTTGATGATGTCGCGTCGGAGCCCGTTGATGCTCTTGTCGACCTCGTCCTTGTCGTATCCGCGGAACACCTGCGTGAACTCGGTCTCTTCGACAGCCAATTCTTCCTCCGGGGTTTGTCCCGCGTTCGTGGGGGCTCGTGCGGGTCGTGTCGATTGTACGGGCACCCGCGCCCGCGTGCGCACGCGGGATTCCGGGGCATCGGTGCCGCGGCATCGGGCGGGCGGACGCACTGCGCGCACAGCTGGCGGTTGGCACTCTCTCAGACTGCGCCGGTAGTGTGGAGCGTCCCTGTTCGAAGCCGCGGATCGCGGCACCGGAGGTTTCTTCTTGCGCTTCGCCCTCGCAATCGTGGCGTTCATCGCTGCGGCCGTGATGATCGGGTTCGGCATCGCCCAGCGCACCGTCTTCCTCGACCCCGACCGTGTCGTGCTGTCGACGGAGGTCGATTCCGACGCCGCCTACACCGTCATCGAACCCGACGCCCTCGGCGCCTACGCCGGCAAGCAGACGATCACCGTCTCGGGCCCCGACACGGTCTTCGTGGCCTACGGGCGCGACACCGACGTCGAGGCGTGGATCGGCGACTCGCCCTACACGAGCGTGCACTACGACGCCGATGCCGAGCGATTCACGAGTGAGACGGTCGAGCCCGAGCCGGCCGACGATGCCGCGGCGACGACCGATCCGACCATCCCTCCGACGCCTGACGTGCCGGCGACGGATGCCGCGACCGAGCCGGCCGCCGACCCGGCCGCCTCGCCGTCGGGATCGGACCTATGGCTCGACGAGTTCACCGCGGAGCGCACCATCTCCACCACGATCGACGTGCCCGACGACATCTCGGTGCTGCTCGCGAGCGACGGCACCGCTCCGGCCCCCGACGCCATCACGATCGCCTGGCCGCTCGACAACTCGACGCCCTGGGCGGGTCCGCTGCTCGCCGGCGGCGCGCTCGTGTTCCTCGGCGGCATCGCCCTGCTCATCTCGGGCTTCGTGCACCACCGCCGGTCGCGAGGACCCCGACGCAACCTCCCCACCGGCCCGCGCGGCAGGGGCAAGCTGCCCAGCGCGCCGAAGCCGCCCGCGCTCCGACGCAGCCAGGTGAGCGGTCGACGTGCTGTCGGCGGTGCCAAGCGCGTCGCACTCGTGCCGCTCGTCGTGCTGCCGGCCATTGCGCTCAGCGCGTGCTCCTCCGACTACTGGCCCACGTTCGACCAGGCCCCGCCGACGACCGCCGCGGCCACCGAGACCCCGGTTCCCACGGATGCCCCGGCCACGGACGACGCCGCCGCCGAGGACGAGATGGAGCCGGCCGTGACCGTGCCGCAGATGGAGCGCATCATGCGCAGCATCGCGGTGTCGACCACCGAGACCGACTCCGCGCTCGACGCCCAGGGACTCACCGCGCGCTTCACCGGGCCCGCGCTGGCCGCCCGTCAGGCCAACTACGCGATCCGCGGCACCCTGCCCGACCACCCCGCGCTGCCGCCGATCCCGGCGTCGCCGCTCACGCTGACCCTCCCGCAGCAGGTGGCGGGCTGGCCGGCCAGCGGCCGCACGGTGCTCACCATCGCGACGAACAGCGACGACCCCACCGTGGCGCCGACCGCGCTGGTGCTCCAGCAGGCGACCCCGCGCGACAACTACAAGATCGTCTACGCCATGTCGCTGGCACCCGACGCGGACGTGCCCGAGGTCGCCCCGGCCTCGATCGGCGCACCGCTCATCTCGCCCGAGTTCAAGGGCCTCGTCATGGAGCCCGGACAGGTGGCCGCGGCCTACGCGGACGTGCTCCTGAAGGGCGACGCCTCGGAGTTCGCGACGATGTTCGACGCAGAGGGCGACGCGCTCCGCGAGCAGCTCGGGCCGACCGGCCAGCAGGCCATCAGCGATGCGCTTCCCCCGACGGCGGATGTCGCGTTCTCGAACGCCGTCGGCGCGAGCCCCACCGTGGCGCTCGCCACGAACGACTCGGGCGCCCTCGTCAGCGTGTCGATCGAGCAGACCGAGAAGGTCACGCCGAACGACGGCGGCACCATCGGGTTCCAGGAGGGCGCGCCGGGCCGGGCCCTCTCGGGCTTCGTCGACAAGAGCGCCAAGGGCGTGCAGCGCGTCATCGGCGTGCAGTTGCTGTTCTACGTGCCGGGCGTGGGCTCGGACGAGAAGATCCGCCTCCTCGGCTGGTCCGAGAGCCTGATCGGAGCATCGGAGATACCGTGAGCGACCCCATCCAGCCGAGCGGCCTTCGCGGCGCCGTCGACCTGTCCTCCCTCGTGCAGCGCCCGCCGGCGCAGCGGCAGCCCGGAGGCGGGGGCGACCCGTCGGCTGGAGCGGGCGACGCGATCGTGTTCGAGACGGATGACGCCGCCTTCGGCGCCACCCTCGAACTCTCGCGCACCGTTCCCGTCGTGGTCGTGCTGTGGGCCTCGTGGAGCGAGCAGTCGATCGCCCTCGTCGAGACCCTCGACCGGCTCGTGCGGGCGCGCGAGGGTCGCCTCGTGCTGGCCGCCGCCGACGCCGATCGCAGTCCGCAACTCGTGCAGGCGTTCCAGGCGCAGGCGATCCCCACCGTGGTCGCCGTGGTCGCCGGCCAGCCCGTGCCGCTCTTCGCCGGCGTCCAGCCCGACGACGTGATCGAGCAGGTCTTCGACCAGCTGCTCGAGCTCGGAGCCCAGCACGGCGTCTCCGGCCAGGTCGAGGCGGGCGGCGAGCCCGGCGAGGGCCCGGCCGAACCCGTCGAGCCCCCGCTGCCCCCGCTGCACCAGGAGGCGTACGACGCCATCGAGCGCGGTGACTTCGAGGCCGCGGCATCCGCGTACCGCACGGCCATCGCGCAGGACCCGCGCGACTCGCTCGCCGTCGCCGGCCTGGCGCAGGCGAACCTGCTGTGGCGCCTGCAGGGCAAGACCCTCGATGCGATCCGCAATGCGGCCGCCTCGGCAACCGACGACCTCGGCGCGCAGCTCGACGTCGCCGACCTCGACCTGTCGGGCGGGCACATCGATGACGCGTTCGACCGCCTGCTGACGCTGTTCCCGAAGCTCGACGCCGACGGCAAGCGCGCCGTGCGCGAGCGGCTCGTGGAGCTGTTCGAGGTCGTGGGCACCGACGACCCCCGCGTGATCGCGGCGCGCCGGCGGCTCACGAACCTGCTCTACTGACGCGTCACCGGCGAGGCTGACGCGTCACCGGCGAAGCCGACGCGTCACCGGCGAAGCCGCACCGCGCAGCGCCTCACCGGTCGAGCCTGAACCAGACCGCCGCGAGCGGCGGCAGGGTGAACGACGCCGACGCGGGGCGGCCCGACCACGGGTCGTCCGTCGCCTCGACCCCGCCGAGGTTGCCGACGCCCGAGCCGCCGAACTCCGCGGCATCCGAGTTCAGGACCTCGATCCAGCGCCCGGCGGCCGGGAGGCCGAGGCGGAAGCCCTCGTGCGGCCGGCCCGCGAAGTTGACCACGCAGAGGAGCGGCCGGCGGTCGCGGTCGTAGCGGATGAACGCGATCACGTTCTCGTTCGCCGCGCCGCCTTCGACCCACTCGAACCCCGAGGCGTCGTCGTCGAGCTGCCACAGCGCCGCGGTCTCGCGGTAGGTGCGGTTCAGCGCGCCCACGAACTCGGCGAGCTGGCGGTGCGAGGGCTGGTCGAGGATCCACCAGTCGAGGCCGCGCTCCTCGCTCCACTCCGAGAGCTGGCCGAACTCCTGGCCCATGAAGAGCAGCTGCTTGCCCGGGTGCGCCCACATGTACGACAGGTAGGCGCGCACGTTGGCGAGCTGCTGCCAGTGGTCGCCCGGCATCTTGCGGATGAGCGAGCCCTTGCCGTGCACGACCTCGTCGTGGCTGATCGGCAGCACGAAGTGCTCGCTGAACGCGTAGAGGAACGAGAAGGTGAGGTCGTGATGATGGTGCGCGCGGTACATCGGGTCCTTCGAGATGTACTGCAGCGTGTCGTGCATCCAGCCCATGTTCCACTTGAAGCCGAACCCGAGGCCCCCCGACGACGTGGGCGCGGTCACGCCCGGCCACGACGTCGACTCCTCGGCGATCATGACGATGCCGGGGTTGCGCTTGTACGCCGTCGCCGTGGCCTCCTGCAGGAACGAGATGGCCTCGAGGTGCTCGCGGCCGCCGTACTGGTTCGGCAGCCATTCGCCGTCCTCGCGGGAGTAGTCGAGGTAGAGCATCGAGGCGACGGCGTCGACGCGGAGCCCGTCGACGTGCATCTCCTCGAGCCAGAACAGCGCGTTGGCGACGAGGAAGTTGCGCACGCGCGGGTTGCCGAAGTCGAAGACGTAGGTGCCCCAGTCCTTCTGCTCACCACGACGGGGGTCGGGATGCTCGTACAGCGGCTCGCCGTCGAACCGGGCGAGCGCCCAGTCGTCCTTCGGGAAGTGGCCCGGAACCCAGTCCATGATCACGCCGATGCCGGCCCGGTGCAGCCGGTCGATGAGGTACTTCAGGTCGTCGGGGCTGCCGAATCGCGAGGTGATCGCGTAGTAGCCGGTCACCTGGTAGCCCCACGATCCGCCGAACGGATGCTCCGCCAGCGGCATGAACTCCACGTGCGTGTACCCGAGCCAGTCGAGGTACTCGATCAGCTCGTCGGCGACGTCGCGGTAGCCGCGACCCGGGCGCCACGACCCGAGGTGCAGCTCGTATGTGCTCATCGGGCGCTCGTGCGGATTCGTGACCGCGCGCTGCGACATCCACTCGCCGTCGCCCCATTCGTATGAGCTGACGCTCACGACCGACGCCGTCGACGGGGCGATCTCGGCCTGCCTGGCCATCGGGTCGGCCTTCATGATCCAGTGCCCGGCCGGGGTCAGGATCTCGAACTTGTAGATGGTGCCGGGCTCGAGTTCGGGCACGAACAGCTCCCACACGCCCGTGCCGCCCATGCTCCGCATCGCGTGCCCGGCGCCGTCCCAGCGGTTGAACTCGCCCACGACGCGCACCGCGCCGGCGCGCGGCGCCCAGACGGTGAACGACGTGCCGCGCACGCCGCCGCCGACGCCCCAGTGCTCGCGGTGATGCGCGCCCAGCACCTGCCAGAGCTGCTCGTGCCGGCCCTCGCCGATGAGGTGCAGGTCGAGCTCGCCGATCGTGGGCGCGAACCGGTAGGGGTCCTCGCTCGTCCACTCGTCGTCGCCGTAGCGGGCGCGGATGAGGTAGTCGACGGGGCCGAAGTCGCCGGCTCCCGCCCAGATGCCGTGCCCCACGTGCTGCAGCGGCAGAACGTCCCCGCCGTCGAGCAGCGCGTCGACGCGGTCGGCGAGCGGCCGCCGCGTGCGGATGACCGTGTGCACGCCGGGCGTGCCGGCCAGCTCGAAGCCGTGCTGGCCGAGCACCGAGTGCGGATCGGCGTGTCGTCCCTCCGCGACGGCGACGAGCTGCGCGTCGTCGACCGCGGGGCCCGCCTGCGGCATCCGCTCAGTCATCGCTGCCTCGCACCACGTGGAGGATGTGCGCCGGTCGCGTGAAGGCGTCGAGACGCACGTAGTTGGCGTCGCCCCAGTCCCAGCGATCACCGGTGACGAG
Source organism: Agromyces sp. P2_B3 (assembly GCF_056404815.1). Taxonomy (NCBI): domain Bacteria; kingdom Bacillati; phylum Actinomycetota; class Actinomycetes; order Micrococcales; family Microbacteriaceae; genus Agromyces; species Agromyces sp. P2_B3. Next base: position 192,884 of record NZ_JBFUDH010000003.1, on the reverse strand, counting down.
GTCTTCCACCTCGAAGCGGATGCCGGGGGTGAGCCCGATGGCGGCGAGATCGAGGTGCACGGTGGTCTCCCTCACGGAGTGCGGGTCGACGTTCGCGACCACGATGACGGTGTCGTCGCGCCCGTCGGGCGTGAACCGGCCCGGGAGGTGCTTGGAGTACACGACCACGGCGTCGTCCTCGCTGGCGTGGAAGCGGATGTTGCGCAACTGTCCGAGCGCGGGGTGCGCGGCGCGGATCGCGTTGAGGATGCCGAGGTACAGGGCGAGCGAGCGGCCCTCGGCCTCGGCGGCCGCGAAGTCGCGTGGCTTGTACTCGTACTTCTCGTTGTCGATGGCCTCCTCGGCACCCGGCCGGGCCACCGACTCGAAGAGCTCGAAGCCCGCGTAGACGCCCCACGTGGGCGCCGCGGTGGCGGCGATCGTCGCGCGCACCGTGAACGCGGCCGGGCCGCCGAACTGGAGGTACTCGGTGAGGATGTCGGGCGTGTTCACGAACAGGTTCGGCCGCATGAAGTCGGCCGTCTCCTGCGACACCGAGGTGAGGAACTCCTCCAGCTCCTCCTTGGTGTTGCGCCACGTGAAGTAGGAGTAGGACTGCTGGAAGCCCGCCATGGCGAGCGCCTGCATCATCGCCGGGCGGGTGAACGCCTCGGCGAGGAACACCACGTCGGGGTCCTCGGCGTTGACGGCGCCGATGAGCCGCTCCCAGAACATGAGCGGCTTCGTGTGGGGGTTGTCGACGCGGAAGATCTTCACGCCCTGCTTCATCCAGTGCCGCACGATGCGCAGCACCTCGACGAAGATGCCCCCGGGGTCGTCGTCGAAGTTCACCGGATAGATGTCCTGGTACTTCTTCGGCGGGTTCTCGGCGTAGCGGATGGTGCCGTCGGGCAACTGCGTGAACCAGTCGGGATGCTCCGCCACCCATGGGTGATCGGGGGAGGCCTGCAGCGCGAGGTCGAGGGCGACCTCCATGCCGAGGGCGGCCGCGCGCCGCACGAAGGCGCGGAAGTCGGCCAGGGTGCCGAGGTCGGGGTGGACGGCGTCATGTCCGCCCGCGGCGCCGCCGATCGCCCAGGGCGAGCCCGGATCGTTCGGCCCCGGATCGAGGGTGTTGTTGCGGCCCTTGCGGTTCGTCTCCCCGATCGGGTGGATCGGCGGCAGGTACACCACGTCGAAGCCCATCGCCGCGACGCCGTCGAGCCGCTTCATCGCCGTGCGGAACGTGCCGCTCTTCCAGCTGCCGTCCTTCAGCCGGCGCGCGCCCTCCGAGCGGGGGAAGAACTCGTACCAGGAACCGACGCCGGCGCGGCGCCGCTCCACGAGGATCTCGTGCTCGGGCGAGTCGCTCGTGAGCTTCGCGAGCGGCCAGGCGGTGAAGACGTCGAGCGCCGGCGCGTCGACGAGGGGCCGGCGATCGTCGACGGATGCCGCGTCGTCGCGCAGCGCGGCCGCGAGGGCCGTCAGCTTGCGGCGCGCCGCGATGGGCCGGGCCTTCTCGGCGGCCGCCCGATCGAGGAGGCGTGCGCCGATCTCGTACATCAGTTCGGCGTCGACGCCGGCATCGATCTTCAGGGCCGCGTCGTGCCGCCACGTGGCGATCTCGTCGTCGAAGCCGGTGACGTGCCAGTGCCAGATGCCGCGCTCGTCGAGGAGCACCCAGGCCTCCCACCGATCGGTGCCCGCCGTGAGCGGCGACATCCGCACGTGGCGCACGGTGCCCGAGGGGCTCGTCAACACGAGCATCGCGCCGACCTGGTCGTGGCCCTCGCGGAACACCGTCGCGCGGAACGGCACCACCTCGCCCTCGAAGGCCTTCGGTCGCCAGCGGTCGTCGGGGAGGGCCGGCGTGACCCGGGTCACCGGGATCCGGCCGGCCAGTACGTCTCGCGAGGTCACCTTCCGACCGTAGCGTGGATCACGTCGCCTCGCGCGTGGTTGACGCCGCGGCATGCCGATGCCGGCCGAACGGCCCGTTCACGCATTCGTCACGCCGGCGACCTAGGGTGGAGCGCGTGAAGCCGATCCGCAAGTTCACCGTCCGTGCCGTCGTGCCGGGCTCCTTGTCCGCCCTCGAGGAGCTCGCCGGCAACCTCCGGTGGTCGTGGCACGAGCCGACGAAGCGCCTGTTCGAGCACATCGACCCCGAGCTGTGGCGCACCACCCGGCGTGATCCCGGAGCGTTCCTCGGCGAGGTCGATCCGGCGAGGCTCGACGAGCTCGCCGCCGACGCGGGATACGTGGAGTGGGCGGAGCGCGAACGTGCGAGCCTGCGCGACTACCTGTCGCAGCCGCGCTGGTTCCAGTCGCTCGGCGCCGCCGCGCCGCGCGCGGTGGCCTACTTCTCGCCCGAGTTCGGCATCACCGCGGCCCTGCCGCAGTACTCCGGCGGCCTCGGCATCCTCGCCGGCGACCACCTCAAGGCCGCGTCCGACCTCGGCGTGCCCCTGATCGGCGTCGGCCTCTTCTACAAGGCCGGCTACTTCGCGCAGTCCATCTCGGCCGATGGCTGGCAGCAGGAGCGGTACCCCGTGCTCGACCCCGACGGCCTGCCGCTGTCCGTCCTGCGGCGCCCCGACGGCTCCCCGGTGCAGGTCACGCTCGCCCTGCCCGACGAGGCGTCGCTGCACGCCCGAGTGTGGAAGGCCGAGGTCGGGCGCATCACGCTGCTCATGCTCGATACCGACATCCCGGCGAACGCCGACGAGCTGCGCTCGGTGACCGACCGGCTCTACGGCGGCGGCGGCGAGCACCGGCTCCTGCAGGAACTGCTCCTCGGGATCGGCGGCGCGCGCGCCGTGCGGGCCTTCACGGAGCTGCGGGGCGGGCCGGCGCCCGACGTGTTCCACATGAACGAAGGTCATGCCGGATTCCTCGGGCTCGAGCGCATCGCGACGCACATCGCCGACGGCTGCTCCTTCGCCGAGGCGCTGCAGCTCGTGCGTGCCGGCACGGTCTTCACGACGCACACGCCCGTGCCCGCCGGCATCGACCGGTTCGACCGCGCGCTCGTCGAGCGATACCTCACGAGCTCGCTGCTGCCGGGCGTCGATCCGGCCGATGCGCTGGCGCTCGGGGTGGAGCCGGGGGCCGACCCGTCGACCAGCGCGTTCAACATGGCGGTCATGGGACTCCGGCTCGCACAGCGCGCCAACGGCGTCTCGAAGCTGCACGGGCAGGTCAGCCGCCGCATGTTCGGCGACCTGTGGCCCGGGTTCGACGCCGACGAGGTGCCGATCACGTCGATCACGAACGGTGTGCACGCGCCGACCTGGACCGACCCCGCCCTGCTCGGCCTCGCCGAGGCCCGGCTCGGCACGGGCGACACCGAGCACGCCGACTGGACGAGTCCCGCCGTCAGCGACGGCGAGTTCTGGGCCGTCAAGCGCGGCATGCGCCAGCAGCTCGTCGAGGACGCGCGGCGTCGCCTCGCGGCATCCTGGGCGGAGCAGCACGACGGGGCCTCCGCGCCGAAGTGGCTCACCCAGGTGCTCGACCCCGACACGCTCACCGTGGGGTTCGCGCGGCGCGTGCCGACGTACAAGCGCCTGACGCTCATGCTGAGCGACCCCGATCGGCTGAAGTCGATCCTGACGAACCCCGATAGGCCGGTGCAGTTCGTGATCGCCGGCAAGTCGCATCCGGCCGACGACGAGGGCAAGCGGCTCATCCAGCAGCTCGTGCAGTTCGCGCAGCAGCCCGAGCTGCGCGACCGCATCGTGTTCCTGCCCGACTACGACATGGGCATGGCCGAGCTGCTCTACCCCGGCTGCGACGTGTGGCTGAACAACCCGTTGCGACCGCTCGAGGCGTGCGGCACCTCGGGCATGAAGGCGGCCATGAACGGCGCCCTGAACCTGTCGATCCTCGACGGCTGGTGGGCCGAGTTCGCGGGCGACGACTACGGCTGGGTGATCCCGTCGGCGGATGCCGCGGGCGACGCCGGCGAGCGCGACGCCCTCGAGGCGGCCGCCCTCTACGAACTGCTCGAGCACCGTGTCGCCACCCGGTACTACGAGCGCGACGCCGACGGGGTTCCCGTGGAGTGGGTGCGCCGCGTGCGGCAGACGCTCGCGGTGCTCGTACCGCAGCTCGGCGCCGATCGCATGGTGCGGCAGTACGTCGAGGAGCTCTACCGGCCGGCGGCCGAGCAGGCGGCCCGCGTGGAAGCCGACGCCGACCGCGGCGCGCGCGAGCTCGCCGCGTTCGACGCCCGCGTGCGAGCGTCGTGGCCGCGCGTGCAGGTCGTGCACGTCGAGTCGGGGGGCGTGGAGTCGCCGCACGTCGGCGACGAGCTGCGGCTGCGCGCCTACGTGGAGCTCGACGGGCTCTCGCCCGACGACGTGGCCGTGGAGGTCGTCTACGGTCGCAGCCGCACCGACGAGTCCATCGAGGGCGTGCGTCGCACGGCACTGGCTCCCGAGCCGGGCGACGGCGGGTCGGATGCCGCTCCGGGAAGCGGGGCGCAGCGCCTGTACACCGGCACGGTCGTGCTCGACCGGGCGGGCGCATTCGGCTACACGGTGCGGGTGGTGCCGCGGCATCCGCTGCTCGTGTCGCCCGCCGAGCTGGGACTCGTCGCGGTCGCGGGCTGACTCAGCGGGGGCGGGCGATCGCGGCGTAGCGGCCCGACGTGACGGCGACCAGGTCGTCGGGTGCGAGCTCGAGGTCGAGGCCGCGGCGTCCGCCCGAGACGTAGATCGTCTCGCAGAGGATCGCCGACTCGTCGAGCACGGTCGGCAGGGGCGTCTTCTGGCCGATCGGGCTGATGCCGCCCACCACGTAGCCCGTCTTCCGCTCGGCGACGGCAGGATCGGCCATCTCGCCGCGCTTGCCGCCGAGGGCCTGGGCGAGCGCCTTCAGGTCGAGCTGCATCGCGACGGGCACGATGCCCACCGCGAGGTCGCCGTCGATGGTCGCGAGGAGGGTCTTGAACACGCGGTCGGGGTCGAGTCCGAGCTTCTCGGCGGCTTCGAGCCCGTAGGCCGCGGCGCGCGGGTCGTGCTCGTACGCGTGCGCCGTGAACGCGATGCCCGCGCGGGTCAGCGCGACCGTGGCGGGCGTGCCCGCCGTGGCATCCGTGCGCCTGGCCATCAGTCGGCCGCGATCACGACGCCCGGCTGGTCGCCGTGGGCGCGGAACAGGTGCATCGAGAGCGCCGGGATGGGGATGCGCTCACCGGGCGCGTGCTCGGCGGGGTCGTCGACGGGCTGCTCGCCCGCGGAGTCCCAGAGCAGGGTGTACCCCGTGACGCCCGGGTGGTCGGGCAGCACCACCTCGGTCGGCGCCCCGTGCGCGTGCACGACGAGCAGGATGCGGTTGAACGCCTCGAACTCGGGCGTCGACGCCGCGAGGTACTGCAGGGTGCGCTCCTCGGGGGAGTGCCAGTCGTCGATGGTCATGGTGGTGCCCTCGGCGGTGAACCAGTCCATCTGCGACGCGCTCGGCGTGGTCTCGCCGAGGCGGCCGAACCGCACCGGCCGGATCGCCGGGTTCTCCTCGCGCACCCGCAGCAGCCGCCTCGTGGTCTCGAGGATGCTCGCGTCGCGCTCGTCGTCGCGCCACGACAGCCACGTGAGATCGGAGTCGTGGCAGTAGGCGTTGTTGTTGCCCCGCTGGGTGCGTCCGTACTCGTCGCCGGCGGTGATCATCGGCACCCCGGCGGAGAGCAGCAGCGTGCCCAGCAGGTTGCGGATCGTGCGCCGCCGGTCCGCGTTGACGAGCGGGTCGTCGGAGCCGCCCTCGACGCCGTGGTTGTACGAGTTGTTGCCGTCGGTGCCGTCGCGGTTCTGCTCGCCGTTGCCGAGGTTGTGCTTCACGTCGAAGGTCGTGAGGTCGGCGAGCGTGAAGCCGTCGTGCGCGGTCACGAAGTTGAGGCTGGCGAGCGGGCCACGCTCGAGGGAGAAGGTGTTCGAGGAGCCGGCGAGCCGGGTCGCGAAGCGCCCGATGCCGCTGCCCGCCGTGCCGGTCTGCCGCTCCCTGCGCAGGTCACCCAGCCAGAAGTCGCGCATGCGGTCGCGGTAGCGGTCGTTCCACTCGCTGAACCCCGCAGGGAAGTTGCCCGTCTGCCAGCCGCCCGGGCCGACGTCCCACGGTTCGGCGATGAGCTTGGCGGTGCTCAGCACCGGATCCTCGAGCATGGCGCGCAGCAGCGGGTGCTCGGGCGTGTAGGCGCCGTGGTCGTCGCGGCCGAGGGTCGCCGCCAGGTCGAGGCGGAATCCGTCGACCTGCAGCTCGTCGGCGAAGTACCGCATGGAGTCGAGCACGAGGCGCTGGGCGGCGACATGGCCCACGTCGAGCGTGTTGCCGCATCCGGTCGTGTCGACGTACCTGCCGTGTGCATCGTGCCGGTAGTACGACGCGTTGTCGATGCCGCGGAACGAGTACGTCGGGCCCTGCCGGCCTTCTTCGGCGGTGTGGTTGTAGACCACGTCGAGCACGACCTCGAGGCCCGCCTCGTGCAGTCGCCGCACCATGCCGGCGAACTCGCGTCGCACCGCCCCGGCGCCCTCCGCCTGTGCGGCGGCCGAGGCGTATGGCGCGTGCGCCGCGAAGAAGGCGAGGGTGTTGTAGCCCCAGTAGTTGAGCCGCCCCTGGCGCACGAGGCGCTGCTCGGACACGAACGCGTGCACGGGCAGCAGCTCGACGGTGGTGATGCCGAGGCCCGTCAGGTACTCGAGCGATGCATCGTGCGCGAGCCCGGCGTAGGTGCCGCGCAGCGGCTCGGGGATCGTCTCGTTCAGCTTGGAGAACCCGCGCACGTGGGTCTCGTAGACGACGGTGTGGTCGAGCGGCACGCGCGGCTTCGCGACGCCGCCCCAGTCGAACCCGCTCTCGGCGAGCGGTGCGAGGGCGACGCCGCGCCATGATCCGTCGGCCACCGACGCGAGGCCCCGGGCATAGGGGTCGAGCAGGGTGTGCGCCGGGTTGAACGCATGGCCGGATCCCGCCGGCCCGTCGACCCGCAGGCCGTAGCGGGCGCCGGGAACGAGCGCCGTCGACGACGCCTCCCACACCCCGTGGGCACCTCGCACCAGCGGCGTGCGCTCGACCGCCCACGCCAGGTCGCCGTTCGCGAACACCTCGAGGTCGACGGAGGTCGCGTGCTCGGACCAGACCCGGATCGTCCCGCCGTCGGCGCCCGCGCGGACGCCGAGGTCGTGGAGGGGGTCGGCGGCAGACATGCGATCTACAGTAGTTCGTGTGCAAGCGCTCCCAATCCGGGAGTGAGAGGAGTGGTGCGCATGGTGTACCTCGACCACGCCGCGACCACCCCGATGCGGCCGGAGGCCGTCGACGCGCTCACCACCGCGCTCGCCGTGGTCGGGAATCCGTCGTCGATCCACAGCGCCGGCCAGCAGGCGAAGCGACTGCTCGAGGAGTCCCGTGAGCGCATCGCCGCCACGCTCGGCGCCGACGGCATCGAGGTCATCTTCACGGGCAACGGCACCGAAGCCGTCAACCTCGCCGTCAAGGGCCTCTGGTGGAGCCGGCAGGGGAGCGGACCCGACCTGGCGTCACGGCCCCGCATCCTCGTGCCCGCCGGCGAGCACCATGCGACCGTCGACACCGTCGAGTGGCTCGCCCTCCACGAGGGCGCCGTCGTCGTCGAACTGCCGCTCGACGAGCTCGGGCGGCTGCGGCTCGACGTGCTCGAGGCCGAGCTCGCCCGCGACGCGGCATCCGTCGCCCTCGTCACCATGCTGTGGGCCAACAACGAGGTCGGCACGATCCAGCCGGTCGAGGAGGTCGCCCGCCTCACCGCTCGCGCCGGCGTGCCCCTGCACGTCGACGCGATCGCGGCCTACGGCCAGGTGCCGATCGACGTCCACGCGCTGCGGCGGGCGACGGATGCCCCGGCCGGCGCCGGTCTCGTCGCCCTCAGCGTCTCCGCGCACAAGATCGGCGGCCCCGCCGGCATCGGCGCGCTCGTGCTCGACCGCACGGCCGCCGTCGAACCGCTCATCCACGGGGGTGGGCAGCAACGCAAGGTCCGCTCCGGCACGCAGGACGTCGCCGCAGCCGCCTCGTTCGCCGCGGCCGCCGTCGCCGTGCACGACCGGCTCGACGACGACGCGCGGCGCATGGCGGCGCTCCGCGACCGGCTCATCCGCGGAGCGCTCGCCGCGGTGCCCGACGCGCGCCTCTCGGGCGACCCCGATGCGGCCGGACGCCTGCCCGGCAACGTGCACCTCTCGTTCCCCGGGTGCGAGGGCGACTCGCTCCTCTTCCTCCTCGATGCCGCAGGCGTCGCCGTGTCCACCGGCTCGGCGTGCCAGGCCGGCGTGCCCGAGCCGTCGCACGTGCTCATGGCGATGGGGCGCTCGGAAGCCGACGCACGGGGCGCACTGCGCATCACGCTGGGGCACGCCTCCACCGACGACGACGTCACCGCATTCCTCGCCGCGCTGCCCGGCGCCCACGCGCAGGCCGCGAAGGCCGGGCTCGCCGGCCGGGCGACCTCCTTCGATCGCTGAGGACCGCGTCCGCCGCATCCGGTCGACGCTCGGTGCGGGGCATCCGCTCCGAAGTATCCGCTCGGTCATCCGCTCGGGGGCATCCGCTCAGGGGCATCCGCTCAGGCAGGCCTGCCTACACTGGACGGGTGAAGGTCCTGGCAGCGATGAGCGGCGGCGTCGACAGCGCCGTGGCCGCAGCGCGCGCGGTGGACGCCGGCCACGAGGTGGTCGGGGTGCACCTGGCGCTCAGCCGCATGCCCGGCACGCTGCGCACCGGCAGTCGCGGCTGCTGCACCATCGAGGACTCGATGGACGCCCAGCGCGCCGCGAACGTGCTCGGCATCCCCTACTACGTGTGGGACTTCTCCGAGCGGTTCAAGGCCGACGTCGTCGACGACTTCATCGCCGAGTACTCCGCGGGCCGCACGCCCAACCCGTGCATGCGCTGCAACGAGCGCATCAAGTTCGCCGCCCTGCTCGAGAAGGCGCTCGCGCTCGGGTTCGACGCCGTGGCGACCGGCCACTACGCCACGATCGTGACGGATGCCGCGGGCAACCGCGAGCTGCACCGCGCGAGCGCCTGGGCGAAGGACCAGAGCTACGTGCTCGGCGTGCTGACCGCCGAGCAGCTCGCCCACGCCTACTTCCCGCTCGGCGACACGCCGTCGAAGCAGCTCGTGCGCGAGGAGGCGGCGCGACGTGGCCTCTCGGTCGCGCAGAAGCCCGACTCGCACGACATCTGCTTCATCCCGGACGGCGACACGAAGGGCTGGCTCGCCGAGCGCGTCGGCGTCGAGCAGGGCGACATCGTCGACCGCTCGGGCGAGGTCGTCGGATCCCACGATGGCGCGCACGCCTACACCGTTGGCCAGCGTCGGGGACTGCACCTCGGCACCCCTGCGCCCGATGGGCGTCCTCGCTTCGTGCTCGAGGTGCGGCCGAAGGAGAACACCGTCGTCGTCGGCCCGAAGGAGGCGCTCGCGACCGCCGAGATCGCGGGCTCCCGCTACACGTGGGCCGGACTTCCCCCTGCCGATGCGTCGACGCCGTTCGCCTGCGAGGTGCAGATCCGCGCCCACGCCGATCCCGTGCCCGCGGTGGCGGTGGTGACCGGCGGCGAGCTCGTCGTCACGCCGTCGCATCCGCTCGACGGGGTCGCCCCGGGGCAGACGGCCGTCGTCTACGTCGGCACCCGCGTGCTCGGCCAGTGCACCATCGATCGCACCGTGAGCGCCGTCGCCGTCGACGCCTGACGCGGCTTCGCGCGCCGGCATGCGCGCGCGGATGGCGGCTCGGGGCGGTGCCTGTCAAGGCCTGTGCCGTCGGAGCCGCCACGGCGTAGATTCGCGCCTGCGCCGACATCAGCGGCGCCATCCGAACGACGAGGAGGTTGCACCGTGAGTACCCCACGAGACCCCGCCGCCAGTTATCCCGAGCGACCGGTCACCGCACCGGGGGACACCAGGGCCGTGCCCGCCACGGTGCCCGCCACCGAGCGGACCGATGTGCGGCCCGCCGTGGACCGCAACGCCGACGGCATCGACGACCGCCGCGAGGTGATCGACCGGAACGCCGACGGCGTCGACGACCGCCGCCAGGTCGCGGATCCGGCGCAGCAGCGCCGTGACGTTGTCGCGCGCGAGCGCGAGGCGTTCGGCGGCGTGAAGGTCGGCTCGGCGTTCTTCGGATGGCTCACCGCCGTCGGAACCACGACGCTCCTCACGGCGCTGCTCGCGGCGACCGGAGCAGCGCTCGGCCTCGGCGTGGACGACGCCGAAGCCGCCGCCGACGACATCGGACTGGCCCCCGAGGCGATCGGGTGGATCGGCGCGATCGCGTTGCTCGTCATCCTGTTCGTCGCCTACTACTGCGGTGGCTACGTCGCCGGTCGGATGGCACGCTTCAACGGCATGGTCCAGGGCCTCGCCGTCTGGGTGTGGGCCCTCGTGATCGCCATCGTGGTGGCGCTCCTCGGCGTCCTCATCGGCAGCCGGTACGACCTCTTCGCCAACCTCAACGTGTTCCCGCGCATCCCCGTGACCGAGGGCGACCTCACGGTCGCCGGCATCGTCACCGCGGTCGTGGTGGCCCTCGCCAGCCTCGGCGGCGCCATCCTCGGCGGCAAGGCGGGCACGCACTACCACCGCAAGGTCGACCGCGCCGGATTCGAGGCGTAGCGAGTCGGCCGCGTCGGCGGGCGTCCCTAGACTGTCGATGTGGTGGACGACGACATCGACCAGGGCATCAGCCTCCCCGACGCGGCCGACGAGGTGGAGCGCCTCACGATCCGCATCAACGAGGCGCGCGACGCGTACTACGAACGCGACACGACGATCATCTCCGACGCCGAGTACGACGGGCTCATGCACGAGCTCGAGGCTCTGGAGCGCGCGTATCCCGAGTTGCAGAGCCAGGACAGCCCGACGCTGACGGTGGGCGGGCGCGGCGAGACCACGCTCTTCGCGCCCGTGCAGCACGCCGAGCGCATGCTGAGCCTCGATAACGTCTTCTCGCCCGAGGAGCTCGCCGACTGGGCGAACCGCGCACAGGCGTCCGCGGGGCGCCCCGTGCACTGGCTCTGCGAGCTCAAGATCGACGGCCTCGCCCTGAACCTCCGCTACGAGCACGGGCGGCTCGTGACCGCCGCCACCCGCGGGGACGGCCGCGTCGGCGAGGACGTCACCGAGAACGTGCGGTACGTCCGGGGCATCCCGACGCAGCTCGCCGGCACGGGGCACCCGCCCCTCGTCGAGGTGCGAGGCGAGGTGTTCTTCCTCACCGCGCTGTTCGACGAGCTGAACGCCCGGCAGACGGCTGCGGGCGAGCGCGAGTTCGCGAATGCGCGGAACGCGGCCAGCGGCTCGCTGCGGCAGAAGGCCGAGAACAAGAACGCCGCCCAGCTCGCCCTCATGCGCGATCGGCTCTCACGGCTGCGCATGCTCGTGCACGGCATCGGCGCCTGGCCCGATCCGCCGGTGTCCTCCCAATCCGAGGTCTACGAGCTGCTCGCCGGATGGGGGCTGCCCACGAGTCCGCATTTCCGGGTGCTCGACTCGGTGCAGGGGGTGCAGGACTTCGTGGCCCACCACGGCGAGCACCGCCACGACGTGGAGCACGAGATCGACGGCATCGTCGTGAAGGTCGATGAGCTGGCGCTGCACGACGAGCTCGGCGCGACCAGCCGGGCGCCCCGCTGGGCGATCGCCTACAAGTACCCGCCCGAGCAGGTGAACACCAAGCTCCTCGACGTGGTCGTGAGCGTCGGGCGCACGGGCCGTGCGACGCCGTTCGCAGTCATGGAGCCGGTCCGCGTCGCCGGCTCCGTGGTGCGACAGGCGACGCTTCACAACCAGGAGGTCGTGAAGGCCAAGGGCGTGCTCATCGGCGATACGGTCGTGCTGCGCAAGGCCGGCGACGTCATCCCCGAGGTGCTCGGCCCCGTCGTCGAACTCCGCGACGGCACCGAGCGCCCCTTCGTCATGCCCGCCGACTGTCCCGAGTGCGGCACGCCGCTGCGGCCGATGAAGGAGGGCGACATCGACCTCCGCTGCCCCAACGCACGCAGCTGCCCGGCGCAGGTGCGCGGGCGAGTCGAGCACATCGGCTCGCGGGGCGCCCTCGACGTCGAGGCGCTGGGCGAGGTGTCGGCCGCGGCGCTGACCCACCCCGCAGTGCCCGCCGAGCCGCCGCTGCCGACCGAGGCCGGGCTGTTCGACCTGACCGTGCGCGAGCTCTTCCCGATCGAAGTGGTCGTGCGCGACGTCGAGACGGGACTCCCGCGCCTCGAAGACGACGGAACCCCCGTGTACCGGGCGCCGTTCCGCCGACTTCGCCGGCGCACCGGGAAGGGCGCCGATCCCGCCTACGACCCCGAGGCCGCCGAGTTCGCCGGCGACGCGACGCATGTGCCGTCGAAGGCGGCCTACGAGCTCGTGGCCAACCTCGAGCTGGCGAAGACCAAGCCCCTCTGGCGCATCCTCGTCGCCCTGAACATCCGGCATGTCGGGCCGGTCGCCGCCCGCGCGCTCGCCGATCACTTCGGTTCGCTCGACGCCATCCGCGCGGCCGAGCGGTCCGAGCTCGCCGAGGTCGACGGTGTCGGCCCGATCATCGCCGACTCGCTGATGGAGTGGTTCGAGGTCGACTGGCACCGCGAGATCCTCGACCGATGGACCGCGTCGGGCGTGCAGTTCGCGACGCCCGGTCATCCCGGTCCGGGCGCGGCCGCGCTGGCCGGGGGAGTGCTCGCCGGGCTCACGATCGTCGCGACCGGCTCGCTCGAGGGGTTCACCCGAGAGGGCGCACAGGAGGCGATCATCGCGGCCGGAGGCAAGGCCGCGTCGAGCGTGTCGAAGAACACCGACTTCGTCGCCGCCGGCCCGGGCGCGGGCTCCAAGCTGGCGAAGGCCGAGGCGCTCGGCCTTCGGGTGATCGATGCCGCGCAGTTCGCGCGGCTGGTCGCCGAAGGACCGGCAGCGATCGAGAGCTGAGTGCGGAGGGGGAGCCATGGGCGACGAGGACAGCAGGCCCGATGAGATCGCCGATGACGGCAGACCTCATGAGGCCGACGACGGCGATGCCGCCGGCCGCACCGAAGCGTCCCGTCGCGAGTTCCTGCGGATCGGCGGGGCCGCGGCCGCGGGCGCGGTGGTCGGCGGCGCCGCCGGCGCGGCGGTGGGCCATTCGATCGGCTATTCGCGGGGCGTCGACGAGTTCGTGCCGCTCGCCGCGCCGCAGAAGGCGGGGTTCGACCACCTCGTGGTCCTGATGGGCGAGAACCGCTCGTTCGACAACCTGCTCGGCTACCTCTACACGGCCGACGACCTGCCCGACGGCGAGACGTTCGAGGGTCTGGCGTTCGGCGACTACCAGAACACCGCGCCCGACGGCACGGTCGTGGCGGCACACGTGTACGAGGGCACGACCGACGAGATCATGGGCCGACCGAACCCCGACCCCGGCGAGGCCTTCCCGCACGTGAACACGCAGTTGTTCGGCACCATCGACCCGGCGAGCAACGCGACCGCCGAGATGCACGAGATGAAGGCGCCCTACAACACGCCGCCGAAGTCAGCCGAGGGCGCCATGTCGGGCTTCCTCACCGATTACTGGAACCACTTCACGACGCTCCGCAAGGGCGCGGCGCCCTCGCCCGAGGAGGCGAAGCACATCATGGGCTCGTTCTCGCCCCAGATGTTGCCCGTGCTCTCAACGCTCGCGAAGAACTTCGCGGTCTACGACCACTGGCATTGCGCGGTGCCGTCGCAGACCTTCTGCAACCGCTCGTTCTTCCATGCGTCGACGTCGCACGGGTTCGTGACCAACGAGCAGGGCGGCGGCTACGACAAGTGGCTCGACGCGCCGGCCGCCCCCACCGTCTTCAACCGGCTCGAAGACGCCGGGGTGTCGTGGCGCATCTACTTCGACGAGCTCCAGCTCGTCTCGTTCACCGGCGTGCTGCACTCTCCCTCGCTCGAGCGCTATTGGCGCACCGCGCATTTCGCCACGATGAACCAGTTCTACGACGACGTGCGCGAGGGTCGCCTGCCGGCCTATGCGTTCATCGAGCCGCGCATGACGTACAACCACAACGACTTCCACCCGCCGGTCGGCAAGCTGAAGGAAGACGTGGTGGCGGGGGAGGACGTGGTCGACTCGGCGATCTCCGACGTGCGCGCCGGAGAGGCGCTGGTGCACCAGGTCTACGAGGCGATCAGGACGAGCGCGTCGCCCACCGGCTCAAATGCGATGAACACCATGTTCCTCATCACGTTCGACGAGCACGGCGGCACGTACGACCACGTCACGCCGCCGAAGGCGACCCCGCCCCACGACGGCTCGAAGGGCGAGATGGGCTTCGGATTCGACCGGCTCGGATGCCGCGTGCCCGCGATCGCGGTGTCTGCGTTCACCCGTGCCGGCACGGTCGTGCACGATGAGATGCATCACGCGGCGGTCATCGCCACGCTGTCGCGCTTGCACGGACTCGACCCACTGACGAGGCGGGACGCCGACGCGAAGGACCTCTTCAACGTGGTGAACCTCGACACGCCGCGCCAGCCGGTCACCTGGCCGACGACGACCCCGCAGTACATTCCGCCGAACCCGCAGGCCGAGGCGCCGCATCCGGCGAACGCGCACAAGGACAAGCCGCTGAGCCCCCCGGCGCAGGGACTGCTGGGCCTGCTGATCGCCAAGTACGGCTCGCCTGACGACCCGGTGCCCCAGACCTACGCCGACGCCTACGAGCTGCTGCACAAGTACGGCGTGGGCCTGTTCGGCAAGCCGTAGCGGGGGCCGCGGCGGAGCCGCCGCCGAGCGAACTCCGCCCCCACCGATAGAATCGGTCCATCCCCATCCCGACACGACGGAGCAGCATGTCCGAAATCAATGCGGAGCAGGTCGCGCACCTGGCGAACCTCGCCCGCATCGCGCTCACCGAGGAAGAGATCGAGCACCTCACGGCGGAGCTCGGCCAGATCATGCAGGCGGTCGAGAAGGTGAGCGAGGTGGCCACGCCCGACGTGCCGCCGACGAGCCACCCGATCCCGATGCACAACGTCTTCCGCGACGACGTGGTGGGCGACAACGTGCTCACGGTCGACCAGGCGCTCGCTGGCGCCCCCGAGTCCGACGGCTCGCGCTTCGTGGTGTCGGCGATCCTGGGGGAGGAGCAGTGAGCGACCTGATCCGCCTGTCCGCCGCAGACCTCGGCGAACGCCTGGCCGCCGGGGAGGTCTCGTCGGTCGAGGCCACCCAGGCCCACCTCGATCGCATCACCGCGGTCGACGGCGCCGTCCACGCGTTCCTCCACGTGGACACCGAGCGCGCCCTCGCGACCGCCGCCGAGGTCGACCGGCGCCGGGCGGCCGGCGAGGAGCTCGGCCCGCTCGCGGGCGTTCCCATCGCCATCAAGGACGTGCTGGTCACCGAGGGCATGCCCTCGACGGCCGGTTCGCGCATCCTCGAGGGGTGGATCCCGCCCTACGACGCCACCCCGGTGCGGCTCGTCCGCGAGGCCGGACTGGTGCCGCTCGGCAAGACCAACATGGACGAGTTCGCGATGGGCTCCTCCACCGAGCACTCCGCGTACGGCCCCACCCACAACCCGTGGGACCTCGAGCGCATCCCGGGCGGCTCGGGCGGCGGCTCCGCGGCATCCGTCGCCAGCTTCGAGGCGCCGCTGGCGCTCGGGTCCGACACGGGCGGCTCGATCCGCCAGCCGGCGCACGTCACCGGCACCGTCGGCGTGAAGCCCACCTACGGCGCCGTCAGCCGCTACGGCTCGATCGCGCTCGCCTCGTCGCTCGACCAGATCGGCCCGGTCACCCGCACGGTGCTCGACGCGGCCCTGCTCCACGATGTGATCGCGGGCCACGACCCGCACGACTCGACGTCGATCCCCGAGGCATGGCCGTCGATGGCCGACGCCGTGCGCCGGGCGGATGTCGCGGGCCTGCGCATCGGCGTCGTCAAGGAGCTCGACTCCGACGGCTTCCAGGCGGGCGTGCGGCAGCGGTTCCACGAGTCGCTGGAGCTCCTCGAGCGGAACGGGGCCGAGATCGTTGAGGTCTCCGCCCCGCACTTCGAGTACGCGATCGCGGCCTACTACCTGATCCTTCCGGCCGAGGCCTCCTCGAACCTCGCCAAGTTCGACTCGGTGCGCTTCGGCCTGCGCGTGACGCCCGACGGCGGCGGCACGGTCGAGCAGGTCATGGCGGCCACGCGCGAGGCCGGGTTCGGCCCCGAGGTGAAGCGCCGCATCATCCTCGGCACCTACGCGCTGTCGGCCGGCTACTACGACGCCTACTACGGCAGTGCGCAGAAGGTGCGCACGCTCGTACAGCGCGACTTCGACGCGGCGTTCGCGAACGTCGACGTCCTCGCCACGCCCACCGCGCCGACCACCGCGTTCAAGCTCGGCGAGAAGCTCGACGACCCGCTCGCGATGTACCTCAACGACGTCGCGACCATCCCGGCGAACCTCGCGGGCGTGCCCGGCATCTCGATCCCCGCGGGGCTCGCGCCCGAGGACGGCCTGCCGGTGGGCATCCAGTTCCTCGCGCCGGCGCGCGAGGACGCCCGCCTCTACAACGTGGGCGGCGCGCTCGAGCGGCTGCTGCTCGCCGAGTGGGGCCGGCCGATCCTCGACGGGCTCCCCGACCTCAGCTCCCATGAACTGCTCGCGACCGAGGAGGGCGCCGTCTGATGGCCCGCGCTGAACTGATGGACTACGACCGGGCGCTCGAGCTCTTCGAGCCCGTGATCGGGCTCGAGGTGCACGTCGAGCTGAACACCGAGACGAAGATGTTCTCGCCGGCGCCCAACCCGGCGAACTCGAAGTACCACGGCGCCGAGCCCAACACGCTGATCACGCCCGTGTGCCTGGGCCTGCCGGGCTCGCTTCCCGTCGTGAACGGCGATGCGGTGCGCTCGTCCATCTCGCTTGGACTCGCGCTCGGCTGCTCGATCGCCGCGTCGAGCCGCTTCGCGCGCAAGAACTACTTCTACCCCGACCTGGCGAAGAACTACCAGATCTCCCAGTACGACGAGCCCATCGCCTACGAGGGCTCGGTCGAGGTCGAGCTGCCGAACGGCCGCGTCTTCCAGGTGCCGATCGAGCGCGCGCACATGGAGGAGGACGCCGGCAAGCTCACGCACGTGGGCGGCTCGACGGGTCGCATCCAGGGCGCCGAGTACTCGCTCGTCGACTACAACCGCGCCGGCGTGCCGCTCGTCGAGATCGTCACCAAGCCGATCTTCGGCGCCGAGGCCGACGCGCCCGAGCTGGCCAAGGCCTACGTGTCGACGATCCGCGACATCGCGATCTCGCTCGGCATCTCCGAGGCCCGCATGGAGCGCGGCAACCTGCGCTGCGATGCGAACGTGTCGCTCCGGCCGCGTGGCGCCGAGAAGCTCGGCACGCGCACCGAGACGAAGAACGTGAACTCGTTCCGGTCGATCGAGCGTGCCGTGCGGTACGAGATCCAGCGTCAGGCGGCGATCCTCGCCAAGGGCGGCACCATCACGCAGGAGACCCGGCACTGGCACGAGGACACCGGCACGACGAGCCCCGGACGACCGAAGTCCGACGCCGACGACTACCGCTACTTCCCCGAGCCCGACCTGCTGCCCGTTGAGCCGTCGCGGGAGCTCATCGAGCAGTTGCGCGCCGAGCTGCCCGAGCCGGCGGCGGCGCACCGTCGCCGGCTGAAGGCCGAATGGGGCTTCACCGACCTCGAGTTCCAGGACGTGCTGAACGGCGGCCTGCTCGTCGAGGTCGCCGAGACCGTGGCCGCCGGTGCCTCACCGGCGGCGGCGCGCAAGTGGTGGACCGGTGAGCTCACTCGCGTCGCGAACGCGAAGGGCACGGATGCCGCGTCGCTGGCCACGCCCCAGCAGGTCGCCGAGCTGGCGGCGCTCGTCGAGGCCGGCACGCTCACCGACCGGCTCGCCCGCCAGGTGCTCGAGGGCGTCGCGGCGGGCGAGGGATCGCCGCAGCAGATCGTCGATGCCCGCGGGCTCGCCGTGGTCTCCGACGACGGGGCCCTCGTGGCCGCGATCGACGAGGCGCTCGCGTCGCAGCCCGACGTGCTCGCGAAGATCCGCGACGGCAAGGTGCAGGCCGCCGGTGCGGTCATCGGCGCGGTCATGAAGGCGATGCAGGGCAAGGCGGATGCCGCGCGCGTGCGCGAACTCGTGCTCGAGCGGGCGGGCGACGGCGCCTAGCCTGTCGTCCGCCGGCCCGGCGACTCACAGCGGCCTTGGTGCTGCCGCCCGTACATTGGGTGGTCCCTGAGCGATTGACGAGGACACCATGGGCTTCTTCGACCGACTGTTCGGCGCACCCGACGAGCGACCCGCGCCGCCCTCGCGGCCGGCGCCGCCGCAGCGGCAGCTGAGCGAGGATGAACTGGCCATCGAGCGCTACCGCTACCTGCTGCGAACGGCGCCGCCCGAGTCGATCGAGGCGGTGCACGCCGAGGCGTTCGCGAAGCTGACGCCCGAGCAGCGCCATCAGGTGTACCAGTCCCTCGCCGAGCAGGCGCCACCGGGTGAGCGCATCGCGTCCGAGGATCCGTCGACATTGGCCCGCGCGGCCACCCGGGCCGAGCTGCGCCAGCCGGGCACCATGGAGCGCGCCTTCGCCGGCACCTCGGCCACTGGGCGACCGATGCAGGCCGGCCCCTCCATGGGCACCATGATCGGCAGCTCGATGCTCGGCACCATCGCTGGCGTCGTGATCGGCTCCGCCATCGCGCAGGCGTTCCTGCCCGACGCCTCGAGCTTCGACGCGGGTGCCGACGGTTCCACCGACGGTGCCGGCGACGCTGGAGCGGATGCCGGTGGCGACGCGTCGGCCGACGGCGGTGGGTACGACGGCGGCGGGTACGACGGCGGTGGGTACGACGGCGGCGGGTATGGTGGCGACTTCGGCGGAGGCGGCGGTGATTTCGGGGGCGGCGACTTCGGCGGTGGCGACTTCGGGTTCTGATCCGACCCCGCCCAGCCGCCCACGCTGGCCGGGCATCGCCCTCGATGACGGCGGCACGGGTTAGGGTCGCACCATGAGCAAGCAGGACGGCTCGTCGAGGCAGGTCACCAGCGGCCCCGTCGACGATTCGGCGACCCCGATCCTGCACGTCGACATGGACGCCTTCTTCGTCTCCGTCGAGCTCCTCTCGAGGCCCGAGCTCCGCGGCAAGCCGGTACTCGTCGGAGGCACGGCGGGCCGCGGGGTCGTCTCGGCTGCGAGCTACGAGGCGCGCCGCTACGGCGTCAATTCGGCGATGCCGATGTCCATCGCCCTCCAGCGCTGCCCCAACGCCATCGTGCTGCGGGGTGACTACGCGAGCTACGCGAGGTATTCGAAGCAGGTCATGGCGATCTTCGAGCAGCTCACGCCGCTCGTCGAGCCGCTCTCGATCGACGAGGCGTTCCTCGACGTGTCGGGTGCCCGGCGCCTGCACGGCAGTCCGGCCGAGATCGCGTGGACCATCCGCGACCGCGTGCACGCCGAGACCGGCCTCACCTGCTCGATCGGGGTGGCCGCGACGAAGTACGTGGCGAAGGTGGCCTCCAGCCGTGCGAAGCCCGACGGGATGCTGGTCGTGCCGGCGGCGCAGACCATCGAGTTCCTGCACCCGCTCCCGGTGTCGGCGCTGTGGGGCGTCGGCCGGGTCACTGAGGAATCGCTGACCCGCCTGGGGCTGCGAACCGTCGGCGATGTCGCGGCCATGCCCTACGACGCGCTCGAGCGCTCCGTGGGGCCGGCGCTGGCGGCACAGCTCAGCAGGCTGGCGAACGGCGTCGATCCACGCGACGTGCACACCACTCGCGTCGAGAAGAGCATCGGGCACGAGAACACGTTCGGTCATGACCTCGTCGACCCCGTCGAGATCCGTCGGGAGCTCCTGCGGCTCTCGAGCAATGTGGCCGTGCGACTGCGCAAGGCCGGGCTCGTCGGGCGCACCGTGACGCTCAAGCTGCGCTACGGCGACTTCCGCACGGTCACGCGTTCGCGCACGCTCGCGGAGCCCACAGACGTCGCGCGGCGCATCTACGACGAGGCGTCCGACGCCCTCGGCGAGCTCATCGGCGATGGCGCCCGCGTGCGCCTCATCGGGGTGCGCGCAGAGCACCTCGGCCCGTCGGGAAGCGGCGCGATGCTGTGGGACCCCGACGAGGAGTGGCGCGACGCCGAACGCACGATCGACGAGGTCACCGCCAAGTTCGGCACGGGCGCGGTGCGTCCGGCGACACTCGTACGCCCGGCCGCGGAACGCCGCGGCGGACGCACTCGGCCCGGCCCCGACGACGACGAAGCCGCTGCTGCGGCCGCCGGGTGGGGCTGGTAGCACGAGGCATCCGCGAGTAGCGTGGCTCGCATGGCTGAACTCGTTCTGGACCTTGCAGGAACCGTCTCCGGTGTCGGCGTGAAGACGTCCTACGGCGAGGCGGTCGACATCGATGGCACGAAGGTGATTCCCGTCGCACTCGGCGCCTATGGGTTCGGCGGTGGCGGAGGCACGACCGACGCCGACGCCGGCACGAGCGCGACCGGTGGCGGCTCGCGAGAGCTCCACGGTCAGGGCAGCGGCGGCGGTGGTGGCGGCATCTCCATTCCGCTCGGCGCATACGTCGGCCGCCGTGGCGAGGTGCGCTTCGAACCGAACCTCATCGGGCTCATCCTCGTCGCCACGCCGTTCGTCTGGGTGACCGGCAAGGCGTTGAAGGCGATCATCCGCGCGCTGAAGCACTGATCGCCGGGTGGCCGCCGGCCACTTCGTCGGTCACGGCGCGTCCCGCGGCGTCGTCACGTCGCCGCTGGCGTGCGCGAGCGTATACTCTGATGTCGAACACGGGAGTCCGGTGAGCCGGGCTGAGAGGAAGGTTCTCAACCTTCGACCGTCGAACCTGATCTGGGTCATGCCAGCGCAGGGAGGGCAGCGCATCTCGAATCCCGTGCCTCTTTCCTCGAACTGAAAGGGCACGACAGTGCACGCAACCGTCACTTCCACCACTTCGACCGTGCGTCCCGATGGGCGACGACTCCGCTGGCGGGTCGTCGACATCGTGGTCGCGAGCGTCATCGGCGTCGCCGTCGGTGTCGTCTTCTGGGCCTGGGGCGTCGTCTGGGGTCCGATCTCCGCACCCATCGAGGCGCTGCTTCCCGGGCTGCAGGCCGCCCCGGCAGCGCTCTGGCTGGTGGCCGGCGTGCTCGGCGCGCTCGTGATCCGCAAGCCCGGCGCCGCGCTCTACACGGAGCTCGTCGCGGCGATCGTCTCTGCACTGATCGGCAGCCAGTGGGGAGGCCTGCTCACGATCGAGGCCGGCCTCGTGCAGGGGTTGGGCGCCGAGCTCGTCTTCGCGATCTTCCTCTACCGCAACTGGCGGCTGCCCGTCGTGCTGCTCGCCGGCGCCGGCGCCGGTCTCGCGATGGCGGTCAACGACCTCGTCCTCTGGTACGCCGGAGCGGCACCCACCTTCACGATCGTCTACACGATCTCGGCCGTCGTGGGCGGTGCCCTCATCGCGGGCGGGCTCTCCTGGCTCGCGGTCCGGGGGCTCGCACGGGCGGGCGCCCTCGACCGGTTCGCCGCGGGACGCGAGCTCCGGACGGTCTGACGATGACGACGCTCGACGCGTCGACGCGTCCGGCGGCGGTGACCGCGCGGGGGTGGGGCTGGCGTCACGGCGGACGGCGTGACGCCGCCGTGCACGGCCTCGACCTCGACATCCGGCCGGGGGAGCGCGTGCTGCTCCTCGGCGCGTCCGGTTCGGGCAAGTCGACCCTGCTGCACGGGATGGCGGGCGTGCTGGGCGGTGACGACGAGGGCGAGTCGGTCGGCGAGCTCCTCGTCGACGGGCGCCCGGCCTCCGCCGCCAGGGGGCGCGCCGGGCTCGTGCTGCAGGATCCCGACGCGCAGGTGGTGATGGCGCGGCTCGGCGACGACGTGGCCTTCGGACTCGAGAACCTGGGCGTGCCACGCGGCGACATCTGGCCGCGAGTCGGTGCCGCACTCCGGGCGGTCGGCCTCGACCTGCCCCTCGACCATGCGACGACCGACCTCTCGGGTGGACAACGCCAGCGATTGGCGCTCGCCGGCGTGCTCGCGATGCGCCCGGGCCTCATCCTGCTCGACGAACCGACGGCGAACCTCGATCCGGCGGGCGTGCGGGAGGTGCGCGACGCCGTCGGGCGGATCGCCGACGACACCGGTGCGACCTTGGTCGTCATCGAGCACCGGGTCTCCGTCTGGCTGCCGCTGGTCGATCGCATCGTCGTCCTCGGCCCCGACGGAGGGCTGCTCGCCGACGGCCCTCCCTCCGACGTGCTGTCCGCCCGGGCGGCCGACCTCCGCGCCGCCGGCGTGTGGCTGCCCGACGAGGTGCCGTGGCATGCGCCCCGGCCCGACGCCTCGTCGAGGCATCCGCTGCTCACCGCCGTCGGCCTCGACGTCGCCCGCGTCGCCCGGCAGCCCGTGCTGCGCGGCGTCGACGTCCAGGTCGACGCGGGCCGCATCCTCGCCGTCACCGGTCCCAACGGCGTGGGCAAGTCGACGCTGGCCCTCACGCTCGCGGGGCTCCTCAAGCCCGATGCCGGTGTGCTGCGGCCCGATGCCGCGCTGGCGAACGGGGTATCCGGCGAGCCGTGGCGCTGGCGCTCTCGCGACCTGCTGGCTCGCATCGGCACGGTCTTCCAGAGCCCCGAGCACCAGTTCATCACCGGCTCCGTGCGCGCCGAGCTCGAGGTCGGGCCGCGGGCGCTGCGTCGCCCCGAGTCCGAACGGCGGTTGCGGACCGACGAGCTCCTCACGGCGCTGCGCCTCGAGGGGCTGGCCGAGGCGAACCCGTTCACGCTCTCCGGGGGCGAGAAGCGGCGCCTCTCCGTAGCGACGGCCATCGCCAGCCGACCGCGCATGCTCGTGCTGGACGAGCCCACGTTCGGTCAGGACGCGGGGACGTGGCGCGAACTCGCCCGGCTCATCGTCGGGCTTCGCGACCAGGGGGTGGGCGTCGTGGCCGTGACGCACGATGAGCCGTTCGTCGACGCCATCGCCGACGACCGGCTCGAACTCGGGCGCGACAGGGCTGGCACCACCGTGGCGCCGTCGCTGCCGTCGCTGCCGTCACGACGGGAGCCGGGCCGATGAGCATCGCCGCGGTCCGGCCCGGCCTGCCGCTCGCGACGGTGAATCCCGTCGCCAAGGTGGCCGCCACCGTGCCCCTGAGCATCGTGCTCGTCCTCACCCTCGACGTCGTCTCGGCGACGGTCGCGATCATCTGCGAGATCGTGCTGTTCACCGCCGTCGGCCTCGGCGGGTTGCTCTGGTCGCCGCGCACGCTGCCGGTGTGGCTCGCAGCACCGCTCACCGGTCTCAGCATGGTGCTCTACGGCGCTCCGTCCGGCGAGGTCCTCTGGGACTTCGGCGTGATCCACGTCACCGAGGGATCTGTGCAGATCGGCCTGGCGACGACCGCACGCGTCATCGCGATCGCGCTGCCGGCGGTGGTGCTGTTCCTCACCATCGACCCCACCGATCTCGCCGACGGCCTCGCGCAGACCCTGCGGCTGCCGGCCCGTTTCGTGCTCGGGGCGCTTGCGGCCCTGCGCCTGGTCGGGTCCTCCGTCGACGACTGGCGCACCCTGCGGCTCGCCAGGCGAGCCCGGGGAGTCGGCGATCGCGGCGCGATCGTGCGCGGTCTCGGCCAGGCGTTCGCCCTGCTGGTGCTCGCCATCCGGCGGGGGAGCACGCTCGCGACCGCGATGGAGGCGCGGGCCTTCGGGGCGCCCGGCCCGCGCACCTGGGCGCGGGCGGCGAAGTTCGCTGGCATCGAATGGGTGGTCATCGCCGCCGGATGCCTCGTGGCGGCGGTGTCGGCCATCGCGGCCGTCGCCACGGGGAGCTGGAATGTCATCTGGTCCTGACGGCGGCCATCGTGTCGGCGGCCGCCACCCGGGACCGATGACCGCCGGGGACCGACCCGATCGAGGTGGCGAGCCCGCCGCGTCGGCGCTTCGCGCGGTGCGTGCGGCCGTGCGCGGCATCCGGAACCCGCTCGTGCTCATCGACGGACCCAGCGGTGCAGGCAAGTCCACGCTCGCCGACGCGCTGGTCGACCGGTGGCCGGGGCGACCGCCGCAGCTCGTGCGCCTCGACGATGTGTATCGGGGGTGGTCGGGACTCGAACGGGCTGGGGTGGAGCTGTCGCAGACGCTGGTGCGCCCGCGCGCCCGCTTCCAGGTGGGTCGGTGGCGACGCTGGGACTGGGTGAACCAACGCCCCGGTGCGCGCGAGCACGTTCCTCCCGGCGAGGCACTGATCGTCGAGGGCTGCGGCGCATTCGCGGCGGGAGGCTCGGCTCGCTCGGCGCTGCGGATCTGGGTCGATGCGCCCGACGCGCTCCGCAGGCGCCGCGCCCTCCACCGTGACGGCGGCGCCTACGACCCGTACTGGGAGATGTGGGACCGCCAGTGGCGGCACTACGTCCACCGCACCGTACCGGCCGTTCACGCCGATGTACGACTGCGGGCCGCACCCGACGGGCGCACCGAGCCTCGTCCCGACCCGGGCGCGGCTCCTGTGCACGTCCGTTCGCGCGGGCTAACGTAGTGGCATGAGTGCAGACGCAGCAGCAGAGTACGTCGCCGAGTTCATCGACGGGCCGCTCGAGGGCGAGTTCGAGCATCGAGTCCTCGTCGGCGGCAAGCCCGAGTCCCGCGTCGGCATGCTGGCAGCGGTCGACGGCCTCGAATCGCTGTTCTGGTACGACGCCGTCGACGAGCGCGAGGTGAACGGACAGGTTCGCGTGCGGTTCCGCTTCGACGCGGGCGACTCCGATCCCGTCGAGTTCGACGAGGACGACAACGACTGACGCGGTGACGGTCGCCGTCCGAGCCGCCGTCGGATCGGGGTGTTCCGGGTTCCGCGGTCGGTGGTCAGCCGTCCTGTGCGTCGAAGAACGCGGCGATGAGCGTCGACGGGTTCGTGAGACGCCAGATCGGCCCCGGGTCGCGGATGTCGCCCGAGAGCTGCAGCGGTGACGCGATCTCGCCCGTCGCCGTGGGCACCGCGACTCGGCCGACCTCGCGGCCGTCGGGTGCCGTCGAGAACGGATCCACGGTGACGGATGCCGCGCCGAACGCCTCGCCCCACGGTGCATCCGTGCGGTCGACCGCGGCGACGAGCTCGGCCTCGTCACCCCATGGGGCCCGAACGGCCGCGTACGGCGTGCCGGCGGCGATCACCGTGACCGGGGCCGACGCCGCCGACGCCGACTCGACCGCCGCGGCGATCGCGGGGTCGAGCGTCTCGTAGTCGGGCATCAACAGCATGGCGCCCGTGACGCGCCGGGGGCCCTCGGCGCCGTCGGCAGCGGGAAGCTCGGCGGTGTACACGTAGCTCAGGCCCGCCTCGTCGGTGAAGCTGCGGGTGATGGCCCGGGCCGCGCCGTCGCTCGAGCGGCCGACGAGGTCGGGAACGTTCCGCGCGCCGACCGGCGCGGCGTCGGGATCCTCCAGCATCGCCGCGAGCTCGGGGTCGGCGGTCACCATGGCCGCGAGTCGCGCGAGCTCCTCGGCTGAGCCGACGTTGTCGCCCGAGAGCCCGGTGGCGTCATCGACCTTCGTCGACGTGAAGCCCTGTTCGGCCAGCCAGGCGTTCGCGGCCTCGACGTAGGGCTCGACACCGCCGAACGCCCAGCGCACGAGGGTGTCGGCGTGGTTGTTGCTGGAGGCGAGGAGCACCGCGCGCACCACGTCGCGTTCGGACCAGGTCTCGCCGGGCGACACCTGCAGTGCCCGGGACCCCTCGCCGGAGTAGCGCAGGTAGTCGGTGTAGTCCTCAGGACCGATGGGGATCGCCGGCCCGGCGGCGTCTGCGGTGAGTGGCAGCGAGTCGAGGGTCGCGAGCAAGGTGACCATCTTGGCGGCGCCGCCGATCGGCACGGCTGCCGGATCGCCCGCGGTCGCGACCACCTGGCCGGCCCCCTCATCGTCGATGACCGCGAGGGCGCTGGCGCCCGCCGCAGGTAGCGCAACCGGCGGGACCTCGGTTGCCGCCGCACTCGCGGCATCCACGTCGACGGACACCTCGGGCAGGGGGCCGAGGAGCATCGCAGGCCCGTAGACGCCGAGACCGAGGATGGCGAGCGCGCCGACGACGATGCCGGTGATCCGGCCGGGGGAAACCATGGATTCAGCGTAACCCGGGCGGGTTCACGCCCAGCCCAGGTCGTGCAGCCGGTCGTCGTCGATGCCGTAGAAGTGTGCGATCTCGTGCACGAGGGTGATGTGGATCTCGTCGCGCAGTTCACGCTCGTCGTCGGCGATCGCGAGCAGCGGCTCTCGGTAGAGGATGATCCGGTCGGGCATCTCGCCCATGCCGTAGCGATCGCGCTCGGTCAGCGCGTAGCCGTCGTAGAGGCCGAGCAGGTCGAGCGAGCCGTCTTCGGGGCGGTCCTCCACGACGAACACGACGTTGTCGAGACCGTCGATCATGTCGTCGGGCAGGAGGTCGAGTTCGTCGACGACGATCGCCTCGAAGGCCTCCGCATCGAGTTCCACGGCGACTCCGATCCGCGTCGGCTCCGATCGGAGGCGGGAGAAGACTTGGGGTGAGTAACGGGGCTTGAACCCGCGACCTCCTGGACCACAACCAGGCGCTCTACCAACTGAGCTATACCCACCATGTGTCGACCGCCGGGGCGATCAGGCAACTCAAAGAGACTACTACACCTTGGCGTCGAACTCGTCCACCACGGAGGCCGCCAGCGCCTGGAGGTCGTGGCTCGACGGTCCCGGCTCGGCGACGAAGATCGCGCGGCGGTAGTAGTGCAGTTCACGGATCGACTCGAGGATGTCGGCGAGGGCCCGGTGGCCGCCGTTCTTCGCGGGGGAGTTGAAGTACGCCCGGGGGAACCAGCGCTTCGCGAGCTCCTTGATCGAGGAGACGTCGACGTTGCGATAGTGCAGGTGCGCGTCGAGTCGCGGCATGAACTTGGCGATGAACGACCGGTCGGTGCCGATGGAGTTGCCCGCCAGGGGAGCCTTCTGCTCCTCGGGCACGTGCTTGAGCACGTACTCGAGCACCTCGTACTCGGCTTCGGCGACGCTCACGCCGTTGGGGATCTCCTCGATGAGGCCCGATTCGGTGTGCATCGCTCGAACGAACTCGCCCATGTTCTCGAGGGCGCTCGCATCGGGCTTGATCACGATGCTGAGCCCCGGATCCACCGGGTTCAGGTCGTAGTCGGTGATCACGACGGCGATCTCGACGAGTTCGTCGGCCTCGAGGTCGAGGCCGGTCATCTCGCAGTCGATCCAGACCAGACGGTCGCTCGGGGTTGCCATGCCGCGAGTCTACCGGGGCCGTCGGACAGGAGCCCGACGGGACGACGCCGGTGACCGGTCGGCATGACGCGACCGTCGTGCGCCGGGCTGCTCGGCGGGCCGATGACGGTGCCCCCGGCAGGAATCGAACCTGCGACCGACAGATTAGAAGGCTGCTGCTCTATCCGCTGAGCTACGGGGGCCGACCCCGCAAGCATAGCGGTCGACGCCGATCAGCCCTCGGTGGGCACCTCGACGTCGTCGTCTTCCGCTCCAGCGGAGGACGCGGGCGGGCGTCCGCGCACGGTCAACGCCACGAGCGGGAACGCCAGCACCGAGAGCATGCCGGCGCCGACCAGCGCGGCGGCGGTGCCGCTCGGCAGGTCGCCCTGGTCGACGCCGATGGCCGTCACGGCGACGATGATGGGCAGGCCGGTGGCTCCGAAGAAGGCGGTGGCGACGAGGTCACGGCGGCTCGAGCCCGCCGGTGCGGCGAGGAGGGACGGCAGGCCCCGGATGACGAGGAGCATCACGACGCCGAGCACGAGGAGCGCCATGGTCCAGGGGTTCGCGAAGAGCGCGACCAGGTCGAACGTCACGCCGGTGTAGATGAAGAAGATCGGCACGAGGAATCCGTAGCCCAGGGCTTCGATCTTCCCTTCGACGATCTCGACGTCGTGACGCGGCGCACCCGAGAGGAGCAGCCGGTAGAGCACGCCCGCCGTGAAGGCGCCGAGCAGCATGTCGAGGTCGAGGATGACGCTCAGTGCGACGAGCACGACGAGGACCAGCACGACCAGGCGTACCGCGAACTGGCCGCTCGTGTGCATGGTGGCGGTGATGATGCGGTGCATGCGACGGCCCGCACCCCGGGCGGCCAGCCAGATGGCGGCGGCCGCGACGAGCGCGAACGCGGCGAGCACCAGCGCCCCGATGAGCGGCGAGCGACCGCCGAGGAAGATCGAGATCGCGAGGAGCGGCCCGAACTCGCCGACCGCGCCGAGCGCGATCACCGCCACGCCGAACGGCGTCTTCAGGTCGCCGGAGTCGCGCAGCACGGGCATGATCGTGCCGAGGGCGGTCGAGGTCAGCGCGATGGCGATGAACACGGCGGCCGACGGGTGGATGGCGAACGTCACGGCGATGCTGAAGGCGGCGACGAGGGAGATGATCCATCCGATCGCCGCTCGCGTGATCGGGCGCCCGCGGATCGCGGCGAAGTCGATCTCGTTCCCGGCGAGGAAGAAGAGCATCGCCAGCCCGAACTCGGAGAGGAACTGCACGAAGTCGTCGGGCACGATCCAGCCGAGCACGGCGGGGCCGAGGAGCAGGCCGAGCAGGATCTCGAACACCACCAGTGGGATCGCGACCCAGCGGGCGAGCCCCCGCACGAGCAGGGGTGCCGCCACCGCGATCGCCGGCACCAGCACCAGCGTGCCGATCGACACGTCCATCGTCGCACCCCCGGATTCCGGCGCCACCGTCCTGCGCCTGCCGCGATGCTAGCGGAGCGAGGAGGTTCAGGCCGGAATGCGGCACGACGACCACGTCGATGTTGCCTCTGCGAAACATCCCGGCGGTATCGTCGAGACATGCGCGACCTGCAGGCGAGAATCATCGCTGAACTGAATGTCAGCCCCACCATCGACCCCGCCGAGCAGGTGCGTGCCCGGATCGACTTCCTCAAGACCTACGTGCGGACCACCGGCGCGAAGGGGTTCGTGCTCGGCATCAGCGGCGGGCAGGACTCGACGCTCGCCGGCTTCCTCTGCCGGATGGCGGCCGAGGAGCTCGTGGCCGAGGGCCAGCCCACTCGCTTCGTGGCCGTCCGACTGCCCTACGGGGTGCAGCGCGACGAAGCCGATGCACAGGCGGCGCTCGACTACATCCGGCCGCCCGAGACCGTCGTGTTCAACATCAAGCGCGGCGTCGACGGCCTCGCCGCCGAGTTCGAGGCCGCAGTGGGCGAGCCCGTCAGCGACTTCGGCAAGGGCAACGTCAAGGCCCGCATGCGCATGGTGGCGCAGTACGCCCTGGCGGGCGAGGAGGGGCTGCTCGTGGTCGGCACGGATCACGCCGCCGAGGCCGTCACCGGGTTCTTCACGAAGTACGGCGACGGCGGCGCCGACATCCTGCCGCTCACCGGCCTGACCAAGCGACAGGGACGCGTGATGCTGCGGCACCTCGAGGCGCCCGAGCAGCTGCACCAGAAGGTGCCGACCGCGGATCTCCTCGACGAGAACCCCGGCCAGGCCGACGAGGCGAACCTCGGCCTGACGTACCACGACATCGACGCCTACCTCGAGGGCCAGGAGATCGATCCCGGGATCGCGGAGCGCATCGAGGCGCGCTACCTGCAGACGCGCCACAAGCGGGCGGTGCCGGTGTCGATGTTCGACGACTGGTGGATCTGACCGTCGGGCCCGGGGGCTTGACGCCTGGGCCTCAGGCGCGCGCGTCGTCGAGCGTCGCCGTGGGCGCCGTGTCGGTCGACCGGACTCCCGCGTCGATGGTCGCCGCGGACTGGTAGCGCTCGTGGTGCTGCTCGGCGACCCAGGCGTCCTGCGCCTCGACCGCGACGACCTCGGGCTCCTGCCGCTGCGTGCGCCAGCGCACCAGGTCGTTCTGGAACTGCTTGCGGGCGCGCGAGGGGCGGCGCTCCCAGTCGAGCATCCGATCACGGAACTCCACGACGGCCGGATCGAGCTGGTAGCCGAAGGTCGCGGAGGCGCGCTTCAGCTCGTGCAGCTGGTGGGCCGCCCAGTTCGCGGCCACGTCGGAACCGCGGATCGGCAGCAGTCGCACCAGGATGTCCGCCTGGCCGACGGTGCGGTCGGCCAGGACCTGCTCCTGCGGCGTGAGCGAGTTCCAGACGGAGGCCTCGGTCGCGGCGTCGACGAGCGCGGCGATGGCCGCGGTCTTCGCCTCGCGGTCGCGCTGGGCGACGACGCGGCGGATCGCCGCCGACGCGATCCACGCCGCCAGGAGGCCGGCCGCGAGGACCGCGACGAAGAGCACGATGCCCGCGTAGACGGTCGGCCGAGCTGCGCTCGAGGTGAGCCAGGAGATGAGATCGTTCCACCACTGCATGAGCGCAGGCTACCCGTGGCGGGCGGCGCGTCGTCCGAGGCTCGACGGCGTGGCCGCAACCTCGCGCGCCCCAGGCGACGCCCCGGTGACGGGCGCGCTCGTCATCGGAAGCACTCCGCGGCATCCGTCGCCGACCAGAACTCCCCAAGCTCCATCGAGCGGATGCCGCCGCCGACGAGCCGTCGGGCGACGTAGCGGTCGACGTCGTCGTGGCGGCGTCGCTCGATGTGACCCAGCACCGGCCCGTGCGCGCGGCAGACCCGCCAGAGGCCCGGACCGACGGCCGTGACCGTCAGGCCGGGCACTGGGGAGAGGATGTCGCGTGGCACGGTGAGCACGGTGTCGGTGCGCACGGTCTCGGTGAGCACGGCTTCGGTGAGCACGGCTTCGGTGAGCACGGCTTCGGTGAGCACGGCTTCGGTGAGCACGGCTTCGGTGAGCACGGCTTCGGTGAGCACGGCTTCGGTGAGCACGGCTTCGGTGAGCACGGTGGCGGGCATGTCGCTCCTCTTCGTCGTGCAGCCGGCCCTGCGTCTGACGCGAGGCTACGGCCGGCCACCGACATCGAGTCGCTTTCGTGCGTGACGCGGACTCGCCGCCACCGTGCGGCGCGAGGTCAGCCGAGCGCGGTGCCGTGCGCGGCGAAGGGCTCGATCCGGGCGATCTCCTCGGCGTCGAGCGGGGCCGCGTCGAGGGCGGCCACGTTCTGCTCGAGCTGCGCCACGCTGGACGCGCCGATGAGCGCGCTCGCGACGAGCGGCTCGCGGAGCACCCAGGACAGCGCGAGCTGGGCGATGCTCTGCCCGCGTTCCTTCGCGATCGCATCGAGCCCGCGCACCCGCTCGAGGTACTCGTCGCTGATCTTCTCGGCCGACAGGAACCGGCTGGTCGCGGCACGGGAGTCCGCGGGGACGTCGCCGGAGAGGTAGCGGTCGGTGAGGAGGCCCTGCGCGAGCGGCGAGAAGACGATGCTGGCCGCGCCGACCTCCTCGAGCACGGGGAACAGCCCATCCTCGATGTGGCGGTCGAACATCGAGTAGCGCGGCTGGTGGATGAGCAGCGGCACCCCCTCGGCCTCGAGCGCGGCCGCGGCGGCGCGCGTCTGCTCGGGCGAGTAGTTCGAGATGCCCACGTAGAGCGCCTTGCCCTGGCGCACCGCGCTCGCGAGCGCGCCCATGGTCTCCTCGACGGGCGTCTCGGGGTCGGGACGGTGGGAGTAGAAGATGTCGACGTAGTCGAGTCCGAGGCGCCCGAGGCTCTGGTCGAGCGACGACAGAAGGTACTTGCGCGAGCCGAAGTCGCCGTACGGGCCGGGCCACATGTCGTACCCGGCCTTCGACGACACGACGAGCTCGTCGCGGTAGGGCGCGAGGTCGGTGGCCAGCATGCGGCCGAAGTTCTCCTCGGCGCTGCCCGCGGGAGGGCCGTAGTTGTTGGCGAGGTCGAAGTGCGTGATGCCGAGGTCGAACGCCCGGCGCACGATCGCGCGCTGCGTGTCCCACGGGCGGTCGTGGCCGAAGTTGTGCCAGAGGCCGAGCGACAGTGCGGGCAGCTTCAGCCCGCTCCGTCCGACCCGGTTGTAGCGCATGCGATCGTAGCGTTCCGGAGTGGCGACGTAGGTCATCCGACTACTCTATGGCGACGTCTCGTCCTCGACAGGGCCGGCCTGTGGTCCGCTCGCCCCCGATGCATCGACGGCTGACCCGGATGCCGCGTGGGGACGCGATCCTGATGCGACGCGGCATCCGGGGCATGGTCCGGCACGAGCAGCTCCGGATGCCGCGAGCCGCCGATTCGCGGCGGCGCAGACTCCGAGGAGCATGACATGACCGACACCATCACCGTGACCGGCGCCGTGGGCAACGACCCGCGCGTGCACGTGACCAGCCAGGGACTCGCGATCACCTCGTTCCGGCTCGCGTCGACCCGGCGCTACTTCGACCGGGCGAAGGGCGCCTGGGAGGACGGGGAGACGAACTGGTACACCGTCTCAGGCTTCCGACAGCTCGCGAACAACGCCGCCACCTCCATCCGCAAGGGCGACCGGGTGGTCGTGCACGGACGCCTCCGCCTCCGAGCCTGGGACAACGGAGAGAAGTCGGGCACGGCCATCGAGATCGAGGCCGAGGCGATCGGGCATGACCTCACCTGGGGCACCACCGTGCTCACCAAGGTGCGGAGGGAGCCGGCACCCGACACCGAGGCCGGCGGCTCATCCGAATCGAACGCGTGGCCCGGCTCCGAAGGCGTGGTGCCGCCGGCCGGTCTCGGATCCGTGGCGGCGGACGAGGGCCTCGACGACCTCGCCGACGACGATGACGTCGACGCCCGCGAGGCGCAGCTGGCGAGTGCCGTGTGAGGGCGTTCGCGACCGCTCGATCCGTTCACCCACCCCATAGACTCGGCTCGGGCGGTCGCACCGCCGGATGAGGGGGAGCGATGGCACGGCGGGTTCCGAGGTTCGCGGTCTCGGCGTTGGCCGGGGCCGCGCTGGTTGTGGCCCTCGCCGCCTGCACGGGCACTTCGCCCGGCCAGCCCTCCGCATCGGCCTCGCCGAGCACTCCGGCGACCGCGCGACCGACGCCGAGCGCACCGCCGACGCTCAGCCCGCAGCTCTCCGCGTCGGAGAACCTTGCGTACTTCGACGGCGTCAACGCCGCGGTCGTCGCCGGCAAGGCCGACGCGGGCGGACGGGATTTCATCGATGCGCTCGTCGCAGCGGGATTCGACAAGTCGCAGATGGAGGTGACGGCGGACCGCACCAGCGTCGACCTGCAGGCCGATTCGGTGCAGTTCGCGGTGCTGTTCCAGGGCGAGTGCCTCGTGGGACAGTACGGGCTGGCATCCGGCGGCTACCACAGCGCCGTACGGCCCGCACTCGGCACCGGCGGCTGTCTCGTCGGCGAGACGCGACCCATAGACTGGTAGGCGACATGGCGGATTACATTTACTCGATGGTGCGCGCCCGCAAGGCGGTCGGCGACAAGGTCATTCTCGACGACGTGACGATGGCGTTCCTCCCAGGGGCCAAGATCGGCGTCGTCGGCCCGAACGGTGCCGGAAAGTCCACGATCCTGAAGATCATGGCCGGACTCGACCAGCCCTCCAACGGCGAGGCGAAGCTCACCCCCGGCTACTCCGTCGGCATCCTCATGCAGGAGCCGGTGCTCGACGAGACCAAGACCGTGCTCGAGAACGTCCAGGAGGGCGTCGGGCCGATCAAGGCGAAGGTCGACCGCTTCAACGAGATCTCGCTCGCGATGGCCGAGCCCGACGCCGACTTCGACGCGCTGCTCGCCGAGATGGGCACGCTGCAGGAGGCCATCGACGCCGCCGACGCGTGGGACCTCGACTCCCAGCTCGAGCAGGCGATGGACGCGCTGCGCTGCCCGCCGGGCGACGAGCAGGTGTCGGTGCTCTCGGGCGGTGAGAAGCGCCGCGTGGCGCTCTGCAAGCTCCTGCTGCAGAAGCCCGACCTGCTCCTCCTCGACGAGCCCACCAACCACCTCGACGCTGAGAGCGTGCTCTGGCTCGAGCAGCACCTCGCGAAGTACCCCGGCGCCGTGCTGGCCGTCACCCACGACCGGTACTTCCTCGACCACGTCGCGGAGTGGATCTGCGAGGTCGACCGCGGCCGGCTCTACCCCTACGAGGGCAACTACTCGACCTACCTCGAGAAGAAGCAGGAGCGACTCACCGTCCAGGGCAAGAAGGACGCGAAGCTCGCCAAGCGCCTGGCCGACGAGCTCGACTGGGTCCGCTCCAACGCGAAGGGCCGCCAGGCCAAGTCGAAGGCGCGCCTCGCCCGCTACGAGGAGATGGCGGCCGAGGCCGATCGCACGCGCAAGCTCGACTTCGAGGAGATCCAGATCCCGCCGGGCCCGCGCCTGGGCGACATCGTCCTCGAGGCGAAGAGCCTGAAGAAGGGCTTCGGCGACCGCGTGCTCATCGAGGGCCTCAGCTTCACGCTCCCGCGCAACGGCATCGTCGGCATCATCGGCCCCAACGGCGTCGGCAAGTCCACGCTCTTCAAGACGATCGTCGGCATGGAACCGCTCGACGACGGCAAGCTGAAGGTCGGCGAGACCGTCAAGATCTCCTACGTCGACCAGTCGCGTGGCGGCATCGACCCGAACAAGACGCTCTGGGAGGTCGTGTCCGACGGGCTCGACTACATCCAGGTCGGCAAGACCGAGGTGCCGAGCCGCGCCTATGTCTCGACCTTCGGCTTCAAGGGCCCCGACCAGCAGAAGCGGGCCGGCATCCTCTCGGGCGGTGAGCGCAACCGGCTGAACCTCGCCCTGACGCTCAAGCAGGGCGGCAACCTCCTCCTGCTCGACGAGCCCACGAACGACCTCGACGTCGAGACGCTCTCGAGCCTCGAGAACGCACTGCTCGAGTTCCCGGGCTGCGCTGTCGTGATCACCCACGACCGGTGGTTCCTCGACCGCATCGCGACGCACATCCTCGCCTACGAGGGCACCGAGGAGAACCCGTCGTACTGGCACTGGTTCGAGGGCAACTTCGAGGCGTACGAGGCGAACAAGATCGAGCGCCTCGGCGCGGATGCCGCGAAGCCGCACCGTTCCGCCTACCGCAAGCTCACGAGGGACTGACGTGCGGCTGCACGTGCCGACGCCGCTCCGGTGGTCCGACCTCGACGCGTACGGCCACGTGAACAACGCCCGGATGCTGAGCCTCCTCGAGGAGGCCCGCATCCAGGCGTTCTGGGTGAGCACCGACACGCCAGAGCATGCGGTCGGCGCCTCGACCGCGGTCATCGACGCCTCACCCGGCGCGAGCACGAGCACGCTCATCGCCCGGCAGGAGGTCGAGTACCTCGCGCCGATCCCGTATCAGCGCCAGCCGCTCGACGTCGAACTCTGGATCGGCCACATGGGCGGTGCGAGCCTCGACGTCTGCTACGAGGTGTTCTCACCAGACGGCGTCGAGCCGCGGGTGCTCTACACCCGGGCCATCACGACGATCGTGCTGGTCGACACCGAGACCGAGCGTCCGCGTCGCATCTCCGATCGCGAGCGGGCGGCGTGGGAGCCCTACCTGGGCGAGCCGCTCGCGTTCCGTCGTCGCTGACCTCAGCGGTCGAGCGGTACGTCGCTGTACGAGCCCTCCCACACGGCGCGGCTGCCCGACTCGCCGATCTGCACGATCGTCCACGTCGCACCCGCCGTCGCGACGACCGCGGCGATCGTCAGCACGACCCCCACGGCGACGCGGATGGCGCGCGACGGGCGGCGCGGCGCGGCATCCGTCGCCTGTGGGGCAGCCAACCGCTCGACGACGGCCCACGCCGCGACGAGCACCGCCACGACGAGCAGCCCCCAGAGCCACGGCACGATGTCCTCGCCCTGCGTCGTGTGCTCCGCGATGAGCGGCGCAACAGGCGCGCGCGCCTGCAGCCACTCGCCCGCCTCGATCGTCACGAGGCCGAGCGGGAGGAGCAGGGCGGCGGCGACGAGCACCGGGATCCAGAGCACCCGACGCGCGGCCGGCCACGCCGCGATGACGACGAGTGCCAGGCCCACCAGCGGCGTGAGCACGATGACGGCGTGCACGAGGAGGACGTGCAGCGGCAACCCCGCGAACGTGTACTCCACGTCAGGAGGCCGCGACGATGCGGTCGCCCGAGATCGCGACCGGGATCGATAGAAGCGGCTCAAGCGCGGGGCCGTTGAGCACGTCGCCCGTCGCGGCGTCGAACTTCGAGCCGTGGCAGGGGCAGTCGAACTTGTCACCTGCGGCGGCGACGACGCAGCGCTGGTGCGTGCAGATGGCACTGAACGCGACGACCTGGCCGGCGGTCGGCTGCGCGATGAGTGCGGGCTCGCCGTTGATGGTGGCGTCGATGCTGCCGCCCACCGGCACATCGGCGAGGGCGGCGATGTCCTCGCCGGCGGCCGGGGCATCGGGAGCGCCGGTCGCTTCGGTCACCGGTTCGTCGGTCACGCTCGGCGCCGCCGACGTCGGCTTCGGTGAGGTGGCGCCGTCGGGATCGTCGGCTGCGCAGGCCGCGAGCGCGAGCACGCCGCCGACGGCGCCGGCGGATCCGACGGTCAGCACGGTGCGCCGGGTGAGGTGTGAGGGCGTCGTCATGGCCTGCTCCTTCGTTCGGTCGAGCGTCGTGTGCGTCGTGTGCGTCGTGTGGTCAGTCGCGTGCGTCGGGCTCCGGCACGCGGATCATGCCCTCCTGCGCGACGCTGGCGATCAGCACGCCGTCGCGCGTGTAGATGCGGCCGAGCGACAGCCCGCGCCCGCCGCTGGCCGAGGGCGACTCCTGCGTGTACAGCAGCCATTCGTCGACACGCGCGTCGCGGTGCCACCACATCGCGTGGTCGAGGCTCGCCACCTTCAGCCCGGGCGTCGCCCACGCCACGCCATGGGCGCGGAGCACCGGCTCGAGGATCGTGTAGTCGCTCGCGTAGGCGAGGGCCGCGCGGTGCTGCTTCGGATCGTCCGAGAGGGTGCCGACCGCCTTCATCCACACGGCCTGGCGCGGCACGCGGTCGCCGTCGACCCGGAGGTACACGGGAGACGGGATGTGGCGCACGTCGAACGCCCGCTCGCTCGACCAGTATCGTGCGACGTCGTGGTCGACGTGGCCGAGCACGTCGGCGGTCGACGGCAGCGATTCGGGCTCGGGGAGGTCGTGCGGCATGTCGACCTGGTGCTCGACGCCGTCGTCGTGCGTCTGGAACGAGGCGATGAGCGACAGGATCGGCTCGCCGTGCTGGTACGCCTGCGTGCGCCGCGTCGAGAACGACCGCCCGTCGTGGATGCGGTCGACCGAGAAGGTGATCGGGTGCTGCACGTCGCCGGGCCGCAGGAAGTAGCCGTGCATCGAGTGCACCGTGCGGTCGGACGCCACGGTGTGCATGGCGGCGACGATGGACTGGGCGAGCACCTGCCCGCCGAAGACGCGGCCGAGCGGCATCCACTGCGACGGCCCCGTGAAGATGTCCTCGGTGGTGCGGGCGCCCGTGTCGGTGAGGTTCAGGGTGCTCAGCAGGCCGTCGATGGGACCGTTCATCGTTCCTCCGTGTCATGGGGGCGGCCGCTGGACGACGCCGAAGACGCCGACGTCAGGGGGCGGCGGCGCTCCCTTGGTAGTTTAGACAGCAGATGGTTCAACAACTCACGCTCGCCGACAGCCTGTCGCTCGGTGACCTGCACACCTACCTGCAGCGCGCCGGGCGCGTCGAGGACGGTTCGGTGCGCCTCGTCGCCGGTTCCGGCATCCTCGCGGTCTACACGGCGATCCTGTATCCGCGCGGCATCCTCGACGAGAGCCCGACGGTCCTCGGGCTGCGCACCTTCGCGCTCTTCGAGACCGAGGACTTCGACGTGGTCGTGCCGATGCGGTCGCTCGTCGAGCGCATCGTGCGTGCACGCTCCGAACTCGCCGACGACGACGAGTCGCGTCCGGTCACGATGACCCGGCCGCCCGAGGTGAACAC
Organism: Agromyces sp. P2_B3; assembly: GCF_056404815.1. Taxonomy (NCBI): domain Bacteria; kingdom Bacillati; phylum Actinomycetota; class Actinomycetes; order Micrococcales; family Microbacteriaceae; genus Agromyces; species Agromyces sp. P2_B3. The sequence goes on along the minus strand of NZ_JBFUDH010000003.1, from coordinate 155,025 downwards.
GGTCACGTGGGCGGGCATCTCGCCGCCCAGGGGCGGCTGGCGCCCCCTCGGCGAGACGGATGCCGCGACCCTCGAGGCCGCGGCACGCGCGGGCATCGACGAGGTCGCGACCGCCATCCCCGAGGGCACCGGCGAGCAGCTGGTGCAGCGCGTGCGCTCCGAGGTGTGGGGACGTGGCGTGCAGGGGCTCGAGTACGTGCCCGCCGGTGCGGCGTTCGGCGCCTTCAGCCTCGGGTTCCTCGGCGACGACCCGGTGCGGCTCTTCGAGACAGGCCCGTGGACGCGCCTCACGTCGCGGCGCGGGCACGTGCTCGTGCGGCGCAAGCCCTGGACGCTCAAGGCGTAGGCGCGCCGCCGCCGCTCAGCCCCGGGCGATCGCCCGCCCGGCCGCACGACCCGTGAAGAGGCATCCGCCGAGGAAGGTGCCCTCGAGCGCGCGATAGCCGTGCACGCCGCCGCCGCCGAACCCCGCGGCCTCGCCGACCGCGTAGAGCCCCGGCACGACCGTGCCGTCGGACGCGAGGGCCCGCGAGTCGAGGTCGGTCTGGATGCCGCCGAGGCTCTTGCGCGTGAGCACGTGCAGCTTCACGGCGATGAGCGGACCCGCCTTCGGGTCGAGGATCCGGTGCGGCGTCGCCACCCGGATGAGCTTGTCGCCTCGGTACTTGCGGGCCCCACGCACCGCGGTGAGCTGCAGGTCCTTCGAGAACTCGTTCTCGAGCTCGCGGTCGCGCGCCACGATCTCGCGCTCGATGTTGTCGGTGTCGATCGGCACCTCGGGCGAGAGGGCGCGCATGCCGTCGAAGAGCTCGGGCAGGGTGTCGGCGACCACGAAGTCCAGGCCGTGCTGCTTGAACGCCTCCACGGGGCCCGGTGCGCCCGAGCCGAGCCGGTCGGCGAGCAGCTTCAGGTCCTTGCCGGTGAGGTCGGGGTTCTGCTCGCTGCCCGACAGCGCGAACTCCTTCTCGATGATCTTCTGCGTCAGCACGAACCACGAGTGGGCGTGGCCGGTGGACACGATGTGCTCCAGCGTGCCGAGGGTGTCGAAGCCGGGGAAGAGCGGCACGGGCAGGCGGCGGCCCTCGGCGTCGAACCACAGCGACGAGGGACCGGGCAGGATGCGGATGCCGTGCTTGGGCCACACCGGATCCCAGTTCGTGATGCCCTCGGTGTAGTGCCACATGCGATCGCCGTTGACGAGTCGGGCGCCCGCGCGTTCGGCGATGGGCAGCATCCGGCCGTCGACATGCGCGGGAACCCCCGAGAGCAGGCTCTCGGGCGCGACGCCCATGCGCTCGGGCCAGAACTCCCGCACCAGGTCGTGATTGCCGCCGATACCACCGGATGCCACGACGACGGCCGGCGCCCGCAGATCGAAGTCGCCCACCACGTCGCGGTTGCTCGGCTCGCCGCGCCCGGCGGCGTCGGGGGCGAGCACGGCCCCGCGGACGCCGACCACGACGCCCGACTCGACGACGACCTCGTCGACACGGTGCCGGTGCCGGAACTCGACGAGACCGGCCGCGGCCCCGGCCTGCACCCGGGCGATGAACGGCGCAAGCACGCCCGGCCCGGTGCCCCACGTGATGTGGAAGCGGGGAACCGAGTTGCCGTGGCCGATGGCGTTGTAGCCGCCGCGCTCGGCCCAGCCGACGACGGGGAAGAACCGGACGCCCTTCTCATGCAGCCATGCGCGCTTCTCGCCGGCCGCGAACTCGACGTAGGCGTCAGCCCAGCGCCGGCCCCACTCGTCCTCGTCGCGATCGAACCCGGCGGTGCCCGACCAGTCCTGCTTCGCCAGCTCGAGGGAGTCCTTCACGCCCATCCGACGCTGCTCGGGCGAATCGACGAGGAAGAGTCCGCCGAACGACCAGTGCGCCTGCCCGCCGAGGCTCGCCTCGGGTTCCTGCTCGACGATCACCACGCGCTTGCCCGCGTCGACCAGCTCGGCCGCGGCGACGAGGCCCGAGAGGCCCGCACCGACGATGATCGCGTCGGGCTCGCGCACCGAGGACCGGGACGCGGGGGATGCGGGGGATGAGGGCGCGGGGGTGGCGGCCACGTGGACTCCTTCGTCTGGGTGGTGCGGGGTGGGTGGGTGGGTGGGTGGGTGTTCAGTCCTCGAAGGTATTGACCATCGCGAACGCGGCTCGCTGCAGGTAGTCCCACAGCGTCTCCTCGGCGAGCGGCGGCAGGTCGAGCGAGTCGACCGCCGCGCGCATGTGCGCGAGCCAGCGGTCGCGCGCGTCGGGGTTCACCTTGAAGGGCAGGTGCCGCATCCGGAGGCGGGGATGTCCGCGCTGCTCGCTGTAGGTGCCGGGCCCGCCCCAGTACTGCTCGAGGAACATGGTCAGTCGCTCGGCGGCCGGCCCGAGGTCCTCCTCGGGATACATCGGCCGGAGCACGGGATCCTCGGCGACGCCCTGGTAGAACTCGGCGACGAGTCGCTCGAACGTGGCACGTCCGCCGACGGTCTCGTAGAACGAGGGCCCGAGCGCCGCCCCGTGCTCGCTGCCGCGCAGGGGCACGCCCGCCGGTTGCACCGGGCCGGATGCCGCGGGGTTCGCCTGATCGGTCACTGGGCGCCTCCCGTGGCCGGCGGCTTCGGGGCGCGGGGGGCGCGGGGAACCTTCGGCTTCGTGGCGATGGCCGTGCGCGAGGCATCCGTCGTCACCACGCTGCTGGGCCCGGTCTTCGGCGGCTTCGCGCCCTTGACCCGGGTCGCGCCGTCGAAGCCGCTGAGCACGACGCTCGAGAGGCTCGGGAGCGTCACGCCCATGGCATCCATCGCGTGCTTCAGGCGGGTGCGGAGCTCGCGGGCCACGTCGTCCTTCGACGACGTGCGCACCTTCATGACGATGCGGATGACCATCGCTTCATCGGAGATCGACTCGAGGCCCCAGATCTCGGGCTTCTCGAGGACGCGCGAACGCCACTTGCCCGACTGCGCGAGCTCGGTGGCGGTGCGCAGCATCTCGCTCTCGACGGCTTCCACGTCGGCATCGTACGGCACGGCGAGGTCGAGGATGACCCGCGCCCAGCCCTGCGACATGTTGCCCACCCGGAGGATCTCGCCGTTGCGCACGAACCACAGCGTGCCGTTCACGTCGCGCACCGTCGTCACGCGGATGCGCACCTCCTCGACGATGCCGGTGGCCGGCCCGAGGTCGACCACGTCGCCCACGCCGAGCTGGTCCTCCACGACCATGAAGATGCCGTTCAGTGCGTCCTTCACGATGTTCTGCGCGCCGAAGCCGAGGCCGGCGCCGACCGCCGCGGAGAGCAGCGCGAAGGAGCCGAGGATGGCGGGGTCGATGGTGCTCACGATCATCAGCGTGACGACGATGAAGAGCGTCACGTTCACGATGTTCGTCAGCACCGTGCCGAGCGTGCGCGTGCGCTGCACGACGCGCACGGCGGCGAGCGGCGACGCCTGCAGGGCCTGCGTGTCGGTGACGTCCTGCTTCTTCTTGACGCCCGACACCACGCGGTTCACGGTGCGGTCGATGACGAAGTGCAAGATCCAGCGGATGAGGAACGCGATCGCGATGATGAAGAGGATCGCGATGAGCTTGCCGACGATGACGTCCCAGTTGTCGGCCCAGAACTGTGCCACGCCCGCCCAGAAGTTGCCGCTGAGCGGGGTCTCGTCGGCAGGGTCGGTGGGGGTCTCTGCGGCTCGGAACATGGTGAGAGAGTCTACTGAGCCGCGCCCGAGAGCACGCTGGCATCGCACGCGCGAGCCGCCAACGCCCGCTCGAGTTCATCGAGCTGCTCGGACACGAGACGGTGCAACGGCGCCGGCGCGGGATTCGCGGCCAGCCAGTCTCGAGCCATGCCGGCGAGCTCCTCGTCGACGAGCGGCGACGGGAAGAGCCGCGACACGATGAGCGAGGCCATGGTGAAGCTCCGCTCCGACCAGGTGCGCTGCAGCATCTCGAAGTACGCGGTGGCCGTCGTCGCCAGCAGCTCGGGTGCCGTCGTGCGACGCCAGCCCTCGGCGATGGCGCGGGCGAGGTCGTTCGACAGGCTCGCATCGGTCGCGACGCGACGCCACGCGGCATCCTTCACCGCCTGGTCGGGGCGGGCCGCGCGGGCCGTCTCCGCGAGCTGGCGGCCCTTCGCGGTCTCGTCGAGCGCGAGCGCCGCGTCGATCTCATCGTCGGATGCCCCGCCGAGCGCGGCGCGCGCGATCACGAGCTCCCACCGCAGGTCGAGGTCGACCTCGAGGCCGGGCAGCTTGATCGAGCCGTCGAGGAGGCTGCCGAGCACGTCGGCGTGCGCCTGCGTCGCCGCCAGTCGGGTGAACGCCTTCACGAACTGCAGCTGGGTGTCGCTGCCCGCCTCCGCGAGCTCCGCGAGCGCCCACACCGCGTCGCCCGTCTCGGCCGCGATCCGCTCGCGGTGCTCGTCGGCCAGGTAGCGGCCGACGGCGAGCTCGAGTCGGGAGAGGGCGAGGCCCCGCGCGGCGGACTGCGTCTCGTGGCCGACGCTGCCGAGCACGAGCCGCACGAACTCGCTTGCGGGCAGCTCGGCGTCGCGCACCGCATCCCACGCCGAGCCGAGCACGACCGCCCGCGCGACGGGGTCGGCGAGTTCGGCCAGGCCCGCGATCGCGGCGGCGAACGACGCCTCGTCGAGCCGCACCTTGGCATAGGTGAGGTCGTCGTCGTTCACGAGCAGCAGGTCGGGGCGCTGGACGCCGACGAGGTCGGGAACGTCGGTGACGGCGCCGTCGACGTCGAGCTCGAGGCGGTGCGTGCGCACGAGGGCGCCGTGCTCGTCGGAGGAATAGCAGCCGATCGCGACACGATGCGGGCGGAGGGTCGGATGTGCCGCCGCCGCGGTCTGCTCGATGCGCGCCGCGGTGATCGTGCCCGCGGCATCCGTCTCGACGATCGCTCGCAGGGTGTTCACTCCGGCGGTCTCGAGCCAGAGCTCGGACCACCGGGTGAGGTCCCGCCCGCTCGCCCGCTCGAGCTCGTCGAGGAGGTCGCGCAGGGTGGCGTTGCCACCGCCGTGAGCCGTCAGGTAGGCGCCGACGCCCCGCTGGAACGCCTCGAGGCCGACCCACGCGACGAGCTGCTTCAAGACCGAGGCGCCCTTGTCGTAGGTGATGGCGTCGAAGTTGACCTCGACGTCGCCGAGGTCGCGGATCTCGGCGACGATCGGATGCGTCGAGGGAAGCTGGTCCTGCTCGGCCGCGTGGGTCTTCTCGTCGCTCGCGAACGTCGCCCAGACGCCCGTGAACTCCGTGACCTGCGACGTGGCGAGCGTCGACGCCCACGTGGCGAACGACTCGTTCAGCCAGAGGTCGTTCCACCAGCGCATGGTCACCGAGTTGCCGAACCACATGTGGCTGAGCTCGTGCAGCACCACGATGGCCCGCTGCTCGCGCCGGGCGTCCGAGACGCGCGACCGGAACAGGTAGCCCTCGTTGAACGTGACGGCGCCGACGTTCTCCATGGCGCCCCAGTTGTACTCGGGCACGAAGACCTGGTCGTACTTGCCGAAGGGATAGGGGACGCCGAAGGCCTGCTCGTAGAACGCGAGTCCCGCCTGCACCGTCTCGAACATGACGTCGGGCTCGGCGTACTGCGCGAGCGAGGCGCGGGTGAAGAGGCCGAGCGGCACGTCGCGGCCGTCGATGCTGCGAGCCGCGCCGCGCCAGGCCGCATACGGGCCGGCGATGATGGCGACGATGTAGCTCGAGATGACCGGGCCCGTCTCGAACGCCCACGTCGCGGTCGTGCCGTCGGTACCTGCCGGCACCGGGTCGGGCGTGGGCGCGTTGCTGAGCACCTGCCACGCGGCGGGTGCCGTGATGGTGAACCGCACCGACGCCTTGAGGTCGGGCTGGTCGAACACGGCGTACACCCGGTTCGCCTCGGCCACCGCGAACTCCGTGTAGAGGTACGCGGCGTCGTCGACGGGGTCGACGAAGCGGTGCAGGCCCTCGCCGGTGTTCGAATAGGCGCGCGTCGACCGCACCACGAGCTCGTTCTGCGCCTCGAGGTCGCTGAGGCGGATGCGGTTGCCGTCGATGACCGCTGCCGGATCCAGCGGGCGGCCGTTCAGCACGACTTCGTGCACCTCGAGGGTCGTCGACTCGATGAAGGTGGAGGCGCCGGGCGTCGCGCCGAACCGCACCACCGTGGTGGACCCGAACGTGCCGCCGTCGCCCGTGAGGTCGAGTTCGACCTCGTATCGGGGTGCGCGCACGATGCCGACGCGCTCCTCTGCCTCGAGTCGGGTGAGGTGTGCAGCTGGCATCGATGGGCCCTCCGTGTCGGTGTGCCCAGCCAGCCTACCGACGCTGGGGCGACGTTCCCGGCCCGCCGAGGAGCCCGTGCTCGTAGGCGAGGATGACGAGGTGCACGCGGTCTCGGGCGCCGAGCTTCTGCAGGATGCGGCCGACGTGGGTCTTGACGGTCGATTCGGAGAGGAAGAACCTCGACGCGAGCTCGGTGTTGTTGAGACCCTCGGCGATCGCCACGAGGATCTCGCGTTCTCGGGGCGACAGCCGGTCGAACAGCTCGGCGCGCGCATCGGCGGCGGCTCCCGCGGGCGGGAGGTCGGCTGCGAACAGCTCGATCATCCGGCGGGTGACGCGGGGCGCGAGCGACGCCTCGCCCGCGTGCACGGTGCGGATCGCGGTCGTGAGCTCCTGCGGCCGGGCGTCCTTCAGGAGGAAGCCGCTGGCGCCGGCCCGGATCGCCGCGAACGCGTACTCGTCGAGGTCGAAGGTCGTGAGCACGATGACCCGCGGCGCGGCCGGTCCGCCGGTCACCTCGGCGGTGGCGGCGATGCCGTCGACCCCGGGCATGCGCACGTCCATGAGCATCACGTCGACGGACGTGGATCGGGCCAGCTCGACGGCCGCGGCGCCGTCGCCGGCTTCGCCCACCACGACGAGGTCGGGTTCCGCCTCGAGCACCATCCGGAAGCCGGTGCGCACGAGCGCCTGGTCGTCGACGATGGCCACGCGGATGTCCCGCCGGTCATCGTTCACGTCGGGTCCTCCGCCCGTGCCTCCGCGTCGACGGCGGCATCGGGGGCACGTCGGTCATCCGCCGCCTCCAGCGTCGCGTGCATGCGCCAACCGCCGGTCGACCGTGGGCCCGCATCGAGCGTGCCGCCGTAGAGCCCGACCCGCTCGCGAAGGCCAGGCAAGCCCCGACCGGAGCCGACGATCCGGGGCACGCCGTGGGCGTGGCCGTCGTCCTCCACGACGACCTCGACCGCGTCGTCGCCGTGGAGGATGCGGACGTCGACCTGCTGCGCCCCGTCGGCGTGCCGTAACGCGTTCGTGAGGCCCTCCTGCACGAGCCGGTAGACCGCGAGCTCCAGCGTCGGCTCCGTGATGGGCGCTCCGGTGGTGGTGAGGCGTACGGGCAGGCCGGCGTCGCGGAAGCCCTCGACGAGCGCCGGGATCGCGTCGACGCCGGGCTGCGGCGCCCGATCGGCGGAGCCGGCGGCATCCGTCGGCCCCTCGAGCACGCCCAGCATGCGCCGCATCTCGCCGAGCGCGTCGCGGCCGGCCTCCGCGACGTGACGCATCGTCGTCGCGGCGCGCTCGGGGTCCTTGGGGGCGGTCGCCGCCGATCCCTCCGCGAGCGTGATCATGACGGTGAGCCCGTGCGACACGATGTCGTGCATCTCCCGGGCGATGCGGGCGCGCTCCGCCGCGGCGGCGAGCTGCGACTGCTGGTCGCGCTCCCTGGCCAGGTCGTGCGCGCGGGCGATCAGCGCGTCCAGGTAGCGCCGCCGATTGCCGACGCTGACGCCGATGAGGGTCGCCACGAGCATGAGCACCGCGAAGGAGAGCGCGGCGCTCAACGCGTCGCCGTCGAGCGGCACTGCCCCGGCAGCCCGTCTGATCGCCGCGGAGAGGTACGCGGCGCCCGCGCCGACCGCGGCCGACGTGCCGAACCCGATCCACGCCGACCGCGAGGTGCCGTACACGGCGAGCCCGTAGAGCGCGAGCAGGATGGCGAACACGTCGACCGACGGGGCCCAGATCGAGGCGAGGCACGCCAGCCAGGCGAGGGCGAGCACCAGTCGGGGATGCGTGCGCCGAGCGATCAGCAGCCCGAGCCCCGCCGCGAGCGCGGCGGCCACGACCGCGATCGCCAGGCCCGGCGCAAGCTGCTGCTGCGCCGCCGAGACGATCGTGATGACGATGGTGGGAACGCCGTAGATCCCGGCGATGAGCGCGTCGGCGAATCGCGGATGCCGCGCCCAGTAGCGGCGCGCGACCCCGGGCGCTCGCGGCAGGCGCAGCTCGCCCCCGGCCACCGGGTCCTGGTGGTCGGGGGCGGGCCGTGACGCGGTCATGGACAGGACTCTACGCGTCGCGTTTCGTGAGCGTCGTGGCGGCCCCGATGCCCGCGGCGGCCACCCATCCGAGCACGATGGCGAGGTTCAGCCAGACGCCGAAGCCGTCGGCGGTCGCCTCGGCCGTCGTGGAGGTGAATGTGTTCATCCCGGCGATCGAGATCAGGTACGGCACGAGGTCCTGCGCCCAGTCGGCGGGGATCATCTGCAGCACCGTGGGGAGGAGGAGCAGGATGCCGAGGACGGCGGCGATGCCGCCCGCGCTGCTGCGCAGGATCGTGCCGACGCCGAGCGCGAAGAGGGACACGAGCGACAGGTAGAGCGCGCCGCCGAGGAGCGGCAGGAAGACCGCGGGGTCGACGAGGCTCGCCGACACGTCGATGCCGGCGAAGACCGCCGATGACACCGCGAAGGCGCTGAAGGTCGCGATCACGCCGACCACGAAGGTCGCCGCGCCCAGGATCACGGCCTTGGCGGCGAGCGCCGGCAGTCGCCGCGGCACCGCGGTGAGCGTCGAGCGGATCATTCCGGTGGAGTACTCGCCGCTGATCACGAGCACGCCGAGCACCGCCGCGACGAGCTGGCCGAAGTACACGCCGAACACCGAAGCGTCGACGACGAAGCTCGCCTGCTGGTCGGCCGGTGCGGACGCGGCATCCGCACCGCCGTTCATGCCGTTGACCATGCTGAGCGACATGAGCAGGGCCATGCCGAGCGAGATGGCGACGACGAGCCCGTACGACCAGATCGTCGAGCGGAGGCTGCGGAGCTTGATCCACTCCGAGCGGAGCACGCCGCCGAACGTCAGGCCGGTCGTGGGGTCGGCCGGCGTCGAGCCGGTCTGGGTCGGTGCGGTGGTGATGGTGGTCATCGGAGTGCCTCCGTGCGGTATTCGACGGCGTCCGCGGTGAGGGCCATGTAGGCCTCCTCGAGCGACGCGCTCTTGGGGGTGAGTTCATGGATGGCGAGGGCGTGAGCTGCGGCGAGGTCTCCGATGCCGGATGCCTCGACACCGGTCACCTCGAGGAGGCCGGCCTCCGACCGCACGACCGTGACGCCCGGGCCGGCGAGCAGGTCGGCCAGGCGCGACGCGTGCGGCGAGCGCACCTGCACGCGGGGACTCGTGCCGTTCGCGATGACCTCGGCGACGGGGGCATCCGTGATGATGCGGCCCTTGCCGACGACGATGAGGTGATCGGCGGTCATGGCCATCTCGCTCATCAGGTGCGAGGAGAGGAAGACGGTGCGGCCCTCGCCCGCGAGATGGCGCACGAGGCGCCGCACCCACAGGACGCCCTCGGGGTCGAGTCCGTTCACGGGTTCGTCGAGGAGCAGCGTCGCCGGATCGCCGAGCAGCGCCGCGGCGATGCCGAGCCGCTGGCCCATGCCGAGCGAGAAGCCGCCCACGCGCTTGCGCGCGACCGACTCGAGCCCGGTCAGCTCGATGACCTCGCGCACACGCCGGCGACCGATGCCGTGCGTGGCGGCCATGGCGAGCAGGTGGTTCTCGGCGGTACGGCCCGTGTGCACGGCCTTCGCGTCGAGGAGGGCGCCGACCTCGTGGAGCGGGGCGCGGTGCTCCGCGAAGGGCCGGCCGTTGACCGTGACCGATCCGCCCGTCGGCCGGTCGAGGCCCACGACCATGCGCATCGTGGTCGACTTGCCGGCGCCGTTCGGGCCGAGGAACCCGGTGACGCGGCCCGGGTGGACGGTGAAGTGGAGGTCGTCGACGGCGGTCTTCGCCCCGAATCGCTTGGTGAGTCCTGCTGCAGTGATCATGCCTTCGACGCTACGGATGCCGCGTCGCGCACACATCGGCCCCGGGAACGGTTCCGGGGCGGCGGCAGTGGTACCGGAGTACCACCGCCACCGCCCCGGAAGCCGGAACGTGGAGCGCTACGCGTCCTGCGCGTCACGCTCCTGCGCGACGAGGGCGCGGTCGACGCCGGCGAGGCGCTCGATCACGAGGCGCCGCAGCGCGGGCACGTCGGGGTGCGCGTCGAGCCAGGCGCGGCTCGCGTCGGCGAGCGCGCGGCTCGCGAGCGGCGACGGGTAGAGCCCGTCGACGAGCTTCTCGGCGATCGCGTAGCTGCGCTCGTCCCAGATGCGCTCGAGCATGCCGAAGTACCGCTCCACGAATGCCTCGAGCAGCGCCGGGTCGTTCGCGCGGAGGAAGCCCTCGGCCGTCTCGCGCACCACCGTGTTGGTCGCCGTGTCGACGTCGATGAGGGACGCCCACGCGCGCTCCTTGCCCTCGATCGTCTGGATCGCGGCGCGGGCGTGCGCGGCGGACTGCTGTCCGGTGGCCGTGTTGTCGCCGGCCAGGCGCTCGTCGATCTCGGCGTCGCCGGCACGACCGGCGGCCACGAGCGCGATGAGCAGCTCCCAGCCGAGGTCGGTGTCGATCTCGAGGCCGTCGAGCTCGAGCGAGCCGTCGTACAGTGCGGCGAGCTCGTCGACGTGCGAGCCGGCCTCGGCGATCGCGGCGAAGTTCATGACGAACTGGAACTGGGCGTCGCTGCCGCCCTCGGCCTCCTGCGCGAGGCGCCAGAAGCCGTCGGCCAGGGACCGGCGGGCGTCGGCGCGACGCTCGGGCGCGACGTAGGCGCTCGCGGCGAGCACGGCGTTCGCGAGCACGATGCGCAGCGTCGTGGACTCGGTCTCACTGGCAATGTTGCCGAGCACGAGGGCGAGATAGTCGCTCGCGCGGGTCTCGCCGTCGCGCGTGGCATCCCACACCGAACTCCAGACCAGGGCGCGCGCGAGCGGGCTCTCGATCTCGGACAGGTTCGCGAGGGCGACGCCGTGCGAGGCCTCGTCGAGGCGGATCTTCGCGTAGGCGAGGTCGTCATCGTTGAGGAGCACGAGGTCGGGGCGGCGCAGGCCGACGAGCTCCGCGACCTCCGTGCGCTCGCCGTCGACGTCGAGCTCGACGCGGTGGTCGCGCACGAGCTTGCCTTCGCTGAGGTTGTAGAAGCCGATGGCCAGCCGGTGCGGACGGATCGTCGGGTGCTCCTCGGTCGCCGCCTGGAGCACCGCGAACGACGTGATGACGCCGTCGTCGTCGGTCTCGATGGCCGGACGCAGCGTGTTCACCCCGGCCGTCTCGAGCCAGAGCCCGGACCAGTCGGACAGGTCGCGGCCGCTCGCCGTCTCGAGCTCAGCGAGCAGGTCGGCGAGGGTCGTGTTGCCCCAGGCGTGCTTCTGGAAGTAGGCCGAGACGCCCTGGAAGAACGCGTCGACGCCCACCCAGGCCACGAGCTGCTTCAGCACCGAGCCGCCCTTGGCATAGGTGATGCCGTCGAAGTTGACGAGCACGTCCTCGAGGTCGTTGATCGTCGCGACCACCGGGTGGGTCGAGGGCAGCTGGTCCTGGCGGTACGCCCAGCTCTTCTCCATCGAGTTGAACGTCGTCCATGCCTCGGTCCACTCGGTGGCCTCGGCCGTGGCGATGGTCGACGCCCACTCCGCGAAGGACTCGTTGAGCCAGAGGTCGTTCCACCACTTCATGGTGACGAGGTCGCCGAACCACATGTGCGCGAGCTCGTGCAGGATCGTGACGACGCGGCGCTCACGCACGGCATCCGTGACCTTCGACCGGAACACGTAGAACTCGGTGAACGTCACCGCGCCCGCATTTTCCATGGCGCCCGCGTTGTACTCGGGCACGAACAGCTGGTCGTACTTCGCGAACGGGTAGGGCACGCCGAACTTCGCCTCGAAGTACTCGAAGCCCTGCTTGGTCTTCTCGAAGATGTAGTCGGCGTCGAGGAACTGCGAGAGGCTCTTGCGGCTGAAGACGCCGAGCGGGATGGTGCGGCCGTCGGCCGAGGTGAGCTCGTCACGCACGACGGCATACGGGCCGGCGATGAGCGCCGTGATGTAGCTCGAGATGCGGGGGGTGGGCTCGAACGCCCAGGTCTTCGCGCCCTCGTGGGCGTCGACGGGCTCGGGCGTGGGGGAGTTCGACACGACCTCCCAGTGCGCCGGCGCCGTCACCGTGAAGCGGAACGAGGCCTTGAGGTCGGGCTGCTCGAACACGGCGAACATGCGTCGCGAGTCGGGCACCTCGAACTGGGTGTAGAGGTAGGCCTCGTCGTCGACGGGGTCGACGAAGCGGTGCAGGCCCTCGCCCGTGTGCATGTAGCGGCCGTCGGCGACGACCACGAGCTCGTTCTCGGCCGCGAGGCCCGACAGCTCGATGCGCACGCCGTCGCTGACCTCGGCCGGATCGAGCGCGACGCCGTTCAGCGTCACCGAGTGCACCTCGGCCGTGATGGCGTCGATGAACGTCGAAGCACCCTCGGTCGCGGCGAAGCGCACCGTCGTCTGGCTGCGGAACACCTCCGGACCGGTGGTCACATCGAGCACGACGTCGTAGTCGTGCACGCTGACGAGCGCCGCGCGCTCCTCAGCTTCGATACGGGTGAGGTTCTCTCCGGGCACGTGCGCTCCTTTGCAGTCATCGACGCGGCTCGTGGCCGCAGGCAACGTGTCCCAGCCTAGCCCTGCGGGCCCCCGCCCCCGCAGCCCCTCGTGCGGTCCTCGAGCGCGTGCATTGCGGCGTTGACCCCACCTCGCCCCCCGCCCTACGGTGGCCCCATGGCCGAGAGCACGGATGCCGCGGCATCGACCTCCGAGCGATACCGCGTGTTCGCCGACGTCGAGGCGCGCGGCATGTCGGCGACCTATGAGGCATGGGCTGCCGGCGTCGCCGACGACCCCACCGCGATCGCGCTCATCGACGAGCTCCCGTCGCCGAAGCGCCAGCCGAACCTCGTCTTCTCGGCCGCGCGGTTCCACGGGGCGCCCGTCGGGCCGTACTCCGCCTTTCGCGAGTGGCTCACGGCGAACTGGCCCGCCGTGCGCGAGACGGCCCTCTCCCACGCCACCCAGACGAACGAGGCCGGACGTTGCGCGCTCCAGGTGCCGGCGCTCGCCGCGATCGAGGGGCCGATCGCGCTGCTCGAGGTCGGGGCATCCGCCGGTCTCTGCCTGTATCCCGACCGCTACAGCTACCGCTACTCGGGGCATCCGCAGCTTGACCCTTCCGACGGTCCGAGCCCGGTGGTGCTCGACTGCGAGGTCCGCGGTCCCGTGCCCTTGCCGGTGCCCGACCGGCTGCCCGACGTGGCCTGGCGCGGCGGGATCGACCTCAACCCGCTCGACGTGCGCAGCGCGGAGGATGTCGCGTGGCTCGACGCCCTCGTGTGGCCGGAGCACGACGACCGCCGACAGCGACTTCGCGCGGCGGCGGCGGTCGCGGCATCCGATCCGCCGCGGATCGTCGCCGGCGACCTCAACGAGCAGCTGGCGGCTCTCGCGGCCGACGTGCCGGCCGAGGCGACCCTCGTGGTGTTCCACACCGCCGTGCTCATGTACCTCGACTCCTCAGGACGGCAGCGGTTCGCCGACCTGGTGCGCGAGCTGCCCGGCCACTGGCTGTCGATCGAGGCGCGGTCGGTCACGCCGGGCATCCGGGTGCGCGACGACGTCGACAACGAGAGCAGCGACCTCGTGCTCGCGCTCGACGGCGTGCAGCTGGCCTGGGCGCAGCCGCACGGGCGCGCCATCCGGTGGATCGCGAATCCCTAGACTTGGCCCCATGCGCATCCACATCGCGACCGACCACGCCGGCCTCGAGTTCAGCCGCACGCTCGTCGATCACCTGACCAACGCCGGTCACGAGGTCGTCGACCACGGCCCCACCGAATACGACCCGCTCGACGACTACCCCGCGTTCTGCATCAACGCGGCGCAGGCGGTCGCACGCGACCAGGCCGCGGGCGTCCGCACGCTGGGCATCGTGTTCGGCGGATCGGGCAACGGCGAGCAGATCGCCGCGAACAAGGTGCGCGGCATCCGTGCCGCCCTCGTGTGGAGCATGGACACCGCGATGCTCGCCCGCCAGCACAACGACGCGAACGTCATCTCGATCGGCGCGCGTCAGCACACGGTGCAGGAGGCCATCCGCTACATCGACGCGTTCATCGCCGAGCCGTTCTCGGGCGACGAGCGGCACGTGCGCCGCATCGCCCAGCTCGCCGAGTACGAGACGACGGGCGACATCGCCGGCAAGGGCGTCGACCACGACGCCGACGCGGCCCGGGGCACCGGCGTCGCCGGCTCGGCGAACGAGGCCTAGGGGGTCCGGTGCCCGAGGGACACTCCGTCCACCGCATCACCCGCCAGTTCGAGCGCAACTTCGTCGGGCACGTCGTGCACGCATCGAGCCCGCAGGGCCGCTTCGCCATGGGCGCGGCCGAGCTCGACGGGCGACGGATGACGGACGCGCGCGCGGTCGGCAAGCAGATGTTCCTCGGCTTCGAGGGCGACGTGTGGCTGCGCGTGCACCTCGGCATGTACGGGGCATGGGACTTCGCGGGCGACATCCGCATGGATGCGACGATCGCGTCGGCGAACGGGCGCATGGGGCAGACGAACCAGCGGGGCACCTTCCTCGACGGCCCGAACCCCGATGCCGTGGTGCCTGACGCGGTGGTCTTCGACGCGGCGGGCGAGAACTCGCTCACGTCGATCGGCGCCCCGCGTCGCACCCGGCTCCGCATGTCGGAGTCCGAGAAGGAGGGGAACGGCCTCGAGACCTTCCCGCCCGAGCCGGTGGGCCAGGTGCGCGTGCGCCTGCTGACCGACACGATCTGCGCCGACCTGCGCGGCCCGACGGCGTGCGAGGTGCTCGACCCGGCGCAGGTCGAGCGCGTGGTCGCGAAGCTCGGCCCCGACCCGCTCATCGACGGCGGCCCCGAGGCCGAGGAGCGGTTCACTCGCGCCGTGCGCAAGCGCGCCACCCCGATCGGGCTGCTCCTCATGGACCAGAACGTCGTCGCCGGCATCGGCAACGTGTACCGCGCCGAGTTGCTCTACCGCGCGCGCCAGAACCCGCACACGCCGGGCCGATCCGTGCCAGAGGAGCACGTACGGCACCTCTGGCGCGACTGGACGAAGCTCCTCGCCATCGGCGTGGAGACCGGCCAGATGATGACCATGGACGACCTCGACCCCGAGGCGTGGCGGGCGGCCATGGCGAACCGCGCCGACCGCCACTGGGTGTACAAGCGCGAGGGCCTGCCCTGCCGGGTCTGCGGCACGAACATCGTGCTCGAGGAGATGGCCGGCCGCAAGCTCTACTGGTGCCCCTACTGCCAGGCCTGAGGAGGACCGATGCGACAGAACCCCAGCTTCACCCTCGCGAGTGAGGAGGGCGTCAAGCGCCTCATCCGCGAACACCCGTGGATGACGATCGTCAGCATGACGGATGCCGCGGGCCTCGTCGCCTCGCACTACCCCGTGCTCCTCGACGAGACCGCCTCGGGCATCGTGCTGCTCACCCACGTCGGCCGGCCCGACGAGGTCGTGCACGAGCTCGGACGCCACGAGGTGATGGCCATCGTGCAGGGTCCGCACGGCTACATCTCGCCGGGGTGGTACGACGCGAACCCGGCCGTGCCCACCTGGAACTTCGTCACGGCGCACCTCTACGGCACGCCCGAGGTGCTCGACGCCGACGAGAACCTCCGCGTGCTCGAGGCGCTGGTCGACCACTTCGAGGACCCGATGCCCGAGCCGCGGCGCATGCGCGGCACCGCCGAGAACTCGGGCTACGCCGACCGCATCGCCACCGGCACGGTCGGGTTACGCATCCCGGTCACCCGATTCGTCGCGAAGAACAAGATGAGCCAGAACAAGCCGCCCGAGACGGTCGACCGCATCATCGCCGAGCTCGAGGGCGACGGCCCCTACGCGAGCCCGGCGCTCGCCGCCGAGATGCGCCGCACGCACGAGGCACTCCGAGCGGCGCGCGCGTGAGCCGCATGCTCCTCGAGGGCGCGCGGCTGCCCGGTGCGCCCGAGGCCGTCGACGTGCTGATCGCCGACGGCGTCGTCGCCGAGGTCGTGCCGCACGGGGCACCGATCGCGGTCGGCAGCGGCGACAGCCCGCGCATCGAGCGCATCCCGCTCGCCGGCCGCTGGATCGTGCCCGGCCTGTACGACCGGCACGTGCACCTCTCCCAGTGGGCGATGGTGTCGCGTCGGCTCGAGCTCACGGGCGTGGAGTCCGCCGCCGCGGCGGTCGAGCTCGTCCGCACGGCGATCGATGCCGGCGGGCCCGAGGTGATCGGGTTCGGCTACCGCGACGGGCTGTGGGCGGATGCCACGACGAGCGCCGCGATCGATGCGGTGTCGGGCGACGTTCCCGTCGTGCTCGTCGCGGCCGACCTCCACGCGTGCTGGATCAACACCGCGGCCGCCCGTCGGCACGGGGTGGAGGTGCCGGGCGACGGCATCCTCCGCGAGGGCGACTGCTTCCGCCTGGTGCGCGAGCTCGACGACGTCGCCGATGACGTGCTCGACGGCTGGGTCGGCGACGCCGCCGCGGCAGCTGCAGCGCGCGGCGTGGTGGGCGTGACCGACTACGAGATGCGGTGGAACCTCGACGACTGGGCACGGCGAGCAGCCGGCGGCGGCTTCCCGCTCCGCGTGGCCTTCGGCGTGTACCCGCAGCACCTCGCACGGGCGATCGATGGCGGCCTGCGCACCGGTGACGCGGTGCCGGGCACCGGCGGCCTCGTCAGCGTGGGCGGTGCGAAGGTCATCACCGACGGCTCGCTGAACACCCGCACCGCCTGGTGCTTCGACCCGTATCCCGGCCTGGAGGGCCACGAGCATCCGTTCGGCATCGCCACCGTGCCGTACGACGAGCTCGTGCCGCACATGAGACGCGCGCACGAGAGCGGACTCACGCCAGCGGTGCATGCCATCGGCGACCAGGCGAACGCCCGCGTGCTCGACGCGTTCGAGGCCGTCGGATGCCGCGGCTCGGTCGAGCACGCCCAGCTCCTGCGCCACGACGACGTCGCGCGCTTCGCCCGCGTCGGCATCATCGCGAGCGTGCAGCCCGAGCACGCCATGGACGACCGCGACGTCGCCGACCGGTACTGGGCCGGGCGCACCGATCGCGCCTTCATGCTCGCCGAGCTGCAGGCGGCGGGCGTCGAGCTCGCCCTTGGCTCCGATGCGCCGGTCGCCCCGCTCGACCCGTGGGTCGCGATCGCCGCGGCCGTCGGCCGGACGCGCGACGGTCGAGAGCCCTGGCATCCCGAGCAGGCGATCGACGTGCGCGCCGCGCTCGCCGCCTCCACGGGCGGCGCCGGCGCCGAGGTGCGGGTCGGTGCTCGCGCGGACCTCACCGTCGTCGAGCTCGATCCGTACGCGGCATCCGTCGAGCGACTGCGCACGATGCCGGTGGCGGCCACGCTCGTGGGCGGCCGCCTCACGCACGACGCGATCCGCTGACGCGCGGGGGATAACCCCCGCGTCGATCCGGTCGGCCGCCGGATGGGGCGGGCGGGCGCCGATCGCGAGGCTGGAACCATGCCAGCCACACGTTCGAACCCCCTCGGCATCCGCCGTCCCCGTGCCGCAGTCGGCGCCCTCGCCGCAGTCGCCGCCGGCGCCCTCGTCGCCGTCGCCTTCGCCGGATGCGGCGTCGTCGGCCCCGCGCCGGTCTCGACCATCGGGAAGGTCGACTTCGAGACGCCGCTCACGATCCCGCCGCTCGCCGCATCGACGATCGACGCAGACGGCACGCGGGTCTTCGCGCTCGACGCGCAAGCGGGAACGACCGAGTTCACGCCCGGCGTTCCGAGTGCCACGTGGGGGTTCTACGGCTCCTACCTCGGTCCGACCATCGTGGCGAAGCGCGGTGAGCACGTGCGCGTCGACGTCACGAACTCGCTCGACGAGCCGACCACGGTGCACTGGCACGGCATGCACCTCCCGGCCGAGATGGACGGCGGACCGCACCAGATGGTCGAGCCGGATGCCACCTGGTCGCCCGAGTGGGACATCGACCAACCGGCGGCGACCCTCTGGTACCACCCGCACCCGCACGGCGAGACCGAGGACCACGTGCGCCGCGGCCTCGCCGGCATGTTCCTGGTGCAGGACGACGAGGAGTCGGCGCTCCCGCTGCCCCGCGAGTACGGCGTCGACGACGTGCCTGTGATCGTGCAGGACGCCGGGTTCTCGGCCGGCGGCGTCCGCGAGGACCCCGCGCACGGCTTCGCGGGCGGGCTCGGCGACGAGCTCCTCGTGAACGGCACGCGCGGCCCGTTCCTCGACGTCCACGACGAGCTGGTCCGGCTCCGCCTGCTGAACGCGTCGACCGCTCGCAGCTACGCCTTCACGTGGAGCGACGGCCGCCCCGTCGAGCTCATCGCCACCGACGGCGGCCTGCTCGAGGCATCCGTCGACCTCGACCGCGTGCTGCTGTCGCCCGGCGAACGGGCCGAGGTGCTCGTGCGCCTCACGCCGGGGGAGCGGCTCGTGCTCCGCTCGGAGATGACCGCGGGCGCGGCGGGCATGATCGATTCGATCGCCGCGATGAACGGCGGCACCGATGACTTCGACGTGCTCGAGCTGCGAGCGGCCGATTCGCTCGATCCCTCGCCCGACGTGCCGGACCACCTCGCCACGCTGCCGCCCGTCGACGCCTCGCAGGCGGTCACCACGCGCACCTTCACCATCGACGGATTCGAGATCAACGGCCACCAGATGGACCTTGGCCGCATCGACGAGACGGTCACCGTCGACACGACCGAGCGGTGGATCGTGACGAACACGAGCCAGATGCCGCACAGCTTCCACGTCCACGACGTGCAGTTCCGTATCGCGTCGATCGACGGCGCGCCGCCGCCTCCCGAGCTGTCGGGCTGGAAGGACACGATCTTCGCCCGGCCCGAGACCGAGTTCGAGCTGGTCCTCCGCTTCGAGGACTACGCCGACCCCGACACCCCGTACATGTACCACTGCCACCTGCTGTGGCACGAGGACCAGGGCATGATGGGCCAGTTCGCCGTCGTGGAGCCCGGGCAATCTGCCACGATGACTGGAGGAACGCACCATGAGCACTGAGACGATGACCACGATGACGACCACGACGAGCAGCACGACCCCCGCTGCGCCGACGGCTCCGGATGCCGCGTCGAAGCGCCGCGGCTACGGTGCGCTCTGGGCATCCGTGCCCCGCGAGTTCGGGTTCCTGATCCTCACCATGCCGATCGCGATCATCGGGCTCAGCGTGCTGGCGACCGTGTTCTTCACGGGCGTCGGCCTCGTCACCGTGTTCGTCGGTATCTTCCTCATGGTCGCCGCGTTCTTCATCGCCCGCGGGTTCGGCACGCTCGAGCTCATCCGACTGCGCTGGGCAGGACGCCCCGAGGTCCGCCGGCCGAACTGGGCCCGCGACGGTCGCGAGGAGGGCTTCTGGCGCACCGCCTTCGCGCCGTTCATCGACGGCCACTACTGGCTGTACCTGCTGCACACGCTCGTCATCAACCCGATCGTGAGCGTCGTCACGTGGAGCGTCACCATCGCGTGGACGTCCGTGGCGCTCGCGGGAACGACCGGGTGGATCTGGCAGCGGTTCATCCCCGAGGGCGACCGCACGTTCTGGCTGAACGAGTGGATCGTCGACCGCATCTTCCCCGGCAACGACTTCAGCTACGACCCCGTCGCGGGCGAGCGCATCCTCGAGGTCGTCCTCGGGCTGATCTTCCTCGCGACGCTGCCGTTCGTGTTCCGCGGCCTCACGCTGCTGCACGACGTCATCGCCCGGGGCGTGCTCGGGGCCTGGCGCTCGGAGGCGCTCGAGGTCGAGGTCGCCCAGCTCGCCGCCTCCCGCGGCGCCGCGGTGCAGGCCGAGGACGCCTCGCTCCGCCGCCTCGAGCGCGACATCCACGACGGCCCCCAGCAGCGGCTCGTGCGCCTCCAGATGGACCTCGCGACGATCGAGCGCCGCCTCGAGCACGACCCCGAGTCGGCGAAGGTGCTCGTCGGCGAGGCTCGCGACCAGGCCCGCGAGGCGCTCGACGAGCTGCGCGCCCTCTCGCGCGGCTTCGCGCCGCCGATCCTGCAGGACCGCGGACTCGCCACCGGGCTCGAGTCGCTGGCCTCGCGCAGCCCCGTACCGGTCATCGTCGAGGTCGAGCTCGCCGACGCCGCCCTGCCCGCTCCCATCGAACGCAACGCGTACTTCATCGCCGCCGAGCTGCTCACCAACGCGGCGAAGCATGCCGAGGCGACGGCCATCCGGCTGCGGGTCACGACCCGAGACGAGGGGATCGCCGGACGCTGGATCGACATCTGGGTGACCGACAACGGTCGGGGCGGCGCCACGGCGACGCCGGGGCACGGCCTCGCCGGGCTCGATGAGCGCGTGCGCGGTCTCCGCGGCATGCTCGTGCTCGACAGCCCCGTGGGCGGGCCGACCACGATCGGCGCGCACGTGCCGTACGTGCCGCTCGCGGCATCCGGAATCGCGGCGGGCACCACCCCCGGCGTGCTCTGAGCATCGCCGAACGACGGCCTCGGTTCGCGCCGTGGCCGTCGCCGCGCCCGCCGATAGGGTGAAGTCCATGACGGATGCCGCCCGCCGCCCATTGCGCATCGTGCTCGCCGAGGACTCCGTGCTGCTGCGCGAGGGCCTCGTGCGGCTCTTCGACGAGGCCGGGTTCGAGACGGTCGGCTCGTTCGGCGACGCCGACGCCCTGCTCGCGGAGATCGACGCGATCGGCCCCGACGTCGCCGTGCTCGACGTGCGGATGCCGCCCTCGTTCCGCGACGAGGGCGTGCGGGCTGCGATCGAGATTCGCCGGCGGCATCCGAAGCTCGGCGTGCTGCTGCTGAGCCAGTACGTCGAGGGCACCTATGCGCACGAGCTGCTGTCGTCGGGCGAGGGCGGCATGGGCTACCTGCTGAAGGACCGGGTGGCGTCGCTCGACGAGCTGGAGGACGCGGTGCAACGCGTCAGCGAGGGCGGCACGGTGCTCGACCCGCAGGTGGTGCGCGAGCTCCTGTCGCGTCGCAGCGACCCGCTCGAGTCGCTCACCCCCCGTGAGCGCGAGGTCATGGCGCTCATGGCCGAGGGGCGCACGAACGCCGGCATCGCCACGCAGCTGTTCATCGGCGTGGGCGCCGTGGAGAAGAACGTCACGTCGATCTTCCAGAAACTGGGACTCGAGGACTCGGGCAGCGACCACCGCCGGGTGCTCGCCGTGCTCACCTGGCTGCAGCGCTAGGCGGGCGGCTGAGACCCCGCCTGCGGGGTGCTCCGCAGCGGCACGTGCTCGCGCCACGAGCGCAGGTACGTGTTGTAGCCGCGACGCACGAAGCCCACGAGCACGCCGATCGCGGCCACGACACCGAGCAGGACGGCGAGCAAGGTGGTTCCGCCCACGGCCGCGACGAGGCTTCCGATGAAGAGCCCGGAGACCACGGCCGTGACCACGGTGATGACCATCATCGAGCTTCCGAGGATGACGCTCGCGCCCCGCGGGTAGAAGTAGTGGTAGGTGCGCTCGGCGCCGGCCTGATCGTCGTAGGGCGACATGAGCAGGTAGCGCCGGAGCCCCGGATCGAGGTCGAGGTACGCGCCCCGGAGGCGGTTCATGGCGACCACGTACATCAGGTCCTCGGTGGCGGTGTTGTACACCCGCAGCAGCGTGATGAGGCCCAGCAGCACCAGGAGGAAGAGCACCCCGAGCGCCGCCACGCCGAACCAGCCGCGGAACTCGGTCGCGTTGCCGAGTACACCGAGTGTGACGAGGCCGGCGGACACCAGCGTGAGGAAGATCGCGATGCGGGTGAGCACCTCGCTCTGGGTCGTGCTGCGGCTCGCGAGGAGGCTCCAGTGCTCGGTGGCGAGCATCTGCGCACGCAGCGAGCGCTGCGCGTCGGTGAGTCGCTCGAGGTCGTCGTCCGGGAATGGGACGGGCCCGGGTGCATCCGCCGTCATAGCGGCATTCTGCACCCGGGCCCGTCGGCCCGCCATCGTCGACTACTTGACGGCGATGTGGGAGAAGAGGAACCAGCGGTCCTTGTCGAGGCCGCGACGGATCTCGATGACGACGTCCTGGCTCGCGGGGTCGAGCTCGTCGAGCCCTTCGATCGCGTCGTTCACCTTCTCGATCGCGAGGTCGATCTGCGCGACCACGTCGGAGATGGCCTCCTCGTACGGCTGGAAGCCCAGCTTGGGGTTCGCCGCGCCGCTCTTCGAGGCGACGGTGGCGAGGCGCCCGTCGATCGGCAGGCCGAGTGCGACGACCCGCTCGGCGGCGAGGTCGGCCCAGTCCTGCGCGTGCGCCACGACGTCGTCGATGAGCTCGTGCACGGCGATGAAGTTCACGCCGCGCACATGCCAGTGCGCCTGCTTGCCGTTGACGACGAGCGCGACGAGTTCGTGGACGACGGGCGTGAGGTACTGGGCGACGCCCGCCGCGACGTCGGCGTGGTCTCCGGTCTTCGTGCTCTTCGGTGCGGTCTTCGTGTCGGTCATTCGTTCACCCTTCCCGTTCGGCGTCTGTCGTGCGTCGTGTTCAACGCTACGCAGGTGCCCGCGTATTTCAAGGAAGGGAAGGCTCGGCTGACCGGTGCAGCGAAGGGGCCCGGATGCCGCGGCGGAGCGTCCGATCGACGCTGCACCCAGCCGTGCGGAGGTGGAGTGGAGCGGATGACGGGAATCGAACCCGCGTAATCAGTTTGGAAGACTGAGGCTCTACCATTGAGCTACATCCGCGCGCGCCCGCCTGCGGGCACCGGACCATCGTAGTACACCGGGCGACGCGGGTTTCGCCTCCCTCGGTTGCCGTGTCGCGCGGGTCGCCGCGTGATCAGCGCAGCTCGGCGATGGAGCGCACGACGTTGCGGGCCAGGCGCAGCTGCCGCTCATAGGTGGCGGCGAGGGCGACGAGCGCGACGCCGGCCACTCCGAGCCAGAGCCACCACCAGACGGCCTCGTACACCCATGTGATCCACGGCCACAGCTGCGCGACGGCATGCACGAGGAGCACGGCGCCGCCGACCAGGAGCGGCGCCTGCAGCCGCCGCACGGCACCGATGACGACGATGAGCGCCGACACCACGCCGAGGGCGATGAGCCGCCACAGCTCGGGCTCCACGAAGTCGGCGGCCAGCGCGGGCAGCAGCAGCACGGCGAGGCCGAGCCCGAGCGCCGGCCAGCTGCCGAGCTGCGGATCGCGCCGCATGCGCACCGCGCCCGCCCCGAGCAGTGCCGCGCCGATCGAGGCCGTCACGAGGTCGAACGGCTCGACCTCACGGGAGATGAGCACGGCGATGCCGCCGAGCACGAGTGTCCCGAGCGTCGTCCAGGCGACGATCGGTCCGGCGAACGGACGCCACCGTCCGAACACCGCCGCGACGTGCGCGAGCGCGAGCGCCGGGAACAACACCGCTGCCCGCAGCGTCGCAGCGTCGCCCGCCACGATCGAGAGGAGGGTCGGGATCGAGACCGCCGCCACGGAGACCGCGATCAGGCACTCGGCGAGCCGACCGGGCTGCGACGCCGTTCGGAACCACATCGTCGCGACGATCGCGCCGGCGACCAGCGCGAGCACCGGCCAGAACTCGGCCGCCAGGTCGCTCGGCTCGCCGAGCGCGACGGCCGAGCCGCGGACCAGCGCGGCGCCGATGAACGCGGCGCCGCCCGTGCAGACGCCGAGCAGGCGGATGGGAACGCCACGAGCCGCCTGAGGGAGGAACATGGCCGCAATCGCCACCACCGAGCCTGCCGCGACGAGGATCAGCGTCCGGAGCTCGGACTCGCCGCTCGTCGCGACGCTCGGGAGCACGAGGACGGCGGCCGCGGAGGCGAACAGCGTCGTGCGTCCAACGGACCTGGCCGACGGTGCAATCCGGCGCCACGTGATCAGGCCGCCGGTGACGGCGAGTGCGATGGCGAGCGGGACGGTGTACGCCTCGACGTCGTCGACACCGCCGTCGGCGAGCCACGCCCAGACGGATCCGACGCCGAGGAGAAGGCTGAGCCAGGAGAGATGCCGGATCTCCGCATCGCCGCCGACCGGATCGGCGTGCAGGGAGGCGACGAGCACCGGAACGGGCGTGAGCAGGCCCAGCAGGATCCAGAGCTCGTCGCCCGTGGTCGCCGCGGACAGCAGCACGTACACCGCGCCGACGCCGATGGCGACGCTCCACGCGACCCGGGCTGCGCCCGCGGAGCCGGGAACGGCCGCGTGGCCCACGGCCGCAGCCAGGAGCACGCCCGCAGCGGCGCCGACCGCGAACGATGGGCCGTTGGGAATCCCTGCGAGCCCGGCGGCGGTCGCGGCGGCCACCAGGAGCGGGCCCGTCGCCGCGAGCGCGATCCTGGTCACTCGGGATTCCGAGGGGCGCACCCCGAGCACCGCGACGATCGCACCGGCGGTCGCAGGCAGCCACGCCAAGGCCTCCCCGACGTCGAACGCAGTGACGGTGGCGCCCGCGAAGACGCCCGCCAGGAGGGGGAGTGCGAGGCTCGTGCGGTCGACGACGGCGAGGTGGGGCGTGAACAGGGCGATCGCCAGCAGTATCGGGGCCACCGTGCCCAGCCACAGCCACGGCGATGCCCACGGGCCGGTCATCGCCGAGCCGGCCCGGTCGAGCCAGAGCGGGATCGAGAACGCGATCGTGCAGGCCAGTACGGCGGCGAGGGTGACGTGGGCGGCGCCCATTCCGCGTACCCGGTTCGGCGGCCACACCCGACTCGCGACCACGCGTCCGGCGACGAGGAGCGCCAGCAGTGCCGCCATCGTCCAGGGCCAGATGTCGGAACTGGAGTAGGCCGTGCTCCACGCGATGAGCCCCGCCGCGGTGCCGAAGATCGACAGCACGGCGAGGGAACCGGGGAACGCGATGCGCGCGGGGACCGAGGCCACCGCGAGGGCGGCGGCGGCGATGGCCGTGAGCGCGGCAGCCGCGGCCCACACCGTCGGGGCGAGGGACCCAGCCACGGTTCCCGCCAGGAGGACCGCCCCGACCGGGATCGCCGCGAAGCGTCGCAGGTGTCCCAGGGTCAGCAGCGCGGCCGCGCTGCCCGCGGCGAGCACCAGGGGCACGAGCTGGGCACCGAGGGCGGCGTCCGAGACGATCGACGGCAAGGACGACTCCGCGCCGAGCGTCCACGGCGTGAGTCCGCTGAGGACGCGAGCACCGATGGCCACCAGGCCCGACAACAGGCCCAGGGCCGAGGCCACGATGGTGACGGTGGCAGCCGCCCAGAACCCGCCGATCCATTCCCGCCGCCGGGGGAGGGCACGCGTGATGCAGGCGAGCACCCAGGTGGCCGTGCCGGCTCCGAGGGGAGCGACCCACAGCGCATCCCGGGCGTCGAGCTCCTGCAGGGCGCCGATCGACGGAGCGAGGGCGATCGCGGCGCCGAACGCGGAGGCGCCGATCCACGACCACATGGAGGTCTCGTCACGCTCTCGCAGCGCGAGCATCGCGAGAGCGAGCAGCCAGGCCGCGGCGACGCCGGCGAAGGCCCACGTCGCGCTCCACGAGACTCCGGGAAGCGCCCACGGCGCGGCGACCATCGATGCCCCCGCCCCGACGAAGCCGGCCGTGAGGAGAACGGTGCGTTCGATCGAGGGGCGTCGGGTGGCGGCGATGCTGCCCGTGACGGAGGCCGCGATGCCACCGAGCCAGACGGCGTTCGCCGTGCCGGGGTCGATGGCGAACCCGAGGAGAAACGCCGCGATCGGAGTGAGGGCGGCGGCCGCGTATCCGGTGGTCCGGATGCCCGTCAGCATGCGTGTGCCGGCGAGCAGACCCGCGACGACGGCGATGGCGACGCCCGCGTAGCCCGACGCCGTCAGGAGGCCGCTGCCGAACAGGTCGTTCGCGCGCACGATCCAGACATCGAGCAGCAGCAGCACGATCGCCACGGCGGCGACGCCCTCGGCCGTCCCGGGCAGGCGGCGCGCGCGCAGGAGCCAGGCGACGCCGAGCACCGCGATGCTCGCCGCCGCGATGATGATCGATCGCACCTCGAGGCTCGCGACGAGGTAGGCCACGAAGAGGAACACGATGGCCGTGACGGAGATGAGGACGACGCCGAGGGTGAGGAGGAGGACCTGCACGCCCGAGCGACTCCGGGCCTTCGTCGTCGTCCGTGCGGGCGGCCGGACCTCGACGGGGGGCTGCACCGTCGGCATGGTCGGCGCGGTCACCGTGGGCGCGGTGCGCGCCACCGTCACCGCGGAGGCGACCGCGGCCTCGCGGGCGGCCTGCGTCGCACGCATCCGCCCGATCAGCTCATGACGGGCGAGGTGCCAGCGGTACACCGCGGTCGAGTGCTGCAGCAGGTCGGCCGCCTCGGGCACATCGAGTTCGAGCCCGCATACCCGGCACCGCGTGGAGCTCAGCATGCTGAAGCACGCCGGGCACCTGGTGGTGTCGACGAGATCGGCGGGATCGGCGGGCCAGCGCGTGAGATCCGTCGCGGCGGTGCGCGGGGTGGGGTCCGTCATGGCCCACACTCTTGCACGAGGGCCGGCGTCAGCGGTGGAGATTCCACAGGCCCGTTCGAGGGTCATCCCGTGCCGAATCGGCGGCCCGGCCCGGGTGATCGGGCCGGGTGATGGGCCGGGGAGCGGGGACGGCACCACGTCGGCCCCGCCCGGTGCAGTAGACTTTCCCGGGTCCATCCGTGCTTGCGCATGCTTCGGCATGCCCATGCGGGTGAATCGACGAGTTGAGTCAGCGACTCGGGGCGTAGCTCAGCTTGGTAGAGCGCCCGCTTTGGGAGCGGGAGGTCGCAGGTTCGAATCCTGTCGCCCCGACGAGTCGCCCAGCGGCTCGACACGAACTTCCACACAACAGGAGATCTTCCACATGCCGACCACTTCGGTTGAGAAGCTGAGCCCCACGCGCGCCAAGCTCACCATCTCGGTGACGCCCGAGGAGCTGAAGCCCAGCATCGCCCACGCCTACGAGCACATCGCCGAGCAGATCAACGTGCCGGGCTTCCGCAAGGGCAAGGTGCCGCCGCCCATCATCGACCAGCGGGTCGGCAAGGCCGCCGTGCTCGAGCACGCCGTCAACGAGGGCCTCGACACCTTCTACCGCGCCGCGGTCACCGAGCACGAGCTCCGGCCGCTCGGTCGCCCCGAGGCCGACATCGTGGAGTGGCCCAGCGAGAAGGACTTCTCGGGCGACCTGCTGCTCGCCATCGAGGTCGACGTGCGTCCCGAGATCGAGCTGCCCGCCTACGACGGCCTCGAGCTCACGGTCGACTCGGTCGAGATCGGCGACGACGAGGTCACCGAGGAGCTCGACCGGCTCCGCAGCCGGTTCGGCACGCTCATCACCGTCGACCGTCCCGCCAAGTCCGGCGACTTCGTCACGCTCGACCTGGTCGCCACGATCGGCGACGCCGAGGTCGACACCGCGAGCGGCATCTCCTACGAGCTCGGCTCCGGCGAGCTGCTCGAGGGCATCGACGAGGCGCTCGACTCGCTCACCGCCGACGAGACCACCACCTTCGAGTCGAAGCTCCTGGGCGGCGAGCACGAGGGCGAGATCGCTGAGATCACCGTCACCGTCACCGCGGTCAAGGAGCGCGAGCTCCCCGAGGCCGACGACGACTTCGCGCAGATCGCGAGCGAGTTCGACACGCTCGACGAGCTCACCGCCAGCCTCAAGGAGCAGGTCGCGCGCAACAAGTCGTTCGGCCAGGGCACCCAGGCCCGTGACCTCCTCGTCGAGAAGCTCCTCGAGCTCGCCGACGTGCCCGTCGCCGACGGCGTCATCGAGGACGAGGTGCACCGTCACCTCGAGTCCGAGGGTCGCCTCGAGGACGACGAGCACCGCGCCGAGGTCACCGAGTCGAGCACGAAGGCCTTCAAGACGCAGATCGTCCTCGACGCGATCGCCGAGGCCGAGAAGGTCCAGGTCAGCCAGGACGAGCTCACCCAGTACCTCGTGCAGGGCGCGGCCCAGTACGGCATGGACCCGAACGAGTTCGTCCAGGTCCTGAGCCAGAACGGCCAGATCCCAGCCATGGTCGGCGAGGTCGCGCGCAACAAGGCGCTCGCGATCGCGCTCGGTAAGGCGAAGGTCACGGATGCCGCGGGCAACGCGGTCGACCTCTCGGAGTTCACCGCCGTGGCCGACGCCGACGACGATGGCGCGGATGCCGCCGCCGACGCCGCCGACGAGGCGCCCGCCGAGGAGAAGAAGCCGGCCCGCAAGCGCGCCGCGAAGAAGGCCGACGCCGACGAGGGCGCGGATGCCGCTGCCGACGCCGAGGCGCCCGCCGAGGAGAAGAAGCCGGCCCGCAAGCGCGCCGCCAAGAAGGCCGACGCCGAGTAGGTGACGGAGCATCGCATGCGGGGCCGGACGGATTCGTCCGGCCCCGCATCGTCTCCCCTGGAGGACCCATGACCGCCTGGCAGGACCGCGTCGACGCCGTGTGGGCGGCCGCCGACGTGATCGGCGACGACGAGGTGATCCGGCGGATCGACGTGCTTGCCGCCGAGCGTCCCGCCACAGACCCCGTCGCGTGCTTCGAGCGAGCCGGTGCCCGCGACGCGGCCGGCCGCGAGACCGAGGCGGAGGCGCTGTATCGCGAGGCGCTCGCGCTCGGGCTCGCCGGGTCGGAGCGCGTGCAGGCCTGCATCCAGCTCGCCTCGACGATCCGCAACCTCGGTCGTCCCCGCGAGGCGATCGAGCTGCTCGACCTGATCGAGCCCGACGCGGGCGAGCTCGGCGACGCCGTCGTCGCCTTCCGCGCGCTCGCCCTGGTCGATGCCGGCGACGCCCGCCGCGCGGCATCCGAGGCGCTCACGGCGCTCGCGCCGCACCTCGCGCGATATCGCGTGTCGCTGTCGGCATACGCGGCGGAGCTCGCGGCATCCGCCTAGGGCGAACAGCCCCGTTCCCGTGTGTTGCACCGGATAGATTCGATGCAACGCGACAACGGAAACGGAGCGACACATGGCCGAACCGACACTGGGACCCAGTGTTTTCGATCGACTGCTGAAGGACCGCATCATCTGGTTGGGTTCCGAGGTGCGCGACGACAACGCCAACGAGATCGCGGCGAAGCTGCTGCTCCTCGCCGCCGAGGACCCGAAGCGGGACATCTTCCTCTACGTCAACTCGCCGGGCGGCTCGATCACCGCCGGCATGGCGATCTACGACACCATGCAGTTCGTGCCGAACGACATCGTCACCGTCGGCATCGGCATGGCGGCGTCGATGGGGCAGCTGCTCCTCACGGCCGGCACCAAGGGCAAGCGCTACATCACGCCCAACGCGCGTGTGCTGCTGCACCAGCCGCACGGCGGCTTCGGCGGCACGGCGAGCGACATCCAGACGCAGGCGCAGCTCATCCTCGACATGAAGCGCCGACTCGCCGAGATCACCGCGGCGCAGACCGGCAAGTCCGTCGAGCAGATCAACGCCGACGGCGACCGCGACCGCTGGTTCAACGCGCAGGAGGCCCTCGAGTACGGCTTCGTCGACCACATCCGGGAGTCGGCGCTCGACGTGTCCGGCGGCGGCGGCACCGAGCAGGCGTAGCACCGAGAGAAGAGAGAACGAGCGAATGAACACCCCTACCTTCGGCGGAGTCGCGAACAACGGCCTGCAGATGCCGGGCTCGCGCTACATCCTGCCGAGCTTCGAGGAGCGCACCGCCTACGGCTACAAGCGCCAGGACCCGTATGCGAAGCTCTTCGAGGACCGCATCATCTTCCTCGGCGTGCAGGTCGACGACGCGTCGGCCGACGACATCATGGCCCAGCTCCTCGTGCTGGAGTCCATGGACCCCGACCGCGACATCATCCTCTACATCAACTCGCCCGGTGGCTCCTTCACGGCCATGACCGCGATCTACGACACGATGCAGTACATCCGTCCGCAGATCCAGACCGTCGTGCTCGGCCAGGCCGCGTCGGCGGCGGCGGTCATCGCTGCCGCGGGCACCCCCGGCAAGCGACTCGCACTGCCCAACGCGCGGGTGCTGATCCACCAGCCGGCGATGGGCGAGGCGGGCCACGGCCAGGCCTCCGACATCGAGATCCAGGCCGCGGAGATCATGCGCATGCGCGAGTGGCTCGAGGAGACGCTGGCGCGCCACTCGAACCGCAGCAAGGAGCAGGTCAACACCGACATCGACCGCGACAAGATCCTCTCGGCCGAGGAGTCGCTCGAGTACGGGCTCGACGGCCGGCGCTCGAAGCCGGCCGTCCGCCGCGTTTCCATGCGATCGGATGCCGCGGGCCCGCCGCCGTCGCGAGAACGACACGGGGTTCGCGCACCGCGAACCACCGTCCATCCCCAATCCGGGCGCGCCATGCCGCGGTGCCCCGATCTCGGGCTAGGCTCGGAGCAGACTCGTCGACAGGGAGGGTTCGATGGCACGCATCGGAGAGAGCGCCGACCTGCTGAAGTGCTCCTTCTGCGGAAAGAGCCAGAAGCAGGTCCAGCAGCTCATCGCAGGGCCGGGCGTCTACATCTGCGACGAGTGCGTCGAGCTCTGCAACGAGATCATCGAGGAGCGCCTGGCCGAGGCCGGCGAGACCGAGGCCGGCGAGTTCGAGCTGCCCAAGCCGAAGGAGATCTTCGGATTCCTCGAGGAGTACGTCATCGGCCAGGAGGCGGCCAAGCGCGCACTCGCCGTCGCCGTCTACAACCACTACAAGCGCGTGCGCGCCCGCACGACCCTCACCACCGCCGACCGCGCCCACGACGACGTGGAGATCGCGAAGTCGAACATCCTCCTCATCGGCCCGACGGGCTGCGGCAAGACCTATCTCGCGCAGACGCTGGCCAAGCAGCTCAACGTGCCGTTCGCAGTGGCGGATGCCACGGCGCTGACCGAGGCGGGATACGTCGGCGAAGACGTCGAGAACATCCTCCTGAAGCTCATCCAGGCGGCCGACTACGACGTGAAGCGCGCCGAGACCGGCATCATCTACATCGACGAGGTCGACAAGATCGCCCGCAAGGCCGAGAACCCGTCGATCACGCGCGACGTCTCGGGCGAGGGCGTGCAGCAGGCGCTGCTCAAGATCCTCGAGGGCACGGTGGCCTCGGTGCCCCCGCAGGGCGGGCGGAAGCATCCGCATCAGGAGTTCATCCAGATCGACACGACGAACGTGCTCTTCATCGTCGCCGGTGCGTTCGCCGGGCTGGAGGAGATCATCTCCTCGCGTGCCGGCAAGCGCGGCATCGGCTTCGGAGCACCGCTGCACAACAAGCAGGCCGAAGCCGAGCTGTTCAGCGAGGTGCTGCCCGAAGACCTCCACAAGTTCGGCCTCATCCCCGAGTTCATCGGGCGCCTCCCCGTGGTGGCGACGGTGACGCCGCTCGACCGCGACGCGCTCATGGAGATCCTGACCGTGCCGAAGAACGCGCTCGTGCGTCAGTACCAGCGCATGTTCGAGCTCGACGGGGTCGAGCTCGACTTCGAGGAGGCGGCGCTGCAGGCCATCGCCGACCTGGCAGTCCTCCGCCAGACCGGAGCCCGGGGCCTTCGAGCCATCATGGAGGAGGTGCTCGGGCCGATCATGTTCGAGGTGCCGTCCTCGACGGGAGTCGCTCGCGTGGTCGTCACGAAGGCGGCGGTGCTCGACAACGCGGCCCCGACCATCGTGCCGCACAAGCCGCGTCGCGCCGAGAAGTCCGCCTAGTCGAGGCGATCCTCATCGCCGGGGGCCGGTCTCCCGAGGCGGATCAGTCGTACACCCGCACGAGGTGCCAATGCGCTCCGTCGTGCTCGACGTCGAAGACATGGGTCTCGCCATCGTCGCTGCTCGCCTGGAACCTCCAGCCCGAGATGGAGAGCGGGACGCGACCCGGACTGACGTCGTGCCCTGAGAACGGGCCCCACCAGTCGCACGGGCCCACCAGCGCCGTCGGCATATCGGTGACGCGGAAGCGACGCGAGCGCCAGACGAGTCGTTGCGGCTCACCCGCTCCGTTCGTCCACACCTCGACGAACTCCTGCACTCGGGTCATGCACGCCTCCGCTGATTCGAACATGTGTTCGAATGCTAGCAGCACGCTGGCGCGCTACGAAACGCCGGTCGCATCCGCAGCACAGGACCGCGCGAACGAGGCGACGAGCGTCGCGGCGAAGGAGTGGCGACTGGTGAACGCGGGGGCGCGGGGTCAGGCGAGGTCGTCGTCGGTGCGAGCGCCGAAGACGATCTCGTCCCAGCTCGGCATGGACGCGCGACCCTTCTTGGCGCGCCCCGGGGAGCCGCTCGGTGCCGACGTGGGGGCGGGGTTGGCGGTGCCCGACCCGGAGGATGCCTTGCCGCCCCACAGCGCGCGTGCGCCGTTGCCGGGCTTCTCCTCCGACGGCTTGCCCTTCTCGGCGGAGGCCGAGGGCTCTGCTGCGGCGACGGGCGCGGGAGCGAGCGGCAGCGCGGGCTGCGCCGGCTCGGTCTCGGCGACGGCCGCCTCCCGCTCGCCGCGACGGCGGCGGAGGGCCTCGAGCAGGTCGGCGGTCTCGCCCATCGAGGGGGTCGGCTCGTCGGCGCGCTTGATGGCCGCGCGCGAGGCGGCCGGGCTGGACGTCGCCGGCGTGGCGCGCGAGTAGGGGAGCGGCTCGAGGTGGGGGGCGGTGTCGTAGTCGCCCTGCTCGGGCTCGTCGAAGGTGAAGGCGCCGCTGTCGAATCGCGACTCGTCGGATTCCGGTGCGACGGCACGCAACCGGGGGATGAGGCCGCCCTTGAGCTCGCCCTGCTGCGAGAGCGTGGTGGCCTCGGAGTTCATGGGGTGCAGGGACTGCTTGCGCGGCTCGAAGCCCCATCGGGCGTCGTGGTCGATGGTGTCGGCCGTGAACTCGAGCTTGACGATCCAGCCGCGCTCCTCGTCCTTCCAGCTCGCCCAGCGCTCACCGTGTGCGCCGAGCTTCGCCAGTCGATCACGGATGACGCTGCCGAACGTCGCGGGCTCGTCCGCCGGGTCCGCCTCGGCGGCGACGTGGACGGGAACCGCGAGGGCCGACGTCACCACGTGCTCGCGCTCCGCGAGCACCGGGCCCTCGAACCGACGGATGTAGTCGACGGACGCGCCGGTGACCTGCGCCACGTCCTCGGCCGACAGGCCCGAGCGGATGAGCGCCTGCACCTCCCGCGGGGACGGCTTCGGACCGGTGTGGGTCTCGGGTTGCGCCTGGCGGATGCGCGACTGCAGCACCTCGTCGATCTCGATCCGGAAGCGTGCGCCATCGTCGGATGCGGCCAGCAGTGCGCCGTTCTCGACTCCGATTACCTTCAGTTCCTGCATCGCGACAAGCCTTTCGTGCCTTCGTCTCCGCCCAAGGATGCCATGCCGGAACGGCCCGAGTCGGGAATAGCCCGGGCGCGCCGGAAGTTGAGCACGTAGCCGGGTCGATGATCGACCTGGCCCATCGGTCGCAAGCCCCCTGAAGTGGTTTGCTTACGCAACCGATTTGATGCAGACTATGGCCGCCGAATCTTCGGCGATGAGGAAATGGACGGGAATGGCAACGGATTACGACGCACCGCGGAAGACCGAAGACGACTCAGAGTCGATCGAGGCCCTCAAGGAGCGCGTCCCCGACAAGATGTCGGGAGTGGTGGATGTCGATGACGCCGACAACCCCGGTGGTTTCGACCTGCCCGGTGCCGACCTCTCCGACGTCGAGCTCGACGTCGTGGTGCTCCCACCGCAGGCCGACGAGTTCACGTGTGTGAACTGCTTCCTCGTGAAGCACCGCTCGCAGATCGACCACGAGACGAAGCTCGGACCGATCTGTCTGGAGTGCGCCTCCTAGAGGTCGCCCTCCGCAGGCTCAGGCCGTCGTGATCCGTTGATCACGGCGGCCAGTTCTTTGGGTCGGCGGCTCGAGACGAGCCAGTAGGGTGCCGGGTCGGCGGGATCCGTGATCGGCACCCGCACGACGGGGTCCACCCAGCCGCGGATGACGAGGTGGGCCCGGGCGTCGAGTCCGGTGCCCCGCTCCCGCCGGGCGTCGGGGCCCGATGCGGCCACCGCCTCGCCGGTCTGGTCGAGCGAGATCGCCGCACGCCCGGCGTGCAGCATCCGGTCGCGCACCTCGATCACCGGGGCGGTCAGGCTCAGCGAGCCCGCCGTCGCGAGGTAGAGGATGAGGCCGGTCGCGATGCCGGCCGGCATCGACACCGGCGCGAGCACCAGGATGCTCGCCGGGATGAGCAGCAGGGTCGCGATGTAGATCCAGGGGGTCGGCCACAGTCTCTCGCGGTAGTCGGGCATGGATCTATCAGATCAGACTTCTGCACTACCCTCGAACAGTGACCGATTCCGTCGATGTGCTGATCACGGCCGACCGCGTTCCGTCGTACGCCCATCCGGGCGATGCCGGTGCCGACCTCCATGCCGCCGAGTCCGTCGTGCTCGCCCCCGGCGAGCGCGCCACGGTGGGCACCGGGGTCGCGATCGCGCTGCCCGACGGCTACGTGGCCTTCGTCGTGCCGCGCTCGGGCCTCGCGTTCAAGCACGGCATCACGATCGTGAACGCGCCCGGCACCGTCGACGCCGGCTATCGCGGCGAGATCAAGGTCGCACTGTTGAACACCGACGCGAGCGAGCCCTACGCGATCGAGGCGGGCGACCGGATCGCCCAGCTCGTCGTGATGCCGGTGAGCCGCGCGAGGTTCGTCGAAGTCGAGCGGCTCCCCGGGAGCCTGCGCGGCGAGGGGGGATTCGGCTCCACGGGATTCCGGGAGCACAAGTCAGGAGTGAACGCGTGAGCGACATCGAGAACATCGACGACATCCCCGTCGACCACCCCAAGTCCGCGCCCGACGACCGCGCCACCGCCGGTCCGTTCGACGAGGCCGAAGCCAACCCCGTCCGTCCCTACGTGGACCTCGGCGGCGTCAAGGTGCTGCCCCGGGAGGGTCTCCACCTGCGCCTCGAGGTGGAAGAGGGCACCAAGCGCGTCGTCGCGATCGGTCTGGACTACGCCAACTCGACGCTGCAGGTGCAGCCGTTCGCCGCGCCCCGCAACAGCGGGTTGTGGCACGAGATCCGCGCCCAGATCGCCGACCAGATCGCGCGCCAGGGCGGAACGACGACGGTCCGCGAGGGCGCCTTCGGCCCCGAGCTGCTCGCGCAGATCCCGGTCGCCGCGGTCGAGGGCCAGGCCGGCCACATGCGCCTCGCCCGCTTCATCGGGGTCGACGGCCCGCGCTGGTTCCTTCGCGGCGTGATCGCGGGGGAGGCCGCGGTCGACCCGGCCGCCGCCGCCCAGGTCGAGGACCTGTTCCGCTCCATCGTCGTCGTGCGCGGAGCCACGCCCATGCCGCCGCGTGACCTCATCCCGCTCCGCATGCCCGCCGCGTCCTCCGGCGCGCCCACCGTCTGACGATGCCCGACACCGAGCCCGAGCCCGAGCGCCAGCCCCGTCGCGATGAGCAGCCGGATGCCGCGGCATCCGATGCGCCCGCCGCGGGCGAGTTCGCCCGGCAGTTCGCCGCGGCCGCGCAGAAGAGTGGCTTGGGCGCGATCGCCCGCGACGAGAAGCTGAGCCCCCGGGACGTCCTCGGCGCGGTCGGCGGGGTACGCGGCATCCTCGAGGCGCTGCTGCCCGGCCTCGTCTTCCTCGTCGTCTACACGACCCTCACGAGCTTCTCCGGCTGGGACGCGCAGGCGGCGCTGGTGCCGTCGCTCGCGGCATCCGTCGGCCTCGCGGTCGTGTTCACGGTCGCGCGCATCGTGACGAGGAGCCAGCCGACGCAGGCCATCGCCGGACTCGTGGGCGTGCTGGCCTCGGCCGCGCTGGCGCTGTGGACCGGCAACGCCCGCGACAACTACGTCCTGGGGTTCTTCACCAACGCGGCCTACGCGGTGGGCCTCCTGATCTCCCTGCTCGTGCGATGGCCGGCGCTCGGGCTCATCGTCGGCTTCCTCATGGGCGACGGCCTCGCCTGGCGCCAGGACCCGCGCAAGTACCGGGCCGCCCAGTTCCTCACCGTGGTGTGGATCGGCCTCTTCGTGGTGCGTCTGGTCGTGCAGGTGCCGCTCTACCTCGTCGACAACGTGGAGGCGCTCGGCGCCACGCGCCTCCTGATGGGCGTGCCGCTCTACGCTCTCGTCGTGGTGTTCTCCTGGCTCGTCGTGCGCGCGGTGTACCCGTCGTCGGCCCGCTCCGGTGAGTGATAGAGTTATCTCGACGTCAAGATAAATCCGTCGCCACGATGGCGGCGGGCCGTGGGACGCTTAGGTGAGCCTTGCTGGTACAGCTCCCGGCCTGACGGAGAAGATGGAGGGTCGCGCGCGGGTTCGCGCGGCATCCGCGAAGGAGAGGACATCGTGTCTGCAGTGAACAGTTTCGGGGCGAAGGACACGCTCCACGTCGGTGACAAGTCCTACGAGATCTTCCGACTCGACACCGTGCCCGGCCACGAGAAGCTGCCGTTCAGCCTGAAGGTGCTCCTCGAGAACCTGCTCCGCACGGAGGACGGCAAGAACGTCACCAAGGAGCAGATCGAGGCGCTCGGCTCGTGGGTGCCCACCGCCGAACCCGACACCGAGATCCAGTTCACGCCGGCGCGCGTCGTGATGCAGGACTTCACCGGTGTGCCCTGCATCGTCGACCTCGCCACGATGCGCGAGGCCGTGGTCGCCCTGGGCGGCGACCCCAACCGCATCAACCCGCTCTCGCCGGCTGAGATGGTCATCGACCACTCCGTCATCGCCGACCTCTTCGGTACCGAGAACGCGCTCGAGCGCAACGTCGAGATCGAGTACGAGCGCAACGGCGAGCGCTACCAGTTCCTCCGCTGGGGCCAGACGGCCTTCGACGACTTCAAGGTCGTGCCGCCCGGCACCGGCATCGTGCACCAGGTGAACATCGAGCACCTCGCGAAGGTCATCTACGACCGCGACGTGAACGGCGTGACCCGCGCCTACCCCGACACCTGCGTCGGCACCGACTCGCACACCACCATGGTGAACGGACTCGGCGTGCTGGGCTGGGGCGTCGGCGGCATCGAGGCCGAGGCGGCCATGCTCGGCCAGCCCGTCTCGATGCTCATCCCCAAGGTCGTCGGGTTCAAGCTCTCGGGGGCCATCCCCACGGGCGTCACCGCCACCGACGTCGTCCTCACCATCACCGACATGCTGCGCAAGCACGGCGTGGTGGGCAAGTTCGTCGAGTTCTACGGCTCGGGCGTGGCTTCGGTGCCGCTCGCCAACCGCGCGACCATCGGCAACATGAGCCCCGAGTTCGGCTCGACGGCGGCCATGTTCCCCATCGACGACGTGACCATCGACTACCTCCGCCTCACCGGGCGCAGCGAGGAGCAGCTCGCGCTGGTCGAGCAGTACGCCAAGGTGCAGAAGCTCTGGCACGACGCCGCGAGCGAACCCGTCTTCTCCGAGTACCTCGAGCTCGACCTCTCGACCGTGGTGCCCTCGATCGCCGGCCCGAAGCGTCCCCAGGACCGCATCGTGCTGTCCAACGCCAAGGCGCAGTTCGAGTCCGACCTCACGAACTACGCCGAGATCGACCATGACCTCGTCGACCTCGAGGGATCGGAGTCCTTCCCGGCATCCGACCCGCCCGGCAACTCGCCCGAGGACGAGTACAGCCAGCACGAGCACCACCACCACAGCCACGCGCCGGCGACGGCGTCGAAGCCCACGAAGGTGGCCCTGCCCGACGGGCAGAGGTTCACGCTCGACCACGGCGCGGTGACGATCGCCGCGATCACGTCGTGCACGAACACGTCGAACCCCTCCGTCATGCTCGCCGCCGGCCTCCTGGCCCGCAACGCGGTGAAGAAGGGCCTCAAGGCCAAGCCGTGGGTCAAGACCACGCTCGCCCCCGGCTCCAAGGTCGTCACCGACTACTACGAGAAGGCGGGCCTGACCCAAGACCTCGAGGACCTCGGCTTCTACACCGTCGGATACGGCTGCACCACCTGCATCGGCAACTCGGGCCCGCTCATCGAAGAGGTCTCGGCCGCGATCAACGAGAACGACCTCGCCGTCACCGCGGTGCTCTCGGGCAACCGCAACTTCGAGGGTCGCATCAACCCCGACGTGAAGATGAACTACCTCGCGAGCCCGCCGCTCGTGATCGCGTACTCGCTCGCCGGTTCGATGAACTTCGACTTCGAGGTGGACGCCCTCGGCCAGGACAAGGACGGGAACGACGTCTTCCTGAAGGACATCTGGCCGGATGCCGCGGAGGTGCAGTCCACGATCGACTCGTCGATCAACAAGGAGATGTTCACGCACCAGTACGCGAGCGTGTTCGAGGGCGACGAGCGCTGGCGGAACCTGCCGACGCCGACCGGCGCGACCTTCGAGTGGGATGCCGAGTCGACCTACGTCCGCAAGCCCCCGTACTTCGACGGCATGACCATGGAGACCACTCCGGTCGCCGACATCGTCGGCGCCCGGGTGCTCGCCAAGCTCGGCGACTCGGTCACGACCGACCACATCAGCCCCGCCGGCAACATCAAGGCGGACAGCCCGGCCGGCCGGTACCTCGACGAGCACGGCGTCGACCGCAAGGACTTCAACTCCTACGGCTCGCGCCGCGGCAACCACGAGGTCATGATCCGCGGCACGTTCGCGAACATCCGCCTGCGCAACCAGCTCCTCGACGGCGTCGAGGGCGGCTACACGCGCGACTTCACGCAGGCCGACGCGCCGCAGTCCTTCATCTACGACGCCAGCCAGAACTACCAGGCGCAGGGCACCCCGCTCGTCATCTTCGGCGGCAAGGAGTACGGCTCCGGCTCGTCGCGCGACTGGGCGGCGAAGGGCACGAGCCTCCTCGGCGTGAAGGCGGTCATCACCGAGAGCTTCGAGCGGATCCACCGCTCCAACCTCATCGGCATGGGCGTCGTCCCGCTGCAGTTCCCCGCGGGGGAGTCGGCCGATTCGCTCGGCCTCGACGGCACCGAGGTCGTCTCGATCTCGGGCCTCGAGCAGCTCAACGAGGGCGTCACGCCGAAGACGGTGCACGTCACCGCAACGCCGAGCGAGCACTCGCCCGCCGGCAAGCAGGCCGTCGAGTTCGACGCGGTCGTGCGCATCGACACGCCCGGTGAGGCGGACTACTACCGCAACGGCGGAATCCTGCAGTACGTGCTGCGCTCGCTCGTCTGACGCGCGTGCGCAGCATCGGGGCGGCCGGCGATTCGCCGGCCGCCCCGATCTCTTCCCGGCCACTCAGGCGGCCCGGCGTAGACTCGATTCGATCCGCGGCCGCTGCCGCCCCACTGACCCGGAGGCATGACCCATGACCCTGCTCGAGCACATCTCGGGACCACGCGACCTCGACGCGTTGAGTCACGAGCAGCTCGAGCAGCTGGCCGCGGAGATCCGGGCCTACCTCGTGGCATCCGTCTCGAAGACCGGCGGGCACCTCGGCCCGAACCTCGGCGTCGTCGAGACGACCCTCGCGATCCACCGCGTCTTCGAGTCGCCCCGCGACGCCATCGTGTTCGACACGGGGCACCAGTCGTACGTGCACAAGCTGCTGACCGGGCGCAAGGACCTGTCGACGCTTCGCCAGACCGGCGGGCTGGCCGGCTACCCGCAACGGTCGGAGTCCGAGCACGACATCGTCGAGAGCTCCCACGCGTCGAGCTCCCTCTCGTGGGCCGACGGCATCTCCAAGGCGTTCGAGATGACCGGGCAGGGCGACCGCCATGTCGTCGCCGTCGTCGGCGACGGCGCCCTCACGGGCGGCATGACGTGGGAGGCCCTGAACAACATCTCCGACGACAACACCCGCAAGCTCATCGTGGTCGTCAACGACAACGGGCGGTCGTACGCCCCGACGATCGGCGGCATGGCCCGCTTCCTCAACACGGTGCGCACGAGGCAGTCGTATCGGTCGCTCCACCAGTCCAGCCGCAAGGCGTTCGACCGGCTGGGCTCGCCCGGCCGGGCGTTCTACCGCGGCGTCCGCGGCGGCCTGCACGGGTTCCTCAGCCGGTTCAGCGGCAACGAGGCCCTCTACTCGAACCTCGACATCAAGTACATCGGCCCCATCGACGGGCACGACGAGCGCGCCATGGAGGAGGCGCTCCACCAGGCCAAGGCCTACGGCGCGCCGGTGATCGTGCACACGATCACCGACAAGGGCCGCGGATACGAGCCCGCGCGTCGCGACGTCGCCGACCAGTTCCACGCGGTGGGGCAGATCGACCCCGAGACCGGAGAATCCCTCGAGTCGGCGTCCTCGCCGTCGTGGACGAACGTGTTCGCCGACGAGCTCGTACGGCTCGCCGAGCGCAACGAACGCCTCGTCGGCATCACCGCCGCGATGCTTCGCCCGACGGGACTGCACCGCATGGCGGAGCGGTTCCCGAATCGGGTCTTCGACGTGGGGATCGCCGAACAGCATGCCGCGACCTCTGCCGCCGGGCTCGCGTTCGGCGGCTTGCACCCGGTGGTCGCCGTGTACGCCACCTTCATCAACCGCGCGTTCGACCAGGTGCTGATGGATGTCGCGCTGCACAAGGCCGGCGTCACCTTCGTGCTCGACCGTGCCGGCGTCACCGGCCCTGACGGGCCCAGCCACCACGGCGTCTGGGACCTCTCGATCCTGCAGGTGGTACCCGGCATCCGCATCGCCGCGCCGCGCGACTCGGTGCGGCTGGCCGAGGAGCTCGGCGAGGCCGTGGCGGTCGAGGATGCGCCGACCGTGCTGCGGTTCCCGAAGG
Source organism: Agromyces sp. P2_B3 (assembly GCF_056404815.1). Taxonomy (NCBI): domain Bacteria; kingdom Bacillati; phylum Actinomycetota; class Actinomycetes; order Micrococcales; family Microbacteriaceae; genus Agromyces; species Agromyces sp. P2_B3. The sequence goes on along the minus strand of NZ_JBFUDH010000003.1, from coordinate 114,161 downwards.
GCACCGTCGGCGTGGACTACGACGCGATCCGGCGCACCGACGATGGCGTCGACGTGCTCGCCGAGTCCGGACGTCGCGACGTCCTGCTCGTCACCGTCGGACCCATGGCGGGCATCGGCCTCGACGTCGCGCAGCGGCTCGAGGCCCAGGGCATCGGCGCGACGGTGGTCGACCCCCGGTGGGTCGTGCCCGTGCCGGCCAGCGTGATCGAGCTCGCGCGCGACCACCGCATCGTGGTGAGCCTCGAGGACGGCATCCGCGTGGGCGGCATCGGCACCCGGATCCGCCAGGACCTGCGTGAGGCCGGCGTCGACACCGCGGTCACCGAGATCGGCCTGCCCGACGAGTTCCTCGAGCACGGGTCGCGGGGTGACATCCTGGAGCGCGTCGGCCTGACCCCGCAGCACATCGCCCGCGACGTGACCGCGATGGTGCTGGGCTCGAAGCTGCCGCACGCGCGCGGCGCGGGCCTCGAGGCCGTGTCGAGCGACACCACGCCCCAGCCGCGGGTCTGATTCCGAACTCACCGCCCGGCCCGAGCCGCGGGTCGCGTTCGGTCCGACCGCTCACCCGCGGCACGTCAGGACACGAGAACGGCCCCCGGCGAATCGCCGGGGGCCGTCACTTCGTGCGCGCGACCTACGCGGACACGCCCTTCACGGGCGGGTGGTGGAAGGTGTCGCCGAAGACGCGCTCGGACGCGCCCACCCGGTCGAGGTAGGGCGTGACGCCGCCCATCTGGAACGGGAAGCCGGCGCCCAGGATGAGGCAGAGGTCGATGTCCTCGGGAGCTGCGACCACCTCACCGTCGAGCATCAGCCGAACCTCGCGTGCGAGGCCGTCCTGCAGGCTGACGAGGATCTCATCGGCGCTGCGCGGATGCGTGCCACCTGACACGATCTTCATGGCTCCCTTGTCGAAGCCCTTGACCTTGCCCTTGTCGTCCTTGTCGAGGAGCTTGCCGTACTCGGCGAGCCTGTGGAGGTTCTCGCTGCGGTAGAAGCGGTCGGGGAACGCGGCGTGGTGGGTGTCCAGCACGTGCGCACCGACCTTCAGCCCGACCAGATCGAGCAGCGCGGACGGCGCCATCGGCAGGCCGAGCGGGGCGATCGCCTGGTCGACGGTCTCGAAGGAGGTGCCCTCATCGACCGCGCGCATGGCCTCGCCGAGGAGCACCGCGAGGAGGCGGTTGACCACGAAGCCGGGAGTGTCGGCGGTGATGACCGCGTTCTTCTTGAGGTTCTTCGCGGTGACCATCGCGGTCGACAGGGTCGCGACATCCGTGTGCGGTGTCTTCACGACCTCGATGAGCGGCATGACCGCGACCGGCGTGAAGAAGTGGAAGCCCACGAGCCGCTCGGGATGCGCGAGCTTGGCGCCGATCTGCTCGACCGACAGCGACGACGTGTTCGTCGCGAGCACGGCCTCGGGGGAGACGAACTGCTCGATCTCGGCGAACACGTCCTGCTTGATCTGGAGCTCCTCGAACACCGCCTCGATGACCCAGTCGCAGTCGGCGAAGTCGGCCTTGTCGGTGGTGCCTGTGACGAGCGCCTTCAGGCGGTTGGCCTCATCGGGGGAGATACGGCCCTTCGAGAGGAGGGTGTCGATCTCGTCGGCGATGTATGCGACGCCCTTGTCGACGCGCGCCTGGTCGATGTCGGTGATGACCACGGGCACCCGGAGGCGGCGAACGAAGAGCAGCGCGAGCTGGCTCGCCATGTAACCGGCGCCGATGACGCCGACCTTCGTCACCTTCTTCGCGAGCTCCTTGTCGGGCGCTCCGGCCGGCCGCTTCGTGCGCTTCTGCACGAGGTTGAAGGCGTAGACGGATGCCTGGAGCTGGTCGCCCGCGATGAGGTCGGCGAGCACCTCGTCCTCGCGCTGGAATCCCTCGGCGCGGCTGCCGCTCTTCGCCGCCTTCATGAGGTGGAGGGCGGCGTACGGCGACTGGGGAACGGAGCCGATGCGGCTCTTCAGCATCTTCGTCGCGATGCCGATCGCGGCATCCCACTTCACGAGGCGTTCCACCTTGCCGGGCTCGTGCGGCCGCTTGACCTTGACGCGACCGGAGATCACGTCGTCGGCCCAGCGGATCGAGTCCTCGAGGTAGTTCACCGACGGGAAGATGGCGTCGGCGATGCCGAGGTCGAACGCGTCCTGCCCCTTGAGGGTTCGGTTCTGCTTCAGCGGGTTCTCGATGACGACCTTGAGTGCGTTCTCGATGCCGATGAGGTTCGGGAGGATCGTGGCGCCGCCCCAGCCGGGGATGAGCCCGAGGAACACCTCGGGAAGGGCGAGCGCTGGGACCGAGGCATCCACCGTGCGGTAGTCCGCGTGCAGGCCGATCTCGACGCCGCCGCCGAGGGCGAGGCCGTTGTAGAACACGAAGGACGGCACCCCCACCTCGCCGATCTTCGCGAGCGCGTAGTGGCCGAGCTGCACGAACTTCTTCGCCGTCTCCTTGTCGGGGATCTCGGCGACCTTCGAGAGGTCGGCGCCCGCGGCGAGGATGAACGGCTTGCCCGTGACGGCGACGGCGTGGATCTCGCCGGCGGCGGCCCGCGCCTTCAGCCCGTCGAGCGTGTTCGCGTACTCGAGGAGCGTGGCGGCGCCGAGCGTGTTCGGCCGGGTGTGGTCCCGTCCGTTGTCGAGCGTGACGAGCGCGAGGGTCTTGCCCGACGGGAGCGGGACGTCGCGCACGTAGGAGTGGGTGACGACCTCGTCGTCGCCCGCGAGGGCGACGAGGGAGGAGAAGTCGATGGTGGAGTAGTCGGTCATCCGCGGGCCTTCTTCGCTGCCTTCTTGTCGAAGTTCGGGTTCTCCCAGATCATCGTGCCGCCCTGGCCGAGGCCGACGCACATGCTGGTGATGCCGTAGCGCACCTCGGGGCGCTCGACGAACTGGCTCGCGAGCTGGTTCATCAGGCGCACGCCCGACGACGCGAGCGGGTGGCCCACGGCGATCGCGCCGCCCCACGGGTTGATCCGGGGGTCGTCGTCGTCGATGCCGTAGTGGTCCATGAAGGAGAGCACCTGCACGGCGAACGCCTCGTTCATCTCGAAGAGGTCGATGTCGTCGACCGTGAGGCCCGCCTTGCGGAGCGCCTTCTCGGTGGCCGGGATGGGACCGATGCCCATGATCTCGGGGTCGACGCCCGCGAACGCGAAGCTGACGAGCTTCATCTTCGGCGTCAGGCCGAGCTCCTTCGCTGCGGCGCCCGACGCGAGGATGGCGGCCGTGGCCCCGTCGTTCAGGCCCGAGGCGTTGCCTGCTGTGATGCGGCCGTGGGGACGGAACGGGGTCTTCAGCGTTGCGAGGCCCTCGAGGGTGGTCTCGGGTCGCATCACCTCGTCGCCCGTGGCGAGTCCCCAGCCCTCCTCGGTGCGGACGGCGACCGGCACGAGGTCCTGCTGGATCTTGCCGGCCGCGTAGGCGGCGGCGGTCTTCTGCTGGCTGGCGAGGGCGTAGCGGTCGCTGCGCTCCTTCGTCAGCTGCGGGAAGCGGTCGTGGATGCGCTCTGCGGTGGCGCCCATGACGAGGGCGTCCTCGCCCACGAGCCGCTCGCTGAGGAAGCGGGGGTTCGGGTCCACGCCCGAGCCCATGGGGTGGTGGCCCATGTGCTCCACGCCGCCGGCGATGGCCACGTCGTACATGCCGAAGCCGATCGAACCCGACATCATCGCCGCGGCGGTCATCGCCCCGGCGCACATGCGGTCGATCGAGAATCCCGGCACCGTCTTGGGCAGCCCCGCGAGGATCGCCGCCGTGCGGCCGAGGGTCAGTCCCTGGTCGCCCGTCTGGGTGGTGGCCGCGATGGCGACGTCGTCGATGCGGTCCTTCGGCACGTTCGGGTTGCGCTCGAGCAGTCCGACGATCGCCTTGACGACGAGGTCGTCGGCCCTCGTGTTCCAGTACATGCCCTTTTCACCGGCTCGTCCGAACGGGGTACGGACCCCGTCGACGAACACGACTTCAGCTCGTTCAGCCACGCTGCAGCTCCCTCGATTTGGTCAGGATGTCTCGATCCTACGAACGGGCCGGGAGGGCGCTGAATCGCTTGACGGAACCTACGAAGCGCCGGATGCGGCATCCTCAACGGATTGTGACGCCTCGACAAAGGCATCGGCGATGATCTGTGCGGTTGCCTCAACCTGCCACGGCCTCGCACCGAGCTCCGCGAGCGCGATGGCGATGGCATCGGCCGTGGGCTCGGCGGGCGGATGCCACGCGACGCGCCGCAGGTGATCGGGCGTGAGGAGGTTCTCGACGGGCATCTCGATGCGCTCCGCGACCTCGACGACGCCGGCTCGCGCGAGGCGCAGGCGTGCGTCGGCCTCGGGGTTGCGCATCGACCACGCGCGCGGCGGAGGCGGCGAATCGGTCGGGACGCGCACGGCGGGCAGCTCGTCGGTGGTCAGTCCGCGTTCGACGGCCGACCACCACCGGTCGAGCTCGGAACGGCTCGCCCGGCCCGTGAACTCGCGAAGGTCTGCGAGCGCGCGACGGGTGGCGGGCATCGCCCGGGCGGCCGCGAGGATCGACGCGTCGGGCACCATGCGGCCGGGTGCGACGTCGAGCTCCGAGGCGCGGGCGTCGCGGGCGAGCCAGAGCTCGCGGGCCACCGCCAGGCTCCGGGGGCTCCGGATGCCGTGGATGCCCGAGAGTCGTCGCCACGGCTCAGCCGACGGCACCTTGGCCTCACGGTCGAGGACCGCCCGGAACTCCTGGTCGGCGAGGTCGGTCTTGCCCGCCTCGTCGAGGCGTGCCACGAGCGCGTCGCGCACGTCGACGAGCAGCTCCACGTCGAGCGCGGCGTACGTCAGCCACGACTGCGGCAGCGGCCGTGTCGACCAGTCGGCCGCCGAATGCTCTTTCGCCAGGTGCACGCCGAGGAGCTCCTCGACCACGGACGCGAGCCCGACCCGCGGCATCCCGAGCAGTCGTGCCGCGAGCTCGGTGTCGAAGATGCGCTCGGGATCGAGCCCCACCTCGCGGAGGCACGCGAGATCCTGGCTGGCGGCATGGAGCACCCACTCGTCACTGCCGATGGCCTGCTGCAGCGAGGTGAAGTCGGGGATCTGGGGCGGATCGAAGAGGAACGTGCCGGCACCACGGCGATACATCTGGATGAGATAGGCGCGCTGCGAGTACCGGAATCCGCTGGCCCGCTCGGCGTCCACCGCGATGGGACCTTCTCCGTCACCGAGGCGCCGGACCGCGTCCTCGAAGTCGGCGGGCGATTCGATCACCCGGAATTCATCCACGGTCGTTCCTCCGTCGGGGCAGGGCGGTCACCCCCTCTGAACGAGGCGGCAGCCCCGCGAGCATGCACAACAACTCACCCCAGCCTTCCACATGCGGGCCGACGGCGGCATCGAGGGGCGTCCACGACGCCCGCACCTCGATCTGCGCGCCGTCGCCCTGGCGTGCGAGCTCCCCGAATCCGGTGGACAGGATCTTGGTCGCGGTGCCGGATGCCGCGATGTACCGTGCCCCGCGCGCGTCGAGCGCATCCACGAGCCACGACCACGCGACATCCGCGAGGAACGGGTCGAGCCCGATGTCGGTCTCGAGGGGCGCCTGCGCGAAGCAGACCACGCGGAACCGGCCGCCCCAGGCCTCGGGTTCGGTGGGGTCGTAGAGGAGCACGAAGCGGCCGGTGCCGAGGTCGGAGTCGACCTCGTGCCGGCTCGGCGCGACATCCGCCGACAACGCCACCGCGAAAGGGGCGAGCGAACCCGGCGCAGGGATCTCCGAGACCCGCAGCTCCGCTCGTGGTGAGGCCGCACGCACGGCGTCGAGTGCGGCCTCGAACTCTGCGGGATGATGCGTCGAGGAGTCGGGCACGTGTGCAGACTAGAGTCTCGGATGGGGCGCAGGGCGGCGGCACGCCGCACCGCCGCCCAGAGAGACGAACGGCTTCGCGGGGAGGGCGCAGGGATGGGTCGAGGAGCGGACTCGGGGAATGCGGTGCGCATCGCGGGGACGGCGATCGGACTGCTCGCCGCCGCCGTCGGAGCCGTCGCCGCGGTGACGACGGTGGTCATGGCGCGGCGGGTGGTGACCCCGTCCACCACTCGCACCGAGGACGTGAGGATCCTGTCCGTCGACCTGCCTCGAGGCGAGATCGTGCTGGCGGCCTCCGCTGAGACGCGGATGCCGGGTCGGTACGGGCTCTGGTTCGAACGGGACTCGGGGCACGCCCGGCTCGGCGAGATCGTCGACGAGACCGACCGCGTCGTGCGGCGACGACTCGATGCGGTGGATTTCGGACGGCTCGACCGCGCGGGACGCGGTCGCCTCAGCGGCTGGTACCACCTCGGACCGTGGGAGCTGGGGCACGAGTACGAGAACGTGCTGGTGGAGACGCCGCTCGGGCCCGCGCCCGCGTGGTTCGTGCCCGCCCCCGAGCCGTCCACGCAGTGGGTGGTGCAGGTGCACGGGCGCGGCGCGAAGCGCCAGGAAGGCCTGCGCGCCGTCGATCCCGCGCGGGACGCCGGCTGGAACACGCTGGTCGTGTCGTATCGCAACGACGGCGAGGCTCCCGAGAGCGCCGATCGCCGCTACGGGCTCGGAGGCACCGAATGGGCGGACGTCGTCGCGGCCGTGCGCTACGCCGAGCAGCACGGCGCGGAGCGGATCGTGCTCATGGGCTGGTCGATGGGCGGCTCGATCGTGCTCCAGGCGGTGCTGCGTTCCGCCGCGGTGCGCGAGCGCCTCGTCGGGGTCATCCTCGACTCGCCGGCGATCGACTGGGTCGACATCCTCCGGTTCCAGGGCACGCTGCAGAAGCTGCCTCCGGGGTACGGCGACATCGTCGTGCGCCTCCTGGGCGGGCCATGGAGCGGTGGCCTCACCGGCCTGGCCGCGCCCATCTCGGTGGAGGAACTCGACCCCGTCGCGCGCGCCGACGAGCTCGACGTGCCCATCCTCCTCATGCACAGCCAGGACGACGGCTACGTGCCCATCGACGGGTCACGACGGCTCGCGGCCGCGCGTCCCGACCTCATCGAGTTCGAGGTCTTCGAGGGCGCCCGCCACACGAAGCTCTGGAACCACGACCCTGCACGCTGGACACGGCTCGTGCGCGGATGGCTCGAACGCAGCGACGCCGACGTGCGTCGGCTCGCCGAGGAGGCGGAGATCGCCGGCTGACGCCTGATACCTGCCTCCGCGGCTCGCCTGCGGGGAAGCCGTCCCGATCGTTCAGGCCGCCACGCGCTCCCGCACCTGTCGGCGCACCCGGGCGAGCATGCCCGACATGCCGCGCACCCGCAGCGGCGACACCGCCTCGGCCAGGCCGAGCGACTGCGGGTAGTCGGCGGGCACGGCGAGGACCTCGTCGACCGAGAGCCCGTCGAGACCCTGCACGAGGATCGACGCGAACCCCCGCGTGGTGGGCGACTCGGCCGGTGCCGTGGCGTGCAGGTGCACCCGTCCGTGCTCGACCTCCACGAAGATGAAGACCGGCGACTGGCACTCCTCGACCTTCTCGAAGAGGTCGGGGTGGTCGCGGTACCGCTCGGGCAGCTCGGGCAGCTCGTTGGAGAACTCGAGCAGCAGCTGCAGGCGATCGCGGACGCCGAGCGCGAGGAAGTCCTCGCGGGTCTCGGCGAGTCGGGCGGGCAGGGTCGTGGCGTCCATCGGATCCATTCTCCCACCGCCGACGTGCGACACCGCCCGCAGGCTCCGGACTAGCGGGTCGGCACCTCGCCGCGCTCGGCGCCGGTCGCGATGGGCACGCGCACCGCGCTGCCCCACTCGGTCCACGAGCCGTCGTAGTTGCGCACGTGCTCGAAGCCGAGCAGGTGCGTCAGCACGAACCAGGTGTGGCTCGAGCGCTCGCCGATGCGGCAGTACGCGATCACCTCGTCGCCGTCGCTGAGACCGGCCTCGTCGCGGTAGATCGCGTCGAGCTCGGTGCGGCTCTTGAAGGTGCCGTCCGCGGCGGCGGCCCGGGCCCACGGCACGGATGCCGCGGTCGGGATGTGCCCGGCGCGGAGGGCGCCCTCCTCGGGGTACGCGGGTGCGCTCGTGCGCTCGCCCGTGTACTCCTCGGGGGAGCGCACGTCGATGAGCGGGTTGCCGAAGTGCGCGAGCACGTCCTCCTTGAACGCGCGCACGACGGAGTCGTCGCGCTCCACGACCGGGTACTCGACGAGGCTCACCTCGGTGACGTCGGTGGTGAGCGGACGCCCCTCGGCGATCCAGAGGTCGCGGCCGCCGTCGAGCAGGCGCACGTCCTCGTGGCCGAAGAGCGTGAACACCCACAGCGCGTAGGCCGCCCACCAGTTGTTCTTGTCGCCGTAGATCACGACGGTCGTGTCGCGGGCGATGCCCTTCGAGCCGAGCAGGGCGGCGAACTGCTCGCCCGTGAGGTAGTCGCGCACGACCGGGTCGTTGAGGTCGGTGTGCCAGTCGATCTTCACGGCGCGGGGGATGTGGCCCGTCTCGTAGAGCAGCACGTCCTCGTCGGACTCGACCACCACGAGGCCCGGTTGCCCGAGGTGTTCGGCGAGCCATTCGGTGGTGACGAGGCGCTCGGGGTGCGCGTACTCGGCGAACTTGGCTGCGGAGTCGAACTCGGCGGACATGGAACCTCCAGGGATCGTCCGATCGGACGGGGTGTGCGGGGGAGCGGACTAGGCTGGTGACCTGTCCACCTCGAATCTACGCGGCGTGCGGGTGGAAGTCAGCATGCCCGTCATCCGGTGCAATACGGGAGTCCCTCCAGCATGACCACGGCCGCGAGCCATGCCCTCATCCGCCTCATCGAGCGGAATCCCACCATCTCGGCGGCCGAGATCGCCTCGGAACTGGCGCCGCCGCCGCAGTTCGAGCACGCGTCCTTCGAATCGTATCGGCCCGACCCCGACTTCCCGTCGCAGCAGGCGGCCCTCGATCGGCTCAAGGAGTTCGCCGGCGCCTGGCGCGCGGCGCAGCGCCCGGGCGGATTCTTCTCGCGCAAGCGGCCCGCACGCATCGAACTGCCGGGCGTGTACCTCGACGGCGGCTTCGGCGTCGGCAAGACCCACCTGCTCGCGGCGCTGTGGCACGTCGCCCACGGGCCGAAGTACTTCGGCACCTTCATCGAGTACACGGCGCTCGTCGGGGCGCTCGGGTACGCGCAGGCGGTCGAGCTGCTCCGTGGTGCACGCCTCGTCTGCATCGACGAGTTCGAGCTCGACGACCCGGGCGACACGATGCTCATGACCCGCTTCCTCGGCGAGCTGATGGCCGGGGGCACCAGGGTGGCGGCCACCTCGAACACGCCGCCGAACGCCCTCGGCGAGGGCCGGTTCGCGGCGTCGGACTTCCTCCGGGAGATCCACGCGCTGTCGTCGAACTTCGAGACCCTCCGCATCGACGGCCTCGACTACCGCCGCCGCGACACCGAGGGGCACGCCGAGGCGATCCCCGACGCGGCCGCGGTGACGCACACGGCCGAGGCGCTCGCCGCGCGCGGCCACCGGGTCTCCCTCGACGGCTTCGACGACCTCATCGCCCACCTGGCCACGGTGCATCCGTCGAAGTACATCAAGCTCATCCAGGGAGTCGAGTTCATCGCGCTCGAGGGCGTGCACGAGCTCTCGAACCAGAACGCGGCGCTCCGCCTCGTGGCCTTCATCGACCGGGTGTACGACGCGGAGGTGCCGATCATCGCGAGCGGCATCCCGCTCGACCAGGTGTTCGACGACGAGATGATGGGCGGCGGCTACCGCAAGAAGTACCTGCGCGCCATGAGCCGCATGATCGCCCTCACCACGGGCGAGCTGCCGCCGCACGACTGACGTCGCGCACGCGGCATCCGTGAACGCGTGATGAGCCGGCCGGATGCCGCGACCGCACGGATTCACATCGATCGCCCGGCCCGCCGAAATGTGCTGTTTACATGGATGGCCGAGGCCGTAACGATCCGGAAACACAACACGATCCCTCTCGAAACGTCCCGTCATGAGACTGGACCGCACCAGGTTCCCCAACCCTGCACTGAGAGAGGTTCGAGATGGATCAAGGCAACACGGCGTTCCTACTGATATCCGCAGCACTGGTGTTGCTGATGACGCCGGGACTCGCGTTCTTCTACGGCGGCCTCGTCAAGGCGAAGAGCGTCATCAGCATGATGATGCTCAGCTTCGGCGCCATGGGCCTCATCGGCGTCCTCTGGGTGCTCTACGGCTACGCCATCGCCTTCCCCTCGGCTGAGGGACTCGCCGCCCCCTGGTCGATCGACTGGTCGGCGATCGGCCTCGAGAGCCTCCTCGAGACCCCTGAAGGCGCCGCGTACCCGCCGCTCGCCTTCGTCGGGTTCCAGGCGACCTTCGCGATCATCACGGTGGCCCTGATCTCGGGCGCCATCGCCGACCGCGCCAAGTTCGGTGCGTGGATGATCTTCGCCGCCGTGTGGGCGACGGTCGTCTACTTCCCCGTTGCGAGCTGGGTGTTCAACTTCGGCCTGGCCGACGACGGCAGCTTCGCCTACGGCGGCTGGATCACGTACGGCATGCAGCAGTTCTTCGGCGTCGGCGCCCTCGACTTCGCCGGTGGCACCGCGGTGCACATCAACGCCGGTGCGGCGGCCCTGGCCCTCGCGCTGGTGCTCGGCAAGCGCGTCGGCTTCTCGAAGGGCGCGCACGTGCCCCACAACCCGCCGTTCGTGCTCCTCGGCGCCGGCCTCCTGTGGTTCGGCTGGTTCGGCTTCAACGCCGGTTCCGAGCTCGCGGCCGACAACACCGCGGCCGTGGCGTGGATCAACACCCTCGCCGCTCCGGCAGCCGCCCTGCTGGCGTGGCTCGTCGTCGAGAAGATCAAGGACGGCAAGCCCACGTCGGTCGGCGCGGCATCCGGTGCCGTCGCGGGCCTCGTCGCGATCACCCCCGCGTGTGCGTTCCTCACGCCCATCTGGGCGATCGTGCTCGGTATCATCGCCGGCGCGGTGTGCGCCCTCGCGGTCGACCTGAAGTTCCGCTGGGGCTTCGACGACTCGCTCGACGTGGTGGGCATCCACCTCGTCGGCGGCCTCATCGGAACGCTCTACCTGGGCTTCTTCGCGAACACGACCGGCCTCATCTACAGCGGCAACCTCACGCAGCTGCTGGTGCAGGCGATCGCCGCCGTCTCGGTGATGGTGTACTCGTTCGTGCTGGCCTTCGTCATCGGCTTCATCGTGCAGAAGACCGTCGGCTTCCGCGTGAAGAACGAGGACGAGATCGCGGGCATCGACACGGTCGTGCACGGCGAGGACGCGTACAAGCTCGAGACCGTCTGACGACGCTGATCCACCGCGAGGGCGGTGGGGTAGTGTGCGGGTGTGCCAGACACCAGCCGCTTCCTCACCGCCCTCGGGCGCGTGTTCGGAAGGTTCTCGGGAGCACGCAGGTCGGCCACGTCGAGCAGCGCTCCGGATGCCGCGACGGCGGGTGCTGCGGCCCCGGTCGGGCTGCTCTCACCCGGCCAGTCGGGACCGTCGGCCACGGTCGAGGTCGACCCGGCACGCTTGCGCGACGTGCGTCTCACGTACGCTCCGGCGCACGACGGCGAACCCGACCCCGGCGAGATCGTGTGGACGTGGGTGCCGTACGAGGAGCGCGACGGCCGCGGCAAGGACCGGCCGGTGGTGATCGTCGCGGCGTCGGGCGGCGGCGACTTCCTCGCGGTGCAGCTCACCAGCAAGGCGCACGACGGCGACCGCGACTTCCTGAGCCTCGGAACCGGCCCCTGGGACGCCTCCGGACGGCCGAGCTGGGCGCGGGTCGACCGCCTCTTCCGGGTGCGCACCGGGGGGATGCGGCGCGAGGCAGCCTCGCTCGATGCCGCTCGCTACGCGCTGCTCACGCGGGCGCTCGGCGATCGGTACGGCTGGCGCTGAGTCGTCGCGGCATCCGCCCTCGACACCGAACCCCCCGCATCCGGAAACGAAGAACGCCCCCCAGTGGAGTGGGAGGCGTTCGTGGGCGATGCCGGGCTCGAACCGACGACCTCTTCCGTGTGAAGGAAGCGCGCTACCAGCTGCGCCAATCGCCCATGTGGGATCGCGGTGCACCGTGGTGACCGCGGACTCGATACTAGCCGACCCGGCGGGCCGAATGCACATCGACGGCCGGCGGACAGCCGCCCGGGCGCGCCGAACGCGTCGACACGCCCGGGATCCGGGCACCGAATGGGCCGATGACCGGGGGGAACCTGCCACCCGGTCCGCTCAGTTTGTGATTCGTTCACCGGATCAGTTAGAGTCTCTCTGCACGCAGAAATGCGGGCAACGCGGATGTGGCGCAGTGGTAGCGCATCACCTTGCCAAGGTGAGGGTCGCGAGTTCGAATCTCGTCATCCGCTCTGATCGGGAATGAGCGTGAGTTCATTCCTGTTCTTCTGGTGGTGAACCCAAACGCGGTGGATTGGCCGAGAGGCGAGGCAGCGGCCTGCAAAGCCGTATACACGGGTTCGAATCCCGTATCCACCTCCAAGCTGAGAAACCTCGATTCTCGACTTGGGCGATTGGCGCAGCGGTAGCGCGCTTCCCTGACACGGAAGAGGTCACTGGTTCGATCCCAGTATCGCCCACCACGACAAGGCCCCGGCATCGCCGGGGCCTTTCGCATTGCACTGGGGAGTCATCCGACGCGAGAAGCCGGATGCCCCGTTCGAGGCATCCGGCCCATCGCGATCAGCTCACCTCACCAGGGTGATGGCGCTGGTGGTGCGACGACCGGCGGCCGATCATCGCACGTGATCGTGTTCGGCAATTCCCACGGCGCGAGCCAGGGCCCGGTCGTGTTCACGCCGCTCGAGTCGTTGCCGCCGAGGTCGACGAGCGAGAACTCCGACCCCGCCGGCGTGAAGTGGAACGTGCCGCAGTTGTTCACCCCCACCGCGCCGACGTTGCGCGCGTCGACGTTCTCGAACGATGCCGAGCCCGCGACCCTGGCACTGACCACCGACGTGCCGGTGCCGTCGACTCGGACGTCGGCGAAGTGCACGCCCGAGATGGACACCTGGTCCTTCACGGGCCAGTCGGACACGAGCATGATCGCGTTGTAGGTGCTGTCGAGGAAGTGGTCGCCGGTCACCCGGATGTCGGCCTGGTCGATCGATCGGTCGAGCGCGTAGAACCAGACCGCCCCGAGCCCGATGTTCCAGTTGAGCTCGTACGTGCCGGCCCGCACGGTGGTGTTGTCGACGATCGCGAGCGAGCCGGTGAAGGGCTCGGCGCCGAACCTGGAGCCGACGTGCAGCCCGCTGCCCTCGCGGATCGGGTCGGCGACGAGGTTGCCCGACACGGTGGTGTCGGTGCCGCCGTAGATCGCGATGCCGTTGGCGAGCGTGGGCGTCTGCACGGTGTTGCGCTCGAACGCGTTGCCCGCGTTCGCGACGGTCTCCGACCACATCGCGAGCCCGTCGTCGCCGGTGTTGCGCACGAAGGTGTTCTCGACCGTGGATCCGGTCACCCCGGTGTGGAAGTTCAGCCCGTCGGCGATCTGGTCGACGATGATGCTGTCGCGCACCTCGAGGCCGTCCATCGGCCCGTCGAACCACATGCCGACCTTGGTGTGGTGGATGTAGAGCCCTTCGATGGTCGAGTCGCTCATCGCCCCGCCCACGCCGTTGACCTGGTCGGTGTCGATGCGCTCGCGCACGTCGCCCTCGATGGCGAACCCCGAGAGGTGCACGTTGGTGCTGCCGCCCTCCGCGGCATCCCTGCCGTAGAAGCCCACGCCGGTGTGCACGGAGCCGTCGGGCGCCGGCTCGGCGAGCGCCACCTCGCTCCCGCGGATGGTGGTGTACCAGCTGCCGGCACCCTCGATGGTCACGTCGTCCACGATGACGTGCCGGTCGACGCGGAACGTGCCCGGCGGCACGTACACGGGCAGGTCGTGGCGCTTCGCGAAGGCGATCGCCCGATCGAACGCCGGTGCGGCGTCGCGCCTGCCGGTCGGGTCGGCCCCGAACAGCAGCACGTTCGCGGCCTTCAGTCGCACGTGCGGCGCTGCGACCAGTTCGCTGTCGAGGAGGTCGATCGTGGTCAGCTCGGCCGTGGCCCGCTTCGGGACGGCCAGCCGGACGACGTCACCGGCCTCGTATGTCCGGCCCAGGAGCATCCGCTGCTCATCGTAGAAGTGCATGGGGCGGAACGGGGTCGTGACGGCGTAGTCGGTCCCGGGCACGCACCCGCACTCGGTGATCCACCAGTCGGGGTGGAGGAGGCCCGCGTTCGGGTCGTTCGTGAACGGGTACTGGTTGTAGAGCCAGGAGTACTCGGAGGTGAGGCTCATCGTGCGCTTCTGCCGGCCGTTCACGGTGATGTCGAGAGGCGAGCGGATGCCGCCGCCCTCCGCCGCGTCGGGGATGCTGTAGCGCACGGTGATCGCGTTGGCCTGCGCCGGCAGCGTGAACTCCACGTACTGCCCCGGCGCGAGCTGCACCGCGCTCCGTCCCGACGCCTCGGCGGGGAGGGTGTAGGCCGCGCGGTCGGGGCCGATGACCGTGCCGGTGTGCACCGCTCCCTCGGCCTCCTGCTCGAGGAAGGGCACGTCGGCGCCACGGCCGGCGACCAGCTCGGGGTCGAGGGCCGCCCGAGTGACGGCCGGAACGGGCGCCGATGGCGCTCCGGATGCCGCGACGGCGGCACCGGGCGCAGCGAGCACTGCTGCGGCGAGCAGCCCCGATGCGACGGCGGCGCCGATCGCCGCGCGCGCCCTCGGTGTCCGCGGGCGGCGCCGGATGGGCTCGGACGTATGGCTGGTGGATCGCGTCATCGTCGACTCGGTTCCTCTCGGTGGTGCACGCCATCGGACACCGCGGGCGACTGCTGCACCCACGAGTGAGCCGACCCTACGTCCGCGCTTGACGGCGTCACAAGGGGCTGCGAAGGAATGTCGACGAAGAGTCGAGTTCTTGCGGATGCGGGCGAAAGCCGTTGCAAATCGCGACATCCGCGTGCACTCGCTTGCGCCCGATGGCGAAAGAGCTGAGCTCAGCCGATCGGGAGCGGATCGAAGACGAGCGGCGGGTGCGCGATCCTCGTGCTGAACCACGACCAGGCCTCGCCCGACGTCTGCTCGATCGCCGCCGACGCGTCCAGGCCGGGCGGCACGTTCCGCAGGATGATCGTGATGACGCGGCGGCCGCTGAAGCGGATCGATCCCGGTGCGTCCACGGTGCCGCTGCCCGCGTACCCGCTCGGCGTGAAGGCGGCGCGCGTGGGCGCGTCCACGGCGAAGGTGAACACGTAGGTGCCGGGGCCGGTCGCGCCGTAGGCGGCCGGGTTGAAGTGCACCGAGACGGCGGGGTTGCGGTGCGGGGACTCCCGGAGGTCGAAGCCGGCGTACGGCTCGGCGGCGTCGGTCTGCACGATCGTCGGGCGGATGAGCGTGAGGTTCGTGCGCCCGAGACCGACCGTGACGGTGGGGGAGAGCACCTGGATGGGCGCCCAGAAGATCGGGCCGAATCCGAGTTCGCCGGCTCGGCGCTTGGCGGCCCAGTCCTCCGCGGTCAGGTCGGTCTCGAAGTCCGCGAACAGCGCGGTGCCGGCCGCTGCGCCGCGGTCGTCGTCGGTGGGGTCTGAGCTGGACATGAGGCAAACTCTAGAACTCGGATGCCGCCGCGTCATCAGGGTGCGCACCGACCGGCAGTCGGCGGCCGGGCTGCCCCTGCCGCCGCACTACAGTTGAAGGGTTCGTTTCGACCCCAGAGGGAGTGGTTCACAGTGGCCGACGGCTTCGAGCTCTTCACCGATCGATCCGTTGTCGCGATGCGCGTCAACGGCGAGCTCAAGGACCTCGCCACGACGGTGACGGACGCCGACGTCGTCGAGCCGGTCACGATCGACTCGCCCGACGGCCTCGCCATCCTGCGCCACTCGACCGCGCACGTGCTCGCCCAGGCGGTGCAGGCCGTCAACCCCGAGGCGAAGCTCGGCATCGGGCCGCCGGTGGCCGACGGCTTCTACTACGACTTCGACGTCGCCGAGCCCTTCACCCCGGAGGACCTCAAGGCCTTCGACAAGGAGATGTCCCGCATCGTGCGCCAGGGCCAGCGTTTCGTGCGTCGGGTCGTGTCCGACGACGACGCCCGCGCCGAGCTCGCCGGCGAGCCGTACAAGCTCGAGCTCATCGGGCTCAAGGGGTCGACCGGACACGGCGAGTCGACCGGCGACGACCACGAGTCGGTCGAAGTCGGCGGCGGCGGCGAGCTCACCATCTACGACAACGTCGACCCGAAGACCGGCGAGACGGTCTGGAAGGACCTCTGCCGGGGCCCGCACCTGCCGAACACCCGCATGATCGGCAACGGCTGGTCGCTCACGCGCATCGCGGCGGCGTACTGGCGTGGATCCGAGAAGAATCCGCAGCTGCAGCGCATCTACGGCACCGCGTGGCCGACGAAGGACGAGTTGCGCGCCTACCAGCACCGGCTCGAGGAGGCGGCCAAGCGCGACCACCGCAAGCTCGGGCGCGAGCTCGACCTCTTCAGCTTCCCCGACGAGATCGGGTCGGGGCTCTCGGTCTGGCATCCGCGCGGCGGAACGGTGCGCATGGAGATGGAGCAGCACGCCCGGCGTCGACACATCGAGGGCGGGTACACCTACGTCTACACGCCGCACATTGCGAAGGAGGATCTCTTCCTCCAGTCCAACCACCTCGTGACCTACAGGGAGGGCATGTTCCCGCCCATCCGCATGGACGAGGAGCGTGACGCCGAGGGCAACATCACCAGGCAGGGCCAGGACTACTACCTGAAGCCCATGAACTGCCCGATGCACATCCTCATCTACAAGGAGCGCGGTCGCAGTTACCGCGACCTGCCGATGCGCCTGGCCGAGAACGGCACGGTCTATCGCAACGAGCTCTCGGGAGCCCTGCACGGCCTCACCCGGGTGCGCGGCTTCACCCAGGACGACTCGCATCTCTTCGTGACGCCCGAGCAGCTCGAAGAGGAAGCGACGAAGGTCATCGACTTCGTCATCTCGATGCTGCGCGACTTCGGGCTCGATGACTTCGAGCTCGAGCTCTCCATGCGCGACGACAGCAAGGAGAAGTGGATCGGCTCCGACGAGTTCTGGGAGTACTCCACGAACGCACTGCGGAATGTCGCTCGGGCGAGCGGATTGAAGCTCACCGAGATGCCCGGTGAGGCCGCCTTCTACGGACCCAAGATCGACCTCAAGACGCGCGACGCGATCGGTCGCACGTGGCAGCTGTCCACCGTCCAGGTCGACCCGAACCTCCCCGAGCGCTTCGGGCTCGAGTTCACCGACCGCGACGGGCTGAAGAAGCGCCCGATCATGATCCACCGGGCGCTGTTCGGTTCGATCGAGCGGTTCTTCGCCATCCTCCTCGAGCACTACGCCGGCGCGTTCCCACTGTGGCTGTCGCCGGTCCAGGTCGTCGGGATCCCCGTCGCCGACGAGTACGCCGACTACCTCGGCGGCATCATCGACGAGCTGCGCGGAGCGGGCGTGCGCGCCGACCTCGACACGAGCGACGACCGCATGCAGAAGAAGATCCGCACCCACACCCAGCTGAAGGTGCCGATCCAGCTCATCGCAGGCGAGAACGACCGCGCGGGTGACACGGTGAGCTTCCGCTTCCGTGACGGCACGCAGGAGAACGGCGTGCCGATCGCCGACGCCGTCGCCCGGGTGCGTGCGGCGATCGAGGACCGCCGCCAGGTGACCACGAGGGACGACCTGTTCGGATGACGCGCGCATACCAGGCCGACGAGTTCGACGGGGTCCCCACGGATGCCGCGTCCGACCTCGCCGGCGTGCCCGACGCGTTCCAGCGGCTCTGGACCCCGCACCGGCTGGTGTACATCCAGCACGGGCAGCAGCCCGACGAGCACACCTGCCCGTTCTGCCGCGCGCCCGAGATGAGCGACGAGCAGTCGCTCATCGTCGCGCGGGGCAGGCGCGCCTACGTCCTGCTCAACCTGTTCCCCTACAACAGCGGGCACCTCCTCGTGTGCCCCTACCGGCACATCGCGACCTACGACCAGGCGACGCCCGAGGAGGTCGCCGAGATCGGCGAGCTGACCCAGATCGCGATGCGGGTCGTGAAGCAGGTCTCGCGGTGCGACGGGTTCAACATCGGCATGAACCAGGGGCGCATCGCCGGGGCGGGCATCGCGGAGCACCTGCACCAGCACATCGTGCCGCGCTGGGCGCTCGACGCGAACTTCTTCCCGATCATCGCCGGCACGAAGGCCCTGCCTCGACTGCTCGGCGAGGTGCGGCAGGAGATCGCCGAGGCGTGGCCCGCCTGAGGATCCGGCGGCCCTGACGGCTCAGCGCACCCGGCGGGCCTCGAACTGCATCCGGGGGTGGGCGTAGGCCTCCTGCGACTCGACGAGCCGGAGCTCGCGCTCGCCCGACTCGTGGGTGTTCTCGAGCAGGTCGAACACGCTCGACGCGGTGCGCGCGAGCGCGTCCGCCGCGTCGCCGGTGCGTCGATAGTGCGCGGTGAAGAGCGCTGCTGTCACGTCGCCCGAGCCGTTCGCCTTCAGCGGCAGCAGGGGGGTCTGCACGATCCACGCGCCGTGTTCGTCGACGGCGAGCATCTCGATGGTGCCCTCCTCGCGATCGGGCCGCTCCACGCTGGTCACGAGCACGGTGCGTGGGCCCGACGCCCGCGCCAGGTCGACGGAATCCAGCGTGGACTCGAGCGATCCGGGCTCGGTGCCGGTGAGGTATCCGAGCTCGAACTGGTTCGGCGTGATGAGGTCGGCGGCCGGCACCACGCGCTCGCGCAGCAGCACGGGGATCGCGGGCGCGACGAAGCATCCGCTCTTCGCATTGCCCATCACCGGATCGCACGAGTAGACGGCCGCCGGGTTGGCCGCCTTGATGCGCGCGACCGCGTCGAGGATGACGTCGGCGATGCCCTCGGAACCCTGGTAGCCCGACAGGATGACGTCGATCTCGGGGAATGCCCCGCGGTCCTCGATGCCGGCGATGACCTCGCGCACGTCCTCGGGACTGATCAGCGGGCCGCGCCAGGCACCGTACCCCGTGTGGTTCGAGAAGTTCACGGTGTAGACCGGCATGACCTCCACGCCGATGCGCTGGAGGGGGAACACGGCCGCGGAGTTGCCGACGTGGCCATAGGCGACGGCGGACTGGATGGAGAGGACCTTCACCCCTCGATCATTCCATCTCGGCCGCGACGAGTCGCCCGCCCGCCGCACGCACGGCCGCGGCCACGTCGCCGGCGAGCCGGTCGGCGTCGGCGTCGGCGAGGTCGTGCACCGTGAGCCGGAGCCTGCGCACCGCGCTCGCATCGGCGAGGGAGAACTCGTCGCCCGCGCGCACGAGCCATCCGCGCCGCATGAGGTGCTCGGAGACGTCGCGCGCCGGCACCGGAAGCGGGACCCAGAGGTTGAGGCCGTCGCCGGCTGCGGCCGGGACGCCGAGCGCGCTGAGCCGCGCGGCGAACGCCGCGTTGCGCGCCGCGTAGTGCGCGCCGGCGGCCGTGACGCGGGCCGTGACGTCGGAGTCGGTGACGAGCGAGAGCACGAGGCGCTGCAGCAGGTGGCTCACCCACGTGGTGCCGGGGGTGAGGCGCGTCGCGAGTCGTTCGGCCGTGTCGGGATCGGATGCCGCGACGGCGAGGCACATGTCGGGTCCGAGGAACTTCGACACCGAACGCACGAGCGCCCATCGCCGATGATCTGGGCCGATGAGCGAGCGGAACGGGGTTCGCGACAGCATCGAGAAGTGGTCGTCCTCGATCACGAGCACGTATGGGTGCTCGCGCAGCACCTCGCGAAGCTCCGCGGCCCGCGCCTCCGAGAGGCTCGCCCCGGTGGGGTTCTGCGCCCGGGGCGTGCTCACGACGGCGCGCACGCCCTGCTCCAGCGCGGACCGCAGCCCGGCCACGGTCATGCCCTCGTCGTCGACCGGCACCGGCACGGCACGATACCCGCCGACACGCACGGTGTGGATGCTGGTCAGGAAGCAGGGATCCTCGAGCGCCACGGCGTCGTCGCGCACGAGCGCCTGGGCGAGCAGCCGCTCGACCGCGTCGGCGGCCCCGTTCGTGATCGTGAGCCGGAGGTCGGACGGGGCGAGGTCCCCGCGCATCCACGCGTGCGCCCACTGCTCGAGGCCCGGGTCGATCACGGGCTCGCCGTAGAGCACCGGCCGGCCCGCCATGCCGGCGAGGGCGCGGGACGGGTCGGGGATGAGATCGGGGTCGGGATTCCCGGTCGCCACGTCGCGGAGCACGCTGTCGGGAGCGAAGCCCTCCTGCGCGACGGCGGAGCGGTCGGCGACGTGCGTGCCACCGCGGCCGCGGGTGACGACCATGCCGGCCGAGGTCAGCTGGCGGTACGCCGCGACCGCGGTGTTGCGGTTGACGCCCAGGCTCTCGGCGAGGTTGCGCACGGGGGGCAGCGGATCTCCGGGCTGCAGCCCGCCGCGCTCGATGAGCGCGCGGACGCTCGCGGCGATGTCCGCGGCCGACCGGCCGGTGATCTCGAGGGTCAGGTCATGATCCATGGGTGCTCCGAATCTCCGTGCCGGACCATGCTATCTTTTGGCCTAGGTCAAGCGGGCGTTCTGTCCGCAGAACTGCGCGATTGCGCGTCATCCGTCGAAAGGACCCCCCGATGAGCACTGTCGAGACCGGCTCCAGCCGCGTGAAGCGCGGCCTCGCCGAGATGCTGAAGGGCGGCGTCATCATGGACGTCGTCACGCCCGAGCAGGCGCGCATCGCCGAGGATGCCGGCGCCGTCGCCGTCATGGCGCTCGAGCGCGTCCCCGCCGACATCCGTGCCCAGGGCGGGGTCGCCCGCATGAGCGACCCCGACCTCATCGAGGCGATCATCGCCGAGGTCTCGATCCCCGTCATGGCGAAGGCCCGCATCGGCCACTTCGTCGAGGCGCAGGTGCTCCAGGCGCTCGACGTCGACTACATCGACGAGTCCGAGGTGCTCTCGCCGGCCGACTACGTGAACCACATCGACAAGTGGGCGTTCAACACGCCGTTCGTCTGCGGCGCCACCAACCTCGGCGAGGCGCTCCGACGCATCAACGAGGGTGCGGCCATGATCCGCTCGAAGGGGGAGGCCGGCACCGGCGACGTCTCCGAGGCGACCAAGCACATCCGCAAGATCACCTCCGAGATCAACCAGCTGAAGTCGATGACGCGCGACGAGCTCTACGTCGCGGCCAAGGACCTCCAGGCGCCGTACGAGCTCGTGGCCGAGATCGCCGAGACCGGCAAGCTGCCCGTGGTGCTCTTCACCGCGGGCGGCGTCGCCACCCCGGCCGACGCGGCCATGATGATGCAGCTCGGCGCCGACGGCGTGTTCGTCGGCTCCGGCATCTTCAAGTCGGGCAACCCCGAGGCCCGCGCCGCGGCCGTCGTCAAGGCGACGACGTTCTACGACGACCCCGCCGTGATCGCCGACGTGTCGCGCGGCCTCGGCGAGGCCATGGTCGGCATCAACGTCGGCGACCTCGCCGCCCCGCACCGTCTCGCCGAGCGCGGCTGGTGACCACCACCCTCCGCAGCGAGTCGATCGGCGCGGGGGAGGAGGCCCCCGGCGGACCTCGCGTCGGCGTGCTCGCCCTGCAGGGCGACTTCCGAGAGCACGCGCACGTGCTCTCGCGGCTCGGTGCGCGCGTCTCGCTGGTGCGCCGGCCGGGTGAGCTCGCCGAGATCGACGGGCTCGTCATCCCCGGCGGCGAGTCGAGCGTCATGGACAAGCTCTCGCGCTCGTTCGGCCTCGCCGAGCCGTTGCAGGACGCGATCGGCGACGGGATGCCGGTCTACGGCACGTGCGCCGGGCTGATCATGCTCGCCGACACAGTGCTCGACGCGATCGCGGGCCAGCAGAGCCTCGGCGGCCTCGACGTGGTGGTGCGGCGCAACGCCTTCGGATCGCAGAACCAGTCGTTCGAGACCGACCTCGACGTCCCGGCGCTCGGCCCCGAGCCGGTGCACGCCGTCTTCATCCGCGGGCCCGTGGTCGACTCGGTCGGCCCCGGGGCGACGCCGCTCGCGCAGCTCGAGGATGGACGCGTGGTCGCGGTGGAGCAGGGCAACCTGCTCGGCACGAGCTTCCATCCCGAGATCACGGGGGAGTACCGGTTCCACGAGTACTTCCTCGGCAAGGTTCGCGAGCGGCGCGTCGCCGCCGCGGGGTGACACGGGGGTCGGCGGCCGGGGCTATGGTCGCGTCATGACCCAGTACATCGCCCTGCTGCGAGGCGTGAACGTCGGCGGCGTCACGGTGAAGTCCGCCGAGCTGCGCGACCTGTTCGCCGGGCTCGGCTTCGACGGCGTGCGCACCGTGCTCGCGAGCGGGAACGTCGTCTTCGAGGCCCCGTCGCGCGACGCCCGAGCAGCCATGAAGTCTCGCATCGAGCACGGGCTGCGCGATCGGTTCGGCTACGACGCGTGGATCGTGCTGATCACCCGGGCCGAGCTCGAGCGCGCCATCGAGGCGTTCCCCTTCGACG
Organism: Agromyces sp. P2_B3; assembly: GCF_056404815.1. NCBI lineage: Bacteria > Bacillati > Actinomycetota > Actinomycetes > Micrococcales > Microbacteriaceae > Agromyces > Agromyces sp. P2_B3. Next base: position 91,696 of record NZ_JBFUDH010000003.1, on the reverse strand, counting down.
CCGACGATGCGAAGCGCCAGCCATGGGTGATCTTCGCCGCCGAACCGGCCGTCGCCGCCGAGCTCATTGGCTTCGCCGACCAAGCCGATCCCGACGTCGACCCCCTCGCCGTGGGCGACGGGGTCGTCTACTGGAACCCGGTCAAGGGCACGACCGTCGACACCCCGTTCGCCAAGCTGCTGTCGAAGGCGACGTACAAGCCCGTCACGACGAACCGCAACCTCCGCACGCTCCGCAAGATCCTCGGCTGAAGCCCGTCGCTGCGGCATCCGCCCGTCGACCGGTTGCCGCCCGGCCGCTGCCATACAATGGTTCGTCGGCGGATGCACCCGCCGCGAAGCGATTCAGGAGCATCATGTCCGGGCATTCCAAGTGGGCGACGACCAAGCACAAGAAGGCCGTCATCGACCAGCGACGGGCGAAGTCGTTCGCCAAGCTCATCAAGAACATCGAGGTCGCAGCCAAGATGGGCGGTGCCGACCTCTCGGGCAACCCGACGCTGGTCGACGCCGTGCAGAAGGCGAAGAAGACGTCGGTGCCCAACGACAACATCGACCGCGCCATCAAGCGCGGTGCCGGGCTCACCGGTGAGTCGATCGAGTACACGACGATCATGTACGAGGGCTACGGCCCCAACGGCGTCGCACTGCTCATCGAGTGCCTCACCGACAACAAGAACCGCGCGGCCGCCGAGGTGCGCACCCTCATGAGCCGCAACGGCGGCACCATGGCCGACCCGGGCAGCGTCGCCTACAACTTCGCGCGCAAGGGCGTCATCGTCGTCCCCTCCGAGGGCACGACCGAAGACGACATCCTCGCCGCGGTGCTCGACGCGGGCGCCGAGGAGGTCAACGACGAGGGCGACACCTTCGAGGTGATCACCGAGGCATCCGACATGGTCGCGGCCCGCACCGCCCTCCAGGAGGCCGGCATCGACTACGACTCGGCGGATGCCGCGTTCGTGCCGAACCTCAAGGTCGAGGTCGACGCCGACACGGCGCGCAAGGTGTTCCGTCTCATCGACGCGCTGGAGGACAGCGACGACGTGCAGAACATCTACAGCAACTTCGACCTCTCGGCCGAGGTGCAGGCCGAGCTCGAAGCCGAGGACTAGGCCGATCGCCGTGCGCGTGCTGGGCATCGACCCGGGGCTCACGCGCTGCGGCGTGGGCGTGGTCGACGTCGAGCCCAACCGCACCGCACGACTCGTCGACGTGGTCGTGCTGCGTTCGCCGGCCGACCTCGACACGCCGAGGCGCCTCGCCCGCATCGCGGACGGCCTCGAGGCGATCCTCGAGGAGCACCGGCCGCAGGCCGTCGCGCTCGAGCGCGTGTTCGCACGCAGCGACGTGTCGACCATCATGGGCACCGCGCAGATCTCCGGCGTGGCGATGCTGATCGCGGCCCGGCGGGCGCTGCCGGTGGCGCTGCACACGCCGAGCGAGGTCAAGGCCGCCATCACGGGCTACGGCCGTGCCGACAAGGCGCAGGTCGGCGCCATGGTGGCCCGCATCCTCGGACTCGAGGAGGTCCCGAAGCCGGCGGATGCCGCGGACGCGCTGGCCCTCGCGATCTGCCACGCCTGGCGCACCGGGGGAGTGGCGGGCGCGGCCGTGCTCGACGCCGCCGCGCCGCCCGCTCCGGGCACCACGCTCACTCCGGCCCAGCGGGCGTGGATCGCCGCCGAGCGTTCCGCTGCGGTGTCGGGGGCGGCCCGTAGGGTGAAGGAGTGATCTCCTCTCTCCGCGGCCCCGTCCTGACGGCGGCAGGCAGTTCGGTCGTGATCGAGGTCGGCGGGGTCGGATTCCACGTCAACACGACGCCCGCGTTCGCCCTCGCCTGCCGCGAGGGGCATGAGGCCTCGGTGCACACGAGCCTCGTGGTGCGGGAGGACGCGCTGACCCTCTTCGGGTTCGCCTCCCGCGACGAGCTCGACGTGTTCGAGTTGCTGCTCGGTGTCACGGGCGTCGGCCCGAAGTCGGCCCTCGGCGTGCTCTCCGCCCTCTCGCCCGACCAGGTGGCCGCGGCCGTGCAGGGCGACGACGACGCCGTCTTCCGCAAGGTCAGCGGCATCGGCCCGAAGACGGCGAAGCTCATCACCCTCTCCCTCGCCGGCAAGCTCGTGGCGCGGCCCTCCGGCCCCACCGCGGCGCCCGTCGTGACCGGCGGGGTCGCCGAGAGCGTGCTCGCCGCGCTGACCGGGCTCGGCTGGTCCGAGCGGGTCGCCGCCGAGGCGGTCGACGAGACGATGGCCACGGCATCCGAGACCGAGGCCGGCTCCGTCCCGTCCGTGCTCCGGCTCACCCTCGCTCGGCTCGGCCCGGCGCAGCACGCGGGGCGGGCGCGGTGACCGCGAACGGCGTCGACGACGGCGACCTCGTCGGGGTCGACCTCACCGACCCGATCCTCGCGTCCGAGGCCGAGCTCGCCTTCGAGGGCGCCCTGCGTCCCCGGAGCCTCGCCGAGTTCGTGGGCCAGACGCGCGTGCGGGGCCAGCTCCAGCTCCTCCTGACCGCGGCCACCCTGCAGCAGCGCACGCCCGATCACATCCTGCTCGCCGGGCCCCCGGGGCTCGGCAAGACGACGCTCGCGATGATCGTCGCCCACGAGGGCGGGCGGCCGCTGCGCATGTCGAGCGGCCCTGCCATCCAGCACGCCGGCGACCTCGCGGCCATCCTGAGCTCGCTGGTGCCCGGCGAGGTGCTCTTCATCGACGAGATCCACCGCATGGCGCGTTCGGCCGAGGAGATGCTCTACCTCGCCATGGAGGACTTCCGCATCGACATCATGGTCGGAAAGGGAGCCGGTGCCACGTCGGTTCCGCTCGACCTCGCCCCGTTCACGCTCGTCGGCGCGACCACCCGGGCAGGCCTCCTGCCCAACCCGCTGCGCGACCGCTTCGGGTTCACGGCGCACCTCGAGTTCTACGACGAGGCCGAGCTCGAGCAGGTGCTCGCGCGCGCCGCATCGCTGCTCGGGCTGGCGATCGACCGCGAGGCGATCGCCGAGATCGCGGGCCGGTGCCGCGGCACCCCTCGCATCGCCAACCGCCTGCTGCGCCGCGTCCGTGACTTCGCGCTCGTGCACGGCGGCGATGCGGATGTCACGGCGGTCCGCGCCGCGCTCGACCTCTACGACGTCGACGCACTCGGCCTCGACCGTCTCGACCGCGCGGTCATGATGATCATCCTGACGCGGTTCGGCGGCGGCCCGGTCGGCCTCAACACGCTCGCCGTCTCGGTGGGCGAGGAGTCCGAGACGATCGAGGCCGTGGTCGAGCCGTTCCTGGTGCGCATCGGGCTCATCACGCGTACGCCGCGCGGCCGAGTCGCGACCCCATCGGCGTGGCGGCATTTCGGGCTGGCACCGGGTGCTCCCGAGGGCGCAGCCACCCTCCCGATCGATGACCTATAATCCTTTGAGGCTTGGTCCTCAACGCCGTCGACTCCGTGCGGCCCGCCGCACACCGGAAGGTTCCCTCCCCTCATGACGTTCGATCCGTTCACCATCATCATGCTCGCCGTCCTGGCGGTGCTGATCTTCTTCATGTTCCGCAACTCGCGCAAGCGGCAGGCCGATGCGCGGGAGCTGCAGTCGAAGGTCACGGCGGGCGCGAAGGTGATGACCAACTTCGGCGTCTACGGCACCATCCTCTCGATCGACGAAGACGAGAACCAGGTCCTCCTCGAGACCTCGCCCGGCACCGTGCTGACCGTCCACCGCCAGACGATCGCCCGCGTGGTCGAGCCGGCAGCGGTCGCCCCCGTCACCGAGGTCGGCGGCTCCGCACTCGAGGGCCAGCCGGAGTTCGGTGAGCGCGTCGACGACGTGACCACCGACGAGACGCCCGACACCAAGAAGTCGGACGACTAAGACTCCCGAACCAAGCTCGGTCCGCGCGCTGTCGCGCGGGCTCTTGCAGAGAAAGCAGAACCTGTGGCTGCACCATCCAAGCGGTCATCCCGGCCGACCCCCGTTCGCAAGGCATGGAGATCGCTCACCTGGCTCGGCGTGATCATCGTCGGGCTGTTCGCGATCAACGCGGCCGGCGTGATGTGGGGCGGCGGGTCCTGGACCCCCAAGCTCGCGCTCGACCTCGAGGGCGGCACGCAGATCATCCTCGAGCCCAAGGTCGAGTCGGGCGCCTCCGTCTCGCAGGAGCAGCTCGACCAGGCGGTCTCGATCATCCGCCAGCGTGTCGACGCGTCGGGTGTCGCCGAGGCCGAGATCAACACCGAGGGGTCGAACGTCGTCGTCCGCATCCCGGGTGAGCTCGACGAGCAGACCCGCGACCGCATCGAGTCCTCGGCCAAACTCGAGCTGCGCGCCGTGCTGCTCGCGGATGCCGCGACGAACCAGGCGATCGACTCGACCGAGTCCCCGGCCCCGACGGAACCGGCCGAGGAGCTCGAGTCCACTCCGACCACCGAGCCGACGGACGGCAGCGACCCGGCGTGGGTCACCCCGGCGCTCCAGGACCAGTTCGACAACTTCGACTGCTCGAGCCTCGACGACGCCGCGGCGAACGTCGCTCCGGCCGACGAACCGCTCGTCACCTGCGACGTCAGCCGAACGGCGAAGTACCTGCTCGGCCCGGTCGAGGCGAGTGGCGAGAACATCGTCAACGCGACCAACGGCATGGTCACCACGCAGACTGGTGCCAGCACCGGTCAGTGGGCAGTGAACATCCAGTTCGACCAGAAGGGCACCGAGGACTTCGGCGCGGTCAGCACCCGTCTCTTCGGGCTGCAGGGCCAGTCGCCGCGCGACCAGTTCGCGTTCGTCCTCGACGGCGCCGTGCTGACGGCTCCCCAGATGAACGGCGCCATCACCGATGGTCGCCCGCAGATCACAGGGAGCTTCACGCAGGAGTCGTCCAAGTCGCTCGCCGACCAGCTGAAGTTCGGCGCCCTGCCGCTCAGCTTCACCGTGCAGTCCTCCGACACGATCTCGGCGACGCTCGGCACCTCGCAGCTCCAGTCGGGCCTCATCGCGGGGCTCATCGGCCTCATCCTGGTCGTGATCTACACGCTGTTCCAATACCGGGCGCTCGGCTCGGTGACCATCGCGTCCCTGGCGATCGTCGGCCTGATCACCTACCTGGCGATCACGATCCTGTCGTGGCGTGAGGGGTACCGCCTCTCGCTCGCGGGCATCGCGGGCCTCATCGTCGCGATCGGATTCACGGCCGACTCGTTCATCGTGTACTTCGAACGCGTCCGCGACGAATTGCGCGACGGCCGCCCACTCGTCGGCGCCGTCGAGGCGGGCTGGAAGCGCGCCTTCCGCACGATCCTCGCGTCGAAGGGCGTCAACCTGCTCGCGGCCGTGGTGCTGTTCGTCCTCGCCGTCGGCAGCGTGAAGGGCTTCGCCTACACCCTCGGCCTCACGACGATCATCGACGTCCTCGTCGTGATCCTGTTCACCCACCCGATGCTGCAGCTGCTCGCGCAGACACGGTTCTTCTCCAGCGGCAATCCGTGGTCGGGCCTCGACCCGAACGCGCTCGGGGCGGTCTACCGCGGCCGTGCTGAGTTCCGCAAGCCGGTCGCCGTGCCCGCGGGCAAGGTCGCCTCGAGCGCACGAGAGGCGCAGAAGCGCCAGACCATCGCAGAACGCAAGGCCACCGCAGGCGTCGGCAGCGGCTCGAGCGAAGGCAAGGAGTCCTGATGGCCAACCGGCTCACCACATTCGGCAACGACCTCTACACGGGCAAGCGCTCGTTCAACTTCGTCGGCGGCCGCAAGAAGTGGTACGCCATCGCCGGCGTGCTGATCATCCTCACGGTGCTGATCCCGGTGCTCCGCGGCGTCAACTTCAGCATCGAGTTCCGCGGCGGATCGCAGTTCCAGATCGCCGGCATCGAGAACGCCGAGCCGCAGCCGGCCATCGATGCCGTGGCATCCGTCGTCCCCGACGCCGATGCGCACGTCACGATCGTCGGCGGCACGGGCGTGCGCGTCCAGACCGACCAGCTCGAGCAGGCAGACTCGCTCGCCGTCGCCAACGCCCTGGCGGAGGCCTACGACGTCCCGGTGTCCGAGGTGACGTCGTCGTTCATCGGTCCGAGCTGGGGTGCGGATGTCACGAGGCAGGCGCTCCTCGGCCTCGGCGCGTTCCTGCTCCTCGCCGGCATCATCATGGCCCTGTACTTCCGCACCTGGAAGATGTCGCTCGCGGCCATCCTCGCCCTGATCGGCGACCTGATCGTCACCGTCGGGCTCTATGCGGCGGTCGGCTTCGAGATCAGCCCGGCGGCCACCATCGGCATCCTGACGATCCTGAGTTACTCGCTGTACGACACCGTCGTGGTGTTCGACAAGATCCGCGAGAACACGACCGAAGACGGACAGGAGTCCCGCCGCACGTTCGCGGAGTCGGTGAACCTCGCGGTGAACCAGACCCTGGTGCGCTCGATCAACACGAGCGTGGTGGCGGCGCTACCGGTCGCGGCGATCCTCTTCATCGGCGCCGGCGTGCTCGGCGCGGACACCCTGCGCGACATCTCGCTCGCCCTGCTCATCGGCATCCTCGTCGGCACCTGGTCGACCGTGTTCATCGCCGCGCCGCTGTACTCGCAGCTGCGCGAGGGCGAGCCGGCGATCCATCGACACGACCAGAAGGTGCTGAAGGAGCGCGAGCGCGCAGCGGCCGTCGTCCGCGACGCCGAGGCGCTGCCCACGGCGTGATGTTCGCCTCAGGCGAGAGTGGCACGGAAGACCTCGCAGAGCGGCGATAATTGAGTTCTGGAGGTGCGCGCATGACCGAAGCGGGAGTCAACTCGACCGCTTCGCTGCGCCGCCTGGTTCCTCGGATCTTCTCGAAGGCGCAGCCGTCGGGTGCGGTCGAGACCCTCATGCGCACGGTGCGGATGCACCATCCGAAGGCCGATCTCGGGCTGATCGAGCGGGCGTACACCGTCGCCGAGCGCGCCCACGAGGGTCAGAAGCGCAAGAGCGGCGAGCCGTACATCACCCATCCGATCGCCGTCGCGCAGATCCTCGCCGACCTCGGCATCGGCTCGAAGACGGTCGCCGCGGCACTGCTGCACGACACGGTCGAAGACACGGCGTACACGCTCGACCAGGTCCGCGCCGACTTCGGTGACGAGATCGCGATGCTCGTCGACGGGGTCACCAAGCTCGACAAGGTGAAGTACGGCGACTCGACCCAGGCCGAGACGGTCCGCAAGATGATCGTCGCGATGTCGAAGGACATCCGCGTCCTCATCATCAAACTGGCCGACCGGCTCCACAACGCCCGCACCTGGGGGTTCGTGCCGGCCGCGTCCGCCTCGCGCAAGGCCACCGAGACCCTCGAGATCTACGCGCCGTTGGCCCATCGGCTCGGCATCCAGGCGATCAAGTGGGAGCTCGAGGACCTCTCGTTCGCCGTGCTGTACCCGAAGCTCTACGCCGAGATCGAGAGTCTCGTGCGCCAGCGCACTCCGCAGCGCGAGGAGTTCGTGCAGAACGTCATCGACCTCGTCGGTGAAGACCTCAAGGCCTCCAAGATCCGCGGCAAGGTCATGGGCCGGCCGAAGCAGTACTACTCGATCTACCAGAAGATGATCGTGCGCGGACGCGACTTCGATGAGATCTACGACCTCGTCGGCATCCGGGTGCTCGTGAACTCGGTGCGCGACTGCTATGCGGTCCTGGGCTCCATCCACGCACGGTGGACGCCGCTGCCCGGCCGGTTCAAGGACTACATCGCCACGCCCAAGTTCAACCTCTACCAGTCGTTGCACACGACCGTCATCGGTCCCAAGGGTCGTGCGGTCGAGATCCAGATCCGCACCCACGACATGCACCAGCGCGCGGAGTACGGTGTCGCGGCGCACTGGAAGTACAAGGAGCGGATGAACTCGGGGCGCACCACCGACGCCCAGAACGCCAACGACACCGACATGGCGTGGCTCGCGCACATCTCCGACTGGCAGGCCGAGACGGCCGATCCGGGGGAGTTCCTCGACTCGCTCCGCTTCGAGATCGGCGCGAAGGAGGTCTACGTCTTCACGCCGAAGGGCCGGGTGATCGGGCTCCCGTCGGGTGCGACCCCCGTGGACTTCGCCTACGCGGTGCACACCGAGGTGGGGCACCGCACCATGGGCGCGAAGGTCAACGGCCGCCTCGTGCCGCTCGAGAGCGAGCTCTCCAGCGGCGACGTCGTCGAGGTGTTCACGTCGAAGAACCCCGACTCCGGTCCGAGCAAGGACTGGCTGACCTTCGTCAAGAGCCCTCGCGCCCGCAACAAGATCCGCCAGTGGTTCACCAAGGAGCGCCGCGACGAGGCCATCGAGCAGGGCCGCGACGCGATCGCCCGCGCGATGCGCAAGCAGAACCTCCCGCTCCAGAAGCTCATGAGCCAGGAGTCGTTCGCCGAGGTGGCCGCCCAACTGCGGTACGACGACGTTTCCTCGCTGTACGCCGCGGTCGGAGAGGGACACGTCTCGACGCAGTCGGTGCTCGAGAAGGTCGTCGCCCTCGTGCGCGACGTCGACGAGGGGGACGAGCCCGACCTGCCCATCCCGGTGCGGTCGCGCCCACTGCCGCGGAACTCCGACTCGGGCGTGCTGGTGCGCGGTGCGCCCGACATCCTCGTGAAGCTCGCGCGCTGCTGCACGCCCGTGCCGGGCGACGAGATCGTCGGCTTCATCACCCGCGGCTCGGGCGTCTCGGTGCACCAGGCCAACTGCCACAACGTGCAGTCCCTCATGAACGAGCCCGAGCGCATGATCGACGTGGAATGGGCGCCGAGTTCCAAGAGCCTCTTCCTCGTGCAGATCCAGATCGAGGCGCTCGACCGGGCCGGCCTGCTGTCGGACGTCACCCGTGTGCTCTCCGAGCACCACGTGAACATCCTCTCGGCCAACGTGTCCACTTCGACCGATCGGCTCGCGCTCAGCCGGTTCGTGTTCGAGATGGGGGACACGACCCACCTCGACCGGGTCCTCAATGCGGTCCGTCGCATCGATGCCGTGTACGACGTCTATCGCGTGAGCGACGGCTGACCCACCGGAGCACCGGCCACGACCGGTCGGACGCGAGCAGCGGACGCTCCGAGGCAGGCCTCGACGCGACCGAGACGCGCCAGCGCGGCTGAGCGGTAGGGCATCCGGACCGCCGCCTGGAGCTTCGCTGCCAGCTCGTCGAGGAGCGCCCGGCGTGTCTCGAAGAGGGCCGCGGTGACCTCGACGGACGCGTCGTCGGGGAGGCCCGGGTCGCGGAGCAGGTCGAAGCCGGTGCGCACGACCGACGTGCACCGCACGCCACCGAGTCGGATGACCTCACCGTCGTCGATGCGGACCTCGCGGACCGTGGCCCGTCGCTCGGCGAACACCGCGATGCGCGCGCTCAGGGGCACGCAGAACTGGGCGATCGAGGGCGGAACGTCGACGGCCCCGTGGACCCAGGCGGCTGAGAGGCGCTCGATGATCAGCGCACGGGGAACACGCAAGGCGAGGGCGGCCGCTCGGAACTCGGGTAGGTCGGGCTCGTCGACCGGTGCCCATCCGTCGTCGATCGCGAACAGCTCGCCGTCGAGCCGTGCGGCGCACAGCTCAGCGAGGGGCAGATGGTCGGTGCCGAGCACCGCGGGAAGCCTGGCCATGACGCCCATGCTGCGGCATCCGGCACCGCGCGATCGACCAGGACCGTCATCTGTGGAGAACGCGCGCCCCGATCCGGGACGCGCGTTCGAGTCGTTCGGTGGTCAGCTCAGCCGCCGACGGCCTTCAGCCACGCGCGACGGGCGTCGAGTGCCTCCCGGGCCGAGGCGATCGCCCGCTCGTCGCCGGCCGACTCGGCTGCCGCGAGCTCGGCCTCGAGCTTCGCGATGGCGTCCTGGAGCTGGCCCAGCATGCCCTCGGAGCGCGCCTTCTTCTCGGGGTCCTCGCGCTGCCAGCGCTCGTCCTCGAGGGAGCGCACGTGATTCTCGACCTTGCGCAGCCGATCCTCGATAGGGCGCACCTGGTCGCGGGGCACGCGGCCGAGGTCATCCCAGCTGCGCTGGATGCGGTTGAGGGCGGCGCGAGCGGCCTTAGGGTCGGACTCCGTGAGGAGCTTCTCGGCCTCCTCGAGGAGCGCCAGTTTCTCGGTGAGGTTCGCCCGGTAGGACTCGTCCTCCTGCGCGTCGACCTCCGCCTTGGCCTGGAAGAGCACGTCGCCCGCGGCCTTGAACTTGGCCCAGAGCGCGTCGTCGACCTTCTTGCCGGCTCGTCCGGCGAGCTTCCACTCGTCGAGCAGGGATCGGTAGTCGGCGACGGCGTCGGCCCCGCGCGGAGCCAGTGCCTCTGCGCGCTCGATGAGCTGCTGCTTTCGCGTGCGAACGTCGCGGTGGGCGGCGTCGAGCTCGGCGAAGAACGCCTTTCGGTGCTGCTCGATGATCGAGCGCGCGGCACGGAACCGCTTCCACAGCTCGTTCGCCTCGTTCTTGGGCAGGCGGGGTCCGTCCTGCTGGTGGCGCTGCCAGCTCGCGAAGAGCGCGTCGAGCTCGGCGGTCGCCTGCTTCCACTGCGTCTTCGCGGGATCCTGGGCGGCGAGCGCCTCTGCCTGCTCGACGATGCGGGTGCGCTCGGCGATCGCCTCGCCGAGCGCGGCCTTCGCCTCGGCCTGCTGCTGCTCGGTCAGCTCCTTCGTGGTGCCCGAGAGCGCCTCGAGTCGCCGCGACAGGGAGTCGAGATCGCCGACGGCGTGGGCGTCGGCGACCGAGCTGCGGAGGTTCGTGACCGCCTTGGCGACGTCGGCCGCAGGTGCGCCGCGCCGGACCCGCTGCTCCAGCAGTCCGACCTGGCCGGCGAGATCGGCGTACTTGCGCTCGAAGTAGGCGAGCGCCTCCTCGGGTGTCGCGTCGGGGTACTGTCCGACCTCTCGCTCACCGTCGCTGGTGCGCACGAAGACGGTGCCCGTCTCGTCGACGCGGCCCCACGGTTGCTGCTCTGAATCGGTCACGGCCTCACCCTGTCGTGGTCGGATGCCGCCCACTGGGCGGCGATGACGGCATCAAGCCTATTGCACCGCTCGAGGGCGGCGCCGTGCACCGCGCGTCGGCGACGCGGGTCGTCACTGGATCGTGAACCCCGTGATCGTCACGGGCACCGCGGGCGCGCCGTCGGTGCCGCCGTCGGCGGTGCCGGCGTCGGTGACGCCCGCCTTCAGCTGGTCGAGCCCGCTCGTGACCTGGCCGACGACGGTGTACCCGCCGGCCTCGTCGGGCGTGAGCGTGGTGTCTTCATAGACGATGAAGAACTGGCTGCCCTGGCTGTACCCGTTCTGCTGCTGGCGCGCCATCGCGATGGTGCCGGCGGGATAGACGCCGTCGGCCGGGGCGTTCTCGACGGGACCGTAGCTGTACCCGGGGCCGCCGGTGCCGTCGCCCGCGGGGTCGCCGCACTGCAGCACCCAGATGTTCTCACGCGTCAGGCGGTGGCAGCTGGTGCCGTCGTAGAAGCCCGACTGGATGAGGCTGATCTCGCTGGAGACGGCCTGGGGCGCCGCGGCGCCGTCGAGCTCGACGCCGAGCGGGATGTCGTTGAGGGTGAGGGTGCCCGTCCACGTGCGACCCTCGGCGAGGTCGGCCGAGGGGACGTCGCCCTGGTTCTCGCCGGCGGGGGCGGTCGCCTCGGGGGTCGGCGTCGCCGTGGGCGTCGGCTCGGCGGCCGGTGCCCCCGGTCCGCCGCTGAAGTAGAACAGCTGGGCGGCGGTCGCGAGCGTGAGCACCACGACGAGCGCGATCACGGCGATGACGTTGTCCCTGGTGCGGCGGCGCTGCTTGCGGACGTGCACTTCCTGGCGGGCCTGGTACGTGCGGAGGCGCGCACGTTCCTCACGCGCCTGACGGTCGTTCGATGCCACGCATGCTCCTTCTCGGGACTCCTGCGAGCCGACTCTACGCACCCGCCGCGGTCGGCACCAATCGCGCGTGCGATGCGGTTCGCCGCCCGCCGGGCGCCGACTTCGCTGTCGGATGCCGCGGCTACGCTTGAGGGCATGGTGGACTCCAGCCCGGGGCTGCGCTCCGGCGCGACGCCGCTCGCCGTGCGCATGCGGCCGACGAGCCTCGACGAGGTGGCGGGACAGCGTCACCTGCTCACGCCCGGCTCGCCGCTCGTGGCCCTCGCCGGGGACCGCACCGGGGAGTCCGGCTCGGTCTCGGTGATCCTCTGGGGTCCGCCCGGCACGGGCAAGACCACGCTCGCGCAGGCCATCGCCCGCTCGTCCGGGCGCAAGTTCGTCGAGCTCTCCGCGGTCACGGCCGGCGTGCGCGATGTGCGACAGGTCATGGAGGAGGCGCGGGCGAGCCGCGACCTCTACGGCCTCTCCACGGTGCTCTTCCTCGACGAGATCCACCGCTTCACCAAGGCGCAGCAGGACGCGCTGCTGCCCGGCGTCGAGAACGGCTGGGTCATCCTCGTGGCGGCGACGACCGAGAACCCGTCGTTCTCCGTCATCTCGCCGCTGCTGTCGCGGTCGCTCCTGCTGACGCTCGAACTGCTCACCGATGACGACCTCGGCGTGCTCGTCGACCGAGCCGTCGCCGATCCGCGTGGCCTCGCGGGCGCCGTCGAGCTCGACCCCGAGGCGCGCGCGGCGATCATCCGGCTGGCCTCGGGCGACGCGCGCCGTGCGCTCACCGCCCTCGAGGCGGCATCCGTCGCGGCGGCGCAGATGACCGCGACCACGAGCGCGGGCGATGACGATCCCGATGCCGTCGACGTCACCGACGCGAACGGCGACGTCGACGACCCCGAGGCAGCGGATGCCGCGACGCCGGCCAAGCCGCTGATCACCGCCGACGTCGTGGCTCGCGCCGTCGACCGTGCACTGCTCCGCTACGACCGCAACGGCGACGAGCACTACGACGTCATCAGCGCCTTCATCAAGTCGGTGCGGGGCAGCGACGTCGACGCGGCGCTGCACTACCTCGCGCGCATGATCGAGGCCGGCGAGGATCCCCGGTTCATCGCCCGCCGCATCATCGTGCTCGCCTCGGAGGACATCGGCATGGCCGACCCCACTGCGCTCGGCGTGGCCGTGTCGGCGGCCGACGCCGTGCAGTACATCGGCATGCCCGAGGGGCGGATCCCGCTCGCGCAGGCCGTGGTGCACCTCGCGACCGCGCCGAAGTCGAATGCCGCCTACCTCGGCATCGACCGCGCGATCGCCGACGTGCGCGAGGGTCGCGCCGGGCGCGTCCCCAAGCACCTCCGCGACGCCCACTACCCGGGGGCGAAGCGACTCGGCCACGGCAAGGGCTACGTGTATCCGCACGACGACGCGATCGGCGTCGTGCAGCAGGAGTACCTGCCCGCAGAACTGCGCGGCGCCACCTACTACCAGCCGACCGAGCACGGAAACGAGCGCGAGGTGTCGGCACGGCTGGCGAAGCTGCGCCGCATCGTGCGCGGCGAACGCTGACGTCGGGCCTCCGAGGCCGGGCGTGATAGCATATCCCTCGGCCTGAAGCCAGATTCCCGAGCGCGGCTGCGAGGGAATCACCGGCGAGCGGGTGCGATCTGTAGCCGATCCACCCTTGGCGAATCCCTCTGACACAGACTTCCGGCGCACGAACGCGCCGCGAGTTCACTTGAGATTCTTCCGAAAGGACATTCGTGTCGAACCAGTCACGCAGCAAGACCCGCCTCTCCCGCGCGCTCGGCGTCGCCCTCACCCCGAAGGCCGCCAAGTACATGGAGAAGCGCCCCTACGCTCCCGGTGAGCACGGACGCACCAAGCGCAAGCAGGACTCCGACTACGCCGTGCGCCTCCGCGAGAAGCAGCGTCTCCGCGCCCAGTACGGCATCCGCGAGAAGCAGCTCCGCATCGCGTTCAACGAGGCTCGCCGCACCGACGGCCTGACCGGTGAGAACCTGGTCGAGCTGCTCGAGATGCGCCTCGACGCCCTCGTGCTCCGCGCCGGCTTCGCCCGCACCATCGCGCAGGCCCGCCAGTTCGTCGTGCACCGTCACATCCTCGTCGACGGCCAGATCGTCGACCGCCCCTCGTTCCGCGTGAAGCCGGGCCAGACCATCGGCGTCAAGCAGCGCTCCGAGGGCACCGAGCCCTTCCAGGTCGCCGCGGCCGGCGGTCACGTCGACGTGCTCCCCAAGCTCCCCGGCTACCTCGAGGTCGAGCTCGACACGCTCCAGGCCCAGCTCCTGCGTCGCCCCAAGCGCGCCGAGGTGCCCGTGACCTGTGACGTCCAGCTCGTCGTCGAGTACTACGCCGCTCGCTGAGCAGCTTGCATTCGGACCGGGGGTCGCGGGGGTTTCCCGCGGCCCCCGTTCCGTCTCCCGGGGCATCCGACCGCACTAGAATGTCAGGATGCGTGCCGGGCGGGACTCGCGCGGCGAGATCGGTCAGAGGGAGCACTTCGTGAAGAGCATCGTGTGGTTCGCCGTCGGCGTCGCTGCGGGCTTCGTGGCCGCCCACCAGGTCAACCAGACCGCACAGGGCCGTGAGTTCTTCTCGTCGGTCGACGCCAAGGCCAGGGCCTTCGGCAAGGCGATCGCCGAGGGCTACCACGAGCGCGATGCCGAGCTGCGCGCCGCGGGCGACGCGCCCGCCGCGCGCTGATCCGGCTCCTCGACCCAGCGCGGCCGCACGGCCGCTGAACCAGAACGGAACCATGCAGACTGCAGACATCCGCCAGCGCTGGCTGGACTTCTTCGCCGCGCGCGGCCACACGGTCGTGCCCTCGGCGTCGCTCGTGTCCGACGATCCCACGCTGCTCTTCACGGTCGCCGGGATGGTGCCGTTCGTGCCCTACCTCACCGGCCTCGTGCCCTCGCCCTATCCGCGCGCAACGAGCGTGCAGAAGTGCATCCGCACGAACGACATCGAGGAAGTCGGCAAGACGCCCCGCCACGGCACGTTCTTCCAGATGAACGGCAACTTCTCCTTCGGCGACTACTTCAAGGAGGGCGCCATCAGCATGGCGTGGGAGCTGCTCACCACGCCCGAGTCCGAGGGCGGCTACGGCTTCGCCCCCGACGACCTCTGGGTCACCGTCTACAAGGACGACGACGAGGCCATCGAGCTCTGGAAGAAGGTCGCGGGGCTTCCCGAGGAGCGGATCCAGCGCCTCGACAAGGACACGAACTACTGGCACACCGGCCAGCCCGGCCCCGCCGGACCGTGCTCCGAGATCTTCTTCGACCGCGGCCCCGCGTACGGCATCGACGGCGGTCCGGCGACCGACGACGACCGCTACGTCGAGATCTGGAACCTGGTCTTCATGCAGTACCTCATCGACGACGTGAAGTCGAAGACGGACTTCCGCATCGTCCGTGAGCTGCCGAAGAAGAACATCGACACCGGCATGGGCCTCGAGCGCGTCGCCTTCATCAAGCAGGGCGTCGAGAACATGTACGAGATCGACCAGGTCCGCCCGGTGCTCGACCGTGCCGCGGAGCTGTCGGGTCGCACGTACGGCGCCGACCACGAGGACGACGTCCGCATGCGGGTCATCGCCGACCACATCCGCTCGTCGCTCATGCTCATGAGCGACGGGGTGAGCCCGTCGAACGAGGGCCGCGGCTACATCCTGCGCCGGCTGCTGCGCCGCAGCATCCGTGCGATGCGACTGCTCGGCGTCGAGGGGCCGACGTTCCGCGAGCTGTTCGCCGCGTCGCGCGACGCGATGAAGGCGGCGTATCCCGAGGTCGCACGCGACTACGCGCACATCGAGCAGCTCGCGCTCGGCGAGGAGGAGACCTTCCTGCGCACGCTCGCGGCGGGCACCTCGATCCTCGACGTCGCGGTCGCGTCCACGAAGCAGTCGGGGCGGGCGGAGCTCGCCGGCGACACCGCGTTCCTGCTGCACGACACCTACGGGTTCCCGATCGAGCTCACGCTCGAGATGGCCGACGAGGCGGGCCTCGCGGTCGACCGGGTCGCCTTCGACGAGCTCATGACGGCGCAGCGCACCCGGGCGAAGGCCGACGCGAAGTCCAAGAAGAAGGTGCTCGCCGACCTCTCGGTGTACGGCGAGTTCCGCGCCAAGGGCGAGACGATCTTCACCGGGTACACCGAGCTGACCACGGAGTCCACCGTGCTCGGCCTCCTGGTCGACGGCCGGCCCGTGCCGGTTGCGACCGCAGGGCAGACCGCCGAGGTCATCCTGGGCGAGACGTCCCTCTACGCGGAGTCCGGCGGCCAGGCACCCGACCAGGGCCGCATCGTCGGCGACGGCTACGAGCTCGAGGTCCTCGACGTGCAGAAGCCGGTCAAGGGCCTCATCAGCCACACGGTGAAGGTCACCTCCGGCGAGGTCGGCGTGGGCGCACCCGCGACCACGCTCGTCGACGAGGACTACCGCCGCGGCGCGACGCAGGCGCACTCGGGCACGCACCTCGTGCACGCCGCGCTCCGTCAGGTCCTCGGCCCGAACGCCCACCAGTCCGGCTCCTACAACAAGGCGGGCTACCTGCGCCTCGACTACGGCTGGAACTCGGCGCTGTCGGCCGAGACGCGCAGTGAGATCGAGGAGATCTCCAACAACGCGATCCGTGACAACCTGCAGGTCGTCACCCGTGAGATGCCGCTCGACGAGGCGAAGAGCCTCGGCGCGATGGCACTGTTCGGCGAGAAGTACGGCGACGTCGTGCGCGTCGTCGACATCGGCGGTCCGTGGTCGAGGGAGCTCTGCGCGGGCACCCACGTGTCCACGAGCTCCGAGGTCGGCATGATCAACATCGTCGGCGAGTCGTCGGTCGGCGCCTCGAACCGACGCGTCGAGTCGCTCGTCGGCATGGACGCGTTCCGCCGGTTCGCGGCCGAGCGCGCGCTCGTCTCCGAGCTCACCGCCAACCTGAAGACGCGGCCCGAACAGCTCGTCGACCGCGTCGGCGAGCTCGTCTCGAGCCTCAAGGCGGCCGAGAAGCGCATCGCGCAGTTCGAGGCGAAGGCGCTCGGCGACCGCGTTCCGGCCCTCGCCGCCAACGCCGTGCGCTCGGGAGACGTGCTCGTCGTGGCCGAGCACGTGGGGCAGCTCGGCTCGGGCGACGAGGTGCGGTCGCTCGCGACCGCCGTGCGCGGGAAGCTCGGCGACGCGGCATCCGTGGTCGCGCTCACGGCCGAGGTCGGCGGCAAGCCGGTCGCGATCGTCGCCACCTCTCCCGGCGCCCGCGAGGCGGGCGCGAACGCAGGCGCGCTCGCGAAGGCGATGGCGGCGGTGCTCGGCGGCGGTGGCGGTGGAAAGCCCGACCTCGCGCAGGGCGGCGGCAGCGACGTGTCGGCGATCCCCGCCGCGCTCGACGCCGTGCGACGCGAGCTCGCCCGATAGACCATGCGCCAGGGAGCGAGGCTCGGCATCGACGTCGGGCGGGCACGCATCGGCGTCGCGCGGTGCGACGCGGGCGGCCTGCTGGCGGTACCGGTCGAGACCGTCCAGCGTGCCGCCGACGGCGATGCCGACGTGCGCCGGATCCTCGAGCTGGCCGACGAGTTCGGCGCCATCGAGCTCGTCGTCGGCAATCCGCTCTCGCTCTCGGGCGCGGCCACGGCGTCGACCGAGGATGCGATCGGCTTCGCCGGGCGTCTCGCCGCGGGCGGCGTCCCCGTACGACTGGTGGATGAGCGGCTCTCGACGGTGAGCGCACAGCAGGCCCTGCGAGCCACTGGCAAGTCGAGCCGCAGCCAGCGTCCCATCGTCGACCAAGTCGCAGCCGTTATCATTCTGCAACACGCCATCGACGCCGAGCGGGCCTTGGGTTCCGAGCCCGGACGCCTGCTCACGACAGACGAAGGGTCGTCCCACCTGTGACCCAGTTCCCCTCGGAGCCGCACGGATCCTCGACGGATCGCGCCGCGGTCGACTGGCATGCGCTGCTCGCCGGCGACGTCGACCCGACGCGCTCCCAGCAGGGCTCCGCAGGGGAGCCGTCCTCGCCCGAGCACGTCGCGGCCGCGCCCGACCGTCCCATGACCCGTCGGGAAGCGCGCGAGGCCGAGCAGCGCCGCGCCGCCGCGACGGAGGCCGAGGTGCTCGCCCCGGCCAAGCCGTCGCGCGCCGAGCGCCGCGCCGCGGCATCCGACTACGAGGTGCACGACCCCGAGCACACGAGGCGTCGCGGCCCATGGGGATGCCTCCTGGGACTCGTCGTCGTGGCCGCGCTCGTCGCGGGCGCCGTCTTCTTCCTGCAGGGGCCCATCAACGCCCTGATCGAGCGGTTCACCCCCGCTGCCGACTACACGGGCGCCGGAACCGGCGAGGTCGTCTTCATGATCCACGACGGCGAGACCGGCTCCGACATCGCCGAGAACCTCGTCGACGAGGGCGTGACCGCGTCCTACGACGCCTTCTACGACCTGCTCCTCGAGCAGTCGCCCGAGCCCGAGTTCCACCCGGGCGCCTACCAGTTGGCCGAGAAGATGAGCGCGCAGGCGGCGCTGGATGCGCTGACCGACCCCGCCAACAAGCTGGAGAACACCTTCGTCATCCCCGAGGGCACGGCGCTGCCCGACGTGCTCGTCGCGATCGCGGAGGGAACCGGCATCCCGATCGAGGAGCTCCAGGCCGCGGCCGCGGAGCCGCCCGCGAACTACGGGCTGCCCGTGGAAGCCACGAACCTCGAGGGCTTCCTCTTCCCGGCGACGTACACGCTCGATCCCGGCATCAACGCCCATGGCGTGCTGCAGACGCTCGTCGACCGCCAGTTCGAGGCGCTCGACGCCGCCGGCGTGCCCGCCGACCAGCGCTGGAGGACGATCGTGCTCGCCTCGATCGTGCAGCGCGAGGCAGGGTCGAACACCGAGGACTTCCCGAAGGTCGCCCGCGTGTTCCAGAACCGCCTCGACCAGGGCATGAACCTCGAATCCGATGCCACGGTCGCCTACGGCACGGGCAACACGCACACGGTGTGGACGACCGACGCGGAGCGCGCCGACGCCTCCAACCGCTACAACACCTACGCGAACCCCGGATTGCCGATCGGGCCGATCGGCAATCCCGGCGACGTCGCCATCAACGCGGCGATCCACCCGGCCGACGGCACCTGGCTGTTCTTCGTCCCCGTGAACCTCGCCACGGGCGAGACCGTGTTCTCGACGACCGTCGAGGAGCACGAGGCGGCCGTCGCGCAGCTCCAGGAGTGGTGCGCCGCCAGCGAGGAGAACGCGGCCTACTGTGAGTGACCCCGGCCCGGGTGGCGCGCCGCGCGCGGCTCGGCTGGCCGTGCTGGGATCGCCCATCTCGCACTCGAGGAGCCCGGCCCTGCACCGAGCGGCGTACGCCAGGCTCGGCCTGGACTGGGAGTACACCGCCATCGAGATGGACGGCGCCGGGCTGGCCGGGTTCCTCGACACGCGGGATGCCGCGTGGCGCGGGCTGTCGCTCACGATGCCGCTCAAGCAGGACGTGCTGCCCCTGCTCGACGAGCTCGACGAGATCGCACGGCTGACGAACGCGGCGAACACCGTGCTGCTCGCCGATGGGCTCCGACGGGGGTTCAACACGGATGTCGGCGGCATCGTCCGCGCCCTGCGCGACGCCGGCTGCGACCGCGCGGAGCACGGCCTGCTGCTCGGCGGGGGAGCGACCGCGGCGTCGGCCCTCGCCGCCATGGCCGAGCTCGGCGCGCAGTCGGTGGAGGTGCTCCTGCGCCGACCCGAGGCCGGCGGGGCGATCGCCGCCCTCGGGGCCGCCCTCGGCCTCCGGGTCGAGTTCCGGCCGATCGGCGACCTGCCCGCGATCGACGACGCCGACCTGGTGGTGAGCACCCTGCCCGGCGGCGCCGATCCCGGCGTTGCGGCATCCGTCCTGCTCAGGGAACGCACGCCGCTGCTCGACGTCGCGTACGCACCGTGGCCGACGACCCTCGCCTCGCAGTGGCTCGAGGCGGGCGGGACCGTGGTGCACGGGCTCGAGATGCTGCTGCACCAGGCGCTCCTGCAGGTGCGCATCTTCACGTCGGGGGATCCGCTCCGCGAGCTGCCCGACGAGGCCGCCGTCCTCGACGTCATGCGCCGTTCGCTCTGATCCGCCTGTGGAAGGATAGGAGCATGCTCCGTTGGCTCACCGCCGGAGAGTCGCACGGGCCTGAGCTCGTCGCGATCCTCGAGGGTCTTCCCGCCGGTATCCCCGTCTCGCTCGACGCCATCCGCGCCGACCTCGCGCGCCGCAAGCTCGGCTACGGCCGGGGTGCGCGCATGAAGTTCGAGCAGGACGAGCTCGACATCTCGGGCGGCGTCCGCCATGGGGTGAGCCTCGGCAGCCCGATCGCCCTGCGCATCGGCAACACCGAGTGGCCGAAGTGGCAGGAGGTGATGAGCCCCGAGCCCATCGACCCGGCGAAGCTCGGCCGCGGCCGCGGCGCGCCCCTCACGCGTCCGCGCCCCGGCCACGCCGACCTCGTCGGCATGCAGAAGTACGGCTTCGACGAGGCCCGTCCGGTGCTCGAACGTGCGAGTGCCCGCGAGACCGCCGCGCGCGTCGCGCTCGGCGCGGTCGCCCGGGGGTTCCTGGCCGAGCTCGGCATCCGCCTCGTCGCGCACACCATCGCCATCGGGCCGGTGCGCGTGCCCGAGGACCGCCCACTCCCGCTGCCCGGCGACGTCGACCGTCTCGACGCCGACCCGTTGCGCTGCTTCGACGAGGAGACCTCGGCGCGGATGGTGGCCGAGGTCGATGCGGCCCACAAGGACGGCGACACCCTTGGCGGCGTGGTCGAGGTGCTCGCCTACGGCGTGCCGCCCGGCCTCGGGTCGTACGTGCACTGGGACCGCCGGCTCGACGCGCAGCTCGCCGCGGCGCTCATGGGCATCCAGGCCATCAAGGGCGTCGAGGTGGGTGACGGCTTCACCACCACCACCCGTCGCGGCTCGGCCGCGCACGACGAGCTCCACCTCGCCGACGGGCGCATCGTGCGGGCGAGCGACCGTGCCGGCGGCACCGAGGGCGGCATGTCGACCGGAACCGTGCTGCGCGTCCGCGCCGGCATGAAGCCCATCGCGACGATCCCGCACGCCCTGCCGACCATCGACGTCGCCACGGGCGAGGCGGCTCCCGCCCACCATCAGCGATCGGATGTCTGCGCCGTGCCGGCGGCGGGCGTCGTCGCCGAGGCGATGGTCGCGCTCACGCTCGCCAACGCCGTGCTCGAGAAGTTCGGCGGCGACTCCGTCGTCGAGACCCGTCGCAACCTCGATTCGTACCTCGCCGCCATCCCCGACGCGCTCCTCACCGAGATCGCCGACGCGGATGCCGCACGCGACCGTGTCTGACGGCCCCCGGCTCGCGCTCCCCATCGTGCTCGTCGGCCCCATGGGAGCGGGCAAGTCGCGCGTCGGACAGCGGCTCGCGGCATCCGCCGACGCCCCGTTCGTCGACACCGACACCCGCATCACGGAGCGCTACGGACCGATCGACCAGATCTTCGAGCGCGAGGGCGAGGAGTACTTCCGCATCGTCGAGCGCGAGGTCGTGGCCGACGCGCTGCGGGAGGAGGCCGTGATCTCGCTCGGCGGGGGAGCGGTGCTGCATCCCGACACCCGCGACGACCTCTACGGGCTGCCGGTGGTGTGGCTGAAGGTCACGGCCGAGGCCGTCGCCCCCCGGCTCGCCGGCGGCTCACGCCCGCTCATCGCGGAGGGCGGGCTGGCCAGGTGGACCGCCATCATGGAGGAACGGGCACCGGTCTACGCCGCGCTCGCCGACCTCGACATCGACACGTCGCGCCGCTCGGTCGCGCGCATCGTCGAGGACATCACCGAGCGGTTCGGAGGAGCACGATGACGGCAGGCGAGACGCGCACGGTGATCCCGGTCGGCGGGGAGTCGGGGTATCAGGTCGTGGTCGGCCGCGGAGTGGCAGCCGAACTCGGCGAGGCGCTCGGGTCCGCGGTGCGCAAGGTGCTCATCGTGCATGCGCCGACCCTCGGCGCTCGGGCCGCCGCGCTGCGCGAGGAGCTCTCCGATCGCTTCGAGGTGCTGCTCGCCGAGGTGCCCGACGCGGAGGCCGGCAAGCGGGTCGAGGTCGCGGCGTTCTGCTGGCAGATCCTCGGACAGGCCGACTTCACGCGCAGCGACGCCGTGGTCGGGCTCGGTGGCGGCGCGATCACCGACCTCGCCGGCTTCGTCGCGGGCACCTGGCTCCGAGGCGTCCGCATCGTGCAGCTGCCGACGACCGTGCTCGGCATGGTCGACGCGGCCGTGGGCGGCAAGACCGGCATCAACACGAACGAGGGCAAGAACCTCGTCGGCGTCTTCCACGCTCCCGCCGCGGTGCTGTGCGACCTCGAGCTGCTCGACACCCTGCCGCGCAACGAGATCCTCGCCGGCTTCGCCGAGATCGTGAAGGCGGGGTTCATCCGCTATCCCGAGATCCTCGACCTCATCGAGGCCGATCCAGACCGGGCGACCGATCCGGCCTCGCCCGAGTTCCGACGCGTCGTCGAGCTCGCGATCCACATGAAGGCCGAGGTCGTCTCCGAGGACTTCACCGAGCAGGGGCTCCGCGAGATCCTCAACTACGGCCACACGCTCGGCCACGCCGTCGAGCACGCCGAGCGCTACCAGTGGCGGCACGGTGCCGCGGTCTCGGTCGGCCTGGCGTTCGCCGCCGAACTCGGCCGCCTGTCGGGCCGGCTCTCCGACGACGTCGCAGACCGGCACAAGCGCGTGCTCGACCTGCTCGGGCTGCCCACGAGCTATCCCGCCGGCCGCTGGAACACGCTCCTCGCGACGATGCAGCGCGACAAGAAGGCCCGCGCCGGCCAGCTCCGGTTCGTCGTGCTCGACGACCTCGCCAAACCGACGGTGATGCTGGCCCCCGACCAGTCGCTGCTGTTCGCGGCCTACCAGGAGATCGCCTCCTGAGCGTGCGAGGAACGGGCGGATGCCGCGGGGCATCCGCCCGTTCCCGAACGGTCGATCGGTCCTGATCAGCCGGCGGTCGCCGCCCCGATGTCGGGGTTGTCGCTGAAGTAGCCGTCGAGCCCGGTCGCGAGGAACACGCGCAGCTCGCCCTCGAGGTCGCCGATGCCGGCGGGATCGGTGCTTGAACGGAACTCGGCCGACAGGAACGTGTTCTCGCGGCGGAACGTCCAGGCGTGCACGTCGAGCCCCGCTGCGTGCGCGTCGGCGACGAGCGTGGTCGGCGTTCCGAGGGTGCCGGTGGCCGTGCGGGGGATCACCAGGCTCTTCTCGACGCCCACCCCGTCGGCGTAGCTTGCGATCTCTGCGAGCCCGGCCGGGGTCGCGAGGTCAGCATACGTGCGGGCGTCACCGGCAACCGTGAAGTCCCACGGACGGCCGCTGGAGTTGAGGAGCTGGGCGAGCGGCACGTCGGTGGCGGCGTCGAGCTCCTTCAGGTTGGCCACCTCGAAGCTCTGCACGATCACGGGCGCATCCGCGGAGTCGAGGCCGTTCCGGGCGAGCTCCGCGACGAGGGGCTCCTCCAGCGAGAGGCCGATCGAGTCGAAGTAGCTCGGGTGCTTCGTCTCGGGGTAGACGCCGACGGGCAGGCCGTCGCAGCTGAGGGAGTGCCGGGCGAGGTCGAGCACCTCGTCGAGCGTCGGAATCGCGTAGAGGCCGTTGAATGCGGTGTTGGCGGGGCGCACCTGCGGCAGGCGCTCGACCGCGCGCAGCGTCTTCAGCTCCGCGAGCGTGAAGTCCTCGGTGAACCACCCGGTGACCGAGACGCCGTCGACGACCTTCGTCGTCTTGCGGTCGGCGAACGCGGGCCGCGACGCGACATCCGTGGTGCCGCTGATCTCGTTCTCGTGCCGGGCGACCAGGACGCCGTCCTTGGTGGAGACGACGTCGGGCTCGATGAAGTCCGCGCATTCGGTGATGGCCGTCTCGTAGGAGGCGAGCGAGTGCTCCGGGCGGGAGCCGCTGGCGCCCCGGTGCCCCACGACGGTGACGTCCGACGGCTGCACGCGCGTGCGGTCGAGGTCGATGACGTCGAACTCGGTGTCGTCGGGGGTTCCGGTGATCCGGGCGTCGTTGCCCGGGTAGTTGTTGTCGTTCGCGATGAGCAGGTTGCCGTCCTTCAACTGGACGACGGTCTCGAGCGATTGCACGGGCAGCGAGAACGGGTCTCCGGTGCCATAGCCGTCGCCCGCGCCGATGAGGGCCGGGTTCGCGATGCGGAGCGCATCGAGCACGAGCGTCTTCTCGAGCTTGCCCTCGGCGTCGGTGCGCCCGAGGTCCACCCGGTAGATCCGCTTCGTGACGGCCTGGTCGCCCTCGAAATCGTCACGCTCGACGAGCAGGAGCACGCCGTTGCGCGCGGTGAACGCGTCGCCGACGACGTTCGCGTCCTGGTCGGTCTCGTAGTTCCACGTCCGGCCCGTGTAGGCACCGGCCTTCGTGTCGAACTCCAGCACCTCGCGGCGGCGGAGGTCGGGGTCGTCCGCGTAGGAGCCCTCGACGACGGGGTAGAGGTAGCGGCCGTTCGCCGAGCCCGCGAGCGCCTCGAAGCCGCGGCTCGCTCGAACGCGGGGCGTCTCGCCCGGCTGCAGGTACGGGTTCTGCGGGGACTTGGCGCCGCTCGCGAGGGCGATGGGCTTCTCGAGCAGGGTGCCGTCGGCGTCGAAGTGGAGGAGGAACGGACCGAACTCCTCGCCGACCCAGAAACTGCCGTCCTTGGCGCGAACGACCGACTCGATGTCGAAGTCGGCGCCCGTGAGGAGACGATCCGGCGTGGCCTCGTTCACGATGGGGAAGTCGAGCACGTGGTCGGCATCGTTGTAGGAGATGAACCGCTCGACGGCCAGGTCGCCGGCGCCGCCGGCCGAGGTCTGCCACGCCGGCCGCACCAGGTAGTTGCGGAGCAGGAAGTCGGCGGAGTTCGTCTTGGCGCCGAAGCCGTTGTCGGGCTGCGCCCAGAACGTCCCGTCGCCGTTCTCGATGACCGCGGAGAACCCGGGGATCACCTGGCCGCCGAACGGGCCCGTTCGTCCGTTCACGGTCGTGGTGAGGGCGGCGCCGCTGGCTGGGCCGGGCTCCAGGTGGTCGGCCGACAGGGTCGCCCTGGCGACGAGGGTGGGCTCGACCTTCTTCACGGACGGGCCCTTCGGGGCGTCGTTCCCGGCGGCCATGGCGGGGGAGGGGAGGAGGATGGCGGCGGCCGTGACGGCGGCCGCGACGATGGCGACGAGGCGCATTCGACCGCGAGTCGATTCGGTTGGCATGGGCTTGAGCCAATCGGGCGCAGGGCACGGCTTCGTGGCCGTGATCGGTACGCGCCCCGACCACTTCGTGAACCGGAGGCGCGCCGTCCGAAGGAGTGTCAATGCGCCGTCAACCGGGGGTTCACCCGTTCGCCGCACCGATCGGTCGAGGCGGCCCGGCCAGGCGACGGATGCCGCATCGCTAGGCTTGCCGCGTGACCACCATCCTCGTCCTCAACGGACCGAACCTGGGGCGCCTCGGCACCCGCGAGCCTGAGGTGTACGGGAGCGAGACCCTCGCCGACATCGGCGCCCGCCTCGCGGCATCCGTGCCCGACGACGTCGAGATCGACCTGCGCCAGACCGACGACGAGGCCGAGCTCATCGGCTGGATCCACGAGGCGGTGGATCGACGACTGCCGGTCGTGCTCAACCCGGCGGCGTTCACGCACTACAGCTACGCGCTCCGCGATGCGGCCGCCCAGCTGGCCCAGGCCGGAGTGCCGCTCGTGGAGGTGCACCTCTCGAACCCGCACTCGCGCGAGACGTTCCGGCACACGAGCGTCATCTCGGGCGTGGCCACAGGCGTGATCGCCGGGTTCGGTGCGGACTCCTACCGGCTGGCGATCGACTGGGTTCTGCGGTCGCGCGACTGAGTCGACTACACTCGATCAGTCGCACGCGAAATGCCGCGCGCCCTCTGACTTCCCTCGATCGATCGGAATCACCTCCATGGCAAGCACCGCTGACATCAAGAACGGCGTCGTCCTGAACATCGACGGCCAGCTCTGGAGCGTCATCGAGTTCCAGCACGTCAAGCCCGGCAAGGGCGGGGCGTTCGTGCGCACGAAGCTGAAGAACGTCGTGACCGGCAAGGTGGTCGACCGCACGTACAACGCCGGCGCGAAGATCGACATCGAGAACGTCGACCGCCGTGACTTCACCTACCTCTACAACGACGGTGACGGCTTCGTGTTCATGGACGCGACCGACTACGACCAGGTCACCGTGCCCGCGACCGTCGTGGGCGACGCCGCGAACTTCATGCTCGAGAACCAGGCCGTCACGATCGCCCTGAACAACGGCAACCCGCTCTACGTCGACCTGCCCGCGTCGGTCGTGCTCGAGATCACCTACACCGAGCCGGGCCTGCAGGGCGACCGCTCGACCGGCGGCACCAAGCCCGCGACGGTCGAGACCGGCTACGAGATCCAGGTGCCGCTGTTCCTCGAGACCGGCACGAAGGTCAAGGTCGACACCCGCACGGGCGACTACCTCGGCCGCGTGAACGAGTGAGCGCTCGAACGAAGGCGCGCAAGCGCGCCCTCGACATGCTGTACTCGGCCGACATGCGCCAGGTGCCGGTCGAGCAGGTGCTCGTGGCGGAGGCCGAGCGTGCCGTGGGCGAGCCCGAACGGCAGGCGTCCTGGCTCTACGCGCGCGAGATCGTCGACGGCATCGTCGATCACCGCGACGAGATCGACGAGCTCATCACGACGCACTCGCGGGGCTGGACGCTCGAGCGCATGCCGGCCGTCGATCGCGCCCTGCTGCGCATCGGCGCGTGGGAGATCCTCTACAACGACGAGGTGCCCGACGCCGTCGCGATCTCCGAGGCGGTCGAGGCGGCGACGGTGCTCTCCACCGACGACTCCGCCGGCTTCGTGAACGGCCTGCTCGCGGCGATCTCGCACTCGAAGGCGTAGTCGGCGCTCGTCAGGTCGCCCGGATGCCGTTGTTGCGGGCGTCATGCGTGAGTTCGGCGAGCCCGAGCTGCTCGAGCAGCGGCGGCAGGTACATCCCGAACCGGCCCCGGTAGCCCTTGCGGAGGCCGTACCAGCCGCCGACGGGATTCGACTCCGCGCGGCCCCACGCCTCGACGGTGCCGTCGGCGGCCGGCTTCTGGTCGTCGGCGGCGCCGAGCGGGACCCAGTCGCCCTGTTCCCGGAGCCAGGCCGCGAGGTCGTCGATGGCCGACAGGTGGTACTTCAGGGTGGTCGAGCCCACGATGCAGACCAGCGCGGGCGGGTCGCCGTCCTCGTCGCGGTACATCGTGTAGGCCGAGGTTCCAGGGGCCGTCGTCAGCTGCCAGGGATCCGTCGCGGTGCCGCTGCCGGTCATGGTCACTCCCGCCTTCGAGCGGATGCCGCGCCTGGGCCGGCCCGGGCCTTCGCGCCGCTGCCGCACCCGCGCGCCCGATGCTACTCCGGGCCGATCGGACCGGCCACCGCCGTGCTGGTAGGCTGGTTCGAAAGGCAACCTTGAAGCCCGTCCAGTGAGGCGGAGAAGGGAGTCCGCATGGCTGTGCGCACCGTGCTGCAGCAGGCTGACATCGATCGGGCGATCACTCGCATCGCCCACGAGATCCTCGAGTCGAATCGCGGGGCCGAACGGCTCGTGCTCCTCGGCATTCCCACGCGCGGCGCGGTGCTCGCCGAGCGCCTCGCGACGATCATCGGCCGCATCGCGGCATCCGAGGTGCCGACCGGGTCTCTCGACGTGACCATGTACCGCGACGACCTCGACCGCAATCCGGTTCGGGCGCCGCAGCCGACGTCGGTGCCCGACGGCGGCATCGACGGCGCGACGGTCGTGCTCGTCGACGACGTGCTGTACTCGGGCCGCACCATCCGCGCCGCCTTCGACGCGCTGGCCGACCTCGGCCGCGCGCGCGCCGTGCGCCTCGCGGTGCTCGTCGATCGCGGCCACCGCGAGTTCCCCATCCGCGCGGACTTCGTCGGCAAGAACCTGCCGAGTTCGGCGCGCGAGCGGATCAACGTGCGCCTCACCGAGATCGACGGTGACGACGCGGTCACGATCGACGGGGGCGACGACTGATGCGCCACCTCCTGTCGACCAAGGACCTCGCCTGCGACGAGGCCATCGCGCTGCTCGACGTCGCGGAGGACATGGCGGCCGTGCAGGAGCGGGAGATGAAGAAGCTCCCCACCCTGCGAGGCAAGACGGTCGTGAACCTCTTCTTCGAGGACTCGACGCGCACCCGCATCTCGTTCGAGGCCGCGGCGAAGCGGCTCTCGGCCGACGTGATCAACTTCAGCGCCAAGGGCTCGAGCGTCTCGAAGGGCGAGAGCCTGAAGGACACCGCCCAGACGCTGCAGGCCATGGGCGCCGACGGGGTCGTCATCCGCCACCACGCGTCGGGCGCCCCCCAGACCCTCGCGACGAGCGGCTGGATCGACGCGGGCGTCGTGAACGCCGGCGACGGCACCCACGAGCATCCGACCCAGGCGCTCCTCGACGCGTTCACGATCCGGCGGCGCCTGCACGGTGCCGCGTCACGTGGGCGCGGGCTCGACGGCGTGCACGTCGTGATCGTCGGCGACATCCTGCACTCCCGCGTGGCCCGGTCGAACGTATGGCTCCTGACCACCCTCGGCGCAGAGGTCGAGCTGGTCGGACCGCCGACGCTGGTTCCCGTGGACACGTCGGGCTGGCCCGCCCGGGTGGGCTACGACCTGGACGCGGCCCTGCAGAGCGACCCCGACGTCGTCATGATGCTGCGCATCCAGGCGGAGCGCATGCACGCGGCGTTCTTCCCGAACAGCCGCGAATACGCCCGGACCTGGGGCCTCGACGATGCCCGGTTCGACCGGTTGCCCCCGACTACGATGGTCATGCACCCCGGCCCGATGAACCGCGGGCTGGAGATCGCCGCCCGCGCCGCCGACTCGCCGCAGTCGACGGTGCGCGAGCAGGTCGCGAACGGAGTATCAGTGAGAATGGCCGCCCTCTACCTGCTGCTGTCCGGCGAACGAGGTGAAGCCCGATGACCGAGCGCATCCTCATCACCGGTGCGACGCTGCCGTCCGGCGAGCGGGCCGATCTCCTCCTCGACGGCGGTGCCATCGCCGAGGTCGGTCGCATCGCGGATGCCGCGGGCGCGACGATCGTCGACGCCGACGGCCTCATCGCCCTCCCCGGCCTCGTCGACCTGCACACCCACCTGCGTGAGCCCGGCTACGAGCAGAGCGAGACGGTGCTCACCGGCACCCAGGCCGCAGCGGCGGGCGGTTTCACCGCGGTCTTCGCGATGGCCAACACGTTCCCGGTCGCCGACACGGCCGGCGTCGTCGAGCAGGAGGCGAGCCTCGGCCGCGCCGCCGGCTACGCGACGGTGCAGCCCCTCGGCGCGGTCACGGTGGGCCTCAAGGGCGAGCAGCTGGCCGAGCTCGGGGCGATGGCCCGATCTCGTGCGAACGTGCGGGTCTTCAGCGACGACGGGTTCTGCGTCGCCGACCCGCTGCTCATGCGGCGCGCCCTCGAGTACGTGAAGGCCTTCGACGGGGTGATCGCGCAGCACGCCCAGGAGCCGAGGCTCACACAGGGCGCCCAGATGAACGAGGGCGCGCTCTCGGGCGAACTCGGGCTCGCCGGCTGGCCCGCCGTCGCCGAGGAGTCGATCATCGCGCGCGACGTGCTGCTCGCCGAGCACGTCGGCAGTCGCCTGCACGTCTGCCACGTCTCCACGGCCGGGTCCGTCGAGGTGATCCGCTGGGCGAAGGCGCGCGGCATCGCCGTGACCGCCGAGGTCACCCCGCACCACCTGCTGCTCACCGAGGACCTCGTCGCGAGCTACGACCCGCGGTTCAAGGTGAACCCGCCGCTCCGCCGTGCCGAGGACGTCGAGGCTCTCCGTGCCGCCCTCGCCGACGGCACGATCGACATCGTCGCGACCGACCACGCGCCGCACCCGGTCGAGGCCAAGGAGAGCGAGTGGGATGCCGCGGCGAACGGCATGGTCGGGCTCGAGTCCGCCCTCTCCGTCGTGCACGCCGCCGTCGTCGAGAACGGCCTGCTGAGCTGGTCGGATGTCGCGCGGGTCATGTCCGCGACCCCCGCTCGCATCGGCCGACTCACCGGGCATGGCCAGGCACTGGTGGCCGGATCGCCGGCCGAGGTCACGCTCTACGACCCGGCCGCGGCATCCGACTTCTCGCTCGAGCGTCTCGCCGGACGCAGCGTGAACTCGCCGTACCTCGGGCGCCGCCTGCCCGGCCGCGTCGTCGCCACCTTCCACGCGGGCTACGCCACGTACGCCGACGGCGCGGTGCGCCCGGCCGACGAGGTCGCGCGGCGCGCGGACACCGCAGCGGAGGTGGCACGTGGATAAGTGGATCGGCGTGCTCATCTCCGTGGCGATCGTCGGCGTCGCCGCGTGGCTCATGCTGCGGTCGTGGCGGCGTCGCACCCGACGCGACGAGTCCCTCACGTCCTACCCGCTGCCCGGTGCGCTCGGCTCGTTCCTGCTCGAGACCGAGGTGCTCTACGTCGCCACGACCCCGACGGGCGAGCCGCTCGAGCGGCTCGCCGTGCAGGGGCTCGCGTTCCGGGGCGCCGCGCGCATCGAGATCGCGGCCGAGGGCGTCGTGCTGCGGGTCGCCGGCGAGTCTGCGAGCTTCCTGCCCGCCGAGCGCATCGTGTCGGCGGGGGAGGCCAGCTACGCCATCGATCGCGGGGTGGAGCCCGAGGGACTCGTCGCCATCACGTGGATCGCGCACGTGGCCGATCCCGATGCTCGGGCTCCCCACGTCGACAGCTACCTCAGGGCCCGTTACCCGGGCGACTCGGCGCGCATCATCGCCGCCGTCAACGACATCGCCGCGGCGCGTGCCGCATCGCGGCCGGAGAAGGAGAGCGAGGCCTCGGATGACTGAGACCCCAACCCGCACGTCGGACCCCGCCGTGCTTGTGCTCGAGGACGGACGCCGCTACGAGGGCCGCGCGTACGGCTCCCGT
Source organism: Agromyces sp. P2_B3 (assembly GCF_056404815.1). NCBI lineage: Bacteria > Bacillati > Actinomycetota > Actinomycetes > Micrococcales > Microbacteriaceae > Agromyces > Agromyces sp. P2_B3. The sequence goes on along the minus strand of NZ_JBFUDH010000003.1, from coordinate 60,822 downwards.
GGGCGCACCCTCGGCGAGGCGGTCTTCGCGACCGGCATGACCGGCTACCAGGAGACGCTGACCGACCCGTCGTACGCGGGCCAGATCGTCATGATGACCGCGCCGCACATCGGCAACACGGGTGCGAACGACGAGGACATGGAGTCGTCGAGGATCTGGGTCGCCGGATTCGTCGTGCGCGACCCCTCCCGCGTCGTGTCGAACTTCCGCGCGCAGCGCAGCCTCGACGACGACCTCGAGGCGGCCGGCGTCGTCGGCATCAGCGGCATCGACACCCGCGCGGTCACCCGCCACATCCGCTCTGCGGGCGCGATGCGCGCCGGGATCTTCTCCGGCGACGCCGCGCTGCTCACCCACGGGGAGCAGCTCGAGCTCGTGCTGGGCGGCGAGGAGATGACGGGCCTGAACCTCTCCGGCACGGTCTCCACCACCGAGGCCTACTCCCTGCCCGCCGAGGGAGATCGCGTCGGCTCGGTCGCGGTCCTCGACCTCGGCGTGAAGACCTCGACGCTCAAGTACCTCGCCGAGCGCGGCTTCGACGTGCACGTGGTGCCGCAGTCGATCACCGCCGAGGAGGTGCTCGCGATGGCCCCCGACGCGCTGTTCTTCTCGAACGGACCGGGCGACCCCGGGGCATCCGACCGTCATGTCGACCTGCTGCGCACGACGCTGCGCGAAGGGCTGCCCTACTTCGGCATCTGCTTCGGCAACCAGCTGCTCGGCCGGGCCCTCGGCTTCGGCACCTACAAGCTGCCCTTCGGCCACCGCGGCATCAACCAGCCCGTGCTCGACAAGGCCACCGGCCGCGTCGAGATCACCTCGCACAACCACGGCTTCGCCGTCGACGCCCCGATCGACCGGGTGAGCGACTCGGCCGAGGGCTTCGGCCGCGTCGAGGTGAGCCACTACGACCTCAACGACAACGTCGTCGAGGGCCTCAACTGCCTCGACATCCCGGCGTTCTCGGTGCAGTACCACCCCGAGTCGGCGGCCGGCCCGCACGACGCGAACTACCTCTTCGACCGGTTCCGCGACATGGTCATCGCGAGCAAGGAGACCAACGCCTGATGCCCAAGCGCGACGACATCAACAGCGTCCTCGTCATCGGCTCCGGGCCGATCGTGATCGGCCAGGCCGCGGAGTTCGACTACTCCGGCACCCAGGCGTGCCGCGTGCTCCGCGCCGAGGGCGTGCGCGTCATCCTCGTGAACCCGAACCCGGCCACGATCATGACCGACCCCGACTTCGCGGACGCCACCTACATCGAGCCCATCACGCCCGAGATCATCGAGTCGATCATCGTCAAGGAGCGCCCCGACGCGGTGCTGCCGACGCTGGGCGGCCAGACGGCGCTGAACGCCGCGATCGCCCTGCACGACGCGGGGATCCTCGAGAAGCACGGCGTCGAGCTCATCGGCGCGAAGGTCGACGCGATCCGCAAGGGCGAGGACCGCCAGCTCTTCAAGGACCTCGTGATCGAGGCGGGCGCGGGCGTCGCCCGCTCGCACGTGGCGAAGACCCTCGACCAGGCGAAGGAGTTCGCGCTCGACCTCGGCTACCCCCTGGTCGTGCGCCCGTCGTTCACGATGGGCGGCCTCGGCTCGGGCTTCGCGTACACCGAGGAGGACCTGGTGCGCATCGTCACGCAGGGCCTCCACGACTCGCCGACCACCGAGGTGCTCCTCGAGGAGTCGATCCTCGGCTGGAAGGAGTACGAGCTCGAGCTCATGCGCGACACCGCCGACAACACGGTCGTCGTCTGCTCCATCGAGAACGTCGACCCGGTCGGCGTGCACACCGGCGACTCGATCACCGTCGCGCCGGCCCTCACGCTCACCGACCGCGAGTACCAGAAGCTCCGCGACATCGGCATCGACATCATCCGAGCCGTCGGCGTCGACACCGGCGGCTGCAACATCCAGTTCGCGATCGATCCCGCCGACGGCCGCATCATCGTCATCGAGATGAACCCGCGCGTCTCCCGCTCGTCGGCGCTCGCCTCGAAGGCCACGGGCTTCCCGATCGCGAAGATCGCCGCGAAGCTCGCCATCGGCTACCGCCTCGACGAGATCCCGAACGACATCACCCGGGTCACGCCCGCGAGCTTCGAGCCGACGCTCGACTACGTCGTCGTCAAGGTGCCCCGCTTCGCGTTCGAGAAGTTCCCCGCCGCCGACCCGACGCTCACCACGACCATGAAGTCGGTCGGCGAGGCCATGGCGATCGGCCGCAACTACGCGACCGCCCTGCAGAAGGCGCTGCGCTCGCTCGAGAAGCGCGGGTCGTCGTTCCACTGGGGCGACGAGCCGCGCAGCGTCGAGGAGCTCGTCGAGGCCTCTCGCGTGCCAACCGACGGCCGCATCGTGCTCGTGCAGCAGGCGCTCCGCAAGGGCGCCACGGTCGACGACCTCTTCGAGGCCACGAAGATCGACCCGTGGTTCCTCGACCAGATCCTCCTCATCAACGAGGTGGCCGAGACCGTCGCGACGGCCGAGGCGCTCGATCACGACACGCTGCTGCTCGCCAAGGACCACGGCTTCTCCGACGCGCAGATCGGGCAGCTGCGCGGGTTCGGCGAGGCCGATGCGCGCGAGGTGCGGCACATCCTCGGCATCCGTCCGGTGTACAAGACGGTCGACACGTGCGCCGGCGAGTTCCCGGCGCTGACCCCGTACCACTACTCGAGCTACGACCTCGAGACGGAGGTGGAGCCGAGCGACCGCCGCAAGGTCGTCATCCTCGGGTCGGGGCCGAACCGCATCGGCCAGGGCGTCGAGTTCGACTACTCGTGCGTCCACGCGTCGTTCGCGCTCTCCGACGCGGGCTTCGAGACCATCATGATCAACTGCAACCCCGAGACGGTGTCGACCGACTACGACACGAGCGACCGGCTCTACTTCGAGCCGCTCACGCTCGAGGACGTGCTCGAGGTCATCCACGCGGAGTCGCAGACCGGCGAGCTCGTCGGCGTCGTCGTGCAGCTCGGCGGGCAGACCGCCCTCGGGCTCGCGAAGGGCCTCGAGGCGGCGGGCGTGCCCATCCTGGGCACCACGCCCGACGCGATCGACCTCGCCGAGGAGCGCGGGCTGTTCTCGGGCATCCTCGACGCGGCGGGGCTGCTCGCCCCGCGCAACGGCACCGCGATCGACGTCGCCGGCGCCGTGCACGTCGCCGAGGGCATCGGCTATCCCGTGCTCGTGCGCCCGAGCTACGTGCTCGGCGGCCGCGGCATGGAGATCGTCTACGACTCGCCGTCGCTCGCCGACTACTTCTCGCGCATCGAGGGCCAGGGCATCGTCGGTCCGAGTCATCCGCTGCTCGTGGACCGGTTCCTCGACGACGCGATCGAGATCGACGTCGACGCGCTCTACGACGGCACCGACCTGTACATCGGCGGCGTGATGGAGCACATCGAGGAAGCCGGCATCCACTCGGGCGACTCGAGCTGCACCCTGCCGCCCGTGACGCTCGGCCGCGCCGAGGTCGACCGGGTGCGTGAGGCGACGCGCGCCATCGCTGAGGGGATCGGCGTGCGCGGGTTGCTCAACGTGCAGTTCGCGATCGGCGCCGGCGTGCTCTACGTGCTCGAGGCCAACCCGAGGGCCAGTCGCACGGTCCCGTTCGTGTCGAAGGCGCTCGGCATCCCGCTCGCCAAGGCCGCGTCGCGCATCATGGTGGGCGCGACGGTCGCCGAGCTGATCGCCGAGGGCATGCTCCCCGAGTCCGACGGCTCGCGGGTGCCCCTCGACGCGCCGGTCGCCGTGAAGGAGGCCGTGCTGCCGTTCCACCGCTTCCGCACCCGCGAGGGCATCATGGTCGACTCCGTGCTCGGGCCCGAGATGCGCTCCACGGGCGAGGTCATGGGCATCGACAAGGACTTCCCGACGGCGTTCGCGAAGAGCCAGTTGGCGGCATACGGCGGCATGCCGCTGAGCGGCACGGTGTTCGTGTCGGTGTCCGACCGCGACAAGCGCGCGATCATCCTCCCGGTGCTGCGCCTGCAGCAGCTCGGCTACGACATCACGGCGACGGAGGGCACCGCAGAGGTCCTGCGCCGCAACGGCATCGGCGCCCGGGAGGTGCTGAAGTACAGCGAGAAGGCGTCGGCCGACGACGCCTCGATCGTCGAGCTGATCCATCGCGGCGAGGTCGACGTGGTGATCAACACCCCGAGCGGCCGCTCGGCCCGCGCCGACGGGTACGAGATCCGCGCGGCGGCGGTCGCGGCCGACATCGCGCTGTTCACGACCATCGCCGAGCTCTCGGCCGCGGTCGCCTCGCTCGACGCCGTCCGCGGCGGGTTCGAGGTGACGAGCCTGCAGGAGTACGGCCGGCGGCGAGCGGCGGCGCTGGCATGATCGGCTCCGGCGTGATCCCGTTCGGCGAGCGGCTCGAGGCGGTCTTCGCGGCCTACGGGCACCTGTGCCTCGGGCTCGACCCGCACCGGTCGGTGCTCGACGCCTGGGGCCAGCCCGACTCCGCGGAGGGCGTCCGCGAGTTCGGGCTCCGCGCGATCGAGGCGGCATCCGGCCTCATCGGCATCGTGAAGCCGCAGGTGGCGTTCTTCGAGCGACACGGTGCCGCGGGCTACGCGGTGCTCGAGCGCCTCCTGGCCGAGGCCCGTGACGCCGGGCTCCTCGTGATCGCCGACGCGAAGCGCGGCGACATCGGCTCCACGGTGGAGGCGTACGGGGAGGCGTGGCTGCGCCCGGGATCGAGCCTCGAAGCGGATGCCATGACGATCAGCGCATTCCAGGGCCTCGGCTCGATCGAGCAGGTCATGGTCTCGGCCGAGGCGGCGGGCAAGGGCCTGTTCGTCCTCGCCGCCACCTCGAATCCAGAGGCCGCCGCCATCCAGCGCGCCGTCCTCCAGCAGTCGAGCCGGGCCGGGTCGTCGGTGGCGCAGGCCATCACCGACGGCGTGATCAGCTGGAACCAGGGCCGAGTGGATGCCTCGAGCCACGCACTCGGCTCCATCGGCGTGGTGTTCGGGGCGACGACCGACCTCCCCGCCGCGGGCATCGACATCGAGGCCGAGCCACCGCGCCCGGGCCTGCCGGTGCTCGCGCCCGGATTCGGCCACCAGGGCGCCGAGCCGCGCGAGCTCCGCTCCCGGTTCGGCGGCTTCGCGGGCGGCGTCGTCGCGAACGAGTCGCGGTCCCTCCTGATGGCGGGGCCCGATGGACTGGCCGACGCCATCGCGCGTCGTGCCGACGAGTACGGAGCCGCGGTTGCCTGACACGAGCACGAGCACGAGCACGAGCACCACCGACGCGGCGGACTCGATCGCCGAGGCCGGGAAGCCCGTGACCGCGTCGAGCCCGCCCGAGGTCGATCGCGTCGCGGCGTCCCGCGCCGCCGTCGCCGCCCGCCGTGCGCGGGCCGCAGTGAAGGCCCAGGTCGCCGACGGCGTCCGCAGCCCGCTGGATGTGCTGCGCGCCGCCTATGAGGAGCCCGAGGGCGTCGAGGGTCGCCTTCGCGTGCCCGAGTTCCTCACGTCGATCCCGGCGATCGGCGCCACGAAGAGCGCCCGGATCATGCAGGACCTCGAGATCGCGACGTCGAAGCGGCTCGGCGGCCTCGGCCGGCTGCAGCGCCGTCGCCTCCGCGAGTTCGTCGCCGACTGGGTCGCCGATCACGGCGGCACGGGCGACCGGCTCGTCGTGCTCGCCGGTCCCACGGCGGTCGGCAAGGGCACGGTGGCGTCGTACATCCGGCGGCACCACCCCGAGGTCCGGCTCTCGGTGTCGGCCACCACGAGGGCGCCCCGGCCGGGCGAGGTCGAGGGCGAGCACTACTACTTCGTCGACGACGCGGAGTTCGACCGCATGGTCGAGGCGGGCGAACTGCTCGAGTGGGCCACCGTCCACAACGCCTCCCGATACGGCACGCCGCGCCGTCCGGTGGAGCAGGCGATCGCGGCGGGCAACAGCGTGCTGCTCGAGATCGACATCCAGGGCGCACGCTCCGTCCGCCGGGCGATGCCCGAGGCCACCCTCGTCTTCCTGCTGCCGCCGACCTGGGACGAACTCGTCCGCCGGCTGGTGGGTCGGGGCACCGAGAGTCCGGCCGAGCAGCAGCGCCGCCTGGAGACCGCGAAGGTCGAATTGGCGGCCGTCGACGAGTTCGACCACCAGGTCGTCAACCACGAGGTCGGCGAGGCCGCGCAAAAGGTCGTAGACTTGATGCGGCCCCGCAAGGGTCGGCGTTGAGCTGCCCGGGCCGAAAGTTTCCGCGCACCCGACGTGCGCACGTTCCGTTCTAAGGAGTCTGTCCATGGCTGAGAAGCTGTCCGGCATCATCGACCCGCCCATCGACGACCTGCTCTCCAAGGTCGACTCGAAGTACCAGCTCGTGATCTTCGCGTCCAAGCGGGCCCGCCAGATCAACGACTACTACGCCGACCTCCACGAGGGCAGCCTCTTCGACAACGTCGGCCCGCTGGTCGACTCGTCGATCGACGACAAGCCGCTGTCGGTCGCGCTCCACGAGATCAACGAGGACAAGCTCCGGCTCCGCCCCATCGGCGAATAGCACGTCCCGGATGTCGCCGCTCAACATCGTCGTCGGCATCACGGGCGGCATCGCGGCGTACAAGGCCGTCGGTGTGGTCCGCGCGCTCGTGCTCGCCGGCCACGACGTCCACGTCGTGCCGACCGAGGGTGCGCTCCGGTTCGTGGGTCGTCCCACGCTCGAGGCGATCTCGCGCAATCCGGTGCACACCGACCTCTACGAGGGTGTCGCCGAGGTGCGCCACGTCGCGATCGGGCAGGCGGCCGACCTCATCGTGATCGCGCCCGCCACCGCGAACTCCATCGCGAAGCTCGCGACCGGCCTCGCCGACGACCTCCTGGGCAACACCGTGCTGGCCAGCGAGGCGCCCGTCGTCATCGCGCCCGCCATGCACACCGAGATGTGGCGGCATCCGGCCACGCAGGCCAACATTGCCACCTTGCGCGAGCGTGGTGTCACGGTCGTGGGGCCGGCGGTGGGCCAGCTCACGGGCGCCGACAGCGGACCCGGTCGCATGGAGGAGCCCGACGTGATCGTGGCCGCCGCGCTCGAGCGCGCCGCGGCATCGGGCCGACACGACCTCGCGGGGCGCCGCGTCGTGGTCACGGCCGGCGGCACTCGCGAGCCGCTCGATCCCGTGCGGTTCCTCGGCAACCGTTCCAGTGGCAAGCAGGGCGTCGCGATCGCGGAGGCGGCGCGGGCGCGTGGCGCCGAGGTCACGCTCATCGCGGCGAACCTCGAGGTCGCCCATCCGGCCGGCTGCGACATCCGCCAGGTCTCGACCGCACTCGAGCTGAAGCAGGCGGTGACGGATGCCGCACGTGGCGCCGACGTCGTGATCATGGCCGCGGCCGTCGCCGACTACCGTCCCGCCGACGTGAGCGAGTCGAAGCTGAAGAAGGACGCCGGGGACGGTGGCATGACGCTCGAGCTCGTGCGCAACCCCGACATCCTCGCCGGCCTCGGACACGCGCCACACGACGGCACGGTGCTCGTCGGCTTCGCGGCAGAGACCGAGCCCGACGACGAGCGGCTCCTCGCCCTCGGCCGGGCGAAGCGCGAGGCGAAGGGCGCCGACGTGCTCGTCGTGAACCGGGTCGGCTGGAGCGAGGGCTTCGCGAGCGACGAGAACCGCGTCGTCGTGATCGGACCCGACGGCGAGATCGTCACACGAGCACACGGAACGAAATCATCAGTGGCCCATGTCATCCTCGACGTGGTTGTCTCGGAATCGACGACCGCGGCGGTCGCCGCCGACATCACGAAGGAACACGGGACCACATGAGCGCACTCCGACTCTTCACCTCCGAATCCGTCACCGAGGGCCATCCCGACAAGATCTGCGACCAGGTCTCGGACTCGATCCTCGACGCGCTCCTCACGGTCGACCCGCACAGTCGGGTCGCGGTCGAGACGCTCGTGACGACGGGGCTCGTGCACGTCGCGGGCGAGGTGACGACGTCGGGGTACGTGGAGATCCCGGCGATCGTGCGCGAGCGGGTGACGTCGATCGGCTACAACTCGTCCGACGTGTGGTTCGACGGCCGCTCGTGCGGCGTGTCGGTGTCGATCGGCGGGCAGTCGCCCGACATCGCGCAGGGCGTCGACCACGCGTTCGAAGCCCGCGAACGGGCCAGCGTCGACGCGCTCGACATGCAGGGCGCCGGCGACCAGGGCATCATGTTCGGCTACGCCACGCGCGAGACGCCCGAGCTCATGCCCGTGCCGATCTGGCTCGCCCACCGACTCGCCGAGCGGCTCGCCACCGTGCGCAAGCAGGGCGAGCTCGACTACCTGCGGCCCGACGGCAAGACGCAGGTCACCGTCGGCTACGACGGGCAGGTGCCGCGCACGATCGAGACGGTGGTGCTCTCGACGCAGCATTCGCCGGCGGTCTCCACCGAGCAGCTCCGGGCCGAGGTCGAGGAGCTCGTCATCCGCCCGGTGCTCGACACGGTCGAGCTGGCGCGGCCCGACCTCGCCGTGCTGATCAACCCCACCGGTCGCTTCGAGATCGGCGGACCGCAGGGCGACGCCGGGCTCACCGGCCGCAAGATCATCATCGACACGTACGGTGGCGCGAGCCGTCACGGCGGCGGCGCCTTCAGCGGCAAGGACCCCTCGAAGGTCGACCGCTCGGCGGCGTACGCCATGCGCTGGGTCGCGAAGAACGCCGTGGCGGCGGGGCTCGCCGACCGCCTCGAGCTGCAGGTGGCCTACGCGATCGGCAAGGCCGCGCCCGTGGGCCTGTACGTCGAGTCGTTCGGCACGGCGCACGTGCCCGACGAGCGAATCATCGGCGCGATCCGCGAGGTGTTCGACCTCCGACCCGCCGCGATCATCCGCGACCTCGACCTGCTGCGGCCCATCTACGCCAAGACGGCGAGCTATGGCCACTTCGGCCGTGAGCTTCCCGAGTTCACCTGGGAGCGGCTCGACCGCGTCGACGACCTCCGCGCGGCCGCCGGGCTCTGACATGGCGGGCGGCCCCGTCGCCAGGGTGCTCGTCGATTCGCCGCTGCCGCAGCTCGACCAGCTCTTCGACTACTCGGTTCCCGAACGCCTGCGTGCGTCGGCGCGTCCGGGCGTGCGGGTGCGGGTGCCGCTCCGCACCGGCGGACGCATCGCGAACGGTTGGCTCGTCGAGCTCGTGGACGAGAGCGAGTACGGCGGCACGCTGAGCGAGGTCGAGGACATCGTGTCCGAGGTCCCCTTGCTGGTGCCCGAGGTCTGGGCGCTCGCGCGTGCGGTCGCCGACCGTGCCGCGGGCAATGCGAGTGATGTGCTCCGTCTCGCCATCCCGAGCCGCTACGTGCGGGTGGAGCGATCCTGGCTGTCCGCCCCTGCTGAGCCGGGAGACCTGCCCGAGGCGCCGCCGCCCGTGCACGGCGCTGAGGCGGGTCGCGTCGAGGCCGGCATCGAGCGCGGCGAGCGGATGTCGCTCCGCGCCGATCCGCGCCCGCTCCGCCTCCCCACGGGGCAGTGGGTCGGCGCGTGGGCGGTCACGCTCGCGCAGGCCGCGGCACACACGCTGGCCGCCGACCGTTCGGCCCTGCTCGTCGTGCCCGACTACCGCGACCAGGAGCAGCTCGAACTCGTGCTCGCGGCATCCGTCGACCCTCGCCGGGTACTGCGCACCGACGCCCGCCAGTCGGGCGGGAACCGCTACCGGTCGTTCCTCGACGCCACCCGCGACGAGGCCCGCATCATCATCGGCAACCGGTCGACGGTGTACGCGCCGGCACCCCGCCTCGGACTCATCGCGCTGTGGGACGACGGTGACAGCCTCCTGAACGAGCCGCTGGCGCCCGGGGTGCACCCGCGCGACGCGGCGCTGGTGCGGCAGGAGCAGAGCGGCGCAGCGCTCCTGTTCGCGGCCCACACCCGCAGCGTCGAGGTCGAGCGACTGGTCGCCGTCGGCTGGGTGCACGACGTCGCGCCCCTGAAGCACGTGCGGCCGCGCGTCATCCCGACCGAGCAGCAGGCCGCGCCCGAGCCGGGATCGGCGCGCATCCCGTCGGTCGCCTGGCGACAGGCGCAGGAGGCCGTGCGCGAGGGACCGGTGCTCGTGCAGGTCGCCAGGCCGGGCAACGCCCCGCTGCTCGCGTGCGATCGGTGCCGCGAGCCCGCCCGATGCACGGCCTGCGGGGGAGCGCTCGGGGTGCCCCGCAGCGGTGGCCAGCCCCGATGCGTGCTCTGCGGCACGAGCGCGAGCGCGTGGCGGTGCCCGGTGTGCGACGGTACGAAGCTGCGCGCGGTCACCGTCGGGGCGAGCCGCACCGCCGACGAGCTCGGCCGGGCCTTCCCGCGCACCAGGGTGATCCTCTCCGACGGCGAGCGACCGGTGCTGCGCGTGTCCGCCGAGCCGGCGCTCGTCGTGGCGACCCGTGGCGCCGAGCCGATCGCCGAGGGCGGCTACCGTGCCGTGCTCCTCCTCGACGGCGAGCGGATGCTGCTGCGCGAGTCACTGCGCGTCGCCGAGGACTGCCTGCGCTGGTGGTCGAATGCTGCGGCGCTGGCCGCGCCCGGGGCCACCGTGCACCTCGTCGGGGTGGGTGGCGCGCTCGCCTCGGCGCTGTCGATGTGGCGGCAGCCCGAGTGGGCCGCGACCGAGCTCGAGGCGCGCCGCGCACTGCGGTTCCCACCCGCGGTCAGGGTGGCGAGCGTGACGGCGGCGCATGCATCGGTGGCCAGAGCGGCGGAGTCGGTGTCCGACCTCGACGGGGTGGACGTGCTGGGGCCGGTGCCCGCCGACGACGACGGGCTGGAGCGGGCGATCGTGCGCTTCGACTACGCGGCCGGCGCACGCGTCGCCCGGGAGCTCCGGGCGGAGATGATCCGCGTCGCCACCGAGCGGCGTCGGCCGATCGCCGGCCGCCCCGCGCGCCGCCCGCCGGTGCTCCGGGTGCGGTTCGACGATCCCGAGGTGCCCTGAGAGGCACCGGCCGCCCTGGCCGGCGTGCATCGTGGTGCGTGCAGGGCACGGCGGTTCGGCCACAATGGAGTGTGCAGAAGCTCCGCCTCGTCTTCGCAGGGACCCCCGCCGCCGCCGTTCCCTCGCTCGAACGGCTCGCCGCGGGCGAGCACGACGTGCTGGCCGTCGTCACCCGGCCTGCGGCTCCGCAGGGGCGCAAGCGCGTGATGACGCCGTCACCGGTAGCCGTCGCGGCCGAACGACTCGGGATCCCCGTCATCGAGGCCGCGCGCCTCGACGCGACGGCCACCGAGCGCCTCCGCGACCTCGAGCCCGACCTCGGCGTGATCGTGGCCTACGGCGGCCTCGTGCGCGAGCCACTGCTGTCGTCGCCGGTGCACGGCTGGATCAACCTGCACTTCTCCCGGCTCCCGGCGTGGCGTGGTGCCGCGCCCGTGCAGCATGCGCTCATCGCCGGCGACGCGGAGACCGGCGCATCCGTGTTCCAGCTCGTTCCCGAACTCGACGCCGGCGACGTCTTCGCGACGCGGTCGCGGGCGATCGGCCCCGACGACACGGCCGGGTCCCTGCTCGAGGCCCTCGCCGTCGAGGGCGCGGACCTGCTGGCCGAGGTCGTCGACGGGATCGCCGACGGCTCGGCGGCCTCGACGCCGCAGACCGGTGCGGTGTCCTTCGCACCGAAGCTCGGTATCGACGACGCGCGGCTGGACTGGGCCGCGCCGGCCTCGACGGTGCACAGCCGGTTCCGCGGTGTGACGCCCGAGCCAGGCGCGTGGACGACCGTCGACGACCAGCGGTTGAAGGTCATCGAGCTCGCGGATGCCGCGGACGACGAATCGCTCCCGCCCGGGCGACTCGCGCTCGTCGGCCGTCGCCTGCTCGTCGGCACGGCGACCCACCCGCTCGAGCTGCGCCGGGTGCAGCCGGCCGGACGCACGGCCATGGCGGCAGCCGACTGGTGGCGGGGATCAGGCCGCGCGGACGCGGTGGCGCGATGAGCGGGGGCGACGGCGGCCGCACCCAGCGCGGTGGACGCGACCACGGCGGACGCAGCGGACGGGGCGGACGCGGTGACGCCGGAGACGCAGCCGAGCGCATCTCGCCCGCGCGGCTGGTGGCGTTCGAGGTGCTCGCCGCCGTCCGTGAGGACGAGGCCTACGCCAACCTGCTGCTGCCCGCCCGCATCCGACGCGCCCGCCTCGATCGGGCGGATGCCGCGTTCGCGACCGAGCTCACCTACGGCACACTGCGCATGCAGGGCTACTACGACGAGGTGATCGCGCTGGCAGCCGGACGACCGACGACCGCGGTCGATCCCGCCGTGCTCGACGTCCTCCGGCTCGGCGTGCACCAGCTCCTGGCGACCCGGGTGCCGACGCACGCGGCGGTCTACGAGCAGGTCGCCCTCGCCCGGCGAGTCGCACCGAAGGCGGCCGGCTTCGCCAACGCGGTGCTCCGCACGGTGTCGCGCTCGTCGGCCGAGGCGTGGCGCGACCTGGTCGCCGAGGGGGCGAAGGGCGAGGACGAGCGGCTCGCGCGACTCGAGAGCCACCCGAAGTGGATCGTGCGCGCCCTGCGCAAGGCGCTCCAGCGGGAGGGGCGTGCCGACGAGCTGCCCGACCTGCTCGCCGCCGACAACGCCTCGCCCCGCGTGAACCTCGCGGTGCTGCCCGGCCTCGGCGCCGACACCGCGTCGGTCGCGGGGTTCGAGCCCGACCCGTTCTCGCCGATCGGCGCGGTCGCCGACGACCCCATCGCCGTCGCCGAGTCGTCGGCCGGTCGCATCCGCGTGCAGGACGAGGGCTCGCAGCTCGCCGCACTCGCCCTGACGCGGGCGCGACCCGTCGTCCCGGGCGAGCGCTGGCTCGACCTCTGCGCAGGCCCGGGCGGGAAGACGGCCGTGCTCGCCGCCGAGGCGCTCGGCGCAGGGGCCCTCGTGGTGGCCAACGAGATGGTCCCCGCACGCGCCGAACTCGTGCGCAAGGCCCTCGCCGGCGTGCCCGCGTCGATCGAGGTGCACGTCGGTGACGGCCGCGCGATCGACGCCGGCACCCTCGGCGCGCCGGGCGGCTTCGACCGCATCCTCCTCGACGCCCCGTGCACCGGCCTCGGCGCCCTGCGGCGTCGCCCCGAGGCGAGATGGCGCAAGGCGCCGGCGGATGTCGCCGAGCTGACCAAGCTCCAGGGCGAGCTGTTCGACGCGGCGGTGCGAGCGCTCGCCCCGGGCGGCATCCTGGCGTACGTGACCTGCTCGCCGCACACCGGCGAGACGCACGGAACCCTGACGGCGGCGCTCGAGCGCTGGCGTGGGCGTGTCGAGCAACTCGACACCCACGCCGTCGTGCAGGCGCTGTCGCGGCATCCGCTCGACCTCGCCGGCGACCCCGAGACCGTGCAGCTGTGGCCGCACCGGCACGGCACCGACGCCATGTTCATCGCGCTGGTGCAGCGTACCGACGCCGATGCCGATGACGTCGCGGAGACCGCCGAGGCCGATCGCTAGGCTGGCGGCATGACGACGCGGATCAACCCGAGCATCCTCGCTGCCGACTGGGCGAACCTCGAGCACGAGCTCGGGCGCATCTCCTCGGCCGACCTCGTGCACGTCGACATCATGGACAACCACTTCGTGCCGAACCTCACCTTCGGGCTGCAGATGGTGCAGCGCCTGCAGGAGGTCTCGCCGATCCCGCTCGACGTGCACCTCATGATCGACGACCCCGACCGGTGGGCGCCCTCGTATGCCGAGGCCGGTGCCTTCTCGGTCACGTTCCATGCGGAGGCGGCGCGCGAACCCGTGGCGCTGGCGCGCCGGCTGCGCGAGATCGGTGCCCGCGCGGGCATCGCCCTGAAGCCCGGCACGGATGCCACGCCCTACCTCGACCTGCTGCCCGAGTTCGACCAGGTGCTGGTCATGACGGTCGAGCCCGGGTTCGGCGGCCAGTCGTTCATGTCCGAGACGATGCCGAAGCTGCGGCGCGTCGCCGAGGCCGTGCGTGACTCGGGCCTCGACGTGTGGCTGCAGGTCGACGGCGGCATCACGGCCGACACGATCGGCATCGCGGCCGAGGCCGGAGCCGACACGTTCGTCGCCGGGTCGGCCGTGTTCGGCGGCGAGGTGCCGGCCGACCGCATCGCGTCGCTGCGCGACGCCGCGTCGGCGCACACGCACGCGCACCGGTAGCCTAGACGGGTGAAGACCTTCGACGACCTGTTCGTCGAGCTCAGCGACAAGGCCCGCACCCGCCCCGAGGGTTCCGGCACGGTTCGACAGCTCGACGCCGGCGTGCACGCCATCGGCAAGAAGATCGTCGAGGAGGCGGCCGAGGTCTGGATGGCCGCCGAGTACCAGAGCGACGATGAGACCGCGGAGGAGATCTCGCAGCTGCTCTACCACCTGCAGGTGCTCATGCTCGCGAAGGGGCTCGCGCCGGCCGACGTGTATCGACATCTCTGATCGCGCATGACCCCATGACCGATCAGCTCCGTCGACACGAAAGCCAAGGAATGCTCCGAATCGCCGTGCCCAACAAGGGCTCGCTCGCCGAGACCGCCGCGCAGATGCTGTGGGAGGCCGGCTACACCGGTCGCCGCGACCTGCGCGACCTCCACACCGCCGACCCCCGCAACGGGGTCGAGTTCTTCTACCTCCGTCCGCGCGACATCGCGACCTATGTGGGCTCGGGCGCCCTCGACGTCGGAATCACCGGGCGCGACCTGCTGCTCGACTCGGGCTCCGAGGCGAACGAGATCGCCCCCCTCGGCTTCGGCGACTCGACGTTCCGCTTCGCCGGTCCGGCGGGCGGCTTCGCCGAGCTCGCCGACCTCCACGGCGTGCGCGTCGCCACCAGCTACCCGGGCCTCGTCGGCGACTTCCTCGCCGGGCACGGGGTCACCGCGAAGCTCGTGAAGCTCGACGGTGCGGTCGAGTCCGCAGTGCGACTGGGCGTGGCGGATGCCGTCGCCGACGTCGTGTCGACGGGCTCGACGCTCCGCCAGGCGGGCCTCGAGATCTTCGGCCCGGTCATCCTCGAGTCCGAGGCGGTGCTGATCGGCTCGGGCGTCGAGCGCCCCGGCGCCGACACCCTCCTCCGACGCCTGCAGGGCGTGCTCGTGGCTCGCCAGTACGTGCTGCTCGACTACGACGTGCCCGTCGCGCACCTCGAGCGAGCGACCGAGGCCGCCCCGGGCTTCGAATCGCCGACCGTCTCGCCGCTCCACGATCCCGAGTGGGTCGCCGTGCGGGTCATGATCCCGCGGGTCGACATGAACCACGTCATGGACGAGCTGTACTCGCTCGGGGCTCGGGCGATCCTCGTCAGCGCCATCCACGCGGCCCGGTTGTGAGGCGCGGATGTCCCTCGCCGTCCGTGTGATCCCGTGCCTCGACGTGGCCGCCGGCCGCGTCGTGAAGGGCGTGAACTTCCAGAACCTGCGTGACGCGGGCGACCCCGTCGAGCTCGCCGCGCGCTACTCCGACCAGGGCGCCGACGAGCTGACGTTCCTCGACGTCACCGCCACGGTCGACGACCGCTCCACCACGTACGACATGGTGCAGCGCGTCGCCGAGCAGGTGTTCATCCCGCTGACGGTGGGCGGCGGCATCCGCTCGGCCGAGGACGTGGCGCGACTCCTCGGCCACGGCGCCGACAAGATCGGCGTGAACAGCGCCGCGATCGCGCGGCCCGCGCTCATCGCCGAGATCGCCGACCGGTTCGGCGCGCAGGTGTGCGTGCTCTCGCTCGACGTGAAGCGCTCGCCGCGCACCGCGTCGGGCTTCGTGGTGACCACGCACGGCGGCCGCACCGAGACCGACCTCGACGCGCTCGACTGGGCGCGCCGGGCGATCGAGCTGGGCGCGGGGGAGCTGCTCGTGAACTCCATCGACGCCGACGGCACCAAGGCGGGCTTCGACCTCGAGCTCACCGCGTTGATGCACGAGCTCGCCGGTGTGCCGGTGATCGCGTCGGGCGGCGCCGGCGCCGTCGGGGACTTCGCGCCGGCGATCGCGGCGGGGGCCGACGCGGTGCTCGCGGCATCCGTGTTCCACAATGGCGAGGTGACGATCGGCGAGGTGAAGGCCGCCCTCGCCGCCGACGGGAGGATCGTGCGATGAGCGAAGCCGGCGACGAGGAACTGGAACGCGACGAGGAGTCGTGGGCGCCGGGGGCATCCGCCGTCGACCGCGCGCTGTTCAACGCCGACGGGCTACTGCCCGCGATCATCCAGGCGGAGGGCACCGGCGAGGTGCTCATGCTCGGCTGGATGGACCGCGAGGCGATGCGCCGCACGCTCACCGAGGGCCGGGTGACGTTCTGGTCGCGGTCCCGGCAGGAGTACTGGCGCAAGGGCGACACGTCGGGCCACGTGCAGTACGTGCGCGCCGCAGCGCTCGACTGCGACGCCGACACGCTGCTCGTCACGGTGGAGCAGGTCGGTGCGGCGTGCCATACCGGCACTCGTACGTGCTTCGACGGCGACCGGCTCGAGGTCGCGGTGGGCGCAGCGCCCGCTCCCGCAGCGACCGCCGCCCCGGCGCCGCCCTCGGCCGACTGACCAACCCCCGCTGACACGAGGAGGCCGAGTGCCCGCCACCACGAGCTTCGACGAGTTCATCGCCCTGCTGCCCGGCCGCAGGGTCGTGCCCGTGTCCCGGGAGCTCTTCGCCGACGGCGAGACCCCGGTCGGCATCTACCGCAAGCTCACCGCCGGCCGCCCGGGCACCTTCCTGCTCGAGTCCGCCGAGCAGGGCGGCATCTGGTCGCGGTACTCCTTCGTGGGAGCGTCCTCGTACGGCGTGCTCACCGAGCGCGACGGGCACGTCGAATGGCAGGACTACGGCCTCTCGGCGGAGCGTGCGCTGGGCGAGGCCGCAGCACTCGCGCCCCTGGCCGCGCTCGAGGCACTGTATGAGCGCTGGCGGACCGAGGACGTGCCGGGCGCGCCGCCGCTCACCGGCGGGCTCGTCGGTTTCATCGGGTGGGAGGCGATCCGGCAGATCGAGCACCTGCCGAACCGGCCGCCGGCCGACTTCCGGATGCCCGGGCAGGCGTTCGCCTTCGTGTCCGAGCTCGTCGTGATCGACCACCGCACCGGCACCGTGCAGCTCGTGGCATCGGCCCTGAACGACGGCGACGAGTCGCCAGAGGGGCTCTGGGTGGACGCGCAGGAACGGCTCGACCGGATGCAGCGGCGGCTCGCCCGCCCGTCCGAGGCGTGGCTCGCCGAGATCGACCTCGCGACCGCCGCGGCGCCGACGCCTCGCACCGAGAAGGCCGACTTCCTCGCCGCCGTCGAGCGCTCGAAGGAGTACATCCGCGAGGGCGACATCTTCCAGGTCGTGGTCTCGCAGCGCTTCGAGCAGGTGGCCACCGCCGACCCGATCGACGTCTACCGGGTGCTTCGAAGCCTGAACCCGAGCCCGTACATGTACGTCCTGCACCTCGACGACCCGGCCGGCGAGCCGTACTGGATCGTCGGCTCCTCGCCGGAGGCGCTCGTGAAGGTGGAGGACGGCCGCGTCTTCACCCACCCGATCGCGGGCTCGAAGCCGCGCGGTGCGACGCCCGAGCAGGATGCCGACCTCGAGGCCGAGCTCATCGCCGACCCGAAGGAGCAGGCCGAGCACCTCATGCTCGTCGACCTCGCCCGCAACGACCTCGCGAAGGTCTGCACGGCCGGATCGGTGGAGGTGACCGAGTTCATGCGCGTGGAGCGGTTCAGCCACATCATGCACCTCGTGTCGTCGGTCGAGGGCGATCTCGCGCCGGGGGCGAACGCCGTCGACGTGTTCCGGGCGACCTTCCCCGCCGGCACGCTCTCGGGTGCGCCGAAGCCGCGGGCCCTCGAGATCATCGACGAGCTCGAACCCGCGCAGCGCGGGCTCTACGGCGGCGTCGTCGGCTACTTCGGCTTCGGCGGCGACGCCGACCTCGCGATCGCCATCCGCACCGCCACCATCTCGGGCGGCATCGCCCGGGTGCAGGCGGGTGGCGGGCTCGTCGCCGACTCCGTGCCCGAGTCGGAGTTCCAGGAGTCGCAGAACAAGGCGGCGGCGCCGCTGCGCGCGGTCGCGGTGGCGAACGCCATGCGGAGGGTCGAGTGAGCGCCTCGCGCATGAAGCTGCCCATCATCGTGGCCACGATCGTCGGCGCGGGCCTCGCCCTGCTCTCGTGGAGCCAGACCTGGTTCGAACTGCGACTCGCGGATGCCGCGGCGCAGGGCTCCGACGACGCGATCGCCGTTCCCGGCAGCGTCGCGTCGCCGGCCCTCGCCGCACTCGGCCTGGCCGGACTCGCACTCGTCGCGGCCCTCGCGATCGCCGGTCCCGGCATCCGCATCATCCTGGGCGTGCTCGAGGTGGTGCTCGGGGGCTGCGTGCTGCTCGCCGCCGGCGTGTCGCTCGGCGGCCCCGTGGCCGCGGTGGCGCCGGCGGTGACGGATGCCACGGGCGTGTCGGGTTCCGGCCCGACGGCCGAGCTCGTGGCCGGCGTGACGGCCACCGCCTGGCCGGCCATCGCCATCGCCGGGGGAGTGCTGCTCGTGCTCGCCGGCGTCGCCGTCCTCGTCACCGGGACGCGCTGGCCCTCGTCGTCGCGCCGATACAGGTCGGCCCGGCTCGAGGACGCCGACGAGCCGGTCGAGGCGGACGGCGGCGCGCGAGCAGCATCCGACCAGGCCATCGACGACTGGGACGACCTCAGCCGCGGCGACGATCCCACCGGCGACCCCACCGAGCCCGCCGGCGACCCCACCGAGCCCACCGGACCGAACCGCTAGACTGGCCCCCGAAACCCCAGCAACGAAGGAGCAACATGAGCACCGAGCACGCAGATCCCGGCCACGGACACTCGCCCGCGGCATGGACCTCCGTCATCATCATGCTCATCGCCGTCACCATCGGCACGGTCGCGTTCTTCCTCGACCTGCCGTGGCTCGTCTGGGCGTCGGCAGCCCTCCTCGTCGTCGGTGCCATCGTGGGCTGGGTCCTGTCCCGTGCCGGCTACGGCGTCGGCGGGGCGAAGGTCGTCGAGAAGGCGCACTGACGCGTGCTGTCCGAACTGACCGCGAACGCGGTCGCAGATTCGCTTGCACGCCGTGAGACGCGCGGCTTCGCCGAGGTGGAGCGCGCGGCGCTCGCCCGCCCTGCCGCGCTCGACGCCCTCGAGGCGCTGAAGCCCGCCGAGCGGGTCAAGGTCATCGCCGAGATCAAGCGGTCGAGCCCCTCGCGCGGTGCGCTGGCGACCATCGCGGACCCGGCGGCCCTGGCTCGCAGCTACGAGCTCGGCGGTGCGAGCGCGATCAGCGTGCTCACCGAGGGCCGCAGGTTCGGCGGCTCGCTCGCCGACCTCGAAGACGTCCGCGCCGCCGTCGCGCTGCCCGTGCTCCGCAAGGACTTCATCGCGACGCCGTACCAGGTGCTCGAGGCCCGCGCGGCGGGCGCCGACCTGGTGCTGCTCATCGTGGCAGCCCTCGACGACGCGACGCTGCGCGAGCTCTTCGACCTCATCGTCGAGCTCGGCATGACGCCGCTGGTCGAGACGCACTCGGCCGACGAGCTCGACCGGGCGGCGGCGCTCGGCGCGCGCCTCATCGGCGTGAACGCCCGCGACCTCACGTCGTTCGAGCTCGATCGCGACCTGTTCGGCCGCCTCGCAGACCGCTTCCCCGCCGACGCCGTGCGCGTCGCCGAGTCGGCGGTGCTGTCGGCGGCGGATGTCGCGCACTACCGCGCGGCGGGTGCCGACGTGGTGCTCGTCGGCGAGGCGCTCGTCACGGGCGACCCCATTGCCAACCTCCGAGCCTTCCTGGCGGTGTGACATGGCGCTCAGAGCGCAGACCGGTCCGTACTTCGGCGACTTCGGCGGGCGGTTCGTGCCCGAATCCCTGATCGCCGCCCTCGACGAGCTCGGCGAGGCCTACGACCTCGCGAAGCTCGATCCCGCCTTCGGCGCCGAGCTCGCAGAGCTCGGCCGCAGCTACACCGGGCGACCGTCGATCATCACCGAGGTGCCCCGCTTCGCCGCGCACGCCGGTGGCGCCCGCGTCATCCTGAAGCGCGAAGACCTCAACCACACGGGGTCGCACAAGATCAACAACGTGCTGGGCCAGGCGCTGCTCACCAAGCGCATCGGCAAGTCGCGGGTCATCGCCGAGACGGGGGCCGGGCAGCACGGCGTCGCCACGGCCACCGCGGCGGCGCTGTTCGGCCTCGAGTGCACGATCTACATGGGCGAGGTCGACACCGAGCGGCAGGCGCTGAACGTCGCGCGCATGCGCCTCCTCGGCGCAGAGGTCGTGGCCGTCACCGCGGGCTCCCGCACGCTGAAGGACGCCATCAACGAGGCGATGCGCGACTGGGTCACGAACGTGGCGAGCACCAACTACATCTTCGGCACGGTCGCCGGGCCGCACCCGTTCCCCGAGATGGTCCGCGACTTCCAGAAGATCATCGGCGAGGAGGCGCGGCAGCAGGTCCTCGACCTCACCGGTGCGCTGCCCACCGCGGTCACCGCGTGCGTGGGCGGCGGCTCGAACGCCATCGGCATCTTCCACGCGTTCCTCGACGACGTCGAGGTCGGACTCTACGGGTTCGAGGCGGGCGGCGAGGGCGTCGACACCGAGCGCCACGCGGCCACGATCACCAAGGGCCGGCCCGGCGTGCTGCACGGTGCGCGCAGCTACCTCCTGCAGGACGACGACGGGCAGACCATCGAGTCGCACTCCATCTCCGCCGGCCTCGACTACCCCGGCGTCGGCCCCGAGCACTCCTGGCTCTCCGCGATCGGCCGGGCGCAGTACCGGCCGGTGACGGATGCCGCCGCCATGGAGGCGCTGCGCCTGCTGACCCGCACCGAGGGCATCATCCCGGCGATCGAGTCGGCGCACGCCCTCGCGGGCACGCTGGAGCTCGGTCGCGAGCTCGGCCCCGACGCCACGATCCTGGTGAACCTCTCGGGTCGCGGCGACAAGGACATGGACACCGCAGCGAAGTACTTCGAGCTGTACGACGAGGAGCACCCCAAGTGAGAACCGCCGGGCCCGTCATCCGCCGGCGCAACGAGGAGGCCGGCGGCGCGCTCATCGGCTACCTCCCGGTCGGGTTCCCGACACTCGACGAGAGCGTCGAGGCGGCCGTGGCGCTCGTGGAGAACGGCGTCGACGTGCTCGAGCTCGGCCTGCCCTACTCCGACCCGGTCATGGACGGCCCGGTCATCCAGGCCGCGACGCAGCAGGCGCTCGGCAACGGGTTCCGGCTCGCGCACGGGTTCGAGGCGGTGCGCCGCATCACCGAGCGCACGGATGCCCCGGTGCTGATCATGACCTACTGGAACCCCGTCGTGCAGTACGGCGTCGACCGCTTCGCGGACGACCTCGCCGCGGCCGGGGGAGCGGGCCTCATCACCCCCGACCTCATCCCCGACGAGGCGGCCGACTGGATCGCCGCCTCCGATCGCACCGGGCTCGACCGGGTGTTCCTCGCGGCGCCCACCTCCACCGACACGCGCATCCGCCAGGCGGTCGAGGCCAGCCGGGGGTTCGTCTACGCGGTCTCGACCATGGGCATCACGGGTGCCCGCACCGACGTCGACCAGGCGGCGCGCGCGCTCGTCTCCCGGCTCGCGGATGCCGGCGCGCCGGCGAGCTGCGTGGGCCTCGGCATCTCCACGGCCGCCCAGGTGGCCGAGGTGCTCGAGTACGCCGACGGCGCGATCGTCGGCTCGGCGCTCGTGAAGGCCCTCGCCGAGGGCGGGGTCGCCGGGGCCGGCGAGCTGGCCGCAGCCCTCGCGCGCGGCACGCGCTCGGAGTGAAGTACGCTGACTGGGGCCTGACGGGCCACCAGTCGCATGAGGAAAGGCAGCAGCCCGAGTGATCGCACCGCTCAGCATCCCGAGCCCCGACTACGAATGGCAGATCTGGGAGATCAACCTGTTCGGGTTGCAGCTCAACATCCACATGTACGCGCTGTGCATCCTGGTCGGCATCATCCTCGCGGTGGTCATCACCTCGCGGCGCCTCACCAAGCGGGGCGCCGAGCCCGGCGTGGTCCTCGACATCGCGCTGTGGGCGGTGCCGCTCGGCATCATCGGTGCGCGCATCTACCACGTGCTGACGCACCCGAACGACTACTTCTACCAGGGCGCCAACGTCTGGAACCCCTTGCAGCCCGGCGCGATCTGGAACATCTGGGAGGGCGGCAACGCGATCTACGGGTCGCTCATCGGCGGCGCGATCGGCGTCTGGATCGGATGCCGCATGACCGGCATCCGGTTCTGGTCCTTCGCCGACGCCCTCGCCCCGGGCCTCCTCGTCGCCCAGGCGGCCGGACGCCTCGGCAACTGGTTCAACCACGAGCTGTTCGGCATGCCCACCGACCTGCCCTGGGGCCTCGAGATCGAGTCGTCGAACGTCGCGTTCCCGGCCGGCCTGCCCGACGGCACCCTGTTCCACCCGACGTTCCTCTACGAGATCATCTGGAACCTCGCGGGCGCGGCGCTGATCATCCTCCTCGAACGTCGCCTCAACCTCCGCTGGGGCAAGGCGTTCGCGATCTACCTCATCTGGTACGGACTCGGCCGCTCGTTCTTCGAGGCGATCCGCGTCGACCCGAGCGAGATGTTCCTCGGGGTGCGCGTGAACGTCTGGGCGTCGTGGGCCGCGGTCATCCTCGGCATCGTGATCCTCATCGTGCAGCGGCGCCGGCACACCGGCGACGAGCTCTCGCCCTACGTTCCGGGCCGTGAATGGAAGCGCCCCGACCCTGAGGTAGACTCGGACGAAACCGAGTCCGACTCCGACTCTCTCGACGATGGCGTCGAGGGCGAGAACAGCACGGGCGAGACGGCAGCCACAAGCTCGAGCCGTTCTACCTCCGCGTAGCGCCCCATCTCCCAGTTCTCCGACGCGACGCCGCACCATGCGCCGCGACATCCCTTCGAAGGGCCGACGACGTCCCCTGCTGCCTAACTAGTTGATGAGGACGGTCCACGTGTCGCTCACTCCACCCTTCTCGAGGTTCAGTCTCGTTCCCGACGCCCAGGGTCTCTACGACCCGGCCGCCGAGAAGGACGCCTGCGGCCTCGCGATGGTCGCGACCCTCCGGGGCTCAGCCGGACACGACATCATCACCGCGGCGCTCGACGCCCTGCGCCATCTCGAGCACCGGGGTGCCGTGGGGTCCGACGCGGGCACGGGCGACGGAGCGGGCATCATCACCCAGGTGCCCGACGCGTTCCTGCGCGCGGTCGCACCCTTCACGCTGCCCGCCGCCGGCTCCTACGCCGTGGGCAACGCCTTCCTGCCCGTCGACCCGACCGCGCGCAGCAGCGTCAAGCGGCGCTTCGCCCAGCTCGCGGCATCCGAGGGCCTCGAGGTGCTCGGCTGGCGCGAGGTGCCCGTGCGTCCCGACGAGCTCGGCACCCTCGCCCGTGCGGCCATGCCGGTCGTGCAGCAGCTCTTCGTGCAGTCGTCCGCGACCACGTCGGAGGGTGCCCGGCTCGAGGGCATCGCGCTCGACCGGCTCACGTTCCGGCTGCGCAAGCGCGCGGAGCGCGAGCTCGAGCTCTACTTCGCGTCCCTGTCGTGCCGCACCCTCGTCTACAAGGGCATGGTGACCACGCTCCAGCTGGAGCCGTTCTACCCCGACCTCTCCGACGAGCGGTTCGCATCGAAGCTCGCCCTCGTGCACTCGCGGTACTCCACGAACACGTTCCCGTCGTGGCCGCTCGCCCAGCCGTTCCGGATGATCGCGCACAACGGCGAGATCAACACCATCCAGGGCAACCGCAACTGGATGCGCGCGCGCCAGTCGCAGCTCGAGTCGGAGCTGCTCGGCGACCTCGACCCGATCCTCCCGATCGTCACGCCCGGCGCGAGCGACTCGGCCTCGTTCGACGAGGTCGTCGAGCTGCTGACCCTCTCGGGCCGCAGCCTGCCTCATGCGGTCATGATGATGGTGCCCGAGGCCTGGGAGAACCAGACCGAGATCGACCCCGCCCGCCGCGCCTTCTACGAGTACCACTCGATGCTCATGGAGCCGTGGGACGGCCCGGCGGCCATCGTGTTCACCGACGGCTCGCTCGTCGGCGCCACGCTCGACCGCAACGGCCTGCGTCCCGGCCGGTACATCGTCACCGACGACGGCCTCGTGGTGCTCGCGAGCGAGATCGGCGTGCTCGACATCGACCAGTCCAAGATCGTGCGCAAGGGCCGCCTGCAGCCCGGACGCATGTTCCTCGTCGACACCGAGGCCGGGCGACTGATCGAGGACGACGAGATCAAGGCCGACCTCGCGGCATCCGAGCCGTGGGGCGACTGGCTCGAGGAGGGTCGCATCCGCCTCTCGGAGCTGCCCGAGCGGGAGCACATCGTGCACCCCCCGGCCTCCGTGAACCGTCGCCAGCGCACCTTCGGCTACACCGAGGAGGAGGTGAAGATCCTCCTCACGCCCATGGCGAAGACCGGGCAGGAGCCGCTCGGCGCGATGGGCTCCGACACGCCGATCGCGGTGCTGTCGCAGCGGCCGCGCCTGCTCTTCGACTACTTCACGCAGCAGTTCGCGCAGGTCACCAATCCGCCGCTCGACTCCATCCGCGAGGCCGTGGTCACGTCACTCGGCTCCTCGCTGGGCCCCGAGCGCAACCTCCTCACCGCCGGGCCCGACCACGCCCGCCAGGTGTCGCTCGACTTCCCCGTCATCGACAACGACGAGCTCGCGAAGATCGTGCACATCGACCCGCGGGTCGGCGCGCGCACGACGAAGACGCTGAAGGGGCTCTACCGCGTCGACGACGGGCCAGAGGCCATGCGGGCGCGACTCGACGAGATGTGCGACGAGGTCGACGAGGCCATCGAGGAGGGCGCGTCGTTCATCGTGCTCTCCGACCGCGACTCCAACAAGGACCTCGCGCCCATTCCCTCGCTGCTCATGCTCTCGGCCGTGCACCACCACCTCATCCGGTCGGAGACCCGCATGAAGGTCGGACTCGTGGTCGAGGCCGGCGACGTGCGCGAGGTCCACCATGTCGCGCTGCTCGTGGGCTACGGCGCCTCCGCGGTCAACCCGTACCTCGCGATGGAGACCTGCGAAGACCTCGTGCGAGCCGGCGTGATCACCGGTGTCACCCCCGAGCAGGCCGTGCGCAACGTCATCAAGGCGCTCGGCAAGGGCGTGCTGAAGATCATGTCGAAGATGGGCATCTCCACCATCTCGTCCTACGCCGGCGCCCAGGCCTTCGAGGCGGTCGGGCTCGCGCAGGACTTCATCGACGAGTACTTCACCGGCACGACCTCGAAGCTCGGCGGCGTCGGCATCGACGTGGTCGCATCCGAGAACCTGCACCGCCACCGCGTGGCCTACCCCGAGGACGCCGCCGTGCGCGCGCACGAGCGGCTCACCACGGGCGGCGAGTACCAGTGGCGCCGCGACGGCTCACCGCACCTCTTCAACCCCGAGACGGTGTTCCGGCTGCAGCACGCCACGCGCAACCGCCGGTACGACGTCTTCCGCGAGTACACCTCGCTCGTCGACGCGCAGGCCGAGGAGCTCATGACGCTTCGCGGCATGTTCGCGCTGCGCACCGGAGCCCGCCAACCGGTGCCGATCGACGAGGTCGAGTCGGTGGAGTCCATCGTCAAGCGCTTCTCGACGGGCGCGATGAGCTACGGATCCATCTCGAAGGAGGCGCACGAGTCGCTCGCCATCGCCATGAACCGGATCGGCGCGAAGTCGAACACCGGCGAAGGCGGCGAGGACCTCGACCGGCTCCTCGACCCCGAGCGCCGCAGCGCGATCAAGCAGGTCGCGTCAGGCCGGTTCGGCGTGACGAGCATGTACCTCACGCACGCGGACGACATCCAGATCAAGCTCGCGCAGGGCGCCAAGCCCGGCGAGGGCGGGCAGCTGCCGCCCACCAAGGTCTACCCTTGGGTGGCACGCACCCGGCACGCGACCGCGGGCGTCGGCCTCATCTCGCCGCCCCCGCACCACGACATCTACTCGATCGAAGACCTCAAGCAGCTCATCTTCGACCTCAAGCGGGCCAATCCCAAGGCGCGCGTGCACGTGAAGCTCGTGAGCCAGTCGGGCATCGGCGCGGTCGCGGCCGGCACGGCCAAGGCCCTGGCCGACGTCATCCTCGTCTCGGGGCACGACGGCGGCACGGGCGCGAGCCCGCTGAACTCGCTGAAGCACGCGGGAACACCGTGGGAGCTCGGCCTCGCGGAGACCCAGCAGACGCTCATGCTGAACGGCATGCGCGACCGGGTGGTCGTGCAGGTCGACGGCCAGCTGAAGTCGGGTCGCGACGTGATCATCGGCGCGCTGCTCGGTGCGGAGGAGTTCGGCTTCGCGACCGCGCCGCTGGTGGTGCAGGGCTGCGTCATGATGCGGGTCTGCCACCTGGACACCTGCCCGGTGGGCGTCGCGACGCAGAACCCCGAGCTGCGCAAGCGGTTCTCGGGCAAGCCCGAGTTCGTCGTGAACTTCTTCGAGTTCATCGCGCAGGAGGTGCGGGAGTACCTCGCGCAGCTCGGCTACCGCTCGCTCGACGACATCATCGGGCGTCGCGACCTCCTCGACGTCGACCGCGCGGTCTCGCACTGGAAGGCGGCGGGGCTCGACCTCACGCCGGTGCTCGTCGGCCCCGACTTCTCGGAGTCCGAGCCGCGGCGCAACCTACGGCACCAGGACCACGAGCTCGACCAGCACTTCGACAACGAGCTCATCCGCCGCAGCCGCATCGTCCTCGACGCCGGCGGCACCGTGCAGATTGAGCTGCCGATCAAGAACACCGAGCGTGCGGTCGGCACGATGCTCGGGCACGAGGTCACCGTCCTGCGCGGCGAGCACGGTCTGCCGCCGGGCTCCATCGACGTCACCCTGACCGGCTCCGCCGGCCAGTCGCTCGGCGCGTTCCTCCCGAGCGGCATCACGCTCCGCCTCGAGGGCGACTCGAACGACTACGTCGGCAAGGGGCTCTCGGGCGGACAGCTCGTGCTGCGTCCCTCGAGGGACAGCGGATTCGTCGCCGAGCAGAACGTGATCGCCGGCAACGTCATCGGCTACGGCGCGACCCGCGGCAGCATGTTCATCCGCGGCATCGTCGGCGAGCGGTTCCTCGTGCGCAACTCGGGAGCGACCGCGGTCGTCGAGGGCGTCGGCGACCACGCGCTCGAGTACATGACCGGCGGCCTCGCCCTCATCCTCGGCGAGACCGGGCGCAACCTCGGCGCCGGCATGTCCGGGGGCACGGCGTACGTGCTCGGCCTCCACGAGGACCGGGTGAACCGGGAGTCGCTGAGCTCGGGTGAGCTCGAGCTGCACCCGCTCGGCAGCGCCGACCGCGAGATCGTGCGCGACCTGCTCGAGCAGCACCTCGAGACCACGGACTCCGCGGTCGCCGCCAGGATCCTCGCCGAGGGGGATGCCGCGCTCGACCGCTTCACCAAGGTGCTGCCGCGGGACTACGCGGCAGTGCTCCGCACGCGGCAGAGCGCCGTCGACGAGGGGCTGGACCCCGACGGCGACGTCGTGTGGACGCGGATCCTGGAGGTGACCGGTGGCTGACGCATCCGCGATGCCCATCGGCATCGACGACTTCTCCCCGAACCGAGCACTGCTCGTCGAACGCATGGAGGTGACGGGTGGCTGACCCGAAGGGCTTTCTGAAGGTCACCGAGCGCGAGCTGCCCAAGCGGCGTCCCGTGCCGGTGCGCATCATGGACTGGAAAGAGGTCTACGAGCAGGGCGACCCCGCCCAGCTCCGCCGGCAGGCCGGACGTTGCATGGACTGCGGCATCCCGTTCTGCCATCAGGGCTGCCCGCTCGGCAACCTCATCCCCGAGTGGAACGACCTCATGTGGCGTGGCGAGGGCCGCGCGGCGATCGAGCGCCTGCACGCGACGAACAACTTCCCCGAGTTCACGGGCCGGCTGTGCCCGGCGCCCTGCGAGTCGGCGTGCGTGCTCGGCATCAACCAGCCCGCCGTGACCATCAAGCAGGTCGAGGTCTCGATCATCGACCAGGCGTTCGGCAACGGCTGGGTGCAGCCGCAGCCCCCCGGACGCCTCACCGGCAAGACGGTCGCGGTCGTCGGGTCGGGACCCGCCGGCCTGGCGGCCGCGCAGCAGCTCACGCGGGCCGGGCACACGGTGGCGGTCTTCGAGCGCGACGACCGCATCGGCGGTCTCCTGCGCTACGGCATCCCCGACTTCAAGATGGAGAAGAAGCACCTCGACCTGCGGCTCGCGCAGATGACCGCCGAGGGCACCCGCTTCCGCGCGGGTGTCAACATCGGCGTGGACATCACGTGGGAGCAACTGCGGGAGCGGTACGACGCGGTCGTCGTCGCGACGGGGGCCATGGTGCCGCGCGACCTGCCGATCCCGGGCCGCGACCTGCCCGGCGTGCACTTCGCCATGGAGTACCTCACGCAGTCCAACCGCCACCTCGCCGGCGACCAGGTCTTCGACCAGATCAGCGCCGAGGGCAAGCACGTCGTCGTCCTCGGCGGCGGTGACACCGGCGCGGACTGCATCGGCACGGCCCACCGGCAGGGTGCGCTGTCGGTCACCAACCTCGCCATCGGCAAGGAGCCGGGCACGACGCGTCCGGCCGAGCAGCCGTGGCCGATGCATCCGACCGTCTTCGAGGTGCAGAGCGCCCACGAGGAGGGCGGCAACCGCCACTACCTCGCGTCGACGGTCGAGTTCCTCGCGAATGACGCCGGCGAGGTGCGCGCGATCCGCGTCGCCGAGACCGAGTACCTCGACGGCCGTCGCGTGCCCAAGGCCGGCACGGAGCGCGAGATCCCCGCGGACCTCGTGCTCCTGGCCCTCGGGTTCACCGGCCCCGAGACTCGCGAGCTCGACGAGCAGCTGCAGCTCCCGGTCACCGACCGGGGCAACATCGCGCGCGACGGCGACTACTCGACGTCGCAGCCCGGCGTGTACGTCGCCGGCGACGCCGGACGAGGCCAGTCGCTCATCGTGTGGGCCATCGCCGAGGGCCGCGCTGCGGCATCCGCCGTCGACCGGTACCTTGAAGGCGACACCGACCTGCCCAGCCCGATCCCGGCGCACGCCCGCGCCTTCGCGATCTAGACCCAGCGCGCGCCGACGGCGCGTCGCACGACCACAACCCAGCGCTGCGGCGCGGAACACGGGAGCACACACCAGATGAGACGAGCGAAGATCGTCGCCACCCTCGGGCCGGCGACATCGAGCTATGAGCAGATCCGGGCGATCGTCGATGCGGGCATCGACGTGGCACGGATGAACCTCAGCCACGGCAGCTACGACGTCCACGAGGGCGTCTACCAGAACGTGCGGAAGGCGGCGAACGACTCGGGTCGCGCCGTCGCGGTGCTCGTCGACCTGCAGGGCCCGAAGATCCGGCTCGGCAAGTTCGCGAACGGCCCGCACGAGCTCGCCGAGGGCGACATCTTCAAGATCACGACCGAAGACGTCGTGGGCACGAAGGAGCTCGTCGGCACGACGTTCAAGGGACTTCCCCAGGACGTCAAGCCCGGTGACTTCCTCCTCATCGACGACGGCAAGGTGCGAGTCGAGGTCGTCGAGACCGACGGCACCGTCGTGACCACCCGCGTCATCGTGGCCGGACCGGTCTCGAACAACAAGGGCATCAACCTGCCCGGCGTCGCAGTCAACGTGCCGGCGCTGTCCGAGAAGGACGAGGCCGACCTGCGCTGGGGCCTCGAACTCGGCGCCGACCTCATCGCGCTCTCCTTCGTGCGGAACGCGAGCGACATCGATCGCGTGCACGAGATCATGGCCGAGGTCGGCCGTCGCGTGCCGGTGATCGCGAAGATCGAGAAGCCGCAGGCCGTCGACGCACTCGAGGAGATCACCGAGGCGTTCGACGCGATCATGGTCGCGCGCGGCGACCTCGGCGTCGAGCTGCCCCTCGAGGCCGTGCCGATCGTGCAGAAGCGCGCGGTCGAGATCGCCCGCCGCCTGGCGAAGCCGGTCATCGTGGCGACGCAGATGCTCGAGTCGATGATCCACAGCCCGGTGCCGACGCGCGCCGAGACCTCCGACGTCGCCAACGCGGTGCTCGACGGCGCCGACGCGGTCATGCTCTCGGGCGAGACCAGCGTGGGGGAGTACCCCGTCATCACGGTGAAGACCATGGCGCGCATCGTCGAGTCCACCGAGGAGCACGGGCTGGATCGCATCCTGCCGCTCGGCACCAAGCCCCGAACGCAGGCCGGCGCGATCACCCTCGCAGCGGTCGAGGTCGCCGACTTCGTCGAGGCGAAGTACCTGTGCGTGTTCACCGAGACCGGTGAGTCGGTTCGCCGGATGTCGCGTATCCGCTCGGTCATCCCGATCATCGCCTTCACGCCCGATCCCGCGATCCGGCGGCGGATGGCGCTGAACTGGGGCGTCGAGTCCTACGTGGTGGACCGCGTCACCCACACCGACCAGATGGTCGGCCAGGTCGACGTCGTGCTCGCCAAGACCGGGAAGGCCGTGAACGGCGAGAAGGTCGTCATCATCTCCGGTTCCCCTCCCGGCATCCCCGGCACCACCAACGACGTGCGCGTGCACGTCGTCGGCGAGGTGCTCTAGCCGCTCGCCGTCCGATGGCCCGGCGCTCCGAGGGAGCGACCGGGCCGTCGTGCGTATGTCGTGGATGCGTGACGCCGCACCTCCGTGCCAGACTTCCGTCATGGGGGTCGTGCTGACGGGCAGGAGCGCATGATGTCGACCGGATCGAGTGCAACCGCCGGCCGTGAGCGCCGTGCGCGCCGTGCGCCGAAGCGTCCCTCCACGACGCTCGCCGAGCGGTGGACGACCATCGACGGCATCGACGTGTTCTACCGGGAGTCACCTGTCCCGCCGCCCGGAGCACCGGTGATGATGCACGTGCACGGGTTCGGGCTGTCGGGTCGCTACCTGCTTCCCACCGCAGAGCGGCTCGCCGACGACTTCCACACCCTCGTGCCCGACCTTCCCGGGTTCGGTCGCAGCGGCAAGGCGGCCGACGCGCTGGACGTGCCCGACCTCGCGCACGCGGCAGCGCGGTTCCTCGACGACCGCGGCATCGAACGCGTGACCCTCGTCGGCAACTCCATGGGCTGCCCGGTGATCTGCGAGTTCGCGTACCACTATCCCGAGCGCCTCGAGCGGGCGGTGCTCGTGTCTCCGGCCGGCGGCATCTTCAACCAGCCCCTGCGCCGGGCGATGGGCCAGATCAGCCGCGACGGCACGCGCGAGCCGCCGCAGCTGATGCGCGTGGTGACCCCCGACTACCTGCGATTCGGCGTGCCGAGCACCGTGCGCATGTTCAAGGCGCTCACGCAGTACCCCTCGCTCGAGCGCATGCTGGCGATGCACATCCCCACGCTCGCGGTGCTCGGCGACCGCGATCCGCTCATGCCCGGGCCCGAGCGCGTGCAGGAGGTGGCGAGCCAGACCGACAACCACGTGCTCATCGTGAAGATCGAGGGGGCGGCGCACGCCATCAACTTCAGCCACTCGGGCGAGCTGGCGCACCTGATCCGGCTCTTCATGGCCGACCAGCCCATCGTCGACGACCCGGATTCGCCCGGTCACGCGCGCCTCTACGAGATCCATCGCGGCACGCAGCATCCGCCCGCTCGTGAGGATTGACCGCCCAGGGGTGAGGTGTGCGGATGCCGCGTCGCGCACAGGCGGCTCACGCCAGACGGTGCCGGTGGTGGGGGTCGAACCCACACGCCCTTTCGGGCAAAGCATTTTGAGTGCTCCGCGTCTGCCATTCCGCCACACCGGCCAGAGGCCTCGCTCAGAATACCGTAGGCTTTCCTGCGTGACTGACAGCGAAGAGACCCAGCCGCCCGCGCCGCGCCGCGTCGTCGTCGCGGAGGATGAGTCGCTCATCCGCCTCGACATCGTCGAGATCCTCCGCGACAACGGCTACGAGGTCGTCGGCGAGGCCGGAGACGGCGAGACCGCCGTGGCGCTCGCGACCGAGCTGCGCCCCGACCTCGTCATCATGGACGTGAAGATGCCGCAGCTCGACGGCATCTCGGCGGCCGAGCGGCTCTCGAAGGGCCACATCGCGCCCGTCGTGCTCCTCACGGCGTTCAGCCAGAAGGAGCTCGTCGAGCGGGCGAGCGAGGCGGGTGCGCTGGCCTACGTCGTCAAGCCGTTCACGCCCAACGACCTGCTGCCGGCGATCGAGATCGCACTCGCCCGCCACGCGCAGATCATCGCGCTCGAGGCGGAGGTCGGCGACCTCGTCGAGCGGTTCGAGACCCGCAAGCTCGTCGACCGGGCCAAGGGCCTGCTGAACGAGAAGATGGGCCTCACCGAGCCCGAGGCGTTCCGCTGGATCCAGAAGGCGTCGATGGATCGCCGCCTCACCATGAAGGACGTCTCGCAGGCGATCATCGAGCAGTTGGCGCCGAAGAAGTAGCGCACAGACCCCCGAATTCCGGATGCCGCGACGACCTGCTCGTCGCGGCATCCGTCGTCTTCCGCCGCCGCGCCGCCGCCCCTGGTGCGGGCGTCCACGGCGGCGAATCGGTGTCGGCGGCCGCTTGTAGGCTTGGGGGGTGCCGGACGCAGACAAGCCCACCCTTCTCGTGATCGATGGCCATTCGCTGGCCTTCCGGGCCTTCTACGCCCTTCCGGTCGACAGCTTCTCCACCCGTGACGGGCAGCACACGAACGCCATCCACGGGTTCCTGTCGATGCTGCTGCTGCTGCTGGCCAACGAGAAGCCGTCGCACCTCGCGGTCGCGTTCGACATGTCGCGCCAGTCCTTCCGCACGCGGGAGTACGCCGAGTACAAGGGCAACCGGGGCGAGACGCCCGTGGAGTTCAAGGGCCAGGTGCCGCTCCTGCAGGAGGCGCTCCAGGCGATGGGCATCCGCACCATCGAGAAGGAGGACTTCGAGGCAGACGACATCCTCGCGACCCTCGCCACGCAGGCGTCGGCCGACGGCTACCGCGTGCTGCTCGTCTCGGGCGACCGCGACACCATCCAGCTCGTCGACGACGACGTGACGCTGCTCTATCCCAACACGCAGGGCGTGTCGCAGCTCAAGCGCTACGACACCGCCGCGGTGATCGAGCGCTACGGCATCCGCCCCGAGCAGTACCCAGACGTCGCCGCCCTGGTGGGCGAGACGAGCGACAACCTGCCCGGCATCACGAAGGTCGGCGAGAAGACCGCGGTGAAGTGGCTGGGCCTCTACGGCGACCTCGAGGGCATCCTCGCGCACGCCGACGAGATCAAGGGCGTCGCCGGGCAGAACCTGCGCGACCAGCGCGAGAACGCCGAGCGCAACCGCCGGCTCAACCGGCTCGTGCGCGACGTCCCGCTCGAGGTCGTGCTCGACGAGCTCGAGGCGAAGCCGATCGACGTGGAGTCGGTGCGTCCGCTCTTCGAGCGCCTCGAGTTCCGCACGCTCCTCGAGCGGCTCACGAAGCTCGCCGCCGGTGACCTCAACGGCAACGGCGGCGGGCGTGTCGCCGCCGGCACCGGTTCGCCCGCGGCATCCGCCCCCGCCGTCGAAGAGATCGCCTCCGCTCCCGCACCGATCGCTCCGTCGCCGCAGCGGCTCGGCGGTGAAGCGCTCGCATCGTGGCTGGAGCGCGCGACGGCCGCTGAACCCGCCGGACTCGGACTGAGCCTCGAGATCGTCGACGGGCGCGTGATCGGGGCCGGCATCGCCGCCTCCGACGAGACGGTGCAGCTCGCCTGGCAGGCCGGTGCCGCCGACGCGGCGCCATTCGAAGCCTGGCTCGCCGGTGAGGCGCCCAAGATCATGACCGACGCCAAGGCGCAGCTCAAGGCGGCCGCGCGATCGGGCCTCCCGGTCGCGGGCCTCGTGCTCGACACGCTCGTCGCCGGGTGGCTCATCCGGCCGATCCTGCCGGAGAAGTCGCTGGCCGACCTCGTGTCCTTCCACCTCGGTGAGACCGTCCCGCAGGCCGACCCCTCGCTGCTCGTTCCCGAGGAGGGAAGCGACGCGGGCGCTCCCGAGTACGCCTGGTACACGCTCCGGCTCGCGCCCGTGGTGCTGCGCGCGCTCTCCGAGGACTCCCGCCGCCTGCTCGCCGAGGTCGAGATGCCGCTCGTGCCGGTGCTCGCCGCGATGGAGCTGCGTGGCGTCACGGTCGACCACGCCGAGCTCGCCTCCCTCTCGTCCGAGCTCGGTTCGCGTGCCCTGGCGCTCGCGCAGGCGGCCTACGCCGAGATCGGTCGCGAGGTGAACCTCGGGTCGCCCAAGCAGCTGCAGGAGGTGCTCTTCGAGCAGCTCGGCATGCCCAAGACCCGCTCCACCAAGACCGGCTACACGACCGACGCGAGTGCCCTGGCCGATCTGCAGGAGTCCAATCCGCACCCCTTCCTCGGCTACCTCCTCGAGCACCGCGACGTGACGAAGCTGCGCCAGATCGTCGAGTCGCTCGACAAGTCGATCGCCGCCGACGGCCGCATCCACACGTCCTACGGGCAGATCGGTGCGGCCACGGGGCGCATGTCGTCGAACGACCCGAACCTGCAGAACATCCCCATCCGCACCGAGGACGGCCGCCGGATCCGCAAGGCGTTCCGTCACGGACCCGAGTACACCGAGCTGCTGACGGCCGACTACTCGCAGATCGAGATGCGGATCATGGCCCACCTCTCGGGCGACCCCGGCCTCATCGAGGCGTTCAACGCCGGCGAAGACCTGCACCGCTTCGTCGGCGCACGGGTGTTCTCCGTCGAGCCCTCCGATGTGACGTCGCTCATGCGCACGAAGGTCAAGGCGATGTCATACGGCCTCGCCTACGGGCTGAGCGCGTTCGGACTGTCGAAGCAGCTGCGCATCGACCGGGCCGAGGCCCAGCAGCTCATGCGCGAGTACTTCGAGCGTTTCGGCTCCGTGCGCGACTACCTGAGGGGCGTCGTCGAGCAGGCGAAGGTCGACGGGTACACCGAGACCATCTTCGGGCGCCGGCGGCCGTTCCCAGACCTGTCGAGCCCCAACCGCGTGCTCCGCGAGAACGCCGAACGCGCTGCGCTGAACTCCCCGATCCAGGGCTCGGCCGCCGACATCATGAAGATCGCGATGACGAGCGTCGAGGCCGACATCGCTGCGAAGGGCCTCGAGAGCCGGATGCTCATGACGGTGCACGACGAGCTCATCTTCGAGGTCGCCGACGGCGAGTCCGACGTGCTGGAGCAGGTCGTCCGCGACCGAATGGCCAATGCCGCCGAGTTGCTCGTGCCGCTCGACGTGCAGATCGGCCGCGGCTCGAACTGGGACGACGCGGCGCACTGACCGCGGGCGTGGGCGCATGCGCCTGTCGGCATGCATCGCCGGTGCTCGCGTTCGGGCGGCCTCGGCGAGGGTCACCGGGGTGTCATAGGCTCGACCCATGGCATCGAGTGAGCGCATCCCGTCCGACGTCGATCGCATCGCAGAGGGGTGGGTCGACACACTCGTCGAGCTGAACCCCGCAGTGGGCACGTACATCGGGCGGCCATCGGCCGACGACCGACTCGCCGACTACTCGCCCGATGGCCACGCCCGGTCGATCGAAGCGACGCGTGCAGCGCTCGCGGCGCTTCGCGCGGCCGAACCGGTCGACGATATCGACCGCATCACCGTCGCCGACCTCGGCAGCGAGCTCGCGCTCGCCCTCGAGAGCCACGACGCGAAGCTGCACCTGCGCGACCTCAACGTCATCGCGAGCCCCGCGCAGGAGGTCCGTGAGGTGTTCGACCTCATGCCCACCGATTCGCGCGACGACTGGGAGCGCATCGCCGCGCGTCTCGGCGCCGTGCCCGCCGCGATCGACGGGTACGTCGCCACGCTGCGTGCGGGCGGCGCCGAGGGCGTCGTGCCGGCCGTCCGGCAGGTGCGCGAGGTCGCCGCGCAGGCCCATCGCATCGCCAAGGCCGACGGGTTCTTCGCCACGTTCGCCGAGCAGGCGAAGGCCGGCGAGGGCGAGCTTCCCGAGTCGTTGCACCGAGAGCTCGAGCGTGCGGCATCCGGTGCCGCTGCCGCGTACGGCGAACTGGCCGCGTTTCTCGAACGGGAGCTCCAGCCGATCGCGGGAGAGCGCGACGGCGTGGGGCGCGAGATCTACGCCCTGCAGTCGCGGCACTTCCTCGGGGCCGTCATCGACCTCGACGAGACCTACGAGTGGGGCATCGAGGAGCTCGCCCGCATGGTGGCCGAGCAGGAGGCCATCGCGAACGAGATCCTGCCCGGGGCATCCGTCGCGGAGGCGATCGCCCACCTCGACGGCGACCCCTCGCGCAAGCTGCACGGCACCGACGCGCTGCAGCGTTGGATGCAGGAGACCAGCGATCGGGCGGTCGCGGAGCTCGGCGCCACGCAGTTCGACATCCCCGAGGAGATCCGCACGCTCGAGTGCATGATCGCGCCCACGCAGGAGGGCGGCATCTACTACACCGGGCCGAGCGACGACTTCACCCGACCGGGCCGCATGTGGTGGTCGGTGCCCGAGGGCGTCACCGAGTTCGACACCTGGCGCGAGCTCACCACCGTCTACCACGAGGGCGTCCCCGGCCACCACCTGCAGATCGGCCAGGCCGTCGTGAACCGCGGCAAGCTCAACACCTGGCGGCGTCAACTCGCCGGCACGTCGGGCCACGCCGAGGGCTGGGCGCTGTACGCCGAGCGCCTCATGGAGGGCCTGGGCTACCTCGACGATCCCGCCGACCGGCTCGGCATGCTCGACGGCCAGCGCATGCGCGCGGCTCGCGTGGTGCTCGACATCGGCGTGCACCTGGGCAAGCAGCGGCCCGACGGCACCGGCCGGTGGACGGGGGAGTACGCGTTCGAGTTCCTCTCCGAGAACGTGAACATGAACGAGGGGTTCGTGCGCTTCGAGGTGAACCGCTACCTCGGCTGGCCCGGGCAGGCCCCGTCGTACAAGGTCGGCCAGCGGATCTGGGAGCAGCTGCGCGACGAGGTGGCGCGGCGTGAGGGCGACCGGTTCGACATCCGCGAGTTCCACCGTCGCGCGCTCGACCTCGGCGGCGTCGGCCTCGACACGCTGCGTGGCGCGCTGCTCGGCTGAGTGCGCGTGAGCCGCCGCCCCCGTTCGGGGGTTGGCGGACACGCTGAGGTCGGCGTAGACCTAGCCATGTCGAGCCGGCCCGCGGCTCGTGCTGGAAGTTCCGATGACCCGAGTTGGACGCGTTTCCCGATCGCGACGGTTGGTGGCGGCATCGCTTGCCGCCACCGCCTCGCTCGCGGCGCTCATGCTCATGCCGACCGACACCGCGGTCGCCGCGGAGGACGACTTCACCATCGTGGTGATCCCCGACACGCAGGGCTACACGAACACTGGCGGCATCGACGCCATCTTCGACCAGCAGACGCAGTGGATCGTCGACCAGCGCGACCAGCTGCACACCAAGTTCGCGATCCATCTCGGCGACCTCGTCGAATCCTGGCCGAACGTCAACCAGTGGGCTCGCGCGAGCCGGTCGATGGCCATCCTCGACACGGCGGGCGTCCCGAGCTCCGTGCTCCCCGGCAACCACGACCTCAGCATCACGACCGGGGAGTCGAGCACCTACGACACGTACTTCCCGCCGAGCCGCTACTCCGCCGCGACATGGAACTCCGCCTCCGTGCGATACGGCGGCTACCTCGGGCAGAACCAGTTCGGGCCCGATGGCATCGATCGGAAGAACAAGGACAACTACGCGCTGCTCGACGCCGGCGGACTCAAGCTCCTCCTCGTGAACCTGGAATTCGAGTCGCCCGCGTACTCCCTGGCCTGGGCGCAGCGCGTCATCGACGCGTACCCCGATCGCCGAGTCATCCTCGCGACGCACGGCTTCATCACCACCACCGGCAACCGGTCGAACACGGTCATCCGCACCGACACGACGCCGAAGTCTGCGAACGACGTCTGGAACGAGCTCGTCTACCGCAACTGCAACATCTTCATGGTCGTCAACGGGCATTGGCACGACGGCGAGTTGAGTGAGGCCCGCCGCACCGATCCCAATGCGTGCGGCCGGCCCGTGCACCAGATCCTCAGCGACTACCAGGATCGCGCCAATGGCGGGAACGGGTGGCTGCGGTACTACACGTTCCATCCCGCGACCGACACGATCGACGCCTTCACCTACTCGCCGTACCTGCAGCAGACGGAGAACGACGCGGACAGCCGCTTCACGCTGTCGTACGACATGCACGCGCCGGCCGGCGGGGAGCCGGTGACGCTGCTCGCCGGCGGCTCCTCATGGAGCTGGCGCTACGAGCCCGGCGCCTGGCCGACCGGTTGGAACACCGAGGCGTTCGACGACACCGCGTGGGCACGGGGCGGCGCACCGCTCGGACGCGGATCCACCTCCATCGTGACGGTGGTCGACAAGCCGCTGCCGACCACCAATCGCCCGATCAGCATGGTGTTCCGACATCGCGTCGACATCGCTCTAGCCGGCGAACTCAGTGACGTGCGCGTGATCACGCGCGCCGACGACGGCGTCGTGGTGCACGTGAACGGCGTCGAGATCGGCCGCTCGCGGATGCCCACGGGCACCGTGACCTCAGGCACGTACGCCACCGCGGCGCCGAGGACCTCGGTCGCGACCGCCACGCCGACCGAGTTCGCGGTGCCCGCCGGCCTGCTGCACGACGGGATCAACACGATCGCGGCATCCACCCACCTCAACTACAAGGGCACGACGGATGCGTCGTTCGAGCTGGTCATGTCCGCGACCCGAGTGCAGGACACGACGCCTCCTGCACCAGCACCCCCGACGCTCACGGCCGACAGCACCCACGAGGACGTGACCCTCTCGTGGGCGCCGGGTGACGCGACGCCCGTGCAGAGCTGGACGATCTCGAAGGATGGTCAGCCCCTCGGCACGGTGGCCGGCGGGACCACCACGACGGTCGACACGGAGGTCCTGCCGGCAACGGCGTACACCTACGGCATCCGTGCTGTGGGAACGACGGGACTCGAGTCGACGGAGACCACGCTCGTGGTGACGACGGATCCCGCGCCGTCCGAACCGGTGCCGGTCGTGCTGGTGGACGCGGGAGGCGATTGGCGCTGGCAGTACCGCAGCGGCAGCTGGCCAGCCGGCTGGACCACATCCGCCTTCGACGATCGCGGCTGGAACGCCGGGAAGGCGCTGTTCGGATTCGGCGCTCCCGGCATCGTCACCGTCGTCGACGTGCCGCCGCCGACGTCGGGACGGCCGATCAGCGCGCAGTTCCGACGCTCGTTCACGGTCGCCGACGCGGACGTGCTCAGCGGCGTCACGCTGACGACTCGCGCGGACGACGGGGTGGTGGTGTTCGTCAACGGAGTCGAGGTCGCTCGCTCGAATCTCCCGACCGGAGTCATCGGTTCGGGTACCTATGCGACGGCGGCGCCCCGCACCACGGCCGCACCGCAGGTGGTGGTCACGATCCCGGCGTCCGCCCTGCGCGACGGG
The DNA here is from genome assembly GCF_056404815.1 of Agromyces sp. P2_B3. NCBI lineage: Bacteria > Bacillati > Actinomycetota > Actinomycetes > Micrococcales > Microbacteriaceae > Agromyces > Agromyces sp. P2_B3. The sequence continues at coordinate 21,436 of NZ_JBFUDH010000003.1, read as the reverse complement.
GTGAACACCATCGCGGCATCCGTGCACCTCAACTACCGCGCGACCCGCGACATGACGTTCGATGCGAGGATCGATGCGATGGCGGCTCCCGGATGACCGTGACCACGGGTGTGTGAGCACGGATGACGGGCGGGGCGTACTGCCGGATTGCGGCCTATGCCAAGGATTGGCTAGGATAGAGCGTCACTCGTGTGACATCCCTGTCCGCATGCCCATCGCGGAACCAACATAACGCTCTACCTCGCGATGGGCTCGATTCTGTCCTTTACGGAGCATTCACTACATGACAACCGCAACGACCAAGGCACCCAAGCAGGTCGCGATCAACGACATCGGATCTGCTGACGATTTCCTCGCCGCGGTCGAGAAGACTTTGAAGTTCTTCAACGACGGCGACCTCATCGAGGGCACCGTCGTGAAGATCGACCGCGACGAGGTGCTCCTCGACGTCGGCTACAAGACCGAGGGCGTCATCCCCTCGCGTGAGCTTTCCATCAAGCACGATGTCGACCCCAGCGAGGTCGTCGGCGTCGGCGACACCGTCGAGGCGCTCGTTCTCCAGAAGGAGGACAAGGAAGGCCGCCTCATCCTGTCGAAGAAGCGTGCGCAGTACGAGCGCGCGTGGGGCGACGTGGAGAAGATCAAGGAGGCCGACGGCGTCGTGACCGGTTCGGTCATCGAGGTCGTCAAGGGCGGCCTGATCGTCGACATCGGCCTCCGCGGCTTCCTCCCGGCGTCGCTCATCGAGCTCCGCCGCGTGCGCGACCTCACGCCGTACCTCGGCCAGGAGATCGAGGCGAAGATCCTCGAGCTCGACAAGAACCGCAACAACGTCGTGCTCTCGCGCCGCGCGCTCCTCGAGCAGACGCAGTCCGAGTCGCGCTCGACGTTCCTCGCGAACCTCCACCCGGGCCAGATCCGCAAGGGCGTCATCTCGTCGATCGTCAACTTCGGTGCGTTCGTCGACCTCGGTGGCGTCGACGGTCTCGTCCACGTCTCCGAGCTCTCGTGGAAGCACATCGAGCACGCCAGCGAGGTCGTCGAGGTCGGCCAGGAGGTCACCGTCGAGGTGCTCTCCGTCGAGCTCGACCGCGAGCGCGTCTCCCTGTCGCTCAAGGCGACGCAGGAGGACCCGTGGCAGGTCTTCGCCCGTACCCACGCGATCGGCCAGGTCGCACCGGGCAAGGTCACGAAGCTCGTTCCGTTCGGTGCGTTCGTGCGCGTCGCAGACGGCATCGAGGGCCTCGTGCACATCTCGGAGCTGTCGGGCAAGCACGTCGAGCTCGCCGAGCAGGTCGTGTCGGTCGGCGAAGAGGTCTTCGTCAAGGTCATCGACATCGACCTCGAGCGTCGCCGCATCTCGCTCTCGCTGAAGCAGGCGAACGAGGGCGTCGACCCCGAGGGCACCGAGTTCGACCCGGCGCTCTACGGCATGCTCACGGAGTACGACGAGCAGGGCAACTACAAGTACCCCGAGGGCTTCGACCCCGAGACCAACGAGTGGCGCGAGGGCTTCGAGGCCCAGCGCGAGAAGTGGGAGCAGGACTACGCTGCCGCCCAGGCTCGCTGGGAGGCCCACAAGAAGCAGGTCGCCGCGGCGAACGCTGCTGCCGTGGCCGACGACTCGTTCACCTCGGGTGCCGCATCGTTCTCGAGCGACTCGGCCGGCGCGGGCACCCTCGCCGACGACGCGTCGCTCGCGGCGCTGCGCGAGAAGCTCTCGAGCAACAACTAGTCGCGTTTCGCGATACGGAAGGCCGGTCCCTCGGGGCCGGCCTTTCCGCGTCTCCCGGGCGTCGTGTTCGACCGGGAGAGAGGCGCGTTCGACCCGGATAGAGTGGTCGGCGTGTATCTGATCGGTCTCACTGGCGGAATCGCCTCAGGCAAGTCCACGGTCGCGCGTCGCCTCGTGGAGCACGGGGCGGTGCACATCGACGCCGACGACCTGGCGCGGCGGGTCGTCGCACCGGGCAAGCCGGCGCTCGCGGCGATCGTCGACGAGTTCGGTCCCGGCGTGCTCCGCTCCGACGGCACGCTCGACCGGGCGAAGCTCGGCGAGCTGGTGTTCGCCGATGAGGCGGCGCGCGCGAAGCTCAACGCCATCGTCCATCCCGCCGTTCGGGAGCTCTCGGCCAAGCTCATCGAACGGGCCGCGCAGGAAGACCCCGAAGCGGTCGTCGTCTACGACGTCCCGCTCCTCGTCGAGGCGGCCGTCGACCATCCGTTCGATCTCATCGTCGTGACGAACGCCCCGCGCAAGACGCAGGTCGAGCGGCTCGTCGAGCAGCGCGGGTTCGACCCGCTCCAGGCGCAGGCGCGCGTTGACGCCCAGGCGGACAACACCTCCAGGCTGGCGATCGCCGATGTCGTCATCGACACTGACGGCTCGCTGGCGCACACCATGAGCCAGGCCGATGCCCTCTGGAATCGGATCAGGGCGCAGCGCACCTCCGCGTAGCCGTTGTTCGCGGGGAGCTGACTCGGCCGGAGTGTCGGCGGCCGAACCTAGACTTGATGGCATGCAGGCCACACGATCCGTCCGTCCGTTCGAGGTCGTGAGCGACTACCGGCCGAGCGGTGATCAGCCGACGGCGATCGCAGAGCTCGCGGGTCGCATCAACGCCGGCGAGACCGATGTGGTGCTCCTCGGTGCCACGGGCACCGGCAAGTCGGCGACCACCGCGTGGCTCATCGAGCAGGTCCAGCGGCCGACGCTCGTGCTCGCGCACAACAAGACGCTGGCGGCCCAGCTCGCCACCGAGTTCCGCGAACTCATGCCCAACAACGCGGTCGAGTACTTCGTCTCCTACTACGACTACTACCAGCCCGAGGCCTACGTCCCGCAGACCGACACCTTCATCGAGAAGGACTCGTCGATCAACGCCGAGGTCGAGCGGCTCCGGCACTCCACGACGAACTCGCTGCTCAGCCGGCGCGACGTGGTGGTGGTGTCCACGGTGTCGTGCATCTACGGCTTGGGCACCCCCGAGGAGTACCTGAAGGCGATGATGCCGCTCCAGGTCGGGCAGCGCGTCGACCGCGACTGGCTCATCCGCAAGTTCGTCTCGATGCAGTACCAGCGCAACGACGTCGACTTCTCGCGCGGCAACTTCCGCGTGCGCGGCGACACCATCGAGATCATCCCGATCTACGAGGAGCTCGCGATCCGCATCGAGATGTTCGGCGACGAGATCGAGGCGCTCTACCACCTGCATCCGCTCACCGGCCAGGTCGTCGAGAAGCTCGATGCCGTGCCCGTGTTCCCCGGGTCGCACTACGTCGCGAGCACCGACGTCATGCAGCGCGCGATCGGCACGATCCGCCTCGAGCTCGAGGAGCGGCTGGCCGAGCTCGAGCGCGAAGGCAAGCTGCTCGAGGCGCAGCGGCTCCGCATGCGCACCACGTTCGACCTCGAGATGATGGAGCAGATCGGGTTCTGCTCCGGCATCGAGAACTACTCCCGCCACATCGACGGCCGAGCACCCGGTGAGGCGCCGCACTGCCTCCTCGATTACTTCGCCGACGACTTCCTCGTCGTGATCGATGAATCCCACGCCACCGTCCCGCAGATCGGCGCGATGTTCGAGGGCGACTCGTCGCGCAAGCGCACGCTGGTCGAGCACGGCTTCCGGCTGCCCAGCGCCCTCGACAACCGCCCGCTGAAGTGGGACGAGTTCAAGGCGCGGGTCGGCCAGACCGTGTACCTGTCGGCGACGCCCGGCCGCTACGAGATGGGCATCGCCGACGGCGTGGTGGAGCAGATCATCCGGCCGACCGGCTTGGTCGATCCGCAGATCGTGGTGAAGCCGTCGAAGGGGCAGATCGACGATCTCCTCGAGGAGATCCGGCTCCGCGCCGAGCGAGACGAGCGCGTGCTCGTCACGACGCTCACGAAGCGCATGGCCGAGGAGCTCACCGACTTCCTCACCGAGGCCGGCGTGCGAGTGCGGTACCTGCACTCCGACGTCGACACGCTGCGTCGCGTCGAGCTCCTCACCGAGCTGCGCGCCGGCGTCTACGACGTGCTGGTGGGCATCAACCTGCTCCGCGAGGGCCTCGACCTGCCCGAGGTGTCGCTCGTCGCCATCCTCGACGCCGACAAAGAGGGGTTCCTCCGGTCGTCGACCTCGCTCATCCAGACGATCGGCCGTGCGGCGCGCAATGTCTCGGGCGAGGTGCACATGTACGCCGACGTGCTGACCGACTCGATGGCTGCGGCCATCGACGAGACCACGCGTCGCCGCGACCGACAGCTCGAGTACAACAGGGCGAACGGCATCGACCCGCAGCCGTTGCGAAAGCGCATCGCCGACATCACCGAGGTGCTGGCGCGCGAAGAGGCCGACACGGCCGCGCTGCTTGCGGGCCGCGACGCCCGCAAGAAGTCGCCGGTGCCCAACCTGCGGCGGGAGGGCATCGCCGCCGAAGGGGCCAACGATCTCGAGGAGCTCATCCGCGACCTCAACGAGCAGATGCTCGAAGCAGCCGGCGAGTTGAAGTTCGAGCTGGCAGCACGGCTTCGCGACGAGGTGTCCGAGCTCAAGCGGGAGCTGCGGCAGATGGAGAAGGCGGGCCACCTCGGCTGAAGCGAGCAAACACGAGCACCTGCCGCTTCGTTCGCCTCGGTGTGGGACCCGAATCGAACGTATGTTCGCTGAGAGCACGATCAACGCGGGACTCCGTGTCAGTGGGTCTCCCTAGACTCGTAGGGTGCCAGTTTCACGTCTCGATGCCCATTCGCAGCTGAGTGTCCGCGGTGCCCGCGTGCACAACCTGCACAACGTCGACGTCGAGATCCCGCGTGATGCGATGGTCGTCTTCACGGGTCTCTCGGGCTCCGGCAAGTCGTCCCTGGCGTTCGACACGATCTTCGCCGAGGGCCAGCGCCGCTACGTCGAGTCGCTCTCCGCGTACGCGCGGCAGTTCCTCGGCCAGGTCGACCGGCCCGACGTCGACTTCATCGAGGGCCTGAGCCCCGCCGTGTCGATCGATCAGAAGTCGACCAACCGCAACCCGCGCTCGACCGTCGGCACGATCACCGAGATCTACGACTACATGCGCCTGCTCTGGGCGCGCATCGGCGTGCCGCACTGTCCCGTCTGCGGCGAGCCCATCCAGCGGCAGACCGTGCAGCAGATCGCCGACCAGCTGATGGAGCTGCCCGAGGGCACCCGCTACCAGATCCTGAGCCCGGTGGTCTCGAAGAAGAAGGGGGAGTTCGTCGACCTCTTCCGCGAACTCGCCGCCGGCGGATACTCGCGCGCCGTGGTCGACGGCGAGGTCATCCGCCTCGATGAGCCGCCCGTGCTCAAGAAGCAGGTCAAGCACGACATCTCCGTCGTGATCGACCGGCTGGTCGCCGGTCCCGACGTCCTCGGCCGGCTCACCGACTCGCTCGAGACGGCACTGCGACTCACCGATGGCCTGGTGCAGGTGAACTACGTCGACGAGACCGGGCCCGCCGCGTGGGCGACCTTCTCCGAGAAGCTGTCGTGCCCCAACCAGCACCCCATCCAGCTCACCGAGATCGAGCCGCGCACGTTCTCGTTCAACGCGCCGTTCGGCGCATGCCCCGAGTGCTCCGGCCTCGGCACCAGGATGTCGGTCGACGAGGAGCTGCTGCTCGGCGACCCGTCGCTGAGCATCGCCGAGGGCGTCATCCTGCCGTGGACCTCGCAGGGGAAGAGCCTCTACAACTACTACGAGAAGCTCCTCGACGGCCTGGCCCGCGATCTCGGCTTCTCGCTCCGCACCCCGTGGGAGGAGTTGGCCGACGACGCGCGCCAGGCGGTGCTGCGCGGAGACAACTTCGAGGTCAAGGTGCGTTGGCGCAACCGGTACGGCCGTGAGATGAGCTACTCGTCGGGCTTCGAGGGGGTCGTTCCCTACATCGAGCGGCAGTATCTCCAGGCCGAGACCGACGTGCAGCGCGCGCGCTGGTCCGAGTACCTCCGCGAGGTTCCGTGCCCAGTCTGCGATGGCAAGCGGCTGAAGCCCGAGGTGCTGTCGGTGCTCGTCCACGAACACAGCATCGCCGACGTGGGCCTGCTGAGCCTCACCGAGGCCAGGTCGTTCATGGATCGCCTCGAGCTCACCGATCGCGAGCAGGCGATCGCCGCGCAGGTCCTGCGCGAGATCAAGCTCCGACTCGACTTCCTCATCCGGGTCGGACTCAGCTACCTCGACCTGGCCCGCGCCGCCGCGACGCTGTCGGGCGGCGAGGCCCAGCGCATCCGGCTTGCCACCCAGATCGGCTCCGGCCTCACCGGCGTGCTCTACGTGCTCGACGAGCCGAGTATCGGCCTGCACCAGCGCGACAACCGCCGACTCATCGACACCTTGGTCGCACTCCGCGACCTCGGGAACACCCTGATCGTGGTGGAGCACGACGAGGACACGATCCGCACCGCGGACTGGATCGTCGACATCGGCCCGGGCGCCGGCGTGAACGGCGGCACGGTGGTGCACTCGGGCAGCTACGCCGACCTCCTGAAGAACACGCGGTCGCTCACCGGCGACTACCTGTCCGGGCGCAAGGAGATCGCCATTCCCGCCCGTCGCCGACCGATCGACCCGGCACGCATGATCGGCGTACAGGGCGCGGAGGCCAACAACCTGCGCGGCGTCGACGTCGAGTTCCCGCTGGGCACCTTCACCGCGGTCACCGGCGTCAGCGGCTCGGGCAAGTCGTCGCTCGTCAACGACATCCTCTACCGGGTGCTCGCCAACCGGCTCAACGGGGCACGCAAGGTGCCGGGCAAGCATCGGCGAGTGACGGGCATCGACCAGCTCGACAAGGTCGTGCACGTCGACCAGGCACCGATCGGGCGCACGCCGCGCTCGAACCCGGCGACCTACACCGGTGTGTTCGACCGCATCCGCACCCTGTTCTCCGAGACCACCGAGGCGAAGGCGCGCGGGTACCTGCCGGGGCGCTTCAGCTTCAACGTCAAGGGCGGCCGCTGCGAGGCCTGCTCGGGCGACGGCACCATCAAGATCGAGATGAACTTCCTGCCCGACGTGTACGTCGCGTGCGAGGTCTGCGGCGGCCAGCGGTACAACCGCGAGACGCTGCAGGTGCACTACAAGGGCAAGAACATCGCCGAGGTGCTCCAGATGCCGATCAGCGAGGCCGCGGAGTTCTTCGAGCCCATCTCGGCGATCCACCGCTACCTCAAGACGCTCGTCGACGTCGGCCTCGGCTACGTCCAGCTCGGCCAGAGCGCCACCACCCTCTCGGGCGGCGAGGCGCAACGCGTGAAGCTCGCGACCGAGCTCCAGCGCCGATCGAACGGGCGCAGCGTCTACGTGCTCGACGAGCCCACCACGGGCCTGCACTTCGAAGACGTGCGCAAGCTCCTCAAGGTGCTCGGCAAGCTCGTCGACAAGGGTAATACGGTGATCGTCATCGAGCACAGCCTCGACGTCATCAAGTCCGCCGACTGGATCATCGACCTCGGCCCCGAGGGCGGATCCGGAGGCGGGCAGGTCGTGGCGACCGGAACGCCCGAGCAGGTCGCCCGGGTTGCGACGAGCCACACCGGCTACTTCCTCCGTGAGATCTTCGACGCGGCATCCGTGCACGCCGAGGTCGCCAGCTGACGAGGATGACCGACACCGTCCCGTATCGGCCGAAGGCGGGGGAGATCCCCACCGACCCGGGGGTCTATCGATTCCTCGACGCCGACCGCCGCGTGCTCTACGTCGGCAAGGCGAAGAACCTTCGCGCCCGGCTCTCGAACTACTTCGCTCCGCTGCGCACCCTTCACGAGCGCACCCGGCGCATGGTCACGACGGCGGCGTCCGTGGAGTGGACCGTCGTGCAGAGCGACGTGGAGGCGCTGCAGCTCGAGATCACGTGGATCAACCAGCTCCACCCGCCGTTCAACGTGCGGTTCAAGGACGACAAGTCCTACCCGTACCTCGTCGTGACGCTCGGGGACGAGGCGCCGCGCGCCATGATCTCCCGACGGCGCGGGATCCCCGGTGCCCGGTACTTCGGCCCCTATCCGAAGGTCTGGGCGGTCAACGAGACACTCGACCTGCTCATGAAGCTGTTCCCGATCCGCACCTGCAAGGACAGCGACTACCGACGGGCGATGGCGAGCGGCAAGCCGTGCTTCGCCGGGCAGATCGGCAAGTGCTTCGGACCGTGCTCGGGCAAGGTGACCATCGAGGAGCACCGGGCCAACGTCGACCGATTCGTCGCCTTCATGCAGAATCAGGACCGAAGGATCCTCGCCGACCTGACGCGACGGATGCAGGCGGCCGCCGCCGTGCAGGACTACGAGACCGCCGCGCGCCGCCGCGACGAACTGCAGGCCGCCACGGCCTTCTTCGAGAAGAGCGCCGTGGTGCTCGGCGAGAAGGTCGACCTCGACGTCTTCGGCATCGACCACGACGAGCTCGCGGCCGCCGTGCACCTGTTCATCGTCAGGTCGGGGCGGGTGCGCGGCGTGCGCTCGTGGACCGTCGACAAGGAGCTCGACGTGCCGTTGGGCGAGCTCGTCGACTCGGTGCTGCAGAACGCCTACGGCGAGGACCTGACGCCGCCCGCCGAGGTGGTGGTTCCCGAACTGCCCGACGATGCACCGGCGGTCGAGGACTGGCTCGCCGGCCTCGCAGGCCGGAAGGTGCGGCTGCGTGCCGCCCAGCGCGGCGACAAGGCGGCGCTGCTCGACACCGCGACCCAGAACGCGCGACAGGCGCTCATGCTCTACAAGACCCGGCGAAGCGCGGACTTCACCACGCGCTCGCGTGCACTGGAGGACATCCAGGAGGCGCTCGGCATGGCGGATGCGCCGCTGCGCATCGAGTGCTTCGACGTGTCCCATCTCAGTGGCACCAACATCGTCGCCTCGATGGTCGTCTTCGAGGACGGGCTTCCTCGGAAGGACGAGTACCGTCGGTTCACGATCCCGAACTCAACCGATGACACCGATTCGATCCATCAGGTGCTGACGCGCCGGCTCGCCTACCTCGCGAGGCCCGACGCCGGCACGGCCGCCGGCACGGCCGATGGCGCGGGCGCCACCGACGGCGGCACCGATGCGGAGACGGATGCCGCGGCATCCGAGCGGCGCAAGAAGTTCGCCTACCGGCCGAACCTGCTCGTGGTCGACGGCGGCGAGCCGCAGGTCGCGGCCGCCGCGCGGGCGCTCGAGGAGTCGGGTGTCGAGGGTATCTACCTCTGCGGCATCGCCAAGCGACTCGAGGAGATCTGGACTCCCGACGCGGATTTCCCGGTGATCCTGCCGCGCAACAGCGATGCGCTGTTCCTGTTCCAGCGGGTGCGCGACGAGGCCCACCGGTTCGCGATCACCCACCAGCGTCAGCGCCGCAAGCGCGACATCGGCACCGTGCTCTCCGACATCCCGGGCCTCGGACCCACGCGCGTGAAGGAGTTGCTGAAGCACTTCGGCTCCGTCACGCGGCTCCGCGGGGCGGGCGAAGCCGACATCGCCGAGGTCAAGGGCATCGGCCCCGCGCTCGCGACGACCATCCACGCGCACCTGCACGCCGACGGCGTGTCGGCGCCCCGCTAGGCTGGAGTGTCGACGCGCGGAAGGGGGCCCGAGACGATGGCAGCCGAAGCCGAGCATCAGGAGATGCTCATCGTCACCGGGATGTCCGGCGCCGGGCGCTCCACGGTCGGCAACGCGCTCGAGGACCTCGGGTGGTACGTGGTCGACAACCTGCCGCCGCAGATGCTCCGCCCCCTCGTCGAGCTCGTCGAACGCGCCGGAGCCTCGCTGCCGCGGATCGCCGCCGTCGTCGACGTGCGCGGTCGCGACTTCTTCTCGGAACTGCAGGACATCATCCAGGCCCTGCGCACGGGCGTCAACGTGCGCGTCGTGTTCCTCGACGCGACCGACGCAGTGCTCGTCCGCCGCTTCGAGTCGGTGCGTCGCCCGCATCCGCTGCAGGGCAACGGCACGCTGCTCGACGGCATCGGCGCCGAGCGCACCCGCCTGGCCGAGTTGCGCGAGTCGAGCGACATCGTCGTCGACACCTCCGACCTGAACATCCACCAGCTGGCGACCCTCATCACCGAGACGTTCGCCGAGGCCGGCCGTGCCGGGCTTCGGGTCACCCTCCTCAGCTTCGGGTTCAAGTACGGGCTTCCCACCGATGCCGACCTCGTCGCCGACGCCCGCTTCCTGCCCAACCCGTTCTGGATCCCCGAGCTCCGGCACCTGAGCGGCGAGGACGCCGCGGTCGCCGAGTACGTGCTCGACCAGCCGGGGGCGAGGGAGTTCATCGACGCCTATGCGACGGCGCTCGAGCCGGTGATGGCCGGCTACCAGCGTGAGAACAAGCGACACGCGACCATCGCGATCGGATGCACCGGCGGCAAGCACCGCTCGGTCGCGCTGGTCCGCGAGCTCGCCGAGCGACTCGGGCAGTTCCCGGGCGTGGCGGTCAGCGTGAAGCACCGCGATCGCGGCCGTGAATGACCCGGCCGCGCGACATGAAGAAGGAAAGGACCTGACGTGGCACTGACCGCCGATGTGAAAGAGGAATTGGCGCGGGTCGAGGTGCCGAAGACCACCGTGCGGGCCGCCGAACTGGCTTCCGTGCTGCGCTTCGCCGGTGGGCTGCACATCATCTCCGGACGCATCGCCATCGAGGCCGAGCTCGACTCGCCGACGATCGCCCGCCGGGTGACGCGCGACCTGGGCGAGCTCTACGGCGTTCGCCCCGACGTGTCGGTCATCTCGCCGTCGGGCATCCGCCGGTCGAACCAGTACCTCGTGCGGGTGCTCGACGGCGGCGAGACCCTCGCCCGCCAGACCGGCCTCCTCGACGCACGCCGCCGCCCCGTGCGCGGGCTTCCGAACAAGCTCACGACCGGGTCGCGCGACGACGTCGCTGCGGTCTGGCGCGGCGCGTTCCTCGCGCACGGCAGCCTGACCGACCCCGGCCGCTCGGCCGCCCTGGAGATCACCTGCCCGGGCAACGAGACGGCGATGGCCCTCGTGGGAGCCGCCGGACGACTCGGCATCTCGGCGAAGGCCCGCGAGGTGCGCGGCGTGCACCGCGTCGTGATCCGCGACGGCGAGGCCATCAGCTCGATGCTCGCACTCATGGGCGCCACCGACACCGTGCGCAACTGGGAGGAGCTGCGCCAGCGTCGCGAGGTCCGTGCCACCGCGAACCGGCTGGTCAACTTCGACGACGCCAACCTCCGCCGGTCGGCGCAGGCCGCCGTGGCCGCTTGCGCGCGAGTCGAGCGGGCGATGGAGCTGCTCGGCGACGACATCCCCGACCACCTGAAGTACGCCGGAGAGCTCCGCCTCGCGCACCGTGAGGCGAGCCTGGACGAGCTCGGCCACCACGCCGACCCGCCCATGACGAAGGACGCGGTGGCCGGCCGTATCCGGCGTCTCCTCGCCATGGCCGACAAGCGTGCGGCCGACCTCGGCGTGCCCGGCACCGAGGCGAGCCTGCCCTCCGACCTCGACGACGTCTGAGCCGCTGCCGAGCCCGTCTCGACGACGAGCAGCACGTTGCAGACGACGAGCGGATGCCGCGGCATCCGCTCGTCGTCATGCGCCGTCGCAGTCGGTCAACCCCGGTCGGCCTCCGACGGGCCGGGCATAGACTCGGTGGTGCGGCCGCGGAACACCGGGCAGGAGCCCGGCACGCCCGGCATCTGACAAGGAGAAGCAATGGCTGACTACACCCTCCCCGATCTCCCGTACGACTACTCGGCGCTGGAACCGTCGATCAGCGGCACGATCATGGAGCTCCACCACTCGAAGCACCACCAGGCGTACGTGACCGGCGCGAACACCGCCCTCGCGCAGCTCGCAGAGGCGCGCGACTCGGGCAACCTCGCCAACGTCAACAAGCTGGAGAAGGACCTCGCGTTCAACCTGGGCGGCCACGTCAACCACTCCGTGTTCTGGACGAACCTCTCACCCGACGGCGGCGACAAGCCCACCGGCGACCTCGCCTCGGCGATCGACGAGCACTTCGGGTCCTTCGACAAGTTCCAGGCCCACTTCACCGCCACCGCGCTCGGCGTGCAGGGCTCCGGCTGGGCCGTCCTCGCCTGGGACTCGATCGGCCAGCGCCTGATCATCGTGCAGTTCTTCGACCAGCAGGCGAACCTCCCGGCGGGCATCGTGCCGCTGCTCATGCTCGACGTCTGGGAGCACGCGTACTACCTCGACTACAAGAACGTGCGGGCCGATTACGTCAAGGCGTTCTGGAACATCGCGAACTGGGAGAACGTCCAGCAGCGCTTCACCACCGCACGCGAGAAGACCTCAGGGCTGCTGCTACTGTCGTAGCGGATGGTGTCCCCGGACCCGTCCGGGGACACCGCCGTCCGATCCGTTCACCTTGGAATCGCGCATTCGCGCACGTCAATTCAGGAGACATCCGTGTCCGTAAAGATCGGCATCAACGGCTTCGGCCGCATCGGCCGCAACTACTTCCGTGCCGCCCTCGCCCAGGGCGCCGACCTCGAGATCGTCGCCGTGAACGACCTCACCGACAACAAGACGCTCGCCCACCTGCTGAAGTACGACTCGATCACCGGCCGCCTCGACGCGACCGTCGACTACGACGACGACAACATCATCGTCAACGGCAAGGCGATCAAGGCGTTCGCCGAGCGCGACCCCGCGAACCTGCCCTGGGGCGAGCTCGGCGTCGACATCGTCATCGAGTCGACCGGCTTCTTCACCAAGGCCGCCGACGCGCGCAAGCACATCGCCGCCGGAGCCAAGAAGGTGCTCATCTCGGCGCCCGCGACCGACGAGGACGCGACCTTCGTCATGGGCGTGAACGAGGACGAGTACGACCCCGCCTCGCACCACATCATCTCGAACGCGTCGTGCACGACGAACTGCCTCGCGCCGCTCGCGAAGGTGTTCAACGACGCGTTCGGCATCGAGCGCGGCCTCATGACCACGGTGCACGCCTACACGGCCGACCAGAACCTCCAGGACGGCCCGCACAAGGACCTCCGTCGCGCGCGCGCCGCCGCGATCAACATCGTCCCCACCTCGACCGGTGCGGCGAAGGCGATCGGCCTCGTGCTGCCCGAGCTCGTAGGCAAGCTCGACGGGTTCGCCCTCCGGGTGCCGGTGCCCACCGGCTCGATCACCGACCTCACCGTCACGGCATCTCGTCCGGTCACGGTCGACGAGGTCAAGGCGGCCTACAAGGCGGCCGCCGAGGGCCCGATGAAGGGCATCCTCAAGTACACGGAGGACGAGATCGTCTCGAGCGACATCGTCTCCGACCCGCACTCCTCGATCTTCGACGCCGGGCTGCTGCGCGTCCTCGGCGACCAGGTGAAGCTCTCGAGCTGGTACGACAACGAGTGGGGCTACTCCAACCGGCTCGTCGACCTGACCGAGTACGTCGCCGAACGCCTCTGAATCGAGCATCCGTGACCCTGCGAACGATCGACAGCCTCGGTCCGCTCGCCGGCAAGCGCGTCGTCGTCCGTTGTGACCTCAACGTCCCCCTCCAGGGATCGGTCATCACGGACGACGGCCGCGTGCGGGCGTCGGTCCCCACCCTCGAGGCCCTCACGGGCCAGGGAGCCCGCGTGATCGTGGTCTCCCACCTCGGCCGGCCCGACGGCTCGCCCGACCCGAAGTACAGCCTCGCCCCCGTCGCCGCACGGCTCGATGAGCTGATCGACGCGCCCGTCGCGTTCGCGACCGACACGGTCGGTGCGGATGCCGCGGCGAAGGTCGAGGCGCTCGGCGATGGCGAGATCCTCGTGCTCGAGAACCTGCGGTTCAACGCGGGGGAGACCTCGAAGAACGAGGCTGAGCGCACCGCGTTCGCGGGCGAGCTGGCCGGCTTCGCCGATGCGGTCGTCTCCGACGGCTTCGGCGTCGTGCACCGCAAGCAGGCGAGCGTCTACGAGCTCGAGGAGCTGCGGCCGAGCGCCGCCGGGCTCCTGATCGCGTCGGAGCTCGACGTGCTCGACCGGCTCACCGAGTCGCCCGAGCGCCCCTACGCCGTGGTGCTCGGCGGGTCGAAGGTCTCCGACAAGCTGGGCGTGATCGCGCACCTGCTGCCGCGTGTCGACACGCTCCTCATCGGCGGCGGCATGCTGTTCACCTTCCTCGCCGCCCAGGGGCACAAGGTCGGATCGAGCCTCCTCGAAGCCGACCAGATCGAGACGGTCAAGGGCTACCTCGCCGAGGCGGAGGAGCGCGGCGTGTCGATCGTGCTGCCCACCGACGTGGTCGTCGCGGCATCCTTCTCGGCCGACGCCGACAATGTGGTGACCTCGGCCGACGCGATCGAGGAGACACCGTTCGGCGCATCCGGACTCGGCCTCGACATCGGCCCCGCAACGGCCGCGGCGTTCGCCGAGCGGATCCGCGCATCGAAGACGGTGTTCTGGAACGGCCCGATGGGCGTGTTCGAGTTGGCGCCCTTCGCAGCCGGCACCAAGGCGGTGGCCGACGCACTCACCGAGGTCGACGGCCTCAGCGTCGTCGGCGGCGGCGACTCGGCGGCGGCGGTGCGGCAGCTCGGGTTCGCCGACGACCAGTTCGGTCACATCTCGACGGGCGGTGGCGCGAGCCTCGAGTTCCTCGAGGGCAAGAAGCTCCCCGGACTGGAGGTCCTCGGATGGCAGTGAAGCGCACCCCGTTCATCGCGGGAAACTGGAAGATGAATCTCGACCACCTGCAGGCGATCGCGTTCGTGCAGAAGCTCGCGTGGGCGCTGGCCGACGCGAAGCACGACTTCGCCGACGCGGAGGTCGCCGTGTTCCCGCCGTTCACCGATCTCCGTTCGGTGCAGACGCTCGTGTCGGCGGACTCGCTGCCGCTGGCCTACGGCGCGCAGGACGTGTCGGCACACGACTCGGGCGCGTACACCGGCGAGGTCTCGGGTGCGTTCCTGGCTCAGCTCGACTGCAGCTACGTGATCATCGGACACTCCGAGCGTCGCACGCTGCACCACGAGACCGACGCCGACGTGAACGCCAAGGTGCTCGCCGCCCACCGCCACGGGCTCGTGCCAGTGGTGTGCGTCGGCGAGACGGCTGAGGACCTCGAGGCGCACGGTCCGAGTGCCGTGCCGGTGGCGCAGCTTCGCACCGCGCTCGAAGGAGTCGACGGGTCCAAGGGGCTGGTCGTCGCGTACGAGCCCGTCTGGGCGATCGGGTCGGGGCAGGCTGCGACGCCCGCGCAGGCGGAACAGGTGTGTTCCGCGCTTCGTGCGCTCATCGCCGAACTGCTCGGCGACGACGTGGCCTCGGCCACGCGCATCCTCTACGGCGGATCGGTGAAGGCGTCGAACATCGCGTCCTTCCTTCGGGAGCCCAACGTGGACGGTGCGCTCGTCGGCGGCGCGAGCCTCGACATCGACGAGTTCTCGAGCATCGTCCGGTTCAAGAAGCACGTCGGCGCCTAGGCGCTTCGCGCCACGGGCGGAGCCGCGGGTGCGGCTATACTCGATTGTCGGCACTGACACCCTGCGTCGTGCCCGGAAAGGTTCACCGTGGAGATTCTCCAGGTCGTCCTGCAGGTGCTGCTCGGTCTCACGAGCCTCCTGCTGACGCTGCTCATCCTGCTGCACAAGGGCCGTGGCGGCGGTCTGTCCGACATGTTCGGCGGCGGCGTCACGTCCAGCCTCGGCGCGTCCGGTGTGGCCGAGCGCAACCTCAACCGGATCACGGTGATCCTGGCGCTCATCTGGATCACGTGCATCGTGGTGCTGGGTCTCATCACCAAGTTCGACGCCGGAATCTGACGGGAACGCCATGGCATCAGGAAACAGCGCCATCCGGGGCTCGCGCGTCGGCGCGGGACCGATGGGCGAACAGGACCGCGGATTCCACGCCGACCGGGTGGCCGTGAGCTACTGGGACGCGCAGGGCAACGAGACCGTGCGGTACTTCGCGGCGAGCCTCCCCGAGGAGGAGATCCCCGAGATCATCGACAGCCCGTCGACCGGTCTTCCCGCCGGCCGCGACAAGGAGAACCCGCCCTTGGTCTCCAAGCTCGAGCCGTACAAGACGCACCTCGCCTACGTGAAGGAGCGGCGCACCGACGAGGAAGCCGCCGCGCTCCTCGAGGAGGCGCTGACGCAGCTCCGCGCCCGTCGCGGGCAGTCGGCTCCCCAGGACTGACGCACCGAACCGCATCGCAGACGACGAACGGGGCCAGCCGGAAGGCTGGCCCCGTTCGCGTCTGCTCGGGTGCGAGCGACTCAGTAGTCCCGTGCGATGAGCGACTCGGGCACTTCGGCCGCGGCATCCGCGTCGACGAAGAAGACCGTGCGTCGCCGACCCTTGATGCCGGCGACCGGCACCTCGTCACGGCTCGCGCCGGCGAGGGCGAGGCCGAGCGCGGAGGCCTTGTCGGCCCCGGCGAGCACCAGCCAGATGCGTTGCGACGAGTTGATCACCGGGCGCGTGAGGCTGAGCCGCTCGGGCGGCGGCTTGGGGGAGTTGCGCACCGGGATGACGGTGCGATCCGTCACCTGGATGCCGGACCGGTGCGGGAAGAGCGAGGCGATGTGCCCGTCGGGCCCCACGCCGAGGAAGGTGATGTCGAAGATCGGGTGATCGAGCCCGTCGACGCCGTGCTGCGAGAGCTCCGCCGCGTAGGCCTCGGCGGCCTCGTCGAGGCTCATGCCCGAATCGGATGCCGGGAACGGGTGCACGTTCTCCGACGGCACGTCGAGGTCGCCGAGGAGGGCGACGCGCGCCTGCTCGTCGTTCCGCTCGCCGTCACCGCCGGGCACCCACCGCTCGTCGCCCCACCAGAAGTGCACCCTCGACCAGTCGATCGAGGTGCTCGCCGGCGATGCGGCGACGGCTTCCAGGACGGCCGAACCCATCGAGCCACCGGTCAGCACCACGTGGGCGACCGCCTGGGCGTCGAGGATGTCGAGCATCTTCGTGATGAACCGCGCCGACACGGAACTCGCCAATGACGCCTTGTCGGGATGGACGAGCACCCGCCGTTCATTCGTCATGCATGGGCTCCTCACGCCTCGGGATCGCCGAGCAGCGACAGGCCACTCGTGATCACTTCACCGTACAACTCATCGGGATCGAGGCGACGGAGTTCGTCGGCGAGGCAGTCGCGCAGGTTGCGGCGCGGCAGCGGCACGTCGTGCACGGGCTGGCCGGGCTGGCGCAGCGTCGCGATTCCGGGGATGTCGCGGACCAGTTCGACCTCGCCGCTCTCCCGTTCGAGGTGCACGCCGTGGATGCCGTGCGAACCGGCGTCGACGGGCGTGAGCTCGTACGTCGTCGGCGCGTCGAGCTGCAGGCGCAGCCACGCCGCCAGGAGGGTCGTGGACGGGGAGTCGATCGCCCCGGTCACGCGCACGCTCGTGATCTGCTCGTACGGCGGCTGGTCGAGCACCGCGGCGAGTTGGGCGCGCCACAGGGTGAGGCGCGTCCACGCGAAGTCGGCGTCGCCCGGGGTGTAACTGGACGCGAGCCGCGCCAGCGCACCCTGCGGGTCGGGCTGCGTCGAGGCATCCGTGATGCGTCGGTGGGCGATGCGCCCGAGCGCCGCCTCACCGGGCACCTCGGGTGCCGCCCCGGGCCACCAGGTGACGACCGGAGCATCGGGCAGGAGAAGGGCCATGACGAGGCTCTCCTCGTCGCGGGCCGCATCGCCGCAGGCGCGGAGCACGATGACCTCGCTCGCGCCGGCGTCGCCGCCCACTCGGATCTCGGCGTCGAGGCGTGCCGCCGTGTCGGGCAGCTCGTGCGGATCGCTCGAGACCACGATGACCCGCATGGGGTGCTCGCGCGAGGCGTCATTCGCCGCCTCGATCGCCTCCTCCTCGCTGCCGGGCGCGGTGGCGATGACGAGGGTGAGCACACGGCCCAAGGCGACGACGCCGCCCTCCTCGCGGATCTTCACCAGGGTCTTGGAGACCTGGCTGGTCGTCGTGTCGGGAAGTTCGACGATCATGGGCGCCTCCAGCTACGTCCGTCGCGGTGCAGGAGCTCGTCTGCCGAGCTCGGACCCCAGGTTCCGGGGCGGTACTGCTCGGGCTGACCCTGCGTCGCCCAGAACTCCTCGATGGGGTCGAGGATCTTCCAGGAGAGCTCGACCTCCTCCTGGCGGGGGAACAGCGGCGGGTCGCCCAGCAGCACATCGAGGATGAGCCGCTCGTAGGCCTCGGGGCTCGCCTCGGTGAAGGCGTGTCCGTAGCCGAAGTCCATCGTGACGTCGCGCACCTGCATGCCCGCACCCGGCACCTTGGAGCCGAAGCGGATGGTGACGCCCTCGTCGGGCTGCACGCGGATGACGAGGGCGTTCTGTCCGAGCTGCGAGGTCTGGCTGTCGGCGAAGACCTGCTGGGGTGCACGCTTGAAGACCACGGCGATCTCGGTCACGCGCCGTCCGAGGCGCTTCCCGGCACGCAGGTAGAACGGCACCCCGGCCCACCGGCGGGTGCCGATCAGCAGCTTCATCGCCGCATACGTCTCGGTCGTCGACTCGGGGTTCATGCCGTCCTCGTCGAGGAATCCGACGACCTTCTCGCCGCCCTGCCATCCGCCCGAGTACTGGCCGCGCGCCGTTCCCGTGGCCAGGTCGTCGGGCAGGCGCACCGCGGACAGGATCTTCTCCTTCTCGGCACGCAGGTCTGCGGCGTCGAACGAGATCGGCTCCTCCATGGCGGTGAGGGCGAGCAGCTGCAGCAGGTGGTTCTGGATGACGTCGCGGGCCGCGCCGATGCCGTCGTAGTAGCCGGCTCGGCCGCCGACGCCGATGTCCTCGGCCATGGTGATCTGCACGTGGTCGACGAAGTTCGCGTTCCAGATGGGCTCGTAGAGCTGGTTGGCGAAGCGGAGGGCCAGGATGTTCTGGACGGTCTCCTTGCCGAGGTAGTGGTCGATGCGGAACACCGAGTCGGGCGGGAACACGGAGGCCACGACGTCGTTGAGCTCGCGCGCCGACTGCAGGTCGGAGCCGAACGGCTTCTCGATGACCACGCGTCGCCACTGGTTGTCGCGCTGCTCGGTGAGTCCCGACCGCTTCAGCTGCTCCGTGACGAGCGGGAACGACTTCGGCGGGATCGACAGGTAGAACGCGTGGTTGCCCATGGTGCCGCGCTCACGGTCGAGCTCGTCGACGACCGCGTGGAGGCGGTCGAACGCCGCGTCGTCGTCGAAGTCGCCCTGGACGAAGCGGATGCCGCGTGCGAGCTGCTTCCACACGTCCTCACGGAACTCGGTGCGGGCGTACTGCCGCACCGAGTCGTGCACGACCTTCTCGAAGTCCTGGTCGTCCCAGTCCCGTCGCGCGAAGCCGACGAGCGCGAAGCCCGGGGGCAGGAGCCCCCGGTTCGCGAGGTCGTACACCGCCGGCATGAGCTTCTTGCGGGACAGGTCGCCGGTCACCCCGAAGATGATGAGGCTCGAGGGGCCGGCGATCCGGTTGAGGCGGTAGTCCTTGGGCGAGCGCAGCGGATTGTGCTGCGCGGAGATCTCTGCCGGGGCCATGGGATCCTTCCGCGGATCAGCCGACGGCGTCGAACAGCGTCGCGACGTTCGCGGCGGGGTCCGTCAGCGTCAGGGTCAGCACCGGGCGGCCGTGCTCGGCGAGCACGCTCGCGTCGCCCGACGCCTGCGCGGCGATGAGCTCACCGAAGGTGAAGGGGCGGTCGGGGATCGCGAGGTCCTCGGCCGGCGTCTCGGTGATCTGCAGGAACACGCCGACGGCGGGGCCGCCCTTGTGGAACTGGCCGGTGGAGTGGAGGAAGCGCGGACCCCAGCCGAACGTGACGGGGCGGCCGGCACGCGCCGCGAGCCGGTCGCGCAGCTGCGCCAGCTCGGGGTGGGCGACGCGGTCGACGTACGCCTGCACCGAGATGTAGCCGTTCGCGGGCAGCTCCTCGAGCAGGACGTCGATCGCCGACACCAGGTCGCTCGCGGCGCCGATGACGTGGGGCGTGCCGCGCACCTCGATGCCGTCGGCGACGAAGGCCGCGGGTGCCGGCTCGGGCCGCGCGTCGAGCAGTCCGCGCGCCGCGATCTTCGCGGACTCGACGTCGGGTTGGTCGAACGGGTTGATGCCGAGCAGGCGCCCGGCGACCGCCGTGGCGTACTCCCACACGAGCAGCTGGGCGCCGAGGCTGCCCGAGACGCGGATCTCGCCGGTGTCGTGGTGGCTGAAGATCTGGTCGCCGGCGTCGTCGACGACGCGCACCACCTGCACGTCGGGGAGGTCGGCCTTCAGCTCGGGCGCGTCGACGTCGAGGACGACGGGGAGGATGCCCTTGCCCTCCTTGCCCGTCGACTCGGCGATGAGCTGCTCGGCCCAGTCCGCGAAGCCCACGATGTGGGTGCCGTCGGCGACGATCGCGAGCTTGTCGCGCAGCGGCTCGGTGGCGGCGATGGCGGCGCCGAGCACCAGTCCGGGGTTCTCGGGGCTGTCGATCGCGAGCGAGAGCTCGATGGTCTCGGCCTCGTCGAGGATCTCGGCGATGTCGGCGCCGGCGAGCCCCGACGGCACGAGGCCGAACGCGGTGAGGGCCGAGTAGCGCCCGCCGACCGTGGGGTCGGCGTTGAACACGCGGTAGCCGGCGGCACGAGCCGACTCGTTGAGCGGCGAGCCCGGGTCGGTCACGACGATGATGCGCGTCGTCGGGTCGATGCCCGCGTCGCGGAACGCCTGCTCGTACACCCGGCGCTGGCTGTCGGTCTCGACCGTCGATCCGGACTTGGAGGACACGACGAGCGCCGACTCGGCGAGCCGGTCGCGGAGCGCCGCGGCGACCTGCCCGGGCTCGGTCGAGTCGAGCACGGTGAGCTCGACCCGCGCGGTGCGGGTGATGACCTCGGGCGCGAGCGACGAGCCGCCCATGCCGGCGAGCACGATGTGGGTGACGCCGTCGGCCTCGAGCTGCTCGCGGAGCGCCTCGATCTCGGGCACGAGCGGACGGGAGACGGCGACCGCCTCGGTCCAGCCGAGGCGCTTCGACGCCTCGTCCTCGGCGGCGGGTCCCCAGAGCTCGGGGTCCTGGGCGGTGATACCGCTCGCGACGAGGTCGGCGACCAGCGTCGGCACGGTGCGGCGCACCGCGTCGGCGGCGGCGCCGCTCACGGAGATGCGGAAGCTCATCGGGCTGCCTCCAGTGCGCCGCGGACGGTGTCGAGGAGTTCGTGCCAGGAGACGATGAACTTCTCGACGCCTTCGCGTTCGAGGACCGCGGTGACGTCGTCGTAGTCGACGCCGACCCGGGCGAGCGCGTCGAGCACGGCGCCGGCGTCGGCGTACGCGCCGGTCACGGTGTCGCCGACGATCTCGCCGTGGTCGAAGGTCGCCTCGAGGGTCTTCTCGGGCATGGTGTTCACCACGCCGGGCGCGACGAGCTCGGTGACGTAGAGGGTGTCGGGCAGCGCCGGGTCCTTGACCCCGGTCGACGCCCACAGCGGACGCTGCCGGTTCGCGCCGGCCTCAAGGAGCGCGGT